>MPPA01000034.1 GCA_001896725.1 Methanococcoides sp. EBM-47 | reverse complement strand
TCCACACTTTGACAGCTGCATAAGCTAATTCACAACCCCAAAACCTACAACCAGCCACCCCAGGGTGGTTTTTTCATGCCCATACCCCTTGGATAGAAAACATTTTATAGTTTATAAGTATTTATAAGTTTACTCTTTCCCATGCCTGTGCTACACTCTACCCATGGCATATGTACTGGTGAAGACACAGCTCAAGGACGGAGATCTCGCCTACAACATCTCCAACGCATGCAGGATCCCCGGCTCCAAGAACAAACAGCGGAGGACCACCGTAGAGACCCACCACCGCTCCGACCTGACGGCCAGGGGGATAGACCCCGAGGCGTTCATCGCCCAGCGGATGGAGGCCCTCAAGCGGGAGGCGAAGGCCTCGCCGAAGGCGATCGGCTACCAGGTCGACTTCACCATCAGGCTCAGCCTTTCCGGGGAGGGCGACCTGCAGGTTTCCGACGACTGCAGGAACCTCGGGTTCGCCGCATACTCGAGGCTGTACCACCGCCTGGAGCTTGACGAGTTCGTCAACAACCGGCGCAGGTACCTGGACTGCGGGTTCAACCTCAACGTCATCTTCCAGCACCTGCTCTACTCGCGATGCCTGTGGCCTGCCTCGAAGAAGAACACCTGGGAGCACAAGGATCGGTTCTTCGGCGATACGGAGTACGGCCTTCAGGACGTCTACCGGAGCATGGACCACCTCCTGAAGTGGAGGACCGACCTGCTGAGGCACCTCGACGCCAAGATCAAGGAGAAGTTCGGAAGAAGGGACACGGTGGTGTTCTACGACGTCACCAACTACTACTTCGAGCGGGACGAGGCCGACGGCGAGGACGGGCTGAGGGCCAAGGGCCCCTGCAAGGAGCACCGGCCCGAGCCGATCATCCAGATGGGCCTGTTCATGGACGAGCTGTCGCTTCCCATAACCTACGAGCTGTTTCGGGGCAACACCAACGACTGCGAGACGCTTCCCGAGGCCATGGACAACAGCATCATCGACTTTTCCGACAGCAGGAAGATCGTGGTGGCGGACAAGGGGATGATGAGCTACTACAACATCATGAAGATCCGGGATGCACGGAACGGGTATGTGATCAGCCAGTCGATACGCAAGTCCGACTCACAGACCAAGGAGTTCGCGCTCTCGTGCGAGGGGTGGGAGCGTACGCTGGACGGCAACGGCAACGTGGTGTCGATGATCAAGGAGAGGACGATCCCCAGGAGGGCCTCTGCATACGGCGATGTGGATGACAGCAAGCATTCGGGAATCTACAACGAGAGGCAGGTGTTCATCTGGAGCAGGAAGTACAGCGACAGGGCGAAGCGCGAACGGCAGGCGGTGGTCGAGAAGGCGCTCCAGTCCGAGGGCAAGAGGTCGAAGGACTTCAAGGACTCCAGCTACGGCAAGAGCAAGTACCTGAGAAAGAGCCCCGTCAAGGCGGGTGAGCTGGTACAGGCCGACTGGTGCCTCTACGAGTTCGACGCCTCCAAGCTGGAGGAGGACGAGAAGTACGACGGCTACTACCTCATCTGCACCAACGTCATCGGGGTCGAGGACGAATCCGGGATAAACCCGGACAGGCCGTCCGGCCATGCATACTACCGGGACTCTGACGGGTTCTTGGTCCTCAACCATGTGGTCCCGGCCTCGGAGATAGCGGACATCTACGGCGGGCTGTGGAAGATCGAGGAGACGTTCAAGGTGACGAAGACCGGAATGCTCTCGCTGAGGCCTGTGTTCCACAGCAGGCAGGACAGGATACGGGCGCACTTCCTGATATGTTTCATATCCCTGGTCCTGGAAAGGCTGCTTGAGCTGCAGCTCGGCTGGAAATACTCGGCCAAGTCGATACAGGAGTCGCTTTCCAGCTTCAACGCCTTGCAGCTTGCAAACTCAAACATCTACCAGGTCGCATACTATGACGTGATAGTCGACACCATACTCAAGACCCTGGATATAGACATATCAAGGAAGTTCCTGCAGCAGTCGGACATCAAGAGAATCATCGGGCAGACAAAGAAAAAAGATTACGAAGGCTAAATCTATACAAACATATTTGTGTTTTGGAATGGCAAAATAAAAGCTTGCTTCTCAATGAGTTGCAAGCTTTTTTCTGGGTTTTAGCTGTCAAAGTCAGG
>MPPA01000038.1 GCA_001896725.1 Methanococcoides sp. EBM-47 | reverse complement strand
GTAATCTTTAAGCTTTAAACAATTATTAAAGTTAATGCAAAAGTACGATTTTATGAGAAATACAAAGATATTGTCCAGAGATAGGGGACCAGACCGAAATGATACTAAGCAAAATATAATAAAGTATGAAACGGAATATATAATATTTCTAAGGGTACAGGCAGCATCCCTTAATAAGTTAGGTATAAAATTTCGAGATGTTGATGACCAGGGGGAAATATTTTTATCAACATTTCGTTCTTCCGATATCGAAATGAGTTTATTCTAAACAATAATTTTCAATAGGATAAAGTTAAAGGCTGGATATAGGTGAAAAAGGGTGTGAAACAATGAAAAATAAAATTGAAGTCAGGAATATGATTGAAACGGACCAGAAGCAAATAAATACAGAAGTGAAATTTTTAAAAGATGGAGAACATACATATCGATATATGCTAAAAAAGCAATGGGGCGAAGGTGAAAAAACTGCGGCAATTATAATGTTAAATCCTAGCAAGGCAGATTCTTTAAAATTGGATCTAACGGTTATGAATGTTACGAATTATCTTGTGGATAATGGGTTTAGCGGTATGTCCATAGTTAATTTGTTTTCATATATGTCTACTAATCCTAACAATTTAAAATATAGAAATCAAGATTATGAAGGAATTAATATTGAATACATAGAGCAAGCATTTGAAGATGCATCAATAATAATCATTGCTTGGACAAGAGGTGAAAAGATAACTGAGAAGAGAAAAATTAAAGGTATATTAAAGAAATATGAACATAAGTTGAAATGTTTTAAAGATGGTAATGAGAAAATAATGAGGCATCCGAGCAGAGGATTTAATGATAAGTGGACCTTAGTAGATTATAATTTTGATATAGAAGGGTTATAAATTTTCATTAATTAAATGAAGGAAAAGGAATACCTTTAGTATACGAAATGAGGAGTGAGTAAATGACGCCAGAGAAAAGTCTACATTATACAATGATTAAATACTTAGATATAGAAGGTGAAACTGAACTAAGTAACTTTATTAAACACTCAAAAATAGTATATGATAGGCGTTGGGATTATTCAGGTATTGTATCAAATCAAAGAAAGATGTTCATTAATATAAAAACACCTATTGAATTTAAAAAGATTTTAGAAGGTAATCTAAAGAAGTTAGAGAAAATTTGTTTCGAGATATATGAAGATGATGATGAATATGCTGCGGTAGGTGTTTATATAAGTACATTAGCCTATAACATTACAAGTGTAGAAATTGATGAAATTGAAAATGAAATTGTGGAGGATTCAATTTATCAGAACTTTATATTGGAAATCTCAAGTATGGATATTGATCAGATTGAAAGGAAATATTTATATGAGGCTTGTGAATGTGCTATAAGAAATAATAGATTAGCAGCGAGTACAATGCTAGGATGTGCTGCTGAATACTTATTAATAAATCTAAGCAACGCATACTACCAGTATTTAGAGAACAATGGAACCTCTAATGAAATTGAAAATTTTAAACGCAAAGTTGTTAATGCAAAATCTGCTTATGATAGACTCGATGAATTTGAAAAAAGGATAGAATCAAATATAGGTATATTTCAAGAAGTAGGGTTTGAAAATCCGAAATTGAATTTTAACTTTTTAGATATTATACGAAAAGTAAGGAACCAATCTGGACATCCTACAGGACTAGAGGTTTCTGAAGGAGATTTAAAAATGTTTTTCGGCAATTATCAACACTTTATAAAATTGGCTCATAAACTAATTGATGTATTACCTACATATAGTGTTGAGGGGTAGATGTATTTGTTCGTTGTCGACTTATAAGAAAGTCGATTCAGAATTACAAAATATGTTCACGAATAAAACCGGTATAAATATAGATTATTTATGGGAGTGGAAGAACTATGGTTGAAGGGAATTCAGTACAACCTGTTAAGATTGAGTTAGAAGTATTAAATACACTAGATGGAAACGATGTTATTAGTCGGAAAGAAACCGAAATAGATTCTCAATTAATTGATGGGTTAATAAATTTAGTAAAGTCTAAAGATAATTTTTCTTCAATTAAGGAAGCCCCTGAAAATGTAAAAGATCTGTATGAAGTGGTTATTAAACCACATCTTCAGGAAGGAATAGATTCAGGAAATTTAGAATGGAATGGTGTTAGTGCTCAGATACGAAACAAGAAGAATGGGGAAATAGCAGGAAATATTGAACTATCAAAACACGAATTAGAGCAGGTGGTTCCCAATAAAAGTGCAATAAGTAATGCAACCAAAGCCATATGCAGTGTTGCAGGACAAATGCAATTAGTTGAAATTACGCAAAGATTAGAACAGATATCAGAGAAGATAGATTTATTAATAGAAAATGAAAGAGATAAAACAAACGCAAGACTAACTGGCACTTTAAAGACTTTGCAGAAAGCATTAATGATTGATGACAATAGTTCCTTTAAATTTGCTAGAATCGACAGATGTATTGATAGATTGCAGGAGTTAGTAGATTATTTTGAAATAAAAATTGATAAGGACTTAAACAAAGAAATAAAAAGGAGTATGCTAGAGTCTATCATTGACAGTTTTAAACCTTCAAATAGGCAAGATATAAAATTTTACGATTCTATGAAGAAATGGTTGGATAATAGCAACTATTATATTCAAGGGTATGTTTACTCTAAATGTGCATTAGCAAAATGCTATGAGGTCATCGAGGGCATTGAAGAAGGTCAGAGAGAACTTTATGAATGCAAACAAGTTTACAATGAATATCTTTTACGAATAGGTGAAAAAGTTACATATTTGCTTAAGGAGAAAGGATTATCAGTATCTGAAAGTCAAGACATTAATCAAGTTATTGATTACATAAGTAAAAGGCAAAAACATTCAAGGATAAAAATGAATCTGATTAAATTAAAGGAAAATACTGTTAAAGGTAATGATGATATTAGCAAACTTGATACTCAAGGAACAGGTTCAATTATTTTGGAACTGCAGGATATACAAGGTCTAGATAAGGAGGATTAAAATGCTTGAGGGATTCTGTTTAAATTGTCAGAAGAAGTCTTATTTTACCCATATAAAAAACAACACATATAAATGTAGTTTTTGCGGGATTGAATTTAAAAAGTGTAAAAACAAAAAGCACAATTGCTTAAATATGATAAATATTAAAAATCCTTCAGGATATTGTGATGACTGTATTAATAATGGGATAAAAGTTGGTAGAGTAGGACCAATTGCTGTTCTTGGTGGCATAGGTGTCTTTGCTTGGAAAAATAAAGGCAAAATTATTAAAGTTGCATCTAAAGTTATCAAAAGAGTATAAAAAATAGTAGATATAAAAAATTAATACGTTTGCTCATAAGGAGAGGGAAGAATGTATTAACTATATTAGAATGGAGGAAAACATAATATGAAAGAACAATTTGAAAGGTATCTGATAGATTGTGGATATAAGCAAATAACTCCAAGTGGTAATCCTAGCACGGTTTATGATTATATCAAAAGAATTGATAAGATTTGTGAATGGGAGAATATCTCTTGGGAACAACTGGCTACTAATATACATATAATTCTACCGCAATATGATGTTGGAGGTAATAAAGAGGATTTGGGGAAAAAGTCACACAATGCAGTAATAAATGCTTTGAGACGTTTTTCAGATTATGTAATCCAAAACCTTTAAAAGTACGAAGATAAATAGAAGTCTGGAATTTTGGGAATTAAATTTAAGGCTTCTGAGACGATTCTTCTAAAGAAGTATGGACATTTTATAAATTTAAACGTATATCTGAATCTCTAATCTGGAAAGACGAATATAGCACACATTAAGTAAAATATTATATAGTATATTTAGGTCAATAAAATACCCTATATATAATGTAGGAAAAATTTTATTAATAACTAAATATATTAATTATAATTATTCAATAGATTTATTTGTTCATTGTCGACTTCCAAGAAAGTCGGTTCAAAATTACAAAGTTTGTTCACGAAAGATACCGAGCGTCAGACTGGGAAACCAGCCTGGCGTTTTTTATTTGTGCAAAAATAGATCCACCCGCCACAAACATTCCGAAATCCAAAACCCCCTATTTCCCCGCAGCCTTGTAAAATCAATATATATAAAAATATAAATAAATATCCTCCCTATGCATATCGCACTTACATCTCATATAATTGTTCCTATTTTTCCACGAGCAAACTTT
>MPPA01000036.1 GCA_001896725.1 Methanococcoides sp. EBM-47 | reverse complement strand
CTGAGAATAAAAAGAGTATCTTAAAATTATTTGCAAATAATTTTAAGATACTCTTTTTATTCTCCTAGATAAGCCGTTTTTACTTTTTCATTTTCAAGAAGATTTTCTGCAGTATCGCTCATTACGATTTTTCCGGTTTCAAGTACATATCCTTTATTGGCGATAGACAAAGCCATTCCGGCATTTTGCTCAACGAGCAAGATGGTAGTGCCCTCACAATTTATCTTAGTTATTATGTCAAAAATACTTTCAACGATTTTAGGAGCAAGACCCATTGAAGGTTCATCTAAAAGCAAAAGCTTAGGCTTTGCCATTAGGGCACGACCGATGGCCAGCATCTGCTGCTCTCCGCCTGAAAGAGTGCCTGCCACTTGCTTTGCGCGACTCTTAAGCACGGGAAAAAGCGTAAAAACCTCTTCAAGATAACTTTTTACCTGCTGCCGGTTTTTGTTAAGATATGCACCTAATTGAAGATTTTCTAAGACGGTCATTCGGGGGAAAACCCGCCGCCCCTCAGGCACCATAGATATTCCTGCTTCAACTATCTCATAAGTAGGCCTTCCTGTAATATCTTTGCCTTGAAAATAGATTTTGCCTGATGTAGGGGATATAAGGCTGCAAATAGTTTTTAATGTGGTGGTTTTTCCTGCTCCGTTTGCGCCTATAATGGTTGCTATCTCGCCTTCGCTGACTTCCAAAGAAATGCCGCTAAGTGCCTGTATATTTCCATAGTGTGCTACAACATTTTCAAGTTTTAACATGCGCGGCCCTCCCTGCGGGAGCTCTCTCCGAGATAAGCTTTGATAACTCTTTCATCATTCTTTATTTCTTCTGGCGGTCCGTCAGCTATTTTTTTGCCGTAGTCCAGCACCATTATTCGTTTAGATATACCCATTACTAGCTTCATATCATGTTCAATTAGAAGAATGGTTTTACCCATTTCATTAATCTTTCCTATAAGTTCGATAAGCTCATTAGTCTCGAAGGGATTCATGCCTGCTGCCGGCTCATCCAAAAGTATAAGCTCAGGATCAGTGGCCAATGCCCTTGCCATTTCAAGGCGGCGCTGCTTTCCGTAGGGTAAATTTTTTGCTTTTTCATTGTAAACTTTTTCCAGACCCACAAATTTAAGAATATCCATGGCCTTTTCATTAACGGAAGCTTCTTCTTTTTTTACGGAGGGAGTTCTAAGTATTGCCCCAAAGATACCGGTCTTAGTCCGGCAATGCTGTCCGATTATTACATTGTCAAGGACACTCATTTCCCCAAAAAGCCTTATATTTTGAAATGTGCGGGCAATACCCAGTTTTGTTATTTGATAAGGCTTGAGATTTTTGATTTCCTTTTTTTTGAAGTATATTTTACCGGAGGTAGGCGAATAAACACCCGTCAGAAGATTAAACAGAGTAGTTTTGCCGGCTCCGTTCGGACCTATAACACTTAAAATTTCGCCTTCCTCTATTTTGATGTCGACCGAGGTCAAAGCTGCAAGGCCGCCAAAGACCATTGTCAAATCATGTCCTTCTAAAATTTCCATAATCATAACCCTCCCTTCTCTAATGAACTTTTATATTTTTTCTTTTCCAAAGCTTGAGCGCTCATGATCCCTTGAGGTCTTACTATCATCATTATAACCAGTAATAAACCATAGAAAACCATCCTATATTGTGCTATGACAGGAGACACCGATCGCAAAAGTTCAGGCAAAATCGTTATTATAAATGCGCCAAGAACAGCACCATATGTGTTGCCCATTCCGCCGAGAACTACCATACAAAGTATTTCAATTGACTTCATAAAGCCAAAATCTTTCGGATTTATATATCTAAATAAAAAGGCGTATAAACCACCGGCTAAGCCGGCGTAAAAAGCACCGATTATAAAAGCGAGAATCTTGAATTGTGTCGTATTGATTCCCATGGCTTCTGCCGCCAATTCGTCTTCTCTGATTGCAATAAAAGATTTTCCCACGCGGGAATTCATTATGCGGTTTAATGAAAATATCACAAGAAATAAAGCCACAGCGGCTATATAAACATTAGTTACTTTTGGTATTCCGCGAAGTCCCATTGGCCCGCCTGTTATTTTAAGGTTCATGAGTATATTCTTGGTAATCTCGCCAAATCCTAGAGTGGCTATTGCGAGATAATCGCCTTTTAATCTTAATGTAGGCACCCCTATTATAAAACCGAAGAAAGCAGCTACAAGCGCGCCTGCAATAAGAGCTGCTAAAAAAGGAAAGTGCAGCTTTAACGTAAAAAGGGTTGCAGCATATGCACCCAGCCCCATAAAAGTTGCATGGCCCAAGGAAAGCTGCCCGGTATATCCTGTAATCAGGTTAAGACTTACAGCTAGTATAGAGTTTATCATTATGACTGTCAATATCTGCAAATAATAATTCAATTCTGTATCACCTACACTTTTTCCTGCACATTTCGTCCCAGCAATCCCGTGGGCTTTACTAACAAGATAATTATAAGAACAGCAAAAGCAATTGCATCTTTATAACGTGACATATATACTGCACCTATCATTTCAACTAAGCCGAGTATCAACCCGCCCAGCATCGCACCAGGTATATTTCCGATTCCTCCGAGCACTGCTGCAACAAATCCCTTTAAACCCGGGAAAAATCCCATTGTCGGATCTACTGAATCGAAATAAACCCCTACAAGAACTCCGGCGGCACCGCCTAATGCCGAACCAATAGCGAAAGTAAAGGTAATTATACTGTCGATTTTTATGCCCATCAGTTGTGCGACTTCCTTATCTTGAGCTGTAGCCCTCATTGCCTGTCCCAATTTGGTATTCTGTATTAAAAATTGGAGCCCTACCATAAGAACAATTGAAATAACTAAAATCAAAAGCTGCAAAGTCGAGATATGAACACTGCCTACGCTCAAAGTCCGTATATTAAGCCCTGATGGGAAGGATCTAGCCTGGGGACCTGCTATCATCAATGCCGCGTTTTGCAAAAAGATCGAAACACCGATTGCACTGATAAGGGGAGCTATGCGATTTGCTTTGCGTAAAGGCTTGTAAGCGGCCTTTTCGATTATTATGCCTAGTAAACAAGAACCTAACATGCCTGCAACGAGAGCTACTGCAAAAGGAAGCTTGTAAACTGTAACCATTGCAAGTCCCACAAAAGCTCCAACCATATATATTTCACTGTGGGCAAAATTAATAAGCTCTAAAATTCCGTATACCATTGTATATCCTAAAGCAATTAGTGAATATGTGCTTCCAAGTGTTAAACCGTTTATCAATTGTTCGAAAAACATTTCTAAATCCATTCCTTTCCAAAGGGCAAAGTCAATGGATGGCTATGCCACCCATTGACAGAGTTGCTTAATTGGCAAAATTACTAACGAAGTTTTGTAAACTTGCCGTTTTCAACTTTTAAGATAATAATGTTCTTTATAGCATCTCCGGTTTCAGTAAAGGATGTAGTTCCGGTAATGCCTGGAAAATCCTTAGTTTTTGCCATTTCTTTCTGTAATGCTTCGCCGCCTTCGCCGTTGGTATTCTTAAGAGCGGTAAGCAAAATCATAGCGGCGTCATATGCCTGGGCTGCAAACATATCAGGTTCTGCATTGAATTTTTCCTTATATGCCTTAACAAAATTTTGAGCTTTTTCAGAAGGATCATCTGTGAAGAATCCGGCTGTAAAGATTGCCCCTTCTACAGCATCTCCGCCAAGTTCGATTAGGACTGGTGAATAGAAGCCGTCGGCTCCTAGGATTTGTACATTTAAGCCTTGTTCTTTCGCCTGCTGGGCTATTTTGGCGGCTTCGGTATAATAGCCTGCTATATAAAGCGCATCAGGATTTGTTCCCTTGATTTTTGTAAGCTGTGCCCTAAAGTCTTTTTCTCCATCATTGTAAGTTTCTACTGCTGTTACTTCTGCAAGCTCCTTAGCCTTAGCCTCAAATGCATTTTTAAGCGAAAGCCCATAATCATTATTTGTATACATTATGGCAAATTTCTTAAGTCCTAACTCTTTTGCAGCATATTCAGCAAGTTGCACCGCCTGAACTTCATCAGAAAGGCAGTTTCTAAAGATATAATCGCCTATTTCAGGAACTCCGGCTGCTGTAGATGAAGATGAAATCATCACAACTTTTGCGTCGTTCGCTATAGGACCTGCTGTAAGAGTTTCTGAGCTTATTACCCCTCCTACTATTGCCACAACCTTATCCTGTTCTATAAGCTTGGAAGCGGCATTAGCTGCTTCGGTCTGATCGCCGCGAGTATCCTCGGATATAAGTTTAACAGGGCGTCCGTTTATTCCACCATTTTGATTAAATTCTTCTACTGCTATTTCGACGCCATTCTTTGTGCTTATTCCGTAAGTTGCTATATTCCCCGTAAGTGGTCCGATGGTGCCGATTTTGATAGTTTCTTCAGGCTTAGCTTCTTGTGAGGAAGCGTCACCGGAACTTTCTTGTTTTGACTGGCTTTGACCACAACCTGCAAGAAGAGAAAGCGAAAGAGCAAGGATTAAAAGCATAACTAAAAACCGTGATCTTCTAAATGTACCCATCTTTTAAATACCTCCCAAACCATACTTTTAGTTAGAATATACATAAAATAAGAATGAAATTTTTCAAGCAATTAACGCAATTCGTAAATATCATAGTCACACTACAAACCTAAATTATATACCACCTCCGTATTTTCATAAGTATAGAAATGCGACAGATTATTTACGACAACACCATAAATGGAATCTGTCGCTTTGAAAGTTTGTATAATATAAATATAATAAGCAATTCCTTTTCACTAAATAAAACATTGAATTTTGTATTTTATTATAATCTAATTTTAGCAAAATGTCACTAAGAAAATGAGATATTATAACTACAATTGCATAAATAATACATAATTTTTACCAGAATGGTTCTAACATAATTTTACTAATACAAAATACATTTTGTTTAAATAACGAGAAATAACAAGAAAAAGCAAGAATATCTTATAAAAATGCTAGTTATTCAAGTAAGAGACCGAATAGAAGAAATTGATTTTAGCATTCCCTTTGTATATCATATTAAATGAAGTTAGCACTCATCGAAGTGGAGTGCTAACAACAAGGCGAAAGCCTATTTTCCAATTAAGTAAGAATGCAAGAAAGATATCTTTCATACTATTATGCATTCATGTGTGCATCAATAAACAAATTATAAACAGGGAGGGTTCAAAATGAATATTAAGCCATTAGGCGATCGGATTGTTATCAAAGTTCTAAAAGAAGAAGAAAAAACAAAAGGCGGCATAGTTCTTCCTGATACCGCAAAGGAAAAACCTCAAAAAGGTGAAGTCGTAGCAGTAGGTTCAGGAGAAATAATCGATGGTAAAAAGGTTCCCTTGGAAGTAAAAGTTGGAGATAAAATTATTTTCTCCAAGTATGCAGGAACAGAAGTAAAACTTGACGAGGAAGAATACTTGATATTAAGACAAAGCGATGTACTTGCGATATTAGAATAACATTAAAACATTGAGGAGGGACTTTGAAAAATGGCAAAGCAGATTAAATTTGATGAAGATGCTCGTGCAGCCCTGCTAAGGGGAATTGATAAATTAGCCGATACGGTTAAAGTTACATTAGGACCTAAAGGACGCAACGTAGTTTTAGAGAAGAAATTCGGAACACCTACAATTACAAACGACGGTGTTACAATTGCAAGAGAGATAGAGCTGGAAGACCCCTATGAAAACGCAGGAGCTCAGCTAATTAAGGAAGTTGCTACAAAGACACAAGATGACGCCGGTGATGGAACCACTACGGCAACATTACTTGCTCAAGCCATAATACATGAAGGAATGAAAAATGTAGTGGCGGGTGCCAATCCTATAATTCTTAAAAAAGGTATCCAGAAAGCCGTAGAAGCTATAGTTGAAGAAATTAAGAATTTCAGCAGACCGGTAGAAACAAAAGAAGCTATAGCACAAGTAGCATCGATTTCAGCAGCAGATGAAGAAATAGGACAACTTATTGCCGAAGCTATGGAAAAAGTAGGAAAAGACGGAGTTATTACCGTTGAAGAATCCCAGACAATGGGCACTACCTTAGAAGTAGTCGAAGGAATGGAATTCGACAGGGGATACATATCCCCCTACATGGTGACTGACACAGAAAAGATGGAAGCCGTTCTTGATGAGCCGTATATTTTGATAACTGATAAGAAGATTTCAACGGTTCAAGATTTGCTTCCTGTATTAGAGAAAATTGTGCAGCAAGGCAAAAAACTTCTAATAATTGCCGAAGATGTAGAGGGTGAAGCACTTGCAACATTAGTTGTAAATAAACTGCGTGGAACATTGACATGCGTAGCGGTTAAAGCTCCGGGATTTGGAGATCGCAGAAAAGAAATGTTGGAAGATATAGCTATTTTAACCGGTGGCCGGGTAATTTCAGAAGATCTTGGCATGGAACTTAAGAATGTTGATATCAGCATGCTCGGCAGAGCAAGACAGGTTAAAGTGGATAAAGAAAATACAACAATAGTAGAAGGCGCCGGAAATCCGGAAGAAATTAAGAAGCGCATAAACGCAATTAAAGCTCAGATTGAAGAGACTACCTCAGATTTTGACAGAGAAAAACTTCAAGAGCGTCTTGCCAAGTTGGCAGGCGGTGTAGCGGTGATTCAAGTAGGAGCTGCTACAGAAACAGAGCTTAAAGAACGCAAACTGAGAATTGAAGATGCTCTCTCTGCTACAAGAGCTGCGGTAGAAGAAGGCATTGTGCCCGGTGGCGGAACCGCCTTTATCGATGCTATTAGCGCTCTTGACAAAGTAGAAGCTGAGGGCGACGAAGCTATCGGCGTGAATATAATAAGAAGAGCGTTAGAAGAACCTGTAAGACAGATTGCGACAAATGCCGGATATGAAGGATCAATTATAGTTGAAAAAGTAAAATCAAGCCCGAAAGGCGTAGGCTTTGATGCTTTACACTCTGAATATGTGAATATGATTGAAAAAGGAATTGTAGATCCGGCAAAAGTAACCAGATCTACCTTACAAAATGCAGCAAGCATCGCAGCAATGGTAATTACAACAGAGGCTGTTGTAACAGAAGTTCCTGAAAAAGAAAAGCCAATGGCAGGAATGCCACCAAGCCCTGATATGATGTATTAATAGAAGCAAACAAAAAGACTCGCAAATTATTTGCGAGTCTTTTACTATGTACTTTTTAATAAAATCACACTAATTTGACATAAAAAAAGCAAATGATAGAATTAAATTAACAGTAGACAGATTCTGCGAAAGTTGGGGATAAATCATGACTTTTCAGATCCTTCTTGATCTTGCTAACCGACTTGGTATATTTGTTATAATAGCATTTCTACTATCCCAATTTACACCCTTTAAGAAACTTATTTTAAAAAAAGAAGTTTCCTTAGGCGAAAAAATTATTCTTTCAGCTATATTTGGTTCTTTTGGAATTTTGGGCACTTATATGGGCATACCGGTCTATGGAGCTTTAGCGAATTCCAGAGCCGTAGGCGTAATTATAGGGGGTTTATTGGGAGGACCTTTTGTAGGGGTATTATCAGGTCTTATAGCATCTTTACACCGATGGAGTATCGACATTGGTGGGTTTACCGCTGTGGCATGTGCAATCTCAACATTTATTGAGGCAACCTTGGCCGGATTCATACATAAAAAATTTGAAAACGGCAAAAAAATCTGCTGGTGGCATGGCTTTGCAGTAGGAATAGCCATGGAGCTTTTACAAATGGTAATTATTGTTACCATTGCAAAACCATTTTCAGCAGCTTTAGAATTGGTAAAGGTAATTTGGTTTCCCATGACTTTTGTAAATTCTTGCGGCATCGCCATTTTTATATTAATAATAGATAATATTTTCAAGGAACAGGAGCAAGTAGGAGCCTTGCAAGCCAAACTGTCTCTTGATATTGCCTCAGAAACCCTTCCGTATTTACGCAAAGGACTCAATGAACTTTCGGCATATAAGGCTGCAAAGATAATTTTTGATAAAACCGACTATGATGCTGTCGCCGTTACGGATACAGAGAAAATATTGGCACATGTGGGCAAGGGAGAAGATCACCACAAAGCCGGCTATAGTTTTATGACAAAGACTACGAAAGATGTTATTAGTTCTAAGGAATATAAAATAGCTACATCAAAAGAGGAAATTAACTGTGCCGAGCCATCTTGCCCCTTACAGTCAGCTGTAGTAGCTCCATTACTTGAAGGAGATAAGGTTATTGGCTGCCTAAAATTATATAAAGTCAGACCAAACAGTATAACAAGCATTGATGTAAAACTTGCCCAGGGCCTTGCACGTATGTTTGCTACTCAATTGGAGCTGGCCAAAGCTGAGAATCAGGCAAAACTTTTGGCTAATGCCGAAAGAAGAGCTCTTCAAGCCCAAATAAATCCTCATTTTCTGTTTAATGCACTAAATACAATTATATCTGTGTCTAGGAAGAATCCAGACGAATCCAGAAAGCTATTGATGGATTTAAGCGAGTTTTTCAGAAAAAATCTTTCAGCCGGCATGGAAATGGTTCCGCTGGAACAGGAAATAGAGCATGTAAAGGCATATTTGTCTATTGAGCAGGCTAGGTTTGGCGAAAGACTTAAAACAGAATTTATCATAGAACCTAATGCGGCCTCTAGTATATTAGTACCTCCCTTAATTCTTCAGCCTTTGGTAGAAAACGCGGTAAAACACGGAATTATGCCAAAAAAAGAAGGTGGAAAAGTAACAGTCAAGATTGAAAGCGTAAATCAGGGTACAATTGTCAGCGTAGAAGATAACGGTATTGGAATGAGCGAGGAAATACTGGAAGACGTCAAAAAATATAAAGCTTGCAAAGATAGAATTGGTTTGTGGAATGTAAATGGCCGTCTTGAAAGTTATTTTGGAAAGAAAAGCTGTCTTGAAATTTACTCAAAATATAAACATGGAACTGTAGTAAAATTCTTTATCCCTTGTAGCCAAATACCTGCAATAGGATGTGAGAACCATGGAGCTTAGAACACTTATTGTTGATGATGAAACTCCGGCAAGAGAAGAGCTTTCTTTTCTTCTTTTATCTTATCCTAATGTCAAGGTGATCGGTGAAGCGGCTTCTGGAAAGGAAGCAATAGAATTAGCCGAGAGACTCAAGCCGGATGTAATCTTTTTAGATATTAAGATGTGGGATTTAAATGGTTTTGAAACTGCGAAAATAATTTTCCAAAGGGGAATAAAGCCATTTATAGTCTTTGCTACGGCCTATGATGAATATGCAATAAAAGCTTTTGAGATAAATGCCATAGACTATATTTTAAAGCCCTTTTCAAAAGAAAGATTGGACAAAACCATAAACCGCATTATCAATCTGTCGAAAAACAATGAAAATAGTCTTGATATTTATAGATTTGTTGAGTGCATTGAAACAATAAACAAGTCCCAGAATATCAAAATTCCTGTTTGGAAAAATAATAGAATTTATTTATTAAATCCGCAAGACATAAACTATTTTGAGGCTTGCGAAAAAGGCAGCAAGGTAATGGCCTTGCAAGGAGAGTTTGAGACAAATTGTTGCCTTTCAGAGCTAGAGGACAGATTAAAAGATTTGAACTTCTTTAGGACTCATAAAAGCTTTCTTGTGAATATGGATAAGGTTTTAGAAATAGTGCCTTGGTTTAATGGCACATATATACTTTCTTTGAAAGATTATGAGAAAAATGAAGTGCCAGTAAGTCGCAGATGCGCTAAAAAGTTAAGGGAACGTTTACAAATCTAAGCCGAATAGACCTCGTATTTAACCGATGAGGTCTATTTTTTTACCTTTTAGCAGGAAAATAGTGAAAATTTATCAATATATTCATACAATTATAATACGCGAATAATTTTAATAAGGGAGGCTTTGTAATGTTTTCTTTTATCGGTTCTATCATTGTATTATTACTAGGCTATTTTATTTATGGCCGTTTTGTAGAACGGATTTTTGGAGCAGATCCAAACCGGAAAACACCTGCTTATACTATGCAAGATGGCGTAGACTATGTCCCACTTAGTCAAAATAAAAGTGCCCTCATACAATTATTAAATATTGCGGGTCTTGGACCCATATACGGAGCTATACAAGGAGCTATGTGGGGTCCTGCGGCTTTTTTATGGATTGTTTTCGGCGGAATTTTTGCAGGAGCGGTTCACGATTATTTGAGCGGGATGATTTCTCTTAGGAACGGCGGGGCAAATGTGCCGGTATTGGTATCAAAATATTTGGGAGAAAAAGCAAAAATAATAGTAAATATTTTTGCAGTGCTGCTTTTGGTTTTAGTCGGAGTTGTTTTTGTTACAGGTCCAGCCGGATTACTTGCCATATTGACACCGGAAGTTTTAACTAAACAGGTCTGGGTATGGATAATATTTGCCTATTATTTCCTAGCTACAGTTTTGCCTATTGATAAGATTATAGGAAAAATCTACCCTATATTTGGAGCAATTCTTATTGTTATGGCTGTCGGCATCGGGGGAGCACTCTTTGCTCAAGGATATGAAATTCCTGAAATTACTTTGCAAAATCTACATCCTGAAGGTGTGCCCTTATGGCCGCTCTTGTTTGTTACTATAGCTTGCGGGGCCATAAGCGGATTTCACTCAACACAATCGCCTATCATATCAAGATGCTTAAAAAACGAAAAAGAAGGCAGATTTGTATTTTATGGTATGATGATTGCTGAATCGTTGATAGCATTGGTTTGGGCAGCAGCAGCTATGAGCTTTTATGGCGGAACTGAAGGACTGGGCCAAGCCCTTGCAAACCCGGCAGGTCCTTCCGGTGTGGTAAAAGATGCAGCATTTACCATGATGGGTACCGTTGGCGGAGTACTAGCAATACTTGGAGTCGTAGTTCTTCCCATAACTTCAGGCGATACAGCTTTTAGAGCTGCCAGATATACTCTGGCTGAATGGTTTAATATTGATCAAAAATCCCCTGCAAACCGTTACAAAATAGCTATCCCGCTTTTTATCGTCGGAATAGCTCTTTCCCAAATGGATTTCAATATTTTGTGGCGATATTTTGCGTGGGCAAATCAGACTTTGGCTATGATAGTGCTTTGGACCGGATCTGCATATTTGGTTAAACACAATAAAAACCATTGGATTTCTACTTTGCCCGCAACTTTTATGACTGCGGTAAGCGTAACGTATATTTTACAGGCAAGTGAAGGATTTAACCTGCCAACTGCCATATCCTATCCGTCGGGGATTATTGCGGCAGCAGCAGCTTTCTTTTATTTCGTTTTTAACATAAATAAAATAAAAGAAAGTGTTGCTGATTCAAAGGCGGCCTAATGAATTATAAGATAGCACTAACAAGAAGTTAAAAGCTAAAATTAAGGAGCTGTTCTTATTTGCGACAGCTCCTTTTATATTCACTAAACGGTTATGCTTTTAAAACCTTATTAATTGACAAAATCTTAGGATGGAAACATATATGCACATGGTCATTGACTTATGCTATAATATAGATTAAATGAGCATAAGACAAATATAACATAAAGCGTATTTAATAAACTACTACATAATGGGAACACATAATTACAAATGGCAAGATTTCACAGAAAGCACAGTTAGAACGGTGAAGTAGTCAAATTACAAGGATATTAACTGGGAGGTTTACGATAATGACTTTGATAAAAAGTATAGAATTTAAGGACGGAAAACTTTATTTAATCGATCAGAGAAAATTACCGGAAAAGCTTTCTATGTTTGAATGTAAAGACCACAAAGATGTAGAATTTGCCATAAAGGACATGGTGGTAAGAGGAGCTCCGGCCATAGGGGTTGTGGGAGCTTACGGCATAGTTCTTGCAGCTGAAAACTTTTTAGATCTGTCAAAAGAAGAGTTTATTAGTAAAGTAAAGGAAAGCGCTGCAATTTTAGGAAATGCCAGACCCACAGCGGTAAATTTAATGTGGGCTGTAAAAAGAATGATGAATGTTTTAGAGGCAAATAAAGATAAAACAAACAGTGAAATCTGTGAGATTTTGTTAAATGAGGCAAAAAATATAGAAAGGGAAGACTTAGAAACAAATAAAGCTATAGCAAGATATGGAAACGAGATTGTTCCAAAGGGAGCTACTATTTTAACTCACTGTAATACAGGGGCTCTCGCTACTGCAGGATACGGGACGGCTCTTGGCGTTATAAGGGAAGCTCATTACACAGGCAAAAACATACGAGTCTTTGCTGATGAAACAAGACCGCGGCTTCAAGGGGCAAGGCTTACAGCATGGGAGCTGGTGCAGGAGAGGATTCCTGCAAAGCTAATTCCTGACAGCGTAGCTCCTGTACTAATTAGAGATGGAAAAATTGATATAATTATTGTGGGAGCTGACAGGATTGCGCTAAATGGCGATACAGCCAATAAAATAGGCACATTTATGCTGTCACAGATGGCAAAGGATTTTAATGTTCCTTTTTATATTGCAGCGCCTATCTCCACAATAGATTTTGAAACAAAAAGCGGCAAAGATATCATAATCGAGGAAAGAGACGCCACAGAAGTTACTCATATAAACGGCGTAAGAATTGCACCGGAAGGTATAGATGTTTACAATCCCGCCTTTGATGTAACGCCTCATGAAAACATAACCGGAATAATAACGGAGAAAGGTATTATAAGACCACCGTATTTGGAAAATTTAAGCAGGCTTAGAGATGGAAAGAAGTAAAAAATAGCAGATAAATCGATATTTAAAACCTTAAAGGGGTGCTTTTAAAGCATCCCTTTTTGTAATGGGTTTTGACGATTATTGCAAAGTATGTTATAATTTTCACATGTTCGTTAAAAAATAAACAATAAAACAACCAGTATTAGCATCAGAAGGAGGAATTTAAATTGCAACAAGAGCATATTACACCACAAGTTGCTATTGAAGAAGCGGCACGTTGCTTGCTTTGCCATGATTCACCATGTTCCAAAGCTTGTCCGGCTGGAACCGATCCAGGAAAGTTTATTCGGTCATTGCGCTTTAGAAACCTAAAAGGCGCTGTAGAAACCATAAGGACGAATAATATATTAGGAAGTGTATGTGCACGAGTATGCCCAACTTCCCGCTATTGCGAGGGTGCATGCAGCCGCACAGAAATAGATAAGCCGATTCGCATTGCTAAATTACAGCAGTTTTTGACAGACTATGAAAAGTCCCTTGATTTGGAAATACTAAAACCCGTTACATCAGATAAGGGAAAAGTAGCCATAGTAGGTTCTGGCCCCAGCGGGCTGCAAGCAGCAGCAGAACTTGCCAGAAACGGATACAAAGTAACTATATTTGAGCAAAAAGATAAACCCGGCGGTTGGCTGACATACGGCATCCCAGATAGCAGATTGCCTCGAGAAGCAGTTGAGCAGGATATTTCGTATGTGAAAAAACTAGGCGTAGAATTTAAGACAAATTGCAGCGTTGGAAAAGATATTACACTAGATGAGCTAAAAAAAGAGGGCTATAAAGCAATTTTAGTTGCGGTAGGAGTTCAGAGCAGCAAGTTGCCTGATATTGACGGTATAAATCTTGAAGGTGTTTTCAAAGGAACGGAATTTTTATCTCGAATAAAAGCGGGAGAAAACATAAATATAGGAGATAAAGTTATAGTAATAGGCGGCGGAGATGTAGCAATGGATTGCGCGTCTGTAGCCAAGGATTTAGGAACAAAAGATGTTAAAATAGTTTACCGCAGAACCATAGATAAAATGCCGGCGGATCCTGAAGAAAAAGAGCGAGTTTTTAAATTAGATATCCCGATTTTTACAGGTTTTAAACCAAAACAAATAGTGGGTGAAAACGGTAGAGCAGTCCGCTTTAAAGCCGAAGGCATGTTTGATGATTCTACATTGGATCTGCCTGCTGATACAATAATATTTGCAATTGGACAGGAGCCTGAAAATCTAGAATCATTAGGGCTAAAATTGGACAATAATACTTTGCCTGTGAAAAATTATATGACATCTCAAGAAGGTATTTTTGCTGCCGGAGACATAATTGAAGGCGATAAAACAGTGGTTTATTCAGTAAAAACTGGAAAAGAAGCAGCTAAAGCCATTATGGAATATCTTGAGAAAGAGGGTGCTTATAATGTTTAAGAAAGACCTATCTATAGATTTTTGCGGTGTTCATTGCGAGAATCCTTTCTTTCTGTCTTCTTCGCCGGTGGGAAACTGCTATGAAATGTGTGCAAAGGCATACGATACCGGTTGGGGCGGAATAGTGTTCAAAACAGTAGGATTTTTTGTAGCCAATGAGGTTTCTCCAAGGTTTGACCATTTGCAAAAGGAATGCACACCTTTTGTTGGATTTAGAAACATGGAGCAAATAGCGGAACATCCCTTAGAAGAAAACCTGGAAGCTATGAGAAAACTAAAAAAGAACTATCCCGACAAGGTACTAGTGGCATCGATAATGGGAGAAAACGAAAAAGAGTGGACAGAACTTGCTAAACTAGTAACCGAAGCCGGAGCCGATATGATAGAGTGTAATTTTTCATGTCCGCAGATGACGAGCGGTGCGATGGGCTCAGATGTTGGACAAAATCCGGATTTGGTTAAAAAATACTGTCAGGCTGTCAGAAAAGGGACCAGTCTTCCTATCTTAGCAAAAATGACACCAAATATATCAGATATGGCAATTCCTGCCTTAGCTAGCATAGAAGGCGGAGCAACAGGCATTGCTACAATAAATACTATAAAATCTCTTACAAAAATCGACCTGAATCACTATACAGCCGTGCCCATTATAAATGGAAAGTCAAGTGTCTCCGGATACTCTGGAAAGGCAGTCAAGCCTATTGCACTTAGATGGATATATGAACTTGCATCAAATCCAAAATTAAAAAATGTGCCCATAAGCGGAATAGGTGGAATAGAAACATGGGAGGATGCGGCAGAATTTATACTTTTAGGTGCTTCAAACTTACAAGTAACTACAGCAGTAATGCAGTACGGATATAGGATCGTTGAAGACATGATAAGCGGTATGTCCTATTACATGGAAGAAAAGGGCTTTAAGAAAATTTCCGATATGGTAGGACTTGCTACTCAAAATATTATACCTCCTGATAAATTAGATAGGGATTATATAGTATTTCCGAAATTCGATGATAAAAAATGTGTTAAATGCGGAAGATGCTATATATCCTGCTATGATGGCGGACACCAGGCGATAGAATGGGATGAAAAAGAGCGTAAACCAATTTTAATAGAAGATAGATGCGTGGGATGCCATTTATGTGCCAATGTATGCCCTGTGCAGTGCATAGAAAAGGGAGAAATCAAATTTAAATCAGGTGCCGCAGAACGTAAATTAGTTATTTAATTCAAGAGAAAAGGGTGTCAAATCGGCACCCTTTTCCTAAAGCAAGGAGGATAATTAATGGATGCTCTTATGACTACTGCAATTAGCGTAGGCGTTTTTTCGGGAATATGGGCCTATCTAAGTTCTGCCTTTGGACTTATTACTTGGGCAGGATTCTTGGGCTGCACGACTTACTTTGCCGCCGGAGGGAGAAAAGAAGGATTTAAAAAAGCCATAATGACTAATATTACAGGTGTTATCTGGGCAGTAATTGCGATTAAAGTTAGCAGCATATCAAGTTTTGATGGTGTCGCAGCTTTAATGACAGGCATTATTTCTTTTATAATGTGCGCTCAAGCGAAATTTAAATCATTTGATTTTATTCCAGGTGCATTTGTTGGAAGCTGCGCTACCTTTGCCGCTCAAGGAAATTGGATGCAAGTAGTTCCTGCGCTTTTGTGCGGAGCAGTTTTAGGATATACGTCAGAGTCTTTGGGAATTTGGATTTATGAAATGTTAAACAGAAAACGCGCAGAGAATCTAGACTAATAAGTTTTAAATTTTTATGATACAGAAACAAAACATACCCTTAGAAAAAAGAAGGCCTAAAACCCTTCTTTTTTGCTTACCTTAATGACTCATTGAGAGACATAAAAAAATGTAATAGAATGTAGTCATAGAAAGCAAATTAAAGGAGTGATGAAATTGAAGATAGATTTTCATGTACATATAACACCACCGGATATTATAAAAGACTGGAAAAAAATAGCTGAAAAGGAGGACTATTTTAGACTTCTCAGCGAAAGCCCTGTAAATAAGTTTGCTACGGCTGATGATGTTGTAGAAGAGCTTGAAAGTTCAGGAATTGACAAGGCAGTTATCTTCGGGTTTGCTTTTAAAGATATGGGGCTTTGCCGTTATGTCAACGACTATACGGCCCAAGCTATAAAAAAATATCCTGAAAAACTAATAGGATATATGGTAGCAATGCCTACATCGAGGGAGCTGGAAAAAGAAATTGACAGATGCAGAGCTGCCGGACTCAAAGGCATTGGTGAACTTTTTCCTCAAGGACAGGGATTTGATATAGCAGATTCTAAAGAGATGTCAAACCTGGCTAACTTATGTATAGAGCGAAACCTTCCCCTGATAATCCATACAAATGAGCCTGTAGGCCATTACTATGCCGGAAAGACTGACACCACACCGGAAAAAGCCGGTGCCTTTGCTCAAAATTTTCCCGATGTTAAAGTTATATTTGCCCATTGGGGTGGCGGGCTTATGTTCTATGAATTAATGCCTGAGATAAAAAAACAAAATCAAAACGTATATTATGATACTGCCGCATCTCCACTACTTTACAATAAAAACATATACAAAACAGCCGGTGATATCGAAGTTTTGCATAAAGTGCTATTTGGAAGTGATTTTCCCTTGCTGCCTATGAAAAGATACCTTAAAGAAATATCAGAATCCGGTTTAAGTCAAGAGGAACAAGAGCTTATTTGCGGACAAAACGCCTGCCGACTCCTCGGTCTGTAAGAGGGCAATCTGAATTTAGTCAAAGAAAAAGGATTTAATCACAGCAAAGTAATCAAGCAATCTCCTTTGGAGCCCTTCCTAATTTATTATTACAATGATGTAATTTATGCTATAATTAAGTTCAGAAAACCTTACTAAGCAAATGCATTGTTCAAATCTTGCTGCAGACGCGCTTAAGGAAGCGATAAATGATTATAAAAAAAGTAGGGGTTAATATTGAACAAAAATAAAGTTGCAGTAGCGATGAGCGGGGGAGTAGACAGTTCTGTCTGCGCATATCTGCTAAAAGAGCAGGGATATGAAGTAATCGGAATAACTATGCAAATATTTGATGATGCATCAGGCGAAAGCAAAGCTAAAGAAGGCAGCTGCTCCACCGAAGCTGTGCAGGACGCACGACTTGTAGCAAAAAATCTGGGCATACCGCATTATGTGGTAAATCTGAAACACTGCTTTAATGAAAAAGTCATAAAGTATTTTATAAGCGAGTATTTATCCGGCAAAACGCCGAATCCTTGCATTGTTTGCAACAAATATCTAAAATTTACCGAACTTCTAAAAGAAGCTTTTAAACTTGACGCTTTTTATCTTGCAACCGGTCATTATGCTAGGGTAGAATATGATGATGCTCTAAGCCGATATATTTTAAAAAAATCTGTCGACAGCGACAAGGACCAATCTTATGTTTTATATGGTTTGACTCAGCAACAACTTGAGCATGTCCTTTTTCCGTTGGGGAGTTATACAAAAAAGGAAATTCGCCAAATAGCTCAAAAAATAGGCTTATCTGTTTCGGATAAACCAGACAGCCAAGAGATTTGTTTTATCGATACCAATTACCGTGATTTTCTATATAAGAAAGCCCCGGATAAAATCAAAGAAGGACCATTTATAGATACAAACGGCAAGGTAATAGGAAAGCATAAGGGTATTCCGTTTTACACGATAGGCCAGAGGAAAGGCCTGGGCATATCTGCCGGTAAACCTCTTTATGTAGTCGATATAGATGCCGAGAATAATGCCGTAGTTCTAGGGGACGAAAAAGACCTTTATACAAAGGAATTTGTAGCAAGTCAAACTAACTGGGTATCAATAGATACACCTTGTGAAAAGTTTAATGCAAATGTAAAAATAAGGTACAATTTTATCGAAAAGCCGGCCGAAATCATACCACTTAATGGCGATACGGTAAAAGTAATTTTTGAAAATCCCCAAAAAGCCGTTACTCCCGGCCAATCAGCAGTATTTTATAAAGGCGATTTAGTTTTAGGCGGTGGTGTTATACAACGGCGCTGCCTTCCTGAAAAATCTTTTTAGAAAGACCTACATTAAAATAATTTCCCGGTTTATTATTACACTGTAATCTCAAATTTAAGCAACAAATAAGTTATATTTGCGGTCAAAATAAAAGACACTGAAGATATAATCAGTGTCTTTTATTGCATAGAAAATCATTGTTAATTTGCAACTACTTCTTAAAATCCGGTTCAAATTCATCACAGGTTACTTAAAATTAACCTATCTTCAGAATATATCTTTTACCTATAAAGAGGAAGACGAAAAAATTGGTAAAGTTTTATAGTTGTTACAACAACTTATTTGCTGTTATATCACCGGATTCGAGTATATAAATGTTATTTTTACCGCTGCCGAAGGTTGCCTCATACCTAAGGCTTTTGCTATTGCCGGGAAGATCCTTGTTGCCGGATGGGTCTTGATCGGCAATATCCCAATCGACATTTCCCATCAGTGATTCTTGATTTTCAACTAAAGCAATAAGTTTTACATTTGTATTCTCAGAAATAGTTATATCTACATTGCCTGTATCAAATATATACCAGTCAGACTGGATTTGCTGACATATAAATTTTATAGCAGATGTTTCATAAACTTCGACCTCCAGGTTTGCGGGAACAATAATATCATATTCGTTAACACTGATATTCCCGGAAATTGGGCGGTTAAACGACATATGTACAGTATTTCCTTCCTTTTCATAGACGACTTCTTGCTCTTGCAGAAGCTCTTGAGCTTTTTCCTTTGAATTTGCCCTTATACAAGCCTTAGCTTGTGCGGTAACTTTATTATTCTGTGACGTTCTGACATTAAGCTGTAGGCCTGATGCGTCTATAACTAATTTTTTTACTGTATCATCTACTATAAATTCGCTGACTTTAGCATCCATCTTATAGCTTTGGTTTAAAATCATATCTGATATACGAGAAACGACACCGACCTGGGTAAAAACGTACAATCCCAGACTTGTAGCACATATTGCGCCAATTATAATTATGCTGAGGATATCATACTTTATTTTGGTTTGTTCATCTTTTAAAGTATAGTAGCGCCATAAAACTTCTAGACCTAAAAGAACCAAGATCAACGGCCAGCCTTTTATTAATATAATTGCAGCATTTTGTGTCTTGAGCTGTGATATGAGCAAAATAAATCCAAAAAATATAAGTACTATGCCCATTGTAAAAGTGCCTACTCTTCTTTGCTGCATGTATCTTCACTTCTTTCTTCAAGATAATCATCACAATCATGATCTTTCTCGGTATTTTCACTGTTTTCCTTAGGACCTTTTAGCAACCTTATACCTGTTGCGATTAAAATTGCGGCTACAATTATCGTTTGCAAATAACTCTGAAACCTCCATGGCAAAAGCGGCATGATTATCCTGTTAAATATAGCTAATATGCCAAGTCCTATAAGGCTCCAGCCGACAATTTTGGGATTGTTGTCAAGTAAGGAAAAAAGGTAACTGTCTGTACGGTATTCCTCCGATTTTCCTTCAAGGCTGTGGAGCGTGTCAAATATGCTGTAAAACCATATAACAGGCAAAAGGAACAAGAAAAAACTCATGTTAAGCCAGCTCATCAAAAAAATGTCAAAGAAAAACATACTCATCAATATCAGGCCTTCTCTTTGAAGGCCCAAGTACATGTGGCCTGCTCCGGGTATAACCGAAAGACCTACTGCTATAACTTTTTTATTTTCATCTTTAAAACTTTTTACTTCTTCCTTTTCTCCTTGCGGTATTTCGGAATTATTGCCGTTATATCCTGACTTATCGGCTAAAGAGATAGCATCTACCAATGAAATAAGCCATATTATGGGGAGCAGTAAACCCAAAATAAATATAAATTCATGTTGATGCAAGACAAGGGCTAGCCCTCCCGTGCCCAGTATTATACCGAAGAAAAGAAGAAAAAAGACAAATGCCCTGTCAAGGTATCCAAGGTAAATATGAGCCAGGCCGGGAATAAAAGATAGTATAAATGTCACAAGTTTGCTTTTTTTATTCACTGTTTAAATTCTCCTTTACTTATATTCCTCAAAATTTTGAATCCATTCATGTGCTCCGCTGACTATTTTTTCTGGAAAATCTATATTCATACTGCACTCTGCTCGGTAAGACGTGGCATTTGCTACAGGTACAATGTTTGCAATCTTATTGAACATTCCAAAGTTCATCAGCATAAATGTAACTATGGAGGCTGCGATGTAATACATGAAAAGATTTCTTTTTCTTGTGATCTCAACCTTCTTTTTACAAACAGGCTCCACTTTGCGCTGTTTTTTTACTTGACACAGTACCTTTGTTGGAAAATCAAGAGAAATTTTGCTTTGGGCTTGGCGTATCTCCTCATTATGAATCATCGATAAAAACATCTCGCAGCACATATCGCACTTTGTAAGGTGTTCTTCGAGAATATCCGAATCTTTTTCGGAAAGAGTGCCTGCTTTGTAACTTGCTAGTTCTTCCTTGCTGTAATGTTTCATGTTATATTCTCCCTCCCCCAACTTTTTTTAAAGAGTTTTTTTGCTCTATACAATCTTGATTCAACCGCTTTTACGGTAATATTTTCTTCTAATGCTATCTGCTGATAAGTTTTACCTTCAAAATAATATTTTCTAAGGACTCTGCCGTAAATTTCCGGAAGGCCTGCCACAGCTTCATCTACCTTAGTTTTTTGCTCTTTATCAAGCAGGGCATCTTCAGGTGTTGGTATTTTATTTTCTGCTATTGAAATTGATTCTTTTTCCTGCATAACTTCATTTTCATAAAATTTCTTTTGAGTTCTCTTAAAGTCGATAGCTTTATTTACAGCAATTTTCCCAATCCATGCCTTGAAACTCCTATTTTTAAATTGAGGAAGAGAGCGGTAGACCTGTAAAAACACTTCCTGGGCAATGTCCTCAGCTATGTAAGAGTCTTTTATAAAATTTAAAATAATTGCAAAAACATATCCTTTGTAAGCTTCTACGATTTCAAAGAACGCATCTTCATTGCCGAGAAGGCATTCTTGAACAAGCTTTGCATCATGATCCATTGCTCCCCTCCTTCCGCCCTATTTATAAAGACGTGAAAAAAATAAAAAACCCTGCAAGATTTTATAATACAATAACTCAAAAAAAGTTGGAGTTTAGCGGCATGCAAATTAACTTTTTATTGCCTTATGAGTAGTTTCACTATATAATTTAGATGATATCAGAATTGTTATTAGAATGGTAATAAAATCTAAATTACAAAGAATATCTTTTTGCGGGAAAGAGGTGATGATTTGCCGATATAGCGAATTAAAGTTGTCTGCTATTATCAAAAAAATCAAGAGGGGGATAATAATGAAAAAAAGGTTATCAGTTTTTGCCTCAGTTGCCCTGGCTGTAACACTTATGCTAGCAATAGTTGCCTTTATTCCAGTAAAGGCTAATGCCGCAACAGGCGGTTGGTATCTTGTAGAAAAACATTTTGAGAATTCTCCATCAGACGGCACATTTAAAAGCAATGTAATGGGTGGGGGCTATGTACTTACGACTTATGCCTGTGAAGGTTCTGAAGGAGACATGAAAATTACAAATGAATGCACAACCCCCGGAGGCGATCTAGTTGCCCGCGTAGTTACAAGAGTAACATGGGACAGCCCCCCTGAATATCTTCCTGCAGGGCAAAAAGTGGGATTTAATGTTGAGGCAGAGACACTCGAATCACAACTTTGGAGTCCAAGCGGTGTGTCTGCAACCTTTGATATTGTGGGTATTCCTACTGGCGTTACAGTAGGTTCTATATCTTTTGTATCTGAAGATGGCGAAAAAAATATAGTAGATAAAAAAGTCTATTTTGAAAGCGAAGCCCCAATTCCGGAAGGCTCGCCGGGAGACAAAAAGTCTATATATTTGCGCTTAGGTGAAGGCTATGGCTATACTTATACCTATGAATGGCGGGAGGAGGCACCACCTGCCGCACCCGCTCCCACTACTCCTACTGGTATAAGCGCAACCAACGCAGAGGCTTTTGAATCAGGTGCAAGGATTATGTGGAACCCAGTATCAAACTGCCTTGGGTATAGACTTTATAGGTCAACTTCTCCTGACGAACTTGGAATATCCGTAACCGACTTTTACATTACAAGTACCTCTTATGCAGATGTAAACGTAGAACCTAATACAACATACTACTATACGGTAAAACCTGTACTTGCAGAAGCAAAACCCTTTGAAGGAATAGACGAAAAGCTTGGCGATCCTATTGCAACCTTTACTGTTACAACGGGAAGCCAGATTTATAAGCCAGGAAGCTTTAAGCACTTTATCCTTCTTAAACTGGACAGTCCCTATATGAGTGTTGACGGAGTGCAAAAAGAAGTAGATCCCGGAAGAGGAACAGCCCCTGTTACGATATCAGGAAGGACTATGGTGCCCATAAGGGCAATTGTTGAAGCCATGGGAGGAACTGCAGATTGGGACAACGCTACAAACAAGATAACTCTTAATGCAAGGGGAAACATAGTTGAGATGTGGCTTGGAAAGACAGACATTAAAGTAAATGGGGCAAGCAAGAAGATGGATGTGGTGCCTGTTTTAAAGAATGAAAGAACATTTGTACCTATAAGATTTGCTGCTGAAAACCTAAACTGTAAGGTAGACTGGATAAACAGCACACAGGAAGCTGTAATAGTATATGAAGAATAAAGATAAATATCATAAATTTTCATATATATATATATATGGTCCTATCAGATGATAGGACCATATTTTTTGGAAAAGCTAAGGATAGATTTTTATCTTGCCTTTGCGAATTAAATTCTATGCCAAATCTTGATTTTAAATAGGAACATTCTGCAGATCTTCGATCTATAAAATAATTGCGGGTTTTTGTACAAGACTAGACATTATTCAATTTTTGACATATAGATTGTAATAAGTTGATTTAATTTTAATAATTCGATATAATTTGCTTATGACTAGAAAAACATGTATCTTATGGTAAATATTTGTATTGTAACATATTTACGGAAACGTTTTTGAAGATTCATCCCCTCAGCACTTAGAAAACAAACACATGTTCATATTTACCATTATCCGGGAGGCAATCTTATGGTTGATAATTTATCAAATAGTAAAAACACTCGCAAACTACGTACCAGCTCAATTAAGCGAACTGCTATTGTTTGGTGCATAATTGTGCTTGCTGTAATTGGAACTATTTTGGGTTTGATTATTGTAAACAATTACCAGGATACCTTAAAGCTTAAAGAAGGTGAAAAAATCCTTTCAGTTCTTGAAACGGTTTCTGCTAGCATTGACGGCGATAAATACGAGAGCCTAGTTGAAAATTTGAATGATAAAGATCCCTACTACGAGGAACTGAGGCAATACTTGATAAAAGTAAAAAATACCACAGGTTTGCGCTTTCTTTTTACTGAGAGCTATCTTAAGGATGGAAAAACTACAGCCTACATAGTCGATGGAAATGAGACAAATAAAGAAGACTTTAGCCCTATAGGCACATCTGTCAATACAGAAAATGAAACTATTGATACCGAAGAAACTATAAAGGCTCTTACTGAAGGCGTGGGAGGGTATACTGATTTTTATGAGACGGAAGAATGGGGAATGCTCTTTTCTGCATTTGCTCCAATATATAATTCGGAAGGAAAGATAGTAGGAATTGTGGGCGCAGATGCTCCGGCAAATGATGTTAAAAGTATGATAGACTCCATTACTTTCACGGTTGTTTCGGTAATCTTTTTAGGCTTTGCCGCTATTACAACTCTTATTGCCGCCCTGATTTCAGGCATACTTCGCCCCATAATCAAAATAAAAGATTATGCATTAGAAATTTCAAATGGAAATCTATCTGTTAACGTTGAAAATTCAACAAAAAGCAACAATGAAATCAGCGAAATATATAGCGCGTTTTCTGTGATGATAAAGAATACTGCCAGCATAATAAATTCTATAAAGGATTCGGTAAGTAAACTACTCAATTTCAACAGCCAATTGTTAGAAAATGCAGATGCATCAAGCTCCGCAGCTCAGGATGTATCAGCAAATATTGTAGAGGCGGCAAACAGCGCGTCTAGCCAAGAAAAGATTTTAGATGAAGCCGTTGGAAATATGGATAAAATAAAAGAAAAACTTGATACTGCTGTAGAAAAATTAAAAGCTATTTATAAAGATATGAAATTAGAACAAGAGGCATCTTTGACGAGAAAAGATGAGATTAGCAAATTTGAAGAGAGCATATCTCTTTTAAGCGATATAGCTAGAACGACGGATGAAAATTTGAACAGACTGCTAGCAGAAATCAAAAATATTTATATTTTTACTCAAACCATGAATGATATAGCCGAACAAACGAACCTACTTGCACTAAATGCAGGTATTGAAGCTGCAAGAGCAGGCGATTCGGGGAGGGGTTTTGCTGTAGTTGCCAGAGAAATTCAAAAACTTTCACAAGGCACAAAAGAATCTGCTCAAAACATAAATGAAATAGCCAACAGCATTGACTCGAAAGCAAATGAGACTATTGCTAACATGAATCTTACAATAAATACGGTAGACGAAGGTGTAAATCTATCTAAAAGTATGCAGGATTATCTAAAGTATGTAACAGGTAATGCAGAAGATAATGTAAACAATATAAGTAAGATATCTGAGGAATATGCTATGATACAGGACGAATTGGATAAAGCTATGAAAAGGTTTAATGAAATAAACAAACTGATAAAAGAATTTTCCGGAAAAATGGAAGTCATTGCCGCAACAGCTCAAGAGCAGGCAGCGATGAGCGAAGAACTAAAGGCATCTACTTCAATACTTAAGGACGTTGTAGATGTCCTAGAAAACAAAATCAATACATTTAGAACATAAATTTCGACAATACATAAAAATTTCTACACACTTGCAGATTGGCCTTTTAAGACAAATAAAAGTCTCGAGCTTTTAAATTGTTAATGTAATACAACTTTTGCCACCTGCTTAAGGTTGCTGTTGCATGCACTTCTAATATTCTAAATGACTTGAAACGATTAAATATCCTAGAAACATTTTAGCTTTCTTGACTTTTTTGGCTTAGTAGAAGTTCATTTGTTATTTTTTCCTCTGCTTTTTCATAAATTTTTCTAACTTGTCGGGGCAGTGTAAAAAGGTCAATCAGAATTAATATAGAAAGAATACCTAAGCACAGACTACCGATTGCACCAAGACTGCCGGCAAGTTCCGGAATTCCTCCAAAAGCTACTAGACTGCCGGCAAACCAAGATCCCAAACCTATAATACCTAGTAAAAGATAGACTGTCCCCCATAAGGTTTTACCTAAATAAAACTTATGAATACCTAAAGTCCCTAGAAAAATTAGCAAAAGATATGCAACGCCAACACTTTTACCATATTTTTTCATTTCACTTTCTAGAATTGAAAGCTGTTTATCGGATAATTGACTCTTCTTCTCAACTGACATAGTATCCGCCCTCTCATTGAAGTTTATGTTTTAATGTATTCAGAAAGCATTTTATTTAAATGCTTATGGAAAAAGCAACAGTGCTTTTTCAAGAATATTATATCATGAAAATAGATAATTTTTGCACATGTATTAAATCACGGGTTGCCCATACCTTAACTTTTACACCGAACCCCTTAAAAAACCAGCCTGAACCTCCTATATATCAAAGGTTTCAGGCTTTTTACTCCAATCCGAAAGTTGTTGTGCAATAACCTGGATATATATAAAAAGTTGATCACAATAAACTACCCGGCAGGAATTGCCGGTTTTTTTGTTGTATATATATTTGAAAAACAAAATTTAAGGAGGACAATCGCATGTTTAAAAAATCAATAAGCGTATTACTTGCCGTTTTATTGTTTTTATCGATTTTTTCGGTTTCCGCTATTGCGCAAGCAAAGGAATTCGATGTTATATTCTTAAACCCTCCCTTTTCGGACGTAGACCTTTACTGGGCAACATCCGCAATAACTTGGGCGTCTGAAGAAGGCATAGTGGAGGGATTCCCCGACGGGACATTCAAGCCTTTCCAAAATGTAACGGAAGCGGAATTTGCCGCAATACTTGCAAGGTATGCCAAAAACACCGACAAAGACAGGATAAACCAAAAGGAAGAAGGAAAGCACTGGGCCCAGGCAATATACGACGAGCTGATAAAATGGCAGCTGCCCTTTAACGGATATACAAATGACAAGATAAAGGACTCCGCTATTACAAGAGGACAGGTTGCAAGGATTGTGGCCGCAAAGAACGGATTTAATCTAGACGAGCGTCAGGCTATATACTACATGTATGAAAACGACCTTTCAAGCGGAATGATACCCGGCAGGCTCACCTTCGAGTCCTACGAAAAAGACAAGCCCCTCCAAAGGGATCAGGTGACCCAATTCATAATGCTTTTAAACGACAAGGGCATAACTACCTTCATGGGCAAGCCTTCGGAAAAAGGCGGCGCAGAGGCAAATGAGATTATAGGAATTGTAGACGTGCCTAAGGATACCACCGTAATTACCGATGAGATGTTCGATGAACTTGCAGAGGATAAGGGAATAGAAAATCCCCCTAAAAGCGAAAATGTCGATGAGCTTTGGGAAAGCCTTGATAAGTCGGGGGGAATTACAAGCGAATCCCAGCTTACTCCCGAGATAATCCAAAAGATAAAGGATTTAGGGCCAATGATAACGAGGTACCCTGAGGGGACTCCTGCTGGGGGATGGACTGTGATTGACGATGATTTATTTAAAAAGTATAAGGCGTCTATAGAGGAATACTTTAAAAATACAAATGAGGTTGATGCAAGATCGGTTGTAGTGTGCAAAGATTTGTACTGGGAGACAGACCCTGGGAAGTCAATTAATTCACAATTTTTTAGGGTAATAGTTAACGGTCGAGAGGATTGGGGAGTAGAGGTAGGGTTTACAGGCAAGGAGCATAAGGTGTTTTTTGCAAGCAGGGATGCTTCAGACATTTTTAACTAAAAAGGAGATGGTATAAAGATGAGTAAGCATAGAATAAAGAGGTTGTCTGTTTTCCTTGTGGTTGTTATGCTTATGGGAATGGCAGCGCTTTCTGCAAAAGCTAACGATACACGCGACCGCCAGATAGTTTATGATAAAAACGGATTACAAATGAGGTTTATTCGTCTGGGGTCACTTGATACCACTCAAGACAAAGCCGACCCTAAGCGTTCCGGCGGCCCTGACGGCAAGGCTCAGCTTGACAGTTTAACCATATACGAGCAGTCCACATACGGGCCGAAGGTTCCCAACGGTTTTTACTACAGGACGGTGGGATACAAGGTAGCCCTTCTAAATTCAAATCGCATAGCAATATCGGACGGCCTTATTCCTGTAAATGAAAGCAGAGTCCCCCTTCCCGGGGGCTTTGTTTATTTTCCGGACAAGGGCAGGATAGATTTTCAGTACGCCTTCGTAAATACAAAGTATGAAAATACAAAGGAGTTTCGCGCGGAGTCAAACAGCAATGTAGCAGCCTATATTAAAAGCAAATACGGCAGCGCGGGCTTTAACAAGCCCTGCGTTACGTCGACCGTTTTAAGCAGGGAATACATCATAAAAGCCCTGGGGCTTGAAGGAAAAGAGCACCTTTTAGACGAGGCAAGATACCTTTTAAGGTGCGGCGAGGTAGAGTTTTTCCAGGCGGACGCTAAAGGCGGCGAGGGACCTGCGCTAGATGCTACAGGCACAAAGGTATATTACAATGTGCTGGAAAACAGCTTTTCTACAGACATCCACGTCCCTGCCCGCTTTAAAAGCTATGAGGAAGATATTCAAAGCCGTATGCAGATAATAGACCTTAACACAGGTAAGATTGAGATCATAGAAGGCGGGAAAAAGGAGGATATGGACATCGTTTTAGATAAGCTCGATGCCGGCACTCAAAGCGCAAAACCGGGCACAAATTACAGCGGGAAAATAACCTTTTACAGAGCATCTGACAGTATGCCGAACCCAATAAATACGACTATTTACCTTACCGCCGCAAACGGCAAGATAACCAGCAGCACAGATATTCCCGTAAACGGCTTAAAGCCGGGCGAAATAAGAACTGTTCCCTTCGACTTTCAGGCGGGAAGCGATAAATCAAAGCCGGTGACGGTTGTAGCCGAGATAAATCCTGAAAAGCTGGGAGAAAACAGGCTTATCGAGACCACGTATGACAACAACAAAAAGCAGGTATTTATCCCGATGCAGGAGGATAAAGTAGACCTATCGGTTCAGCTTGCGGCATGGACGGACGCCCTTTACACCAATGAAACCGATCTTTTCAGCGCAAGGGTGTACAACACATCCGAAAAGCCCATAACGACCGATATCGTATGGAAATTTGCAGGAAAGCAGGTAAGAAAGGCAAATATAACGGTTCCGGCAAAGTCAAGCGCGATAGATAGGGTAAACCTTACAATGCCGAATACTTCAAGCGCAAGTGTTTCACTTGAAGTTGAAGTAAACCCCTCAAGAAACAAGCCTTCAAACGAGACTACATACGCCAACAACAAGATTACCGAAAAAATCGAAGTGCCAACTATTACTAAAACACAGTCAACTATTACTAAAACACAGTTGGATTACTTTTAATAAAATGGTAATATTACTTATTTCATTTTAGTAATAGTTAATACAGTTATGCGCTTGCATAGCATCAAAAAGTAATGTATAATCTTGATGAAAGGAGTGATGTATATGAGAACGACCCTTAACATTTCAGACGACATCTTAAAAGAAGTAGAGGAAATTTACAATAAAAAGAACAAGTCAAAGGCCGTAGAAGAAGCATTAAAGGACGCTATAAGGAACAAAAGAATGAGCGCATTAAAAAGCCTTAAGAAAAAAATAGATTTCGAAGTTGAACCTGAAGATATTGAAAAGATGAGGAGTTTAGACGATGGAACTCCAGAGTAAGGTTTTAATCGATACGTCCATATGGATAGAATATTTTCGCGGCAATGCTCAAATTGGCGAAGCCGTAGATTTGCTGATAGATGCCAGCAGCGCATATATAACAGGACCGATAATGGCAGAACTGATTCATGGTGTCAAGAATAAGAAACAGGCGGAGGAACTTCTTGCAAGCCTAAAGGCTTTACCATATGTTGATATCAGGAAATCAGACTGGTCTGACATAGGTTTTTTTTCACTGGAATTAAGAAAAAAGGGTATCGCCATCCCATTTACCAATGCAGTGATAGCTTGCATGGCGATTAAAAATCATCTTTGCGTATATTCGCTTGACAAACACTTTGACCTTATCGATGGGCTTGTGAAATTTCAGTAGCAAAATTACAAAGCTCGGCACTAAAGTGCCGAACAGCTCACCTTATTAAAACCTATACCGCACAGGCAGTCAAGGATGCGCTGGCAAGCAGCTACATAGAAAAAAAGCGCCTAGCAGGCACGCAGCACCCCATGAAATCACAGGCCGGATGGGTTATATCTGCACTAAGCCCCGAACTTCAAGAAATTTTAGACCGCATAATGGCCGGCAGTCGGCAGGCGGGGCCGGAGCGTTAATAATGCCGTATAGGTTTTCCTATGCGGCATTATTTAACCGGTAAAATAGGCTTTGACAGCTATAAAAATATTGCCGTCATATACCTTGGGAAATTGCAGGAAATGCAGGAGGAAGAAATATGCATATAGACAAGAAAGGGTTTATATTATATATTTGCTAATTTCGTGGAACAAAATAAAAACATTGCTGAAAAGATATACTTAGTATATACTAAGTATATACAGAGGGAGGCGTTAGAAGTGATTACTGTAATTAATAAATGGGGTAATAGCTGCGGTATCAGAGTTCCAAAATATATTTTGGATGAATTAAACTGGCATGAAAATGAACAGGTTGAAATAATTACTAATGATGGAAAAATTATCATAAAAAAAGCAAATATAAAACAGCAAAAACATAAAACTATCAAGGAATTATTTGCTGATTTTAAAGGTGAATACCAACCAGAAGAAATTGATTGGGGTAAATCGGTTGGGAGAGAAATATGGTAAAACAGGGGAACATTATTATAGTTAATTTCACTCCTCAAGCCGGTCATGAGCAAGCAGGTTATAGGCCTGCGGTAGTCATAAGCAACGATGTTTTTAATAATAAGACTAACATGGCAATTGTCTGCCCGATTACAAATACCGATAACAAATTTCCTTTGCACGTCCCGCTTGATACCCGCACAACTACAACCGGTGTCGTTCTTTGTGAACACGTGAAAGCTCTTGATATTAATTCTCGGCAGTATCATCTAGTAGAGAGCCTACCTCTTGATTTATTGCAAACAGTGATTGATATTGTTTCGGCTGAAATAGAAATAGTTTCAGATTAACTTTTTCTCATGAACCTCACCATTTCCAAAACCTATACCTACCATGTCAGATTTTTGGGGTTTAAAACAAAGCTTTCTACCATAGCAGAAGGACGTGAACTACCCACGCCAAAAGTATAATGACAAAAGCAGCAAAACGTGCAAATCTTGATACAGAAACCATAGAACAGCTTGAAGCCTACATACCGAAAGAAATGGACGTTTGCACGTAAGAAGCAGAGAAGGAATACTACAATTTTTGTTGAATGTCAGCTGCTCAGCGCTGTGAAGATTCATAGAAATTTGAGGTTGATCATGATATACTCAATATACTTGTTCTGAGCAAGAATAAGAATGGGAGAGGTAAAAATGACAAATCAAACAGCAAGCCTTCAGGATTTTTTCTCGACGAAATTAAGAAAAAGCAGCTGCAAATAACCATATACCTTGCAAACGGTGTACCTGTAAAAGGAAAGATAATAGACTTCGACAACTTCACTGTACTCGTGGACTGCGGCGATAAGAGCCAGATGATATACAAGAGCGCCATTTCTACGCTTTCAGTGCCTAAGGGGCAGGACATCTACAAAAAAATAAGCAGTAAATTTCTTGGTAAAAGTAAGAAGGCAGCAAGCACTGCAAAACCAGACTAGTATACATTGTGTTGCGATGTATACATGAAAGGTGAGGTCTTTATGAGTACTATTACTATTAGATTGAACAGTGATGAAGCCAAAGCTTACAAGGAATATGCTAAGTTCAAAAATGTTCCCTTATCTACTTTGATGAAAGAAGCTTTGGAAGAAAAAATTGAAGATGAGATTGATTTAAGAGCAATCCTTACTTATGAAGAAAGACTTAAAAATAATGAAGTTAAGCATATTTCTTTTGATGATGTCAAAAAAAGATTGGAAATCTAGCATGAGATACAAAAGTCTTTTTGTTAAGATAAATTAAATTCAGTCCATTCAATTCCGTATTCCTTCTCCATAAACCGATCGATATTCGGCCAATTGTCAAGTTCTTGCATTAAAGATACTTTTTGGAAAATCTCTTCCGTGTATATATCATTGCATATATAATCTTCCTTCATGCCCTGAGCTATGCTGTATTTTCCTTCTGCTAGAAGGTCAAGTAAAGCTCTTATATGATTTGCGACATTATATTTGCCTCTATGAAACGGTATAGTCCGGTTTTTCTCTATTCCATAATTCAAAAAAATGCTGTCATCGCTTTGTGAACTACATCGCCAATAAATTGGCGAGCTTCGGATTCCCAATGAAACTATATCCATCCCATCGGTACATCTCCGGCGTGTCCAACGCCACTACTGCTGGGTTGGGTTTGCCAACCCTACACAGATACTTCTTCAGTATATTGTACGCTCCAACACAATCAGCGTTATAGACCTTATTGTCTACTATATATAAGCCCCTGTATTTGCGATTGCTCTTTTGGGCGCTCGCTTCTGATACCTCTGTTGCATATGGGCTGCATTGGCTGGTGTAGCTCTCTTCTTGTTTGTCAATATGTATACCTCTGTCAGCGGCTTTGTAGGCAAGCAGTTCTTCTACTTTCTTAAACGGCCATTTGTGAAATTTCTGATTGTTAATTCTGCCCATGTCTTTATCATAACGAATATGTGATAAATCACCGATAATAATAGCAGTCACACCTTCTTGCTCGGCAAAGTCTATTACCTGTTTAGTGGCTGTATGCAGAAGATGATGTACCTGCTTTTTGCGTTTTGTGTATAGTTGCTGTATACGCCTGCTGCTCTTTTTGTGTTTTGCTTTAGATGCTGCCTGCTGCGCATGTGTTATCGATTGATAGTATGCTATCTTTTTGTCGAAGTAGCGGTTTATGCTCAGTAATTGCCTACCTGATATAATCATGCTTTTGCCTTTGGATGTATAGCATGTCATAAGGTTGTTAATTCCTAAGTCGATGGCCATGTATATAGCGTTATCCTGTTGATATTGTGTTGCCGGTAAATCGACGATAATATTAACCTTATACCTGTTGCTTTTTGGTATGGGTATTATCTCAATGACTTTTGTTTTGCCGGCAAGGTTTTTATATCTATCGGGTATGCGTATATATAGAAAGTCTGTGTCCGGTTCATACTTTTGTTTTATATACACCTTCTGCTGTTTTGGTACTGTAAGCCTTATGACTCCATCTGATATAATAAAGCCTTTGTTCAGATACCGTATATTGAAGTTGCTGTGCTTGTATCTGGGTGGCCTTGGATTTTCTATACCATTGGTCTTTTTTAGCTTATAAAATGAATTCCAGGCTTCGTCCAGCTGTTTGAGCACTTCCTGGGCCGTTTGTGATGGCAGGTTTTTGTACCAAAAGCTTTCTTTTAGCCTCGCTTTTTGTTCATACCAGTCCGGGTAGGGATTGCCGCTTTCTTTTGTCCAGGTAATTCGCTCGTAATTTGCCACATTCCAGAGCTTTGATGAGGCATATGTCAGAGCGCTTAATATAATGTATTGTTCTTTATTGGGATTTAACTCGAATTGTATAACCCTCTGTTTTGCGTTGGGTTCATTTTTCTTTAATCTCACTATTTCACCCCCTTGTCTTTTGGTGTTCGATATATTTTTTGATTGCATCTTCGGATATTGAACCTATGGTCTCTATATAAAACGACGAGTTCCATAAATGCCCTTTCCAAAGTTGCTGTGCAAGATGCGGGAATTGCATCAGCGTTCTTCGTGCGCTAATGCCCTTGAGCATCTTAACAATATAGGAAGGCGCAATTTGGGGATGGGCTGAAGCAAATACATGGACATGATCAGGCATTACCTCCATAGCAGCTATGGAGAATCCCTTTTCATTGCCTATTTTTATAAACTGGTCTTTAAGGAATTCCTGTATATCTTCAGTTAAAACAGGCTTTCTATATTTAACCGACCATACAATATGATAATTAACGTTATATACGCATGTTCTGGCATGAATTAAGCTATTCTTATCCATACATATAGTGTACCATAGATATTGTGTAAATACAAGTGTTTATGTATATTTATCATATTCACATAGTAGCCAATGTAATTAAAAATCGGCTCTCATCTCTCCAATAAATTGGAGAGGATTCCCGCCGCCACTCCTAAAAGGACTATATTTTCCCAGTTAATGCCTAATGTATGCCAGTCGCCGCAGGTTAATAAGTTACAAGGCAGGTTTAGTGCGTGAATTCCAGATAAATAAAGCATATAATCACCTCTTTTTCGACAATATACTTGCTTAATCGCTATTGATGAACTATAATGTGAGTGAATAAAAACACTGAAAATATTGTCCGCCCACCGTTGGCGGCTATATAAGTGAACGGCCCGACAAATATTGTCCGCCCACCGTTGGCGGCTATATAAGTGAACGGCTCGAAAATTATAAACTATAGCCCTATCTTTCGATAGGGCTATAATCTTACGTATGCCTTAGCAGAAAACCCTACCACTGGGTTAATGTTATGCTATTCATTGGCCATTTTCTCTAATTCGTCCATTGTTTTGACAACTACGTTGCCTCGCTTCATCTGCTTAATAGAATGTTTCAGGTGCCTTATATTTACAGGGTTGTAAAAATCATCTTTGGTTGTAATCTCAAACGGTATTCCGCCTTGGCGCACAGCTTGACTGACAAATATGCTTACAGCCGTCGAAAAGCTCATTCCAAGTTCATTAAACAGTTCTTCGCCTTTTTTCTTTAACTCATCATCTATGCGAATATTGACTTGTGCCATTTCAAAAGCTCCTTTCGTGTATTGCTTACATCTCCTATTATTATATAGCATTTCACTATCAATATCAAGCAAAACATAGCAATACATAGCAATATCAGGGATGCTCAAGTGCACATACTTTTATACGATGATTTCGCAAGAAGGTTAGAAGCTGACCTTCAAAAATAGCCCTTATAGCCTTTGAGAAAATCTTCGCATTATAAAATACCCTTAAAACTCCCACAAAGGATTTTAAGGGTATTTTTGCGCTCTATTTTTGTTTTTTCATAAGCTTGCGTACATATTTTCTACCGCCCGTTCCTCGACCTCTTTTTTCGGCCTGTGGTACCGCTGGGTAGTCGTGATGTCCTCATGCCCTAAAAGGTGCTGAACGGTGAAGATGTCAACTCCGCTGTCTATTAATGTCTGAGCGAAGGTGTGCCGCAGGGTGTGGGGGTGTACGGGCTTTTCTATGCCTGCAAGGGCTGCGTATTTTTTATGATCCTAAATATGGTGCTCCTTTCCATCTTGCCGCCTTTTTGGCTTACAAAAAGGTACGGTGAATTAGGCTTTACCTTAAGGTATTCCTTGAGGTATTTTCTCGTCTCGGAGTTTACCGGAACCTCCCTTACCTTCCTGCCCTTTCCGGTTATCCTCAGCAAGCCCTTCCTATCCGATATTTCCAGGTCTTCTTCTTTAAGGTAGGAAGATTAAAAGTGCGGGGAAAAAAGTTTGCAAACTTATCCGTAAAAGCGAAAAGGCTGTCAATGACCTCATAGGCAGCTTTGTTATATCTGTCGTAGAGCAAGAAAAATACAGAGCCGAACTCATATCGCTTCTTGATAA
>MPPA01000041.1 GCA_001896725.1 Methanococcoides sp. EBM-47 | reverse complement strand
TTGCCTGATTTGCATTCGTATCACCACTTCCACAGATCAGAGGTTTTTGTTGATCGATCCATAATTAATTTTAGTGAACTTCTATTTAAAGTCTGTTAAAAAATCCAATTATTATTATTATTATTATTAATAATAATAATAATAATAATAATAATATTGATTTATTAATATATACTATATTTGTGTATTTGGAAAAAGAATTATATGTGGATTTCAGTGTAACTGGTAATGGCAGATCAGTCCTGTGGAAAATCTCTTAAAATCAATATCTATAGATATAAATAGCTTTTTTCGGACGATACCTATAGAAACATTTAGAAAAAAATTCTATTCGATCTGTCCCTGTGAATTTAGGTTTTCTGCAGAACCTGTACTTCGTGAATTTTCGATTTTCGATAACAAATATGTATCGACCCATAGTGGTAACTGATTTTCATCTTTGATTTGGATTGTTCCATCGATATCTTTTTCTGCAATTAAGACTGCAGAATCATTCGAATTGTCAAATATATATGCCCTTCTGCATAGCTTTACGGCATCATATAATAAATTGTTCGATCTCATGTACCGTTCTGTTATTTTGTCTTCAGGAACGTCATGTTGCCCCTTTTCAACACGTTCTTTCACACGTTCTTGGTTAATGGCACTATCTGATGTGCTTATAAAATAAAGATATAGTTCCCACCCTTTTTCTTTAGCCTGCTCCATGAATTCAATTTTAGATCCATGTGAAAGCACTGTTTCAAATGAAAACAAGTCGATATCCATGTCAATTAGTTTATCCCGGATGAAATCTGCTACCAATGAACCCAAATACGGATTTTTTAGATCGTTGATAAGAGAATTGTTTTCAAATTTTACATCTTCAATGTCAATTTTACTTCTTGAGAACAGGGTCGAATCTGAAAAGTGTCGTTTGAGCTCAGAACTATTTGTTTGTATTCCAAAATTTCCAAAATCAATAGTACTTGCATCATTAAGTTTGTCAGGATCGATATGTAATTGTGCATTTATTAACCATGGAGCATCTTCAATGAATTGTCTGACCAGAGTAGATTTACCTGATCCATTCGGACCCGCGAATATTCGGATCCGCTTCATAGTTTATACACAAGTTTTTTTGGAACAACAAATGCATTTTCGAGTGTTTTTATCACTTCGATTCTGCCATCCGGAAATTTTTTGACAATATCATTACCCTGTTGGATCGTAATAGCTCTGCCATTTTTGAGAGCATCATTTGCTGCATAAGTTGTTGCCTTGCGTGCTAGCTCTTTAATTTGTTCAGATTGTTCGTCAGATGATAAGCCCACTCTATTACATGTTAATTGCGTACATCTTTGTACAAGAAATCTAGGTCGAACATTGGGTTTGATTGTTTTTGACATGTAATTCCCTCATTGCCTATGTAAAGGCCAGTATACCATTGTGTACATAAATAAGTTTGTTTTTATTGCATAATTGAGTTTCTCCATTGTATCCAATAGCAAAAATGGTCAGATAAATTGTTCATACATAGGGGACCTGTATATTGAGTCTGATTTGAGCGGCAATAGACCACTTCAGCCTGTTTCTTTTTTATAAATATCAGATATTCTAATATCCTAGTACACCAATTCTGCCTCATGACCCTTCTATCCAAAAATGAACTAAGAGAGAGAATACTTGCAAAACCTCCACTTCTGCCATTAATGGAAAACATGATAGACATGGAAATGCAGCTTCAGCCTAATAGTATTGAGATGACATTGCAACGGGTCGAAGTATTGGAAGGAGCCGGAGCCATTGATTTTGATAATTCCCGTAGGAAGTTGCCTCTGAGCAGACCCCTTGAATTCGATGATGATGGATGGGTATATCTTCTTCCCGGGACTTACAAAGTGGTATTTAATGAGATAGTCAACATGCCAAAGGACCTGGCAGCTATAGCACGACCCAGGTCCACGATGCTCCGATGTGGAGTGAACATAGGTACTGCCGTATGGGACTCTGGCTATAGAGGAAGAAGTGAATCCATGTTGCTGGTACATAATCCCGAAGGTTTCAACGTGTGCAGGAATGCGCGTATCATACAGCTGCTGTTCTATGAACTGCATGCAGAGGTGGAAGAAGGTTACAAAGGCCAATACCAGCATGAGAACATCTGAGCCATGGTCGGTACGTAAAAAATATGTATGTTCACTCAATTATAACGATTTATGAGCGAGATTGGTAAATCTGTAAGAATGGAAAGGATCTTCAACCGTAACACTGGGAAGACTATAATCATACCCATGGACCACGGTGTGGGTGCAGGACCGATCAAAGGTATAATAGACCTTCCAGCTACCGTGAACAAGGTTGCAGAAGGGGGAGCCAATGCAGTGCTTGGACATATGGGGCTGCCAAAATATGGCCACAGGGGATATGGAAGAGACATAGGACTTATAATCCATCTTTCTGCCTCCACATCTTTAGGACCTGATCCCAACCATAAGGTTTTGGTGACCACTGTGGAAGAAGCAATAAAGATCGGTGCAGACGCGGTTTCAGTACACATAAATGTAGGCGCTAATGACGAAGCACAGATGCTGATGGATCTGGGTCTTGTTGCAAAGACATGCGATGAGTGGGGGATGCCACTTATTGCCATGATATACCCCAGAGGACCAAAGGTCACCTCAGAACATGATGTCATGTTCGTAAAGCATGCAGCACGTATTGGGGCTGAACTGGGAGCTGATATTGTCAAGACCAATTATACAGGAACAATAGAAACGTTCAAGGAAGTTATAGAAGGATGTCCGGTACCTGTCGTTATAGCCGGAGGGGCGCAGATGGACACAGAAAAACAACTGCTTCAGACAATATATGATTCTCTTCAGGCAGGGGGTAGTGGTGTTGCTATCGGAAGAAATGTATTCCAGTCCGATGATCCGGTAAAACTTGTATCCAATATCTCTAAAATTGTTCATGATGGAATGACGGTAGAAGAAGTACTGAGAGAATAAAGGTCACTTCACTTTTACTTTTTTACAATACATGCACCAGATAGAGCTAGTTCTATTCTCCAGTGGAAACAAAGGGGTTTTCTGACAGCATGCACTTATAAAGATGTAACATGCCTACATAATAAGGTAAGTATTGATCAGAAAATAATTATGTCCAGAGGAGTAAAGCAAGGCCATTGATTTCTAAAAACACATTGAAATTATTGTTGGTGGTGGTACGATATGAAAATGCTTCTTTCGGCCTTGCTTACTCTTCTTTTATACGTGACCATGCATATAAGCTTTATGAACTTATATTTTCATTTTATGAACATATCTGGACAAGAAAGGCAATCATGATAACCGCGATAATGTTAAATCCAATGGGACTATCGATGTCCTATCATAGAATATAACATTCATAAGATTGATAATCACAGTTGATGATATTATGGATAGATATGAGCAGGTAATAGAGCTGGCCAAACGCCGTGGATTCTTGTGGAACTCCTTTGAGCTGTATGGAGGAACAGCCGGATTCTATGATTACGGACCTCTGGGAAGCACTCTGAAACGAGGGATAGAACAGATCTGGCGTGAGATATATGTCATACAAGAAGGGTTCATGGAAATAGAATGCCCTACCATCGGAATTGAAGAGGTGTTTGTGGCATCCGGCCATGTTGGTGGTTTTTCAGACCCTCTCTGTGAGTGTGAGCAATGCAAAGAAGCTTTCAGAGCGGACCATCTGATAAAACACATAATGGAAGAAGCAGATGGTCTTAGCAACGAAGAACTGGATAGGATCATTGAACAAAATGGAGTTAAGTGTCCTGAGTGCGGGGGAAATATTGGTAACATATATGAATTCAACCTCATGTTCAAGACCCAGATAGGCCCCGGAAGTGGCAGAAAGGGTTACCTCAGACCTGAAACTGCCCAGGGGATGTTCGTGGACTTTCTGAAACTTGCAAGATACTATCGAGATAAACTTCCCTTCGGTGCAACCCAGATAGGAAAATCATATCGTAACGAAATCTCACCAAGACAAGGAGTAATAAGGCTTCGGGAATTCACTCAGGCTGAAGCTGAGATCTTCATCGACCCAATGGTCAAGTCCCATCCCAATATACAAAGATTTGAAAATACATCCCTGAACCTCTATTCTGATACCGCTCAGGAAATGGGCAGATCTCAGATCATGACGATCAGGGAAGCAGTGGACAAAGGTATCATTGCACATGAGTTCCTTGCCTATCAGGTGGCACTGGTCGACCATTTTCTGCAGCGTGTTGGTATCACTGCAGACAAACTAAGGTTTAGGCAACACAGAAAAGATGAAATGGCTCACTATGCCATCGACTGCTGGGATGCTGAGGTCCTTACTGACAGGTTCGGCTGGGTGGAAGTTGTGGGCATCGCCGACAGAACAGATTACGACCTTTCAGCCCATGCAAAAATGAGCAAAACAGAGCTTTCGATCTACAGTGAATATGAACAGCCGCGCATGGTGGAAAAGTTCGTGATCAAGCCCAATATGGGAAAAATGGGACCCATGTTCAAAGACAAGGCAAAGGTTGTTGCTGAAGCTCTCAAGGCACTTCCGCAGGAAGCATTTGAAAAAGAAGAGATAAAAGTCTCTGTGGATGGAGAAGATCTCACAGTGCCCAGAGAACTGGTTGAGTTCGTACAAGAGACTTTCAAGGTCAGCGGAGAGAACATAGTTCCACATGTGATAGAGCCTTCTTTCGGCATTGACAGGATACTTTATTCTGTACTGGAACATGCCTATGATGAAGAAATTATCCCGGCCAAAGCTTCTGAAGGAAACAACGAAGATGAGACAAGGATAGTACTGAGGTTCAGGAAAGAAGTATCCCCTATAAAGGTTGCAGTGTTGCCATTATTAACAAGGAAGGAACTCATAGAACCTGCAAAAGAGATCGTTGCCAGGCTCAAAGACAAAGGCCTTATGGTTTCATATGATGATTCTGGTACCATTGGTCGCCGCTACAGGCGTAACGATGAGATAGGTACTCCTTATTGCATAACTGTCGACTACGATACGCTGGAAGACAATACAGTAACAGTAAGGGACAGAGATAATATGCAGCAAGTAAGAGTGTCCATTGATGCAATAGATGATGTGCTTCATGAACTCTTATATAAAGGCAAGGAATTTGAAACTGTAGGAAAGCCCTTGTAATACTTTCACTGTGCTTACCAATGTTTAATAGGGGCCGTATACTGTTACACTCATCGAAAAGAATGTGACATGACAAGCTATATCAAACACCCCCTAATACGACCGGATATGGTTGAGCAAAGGCTTTACCAGCTTGATCTTGCAGGACGCTCCCTATCCTCACCTACATTAGTAGTGCTACCCACAGGCCTTGGAAAAACCATAATATCCTTACTTGTCATTGCGTCCAGAATGGAAAAATTTGGTGGTAAAGCAGTTATACTGTCCCCCACAAAGCCCCTGGTGGAGCAACATGCTGCTTTTTTCAAGAAGGTAATGAACATATCTGAAGAACATATCATTACTTTTACTGGAGGTGTGGCCCCTGAAAAAAGAGCGGATCTCTGGAAAGAAGGAAAATTGATAGTTTCCACACCACAGGTCATCGAGAACGACATAATAACAAAGCGCATCGATCTTAGTGATGTATGCCACATAACGTTCGATGAGGCCCATAGAGCAGTAGGTAACTACGCTTATACATACATAGCAGAGAAGTATTTTGAAAATGCAAGAAATCCCCATTGTCTTGGGATAACGGCAAGCCCTGGAAGTACTGATGAGAAGATAAACGAGGTATGTGAAGTCCTGCACATAAGATCCGTTGCCGTGAAAACTGAAACAGACAGTGATGTTAAGCCATACGTCCATAAAAAGGAAATAGAATGGATAAAGATCGACCTTCCAAAAGATATGGCCAAGATCAAAGAACTGCTCGAAAAGGTGATAGAGGAAAGGTTCACAAAACTCACTGAACTTGGGTTCCCTGTGCACAATCCTAAGTTCATTACTAAAAAAGACCTGCTGGGAATGCAGAAAAAACTACAGGGAGAACTGAGAGGTATGCCTGACCCATCGGTCTATGCAGCAATATCCATCGTTGCTGAAATAATGAAGGTGAGCCATGCCGTGGAGATAATAGAGACCCAGGGAATGGAATCATTGCGCAAGTACATGGAAAGGCTGGATCACGAAGCATATTCAAAAAGCGGGAGCAAGGCTTCAAAAAGATTGGCTGAGGACCTTTACATGCGTCAGGCCATTCATCGGATAAGGGATACTGACATCGAGCATCCAAAACTTGAGATGGTTAGGAATATCGTATTAAGGCAGATAGCTGGAAAACAGGAATCAAGAGCAATAGTTTTCACGAACTACAGAGATACTGCAGATATGGTCACGACCTCTCTGGAAACGATGGAAGGTATTCGCCCTGTACGATTTGTGGGGCAAAGCTCAAAATACAAAGATAAAGGTCTTACTCAGAAACAACAGGTTCAGATCATCGAGGACTTCAAAAAAGGTGAATACAATGTACTTGTGGCTACATCTGTAGCTGAAGAGGGGTTGGACATACCCTCTACAGACCTTGTTATCTTTTATGAACCGATCCCTTCCGAAATAAGGAGCATACAACGTAAAGGCAGAACAGCAAGAAAGCACGTAGGTAGGGTCGTTGTGCTCATTACCAAGAGTACCCGGGATGAAGGTTATTACTGGAGCAGTCTCTCAAAAGAGCGCCGCATGCAGAACAATATGAAGGAGTTGCAAGGGAGCATGTCTGCAAATGTCACTTTGGAACAATACGCCCCGCAACTGATCGAAAAGGACCAGAGGCAATTATCTGAGTTCCATGATAAAGGCATAAAGGTCATCGTAGATCACCGGGAAGTACGCAGCCAGGTTGCAAGAGAACTTGAAAAGCTTGGAGTGAACATCGAGGTTAAGACCTTGGAGGTCGGAGACTACGTGATCAGTGAAAGGATAGCTATCGAGAGAAAAAGTGCAGAGGATTTTGTCAGTTCTCTCCTGAACAACACTTTGTTCGAACAGATCTCCAATATTTCACGCTCCTATCAAAAGCCTGTGCTGTTGATAGAGGGAGATGGCTTGTTTTCAGCGCGCCAGATAAACCCCCGATCGATACATGGAACTCTTATCTCCATAGGAATAGACTTTGGAGTATCTATATTCTACACAAGGGATGCCGAAGATAGTGCTACCCTCATCCAGACCCTTACAAAAAGGGAGCAATCTGATGGTCAGAGAGAAATTAAACCCCATGGAAAAAAGACCGCTCAGTTGTTATCAGAGCAGCAGGAATATATAATATCTGCCATAAACGAGATCGGGCCCAAGGCTGCAAAAAATCTGCTTGAATATTTTGGAAGCGTGGAGAACGTGATGAAGGCACGATACGAGGAATTGATTAAGGTCCATAACATTGGACCTAAGACCGCTGCCAGAATAAGGGAAGTAGTGTCATCAGAGTACAAAGGATAAGTGTGGTTTTGGCTCATCCTTTTTAAGCTCTGCATGAATGCTACTTATGAATTCTACTTAAGCTTTTAGCTCGATCCCCCTGTAGAAAACCTCGCTGATCATACATTTTTCTATACCCTGCATGTTTTCAAATGTGCTCTATACATTGGTTGTATCTGCAGTATTAAACTGGATGATAATGATCTCACTGGCATTTCTACAGAACCGCTTTTTTCAAGGTCTATTCTTTAGTCTGTCTATTATATCCAAGCTTTGTTCAATAAGCACGAGGAACTCTTTGATCTTACGTAGGTCCTGCTCCTGCTGCATGGAGTGAGCAAGTATAATGATCTTTTTGATAAGTATATTTTCCAGTTCCTGTAAAGAGCCTGCAATAGCAGACCTTGATCTGCCTGAGGTTTCTGAGCCCATTGGAATTGTTTTATTGACCCCGGCGGAGGGATCAGCCGAAGGAAGGACTGCGTTTACTGACGAGGGAAACTGTTGCTTATCTTCTGAATTAGCAAAATGCTCAGTCGTAGTATTTTTATTTTTTTCCAAATTAAGCCCATGTGCCTGTAAAGAGGCTCTTTGCCCTGTATCACATACCGGGCAGATCACATTGCCCTTATACCTGAACAATGGAGCTCCGCATTCTGCACAGTGTTGTGCCAGCATAGTGCCACCGATCTCAAGCATCCGAGAGATCTTGTTTATTGATTCATCATCCTTTTGGCTCATGTGTTCCTCTGTTATGTTAATGATGTACTACCAATGAAAGTCTTTTTATACCATATAATGGTTTAGTTATAATCTGATTATCTTATTTTAACGATAAGTCATCTGAAGGTGATTTGTATGGCAAATGATTTTAAAGATGTTATAAACCAGTGTACACAGATATTAGAGCAGATCGCAAATGATAGTTCTGTTCCAAGGAATATAAGGCGTTCTGCAAGTGATGTGCTGACCACACTGAAAAATGAGAAGGAGCCTCTGTTCATGAGAACAACGGCGAGCATTTCTATCTTGGAAGATATCAGCAATGATCCAAACATCCCATTACACACTCGCACTCTGATATGGAATGTTGCAAGCCAGCTTGAAACCATTCCTGTGGATGAATAATACTTTATTTAAAGGTATGTGGATGTTATCCTATAAGGAATACATCCTCTTAAAACCATTTCTAAATTAATGTCTTGTAGGCTTCATGTGATCTGAGGGCCTAAAGAAATCTTTACTGAAATACCACCTGTGTAATTGCAATTATATCAGATATATGATCGGATGGATATTCGAAAGAAGGGATCATGATAAAAGATATCGTAGAACGCATCAGAGAAGACCTGGAAGAAAAAGACAAAGCCCGAGAGCAGGGTATAAAACTGTCAAGAGAAGTAGTGCGCAATTGCAGAGTAGCGATGCAGCACGTCCATAAGATGGAACTTGAACGAGCATATTCCACGATCCAGACTGCAAAAGAAAACATAGAAAAAATGAACATTGTTCTTAAAAATCAACCCGATATATATTATGGAGGTTTTGTGGAACATGCCCAGCAGGAATTTACAGAATGCAGCGTCATATATGCACTCGCTTCTGGAAAAAACATCCCTAAGCCTGAAGAGTTAAAAGTTGAGCCCGTGGCATATCTCAATGGGTTGGGAGATGCCGGAGGAGAGATGAAAAGACGCATACTTGACCTAATACGCCTGGGAATGCTGGAAGATGGGGAAAGGTACCTGAACATCATGGAAGAACTATACACATGTTTGATGTTATTCGATTATCCGGATGCTATGACACATGGACTTCGAGCAAAGACTGACAGGTTGTGCCTGCTGCTGGAAATAGCACGGGGAGAACTCACGGCAGCGGCCAGACAACAAAAACTGGAAATGGCTATGCAAGCATTTGAAAAACAGTTATTATCCCATAAATGAACAAATAAATAATACCTCACTGAATTGATCATCATCTTAGAGGACAACACTATGAGATTCAACCCTGAAGAGATCAGAACGGCCGCTAAAGAAGACTTTGATGCTGCATGGAACGACGGCAGACGATATGTGAAAAGAGCGAACATCAACCAAGGGTATCCATACATGGAGCTTAATTATGGCAAAGTGCATCCTGTCTACGAAACCATATCCCGCCTGAGAGAAGCTTACCTGCGTATGGGATTTCACGAGATGATGAACCCTCTTATAGTCGATGAGAAAGAAGTGCACAAACAGTTCGGACATGAAGCACTTGCAGTGCTTGACAGATGTTTCTATTTAGGAGGATTGCCCAGGCCAAATGTAGGCATATCCGAAGAACGGATCGATATGATCAAAGGAATGCTTGGAGATATTGGCGAGGAAGGTGTCGAAAGGATAAGGAGGATACTTCATTCCTATAAGAAAGGAGAAATAGAAGGGGATGACCTGGTACCGGAAATGTCAATGGAACTGGAAGTTTCTGACTCGCTTATAGTTGAAATGATAGAACAGGTTTTTCCTGAGTTCAAGGAACTGGCACCGGTATGCGGCCGCAAGACACTACGCAGCCACATGACCTCCGGATGGTTCATAAGTCTTTCAGGAGTGCTGAAACGTGCAGAACCTCCTTTTAACTTTTTCTCTATTGATCGCTGTTTCAGAAGAGAACAAGCTGAAGATGCTGCACGCCTTATGACATATTATTCAGCTTCATGTGTTATCATGGATGAGAATGTAACGGTAGACCATGGAAAAGCGGTTGCTCAGGGCCTTTTGGCACAATTCGGCTTTGAGAAGTTCAGGTTCAAACCTGATGAAAAGAGAAGTAAGTACTATGTGCCGGATACTCAGATAGAGGTCTTTGCATATCACCCAAAGCTTGTGGGCTCAAAGACAAAATACTCGGATGGCTGGGTTGAAATTGCCACCTTTGGAATATATTCACCTACTGCACTTGCAGAATATGAGATACCTTATCCCGTAATGAACCTGGGACTGGGAGTGGAAAGACTTGCCATGATCCTGTATAGTGCCATGGATGTACGTTCCCTTACATACCCCCAGATACCACAGTACTCTTCATGGACCATGCAGGACAGTGAACTTGCAAAAATGATCTATATAGAAAGAACACCTGTTACCCCTGAAGGAGAACAGATACTTGCTGCTATAGTAAAACAATGTGAATTACATGGCTCTGAACTCAGCCCTTGCGAGTTCCCCGCATGGGAAGGCACAATCTATGACAGGAATGTGAAAGTATCGGTCATAGAACCTGAAGATAACACTAAGTTATGCGGTCCTGCTGCTTTCAATGAGGTACTGGTATTTAAGGGCGACATCCTGGGACTGCCCAATAATAAGAAGTGGAAAGAGGCTTTTGAAAATGATTCTGCAAGGACAGGCATAAGGTTCATAGATGCCTTTGCTACCCAAGCTGCATGGGAGATTGAAGAAGCTGTGAAAGATGGCAAAAAACTGATGGAAACAAGGGTCAGGATAGTGAAAGTGCCATCAGAGATCAATATCAGGATCAAGCCCCTGATACAACACTATATCACCAGCAATAAGAAAAAAATAGACATACGTGGACCGGTATTCACGACCGTTAGGGCAGAGATCGAATGATCCTGCCTGGTCCTTTGGTCCAGCAGAAAGCCAGCCAAAATATAAATGAACTACAGGGAATACCTAAAAATTGGACTGCATTTATCTTGCATTGAAGAAGGGCATTTCCTCCGCATCTACCTTAGCAGCTTTACATATCTGATTGAAACTGACGCGACGCACTCTTGCTATAAACCTGGGTTCAAGCTGTATGCGCAACATGGTCATTTCACGTTCCTCATAATAAATATCATTGCTTTGTACCACTCTGTGAGTTATCACCTGATGCTTGAGCACTTTTGCTACGATACCCATAGTGCCTCCGTGCAGGTCATCCGGGCTTACATGAGTGATGAATATGAGATCACCCACATTGGTTTTATAAGCTGCAAAGAAATTGTTCGGACTACGTACTTCAATGGTAAGGGGGTGATGATTCCGCAGCTCGGAAATCACGCGCTCGGATATACCTGTTAATGCAATGTACTCCATGCTATCACCCATACATTGGGAACTCTTTTCTCGGTGCAGGCTGCTGCTCGGTTGACTTTACATCCTCTGCAAGCCTCTGCATTTCGATCTCTATTTTTTCAGCTTGTTCGATCAGGCTTTCTGTGTTCACTGAGAGATCATAGAGCAAATTTAAGACATCTACCACTACTGCTGCTGCTCGTGGGTCAGGGTTTTGGCTTTGGGTGGCCCCCAAAAGACTTATTGCCGGTATTTCCCTGACCAGGCACTCTGCCATAATGCTTCCTGATATGCCGGAGATAGTACCCATCAGGAACACTTCCACTTTATCCTTTATCCGTTCAAGCATTTCAGGCGTTGTAGCAGCACCGAATACTTTGCGCTCTTCTGACATTGTAGCTATGCCTGCAATAGAAATTATTTCCTTTACGTTGATCCCCTTTGCCCAATCCAGTAATGCTCTGCTGATATCATATGATACTATCGGATTAATAGGTATATCCGAAACGACCATCACAAGATTATGCTCCTCGCTCTCATATATTCTGACCGGCATGTTGATGAGACCTTCATAAAGCACAGCTATCGGGGGGAAATGTCTTGAATCAATGGAACCCCTGTAGGTCATCTTGAGTTCATCTATGATCTGCTGGCTTGCGATATTCCCCACCAGACCTATTCCCGGAAAACCTTCTATTAGTATGGGGTTCTCTGATCTGATGGGTTTGGTCACTATTTTTACGTTCTTGTCATCATAGTCTGTTTCTGCCAAAAGATCACCTGTTTATACATAATACTTATTTAATCGTTAATGATTTATGCTGATCATGATAGATAAGAGCATCGTTCATGAAATTAAGGAGGGGCAATATGGAAAAAACAATAATCTACCTTGAAAGCACAGGTAAGGAGAATACACAACTGATCATTGATGCTGCTCTCAAAAGAGCAGAAGAGCTGGGGATCGGACAAATAGTGGTGTCAAGCACCACTGGATATACAGCACGGGAAATTGCAAAAGCTGCAAAGGGAAAAATGCTGAAGATAGTTTGTGTGAGCCATCAATATGGGGTCAAAGAAGATGGAAAGTGGGAAATGGATGCCGATACTTTAAAGGAATTGCAAGATATGGAAGTGGAGGTTGTTACGCAGTCCCACCTGTTCTCAGGTATAGAGAGAGCCATCTCTAACAAACTAGGAGGAGCGAGCAGAACAGACGTGATATCGAACACTTTAAGGTCATTGTTCGGCCAGGGATTCAAAGTGGTTGTGGAAATAACGATGATGGCAGCTGATTCGGGCAAGATCCCTGTGACCCCTGGAACAGAAGTCATTGCAATTGCAGGTACCGGCCACGGTGCAGACGTAGCCGTTGTTATGAAACCTGCACATTCACAAAGATTCTTTGATGCTCAGATAAGAGAGATCATCGCCATGCCAAGAGCGAAATAATGAACAAGTGCATCTTTACCGGTCTTCCTGATCTATTCTTTATCTTCTGGCTTTAGATCATCCAGATGCTTTACATTATGAGATGCCACTGCATCCATTGTTCTTTTATGAAGCTCCATGGAAGACTTAAGGGAAAATGCTGTGGCTACAACAAAAACGGCAAAAACACCAATCGCTACCATGAGCACGAATATAAGGTCCATGCGATATTAAAAAAGAAGTACCTTTTAGGCACTTCACTGGGGTTTCTCATATAGCTTTGTCTTCTGGAACTGCTTGCCTCCCTTCTTGGAGTGTGGCTGTCTGAAAACGCTGTCGTTAGCTTTCTCGATCTCACGTGCCTCTATGGCAAGCTGTGCGGCCGCCCTCATCATTTCATGGCCGGTTGCTGTTGTAAGAGCTACCTGTTCAAGTTCCTTCATCATGAAGCATGCAGGGAAGTTGATCTTTGCGACCATGTCGGCCATGTGCAGTGCTGCAAGACCTTTTGCTTTTGCATAAGGGTTGTTGAAGTGGGCTCTTTCGATACATACCTCTGGTTTTGCAAGAATGTGAGGCAACTGAATAGGCTCACCTGCATCTACCTGAGCTGTGACCTTATCCAGCTCTTCCTGAATGAGCCTTACGACACCACATGTTGAAAGGACTTTCATTGCATCGGAGTTGAAAGAAGCCATTTCCACGGGATCGAGGAACTCTGTCTTAGCGCCTATAAGAGGATCTACGGTCATAATGATGTAACCAAAGCCTGCCTGTTGAAGGGCATCACGGTCCTCTTTTTTGGTTGGACCATCTGAAATGATTATGCATGGAACATCTTTGTAAAGTTCACGTGCTGCAGTTGGACCGGGGGCACTGGAGTTGGGGCTGATCATAACATAGAAATCTGCCTCCATTTTCTTGAAATCTGCTGTTGCAGCTGCTTCTTCTTTCCCCATCTTGGGACCTGTACCAAATACACGAACGGTGATCCCTTCTCTTGCTGCGATCTCATCCTGGACCAGGTCCACTACCTGGCTCATACCTAAGTTACCTAGCTTAATGATTCCAATCTTGGCCATGTAAAATCACAGTACAGCAATAGTGCAGTGTAGCATATATTACTTTTGGAAAGCAAAATACCTTTACGAAAGGTCATCAGAAGCTTGTGCTACTTACCGGGATCTGTCCGAAAAGGTTAAAAGCAATGTCATTTATCTCACATCAGCCTGTTCCATGAACCCCATTTACAATCTTTAACCCTAGGTTGATCAAGTGAGTTATACAAGTGATCTTTCTGAGAAAAGTAATAGTAATAAGAAACTGATAGTCTTTGATATGGACAGTACGCTGATCGATGCTGAAACCATCGATGAGCTTGCTAAGGCAGCTGGAGTTTACCAAGAGGTATCAGCAATAACTAAAAGAGCAATGCAAGGAGAAATAAATTACTCTCAGGCACTTACTGAAAGGGTAAAACTTCTAAAAGGATTGAAATTAGAAGATGCGATAAAAGCTATGGAAAGGATCTCCTTGATGCCTGGTGCCAAAGAACTGGTCAGTTTCGTGAAATCCAGAGGATATACAACCGCAATGGTATCCGGTGGATTTACACTATCTTCAGAAAGAGTGGGAAAACTACTTGGGATAGACCACGTAGTATCCAATGAACTAATAGTAAAAGATGGCATCATCACAGGTGAAGTGATAGGAGCCCTTACTGCACAGAACTCAAAGGAACTGGTGCTTGAAGAAATTGCAGCTCAGCACGGGATCGCACCTGAAGATTGCATAGTCGTAGGTGACGGAGCAAATGATATATGTATCTTCAAAAGAGCAAGATATGCCATAGCATTCAATTCTAAGCCAATAATACGACAGCATGCAACTGTTGTGATAATGGAGAAGAACCTCAAAGCTGTGATACCTGTGATCGAATCTTTCGACCTGGATCAGCGGTGTGTATCGTGCATTAGAAATGCATGAAATGCCGGTTTCAATGCCGGAGAGGGAGGATAAACAAGAAATGTTAAAAGAACTGAACGAGAAGAAGACAGAGCTGAAAAGACTGTCCGAGGAATACAAGACACAGCGTAATGAACTCAATGCCGAGGCAAGCAAGCTTGCTGCAAAGCGTAATGAGCTCAATAAGAAGACAAAGGACCTGATCAATGAGGCTCAGAACTTTAAGAACCTTCGTGACGAGAACAATGTGAATGTTAAGGAGCACAAGGACCTGAGGGATGAGATCAACAATAGGGCCAATGAGATCTATGCTCAGATAGACACCATACGCGGGGAGAATAATCTGACCGGTCCATCCATCAAGGACATCCGCAAAGACATCGATAGACTGGAATTTGCGCAACAGACAGAGGTCCTGAGCACAAGTAAGGAGAGAGAACTTGTAAGCAAGATCACTGAGCTACGCAAGATATACAATGCAAAAAAGCAGCAGCTTGAAAGTAATCAGGAACTAAAGGAACTGCTCACAAAGGCACAGGATATAAGGGACGAGGCTTCAAAGGAACATACACTGCTTTCTGAGTATGCACAGAAGGCGCAGGAATATCATGACCTTATGATAGCTACCTTTAAAGAAGCTGATAGGATACGTGCAGAATCTGATGCTGCACACAAGGAATTCGTGAAGTTCCAGGAAAGTGCAGATGAGAAACACAAGAAGTTCATTGCTGCACAGAAAGAGATAAGGGACATAGATAAAGAGGTCCGCAAGCTCAAGAAGGGAGAAACCGAAGGCAGGCGGGAAATATCCAAGGCCGATATGCGCAAGGATGCCGAAGATATCTTTGATAAGTTCAAGGCCGGAGAAAAGCTCACCACAGAAAATCTCATGGCTCTTCAGAGATCTGGACTATTATAAAAAAAGACTAATAAGGGTGTTTTCACCCTTAAATTTCAATTTTGACCTGTTCACTTTTTTACACCCAGGCGACCACATCTGAATTCTGAATTGCGCATCAGGCATTTGCCACCTGTGAAAGCCGGGTCTTCAGTGATCTTCTCCCATATGGTTTTGAGGCGGTCATTATGTATATTACCATAACTTAAAGGCAGACAAGAACATGGCCATACATCCCCTTCAGGTGTTATATGCAGCCATTTACGCCCGGCAAAGCAACCAATCTTTCCTACTACATGAGGTATGGGGAATATCCTTGGACCATCACCCACAGAAGCATGGGACACGAAAGCATCGAACTTTTTATGATCTTCAGCAGAAAGCACTTCTTCAGTATGGTCTAGCCATTTGCCGGTAGGAACGATCTCAAAGAAAGATATCTCGTGTACATCTGTTTCGCGAGCCAATCGATAAAAATCATCTAGTTCATGTATGTTCCTTGGAGAGAGGACCACATATATATTCACAAACAGGCCAGCCTCTACCCCATTACGTATTGCCGACATGGCTTCGCTGAATACACCAGAGCGACCGCGCATAAGATCATGGCCCTCTTCATGTGCACTGTCCAGGCTCACACTAAGCATGTAAAGACCAGCCTGTTTAAGCCTGCGTGCACGCTCCGCAGTAAAACCCACACCAGAAGTGAACAGACCGGAAATAGCACGCTGCTGGTCCACATAAGATATCAGCTCTTCCAGGCCCGGATAAAGCAATGGTTCCCCGCCATCAAATATAATCAAAGTAGTGCCTATATCCAGTGCCTGATCGATAATAGATATCACAACATCTGGTTCCAGCTTTGCACGATTCTTTGTATCAGGCAATGCACAGTGAAGACATTTGTTGGGGCAGTCCTCAGTGATGGATATGGTCAATTGTTCTGGTATATACTTACCCCTCATATTACCCATCTGGCTAGATACTAGCCTATCAAAGGGTTTACTGGGTATTGGAGGCATCCATGTGGAATAAATGAGCCTATCGTTCTCCACTATAGAGGGTTTTGTACCATCGAACATCTGCATCAGGTCTTTTACCAGCAAACTAAAAATGGGAGATATTAGACCTTCAGTATCCATCTTAACAAAACCATCCTGTACCGTTGCATAGACCTTGAAAAGGGGATTTCTGTAAAAGTAATACTTATTCATGATCACTGTTCACTTCCTTCTCAATGCTGCCCTGTAGGCAAGCAATGAAGATGGTTTTTTTCGGAGCATGAACATAGCTGTATGTATTGCCTTATTTAAGGGGGTCCCCTGAATAAAAGAAAGGTCCTCACCCTCAAATACCTCCATCATTGTATCTATTTCCTTATCTGTCATCTTACGCAGGGTCTCAAGTGCGATGCGACCCAAGTAGTACTCATTCCTGTACTCTTTGTTCCAGCGTCTTTTATACTCTGATAGGAACCTGGCGGAAACATCATTCTTTGCAATAGCATCTGCTGCCACATCACCACATATCTGACCAGCATGCATCCCATATCCTATACCTGACTGAGCTGCAGAACCTCCGGTGACCATAATACCCTTACCTATTATATCTCCGGGAATGGCAACTATAGGATCCCCACCTACAGACTTATGGAGAACAGATAGATCGTCCAGCCCTTTTATTTTTTTAAAGCGCTCCACCCAGGCATCAAAGAAAGATGAGACATCTGTACCATGCCTGCGCACATATACCCCTAGAGTTGCACGGTCACCACCACATGGTGAATATGTTGATTTCCATCCTGGAGCGTGATTGCCCACATAGTATTCGAACATATCCGGTTCTCCCAGGCCCGGAGCCTCCACCACGGCTTCCATAGACCATGCTATATCATGCGGATATTTGATGGGATTCATACCCAGAAGCCCTGCAATCCTGGAATTTATGCCATCTGAGATTATGACCATCTTAGACTTCAGTGTTCCTTTATTGGTGCTTATGGAAAAAATGCCTTCATTGCGGATCACATTTAAGGCTTCTGTTCCTGTGCGAATGTCAACGTCTGCCTGAAGTACCTGCTGCATATAGTATTCATCGAACTTCCTGCGGTCCAGGAAGTATGCTGGACTTTCCACATCAACCGTGCCACCGGAAGGAGCTATTATATGTGCACCTTTGAGATCCTTTACCACATAGCTTTGGTCAATGGTCTCACCAGTCTTATCGAACATCCCTTTAAAGAAAGTGTTTGCAGGATGGGTGGGATTTCCAATGGCATCTTTTCTATCAATGAGAATAACGTTTACACCCTTCAATGCAGCATTACGGGCAGCCATGAGGCCCGCCGGAGAGGCTCCAATTACTACAATATCTGTATCCATGATCAAACCTTACCATAATATAGAAGCATAAGTGGTTGATAATACCAGTAAGAGCACATCAACTATAAGTGAGCCGAACATGACACCTCTGTAACGTGAGCTCTGAATGAAAAGACGTCCACCTCTTTGAGGAGTGGGATTTCTGATAAAATCAAATGATTGGGACAACATCCATATACCTGCAATGATAGCACCTGTAAAAAACACTGGCCCAAGGTGAGCAGTCATACCTATTGCAATGGAAGCAAAAACCCCTACTATCCACATGAGCATCACAAATTTTGATGTTGCAGGCACACCAAATGTTACAGGAAATGTAGGTGCGCCACGTGCACTATCTCCTTCTACATCCCTTGCCACTCCAGAGAGAGTGAAACCCCAATCACTGAAACACATCATAAGACCCAGGAAAATAGCAGGAAGGGGTAAAATATCACCATAATCAGGTTGTTTAAGTATCCCTGCCGGGTCAAAGGCCAGCCACACACCAATTGGTACAAGTCCATAAGATAACCCCACGGGAATGAAACTTAGGAAAGTGGTCCTTTTGGCCACACTTGAATATATACTGATGATCAACATTGCTACAATGAGCACAATGAATGATTCTGGATTGAGAATCAATGCAGACACCGCTGCTATCGATCCAAGGAATATAGCATATTTCAGAGCTTTTTGTTTACTGAGCTGGCTGGCTGGAAGAGGCCTATTTGGCAGATTTATAGAATCAATATCCACATCACAACAGTCATTATATACATAAGAGCTCGTAATGGCCGCGTATCCACCAATTACTGCTATGATAAATGGAAAAAGAGGGGGCAAAGAGCCTGTTGTCAGATAAGAAGCCAGTAATGCACTTGCTGCAGGTAAGGCAAGGTCCATATCTGCAATTTCCGGTCTTAGCAATTCAATGAATGGATGCGTAGTCTTAGAACCTGGGATGGAAACCAATTGGATCACCGCAATAAGAACTTTTTTGGGACTTCTTATCATTTTCAATTAATGAGAATATTAGATAATAGTTGCTACTTGTTTCAATTCCTCGATGAGAGGATGTTCAAACCTTTCCGCGCTCATGAAAGTGAACTCTACATGAGGGTTCAGTCCTATAAGTTCAAGGACATTCATATATGCCTCTTCAAGAGATTCGTAATCAGGAATGTGAACAGATTCCGCATTGAATGGGTAGGTCTCAGAGAGCTCTTGGGGAAACGCACCAAAGGGTGGCCTGAATATGAGCACATGGTCATACTCATGGTCAACACGCGTAGGAGTAGCTCTGATCAAAGCCTTACCTTTAAGTGAAAAACGGCCTAATCTGCGGGAGAATCTCAGAACTTCAGGGCGCTTGGATGACTCAGGGCCACAATAAAAGAATGTAGATTTGGATGCTGGATCGTGCTGTTCCAGCCAGTCTGAATACTTATACATCTGCTTTAAGGCCAAAAGCAATCTTGGATGTGCACGACATCTTTGTTCAACAAGTTCCAGCAATTTGCCTTCCTTAATGGATTGTTTAACAAGACGCATTTCTTCAAATGTTATATAGAGATTATGCCTGGCCAGAAGGTCCTGACAATTGGATGACCTTTTAAGTTGTTCGGCCGTGTGGGATGCACACACAGGGCAGGAACATGGAAGATATTGGAGCTGGTCCACATGATACGTGCCTGTAGTATAGATATATCTTCTGTCCTTAGCATAAAGGGCATATGCTGCAGAATCGAACAGATCGCATCCTAGAGACACTGCAAGGGCGAACATCATGGGATGACCTGCCCCAAACAGATGAACAGGAGCAGAAGGGTCCAATCCTTTTTTGCCGGCAATGATGACATCAACCAGGTCTGCATAACGGTAAGTTTCCAGAAGAGGCACTACTGCCCCGAATGGGTAGACATCAAAACCCACTTCTGAGAGAGTACGTGCACATTGTTCACGCAGGTCTGTATAACTTGAACCTTGAACAGGGCCGGCGAGTAGTACGTCATCCTTGACAAGTCCTCTCGCTAACTTAAGGCGCTGGACAGTAACCTCAAGTTCAGATCCTGCTTGCTCCCTTGTGACATTGGGAGGGGTGGGAATATCTAAAGGAACAATTATATCCGAGCCAATCTTCTGCTGAAATTCCACAATTTGCTCGTTGCTAACTTCCACCTCACCATATACTGATAATTGAAAAGAACCCGAATCGGTCATAATAGGACCGTCAAAGTCCAGCAAGGAATGTAATCCCTTCTTAAGAGCTTTCTCACGGAGCTCTTCCTTACGGTAGATGATATAAGAATTAGTGATGAGCATTTGAGCCCCGAAATCTCTCATTTCTGAGGGCTTAATGGTCTGGATATTGGGATTGATAACAGGCATAACGGTAGGAGTTTCCACTACACCATGGGCAGTAGTGAGCTTACCTATACGCCCTGCAGCATCCTTATGTAATATCTCGAATCTGGATGTCATGAGGGGTAAATAAGAGTAAAGATATATGTATGTTGCCTCATGTATGTCAACCATAGGAATTTTTTAACATATAGTGAGTGTTTGTAGTCAAAATAAAGCAACAAGTTAAGTTCCTTTATACTTGTCCATGCCTGGTAAATTATGATTAATGTCCCGATATTCTAGGGATCAATATGTTCGTGCTTAATGGTGACAGTGTGTACTGTAT
>MPPA01000017.1 GCA_001896725.1 Methanococcoides sp. EBM-47 | reverse complement strand
GTTTGTTGATACAGCTCTAGCTGTATCAGGAAAATCACACCTACCAATCTATAGTTGCAAATATTCCAAAAGAACATATACACAACACCAGCTATTGACTCTGATCTTGCTGAAAGGATATCTCAATAAGGACTACAGGAGTATTGTTGAACTTGTAGAATTAATGGACAAACTGAAGTTGAAAATTAGACTAAAACAAGTTCCACATTTCACAACTCTCCATAAATTCGTTACAAGATTGAATTCGATCTATTTTAGTGGATTATTGCAGCAAACATTAAAGCTGTTCTATTCATACGGAGAAAAAACAGAGATCACTGCAATTGATTCAAGTGGTTTTACTAGTGGTCACTGTAGTTACTATTATTCATGGAGAACAGGAAAGAAACGAAGGTCTTTCCTGAAAAGGAACTATGGTGAGGAAATTAGAGCAAAAAAATATTGGAATCAACTAAAAGAAGTCAAATTCAAGCTATTGGTGCATAACATTGACAGATCTGTCAAGGTTATGATTGTTATAAAAATGAGGATTTCTACAGAGCCGATATTTTTATTACTTTTGACTATAATATTTTGGTAGCTACTATAGACTGTTACGAATGAAAATACATCAACAATAAGGGAAACACTTTGCAGCTCACATACGGGAACTGGCAGGCGAGTTGTTGATACCCAACTCATCTTTGGAGAGGTGGATGTTTTGTAGTTAAGCATTAAAATTATAGAGAGGGAAGAAGTATGAAAGCTACAGAAGCCAAATTTTTAGACTTTGTTAAAAAGTCACCACAATTTGTGATCCCCATTTACCAGCGCACATATTCCTGGACTGAGAAAGAGAGTAGGCAGCTCTGGGATGATATTATACGCACAGGTGAAAACGATAAGATATCAGCCCACTTTGTCGGTTCCATCGTATATATCGAAAAGGGTTTGTATCATGTAACCAGCCAGTCGCCACTGCTGGTTATCGACGGACAGCAACGCTTGACAACGCTGTCGTTACTACTTGCAGCATTGGAAAAAGAACTTAATAATCTTCCCGAAGGTAGCCAAGAGCCAGTTGATGGCTTTTCTCCCCGAAAACTTCGTAATTACTACTTAATTAATCCAGAAGAAGATGGTGAGAGACACTACAAGCTAATCCTCTCCCCGACTGATAAAGATTCTCTTATAGCCCTAGTTGCTGGTAAGGAATTACCCTCACAGTATTCACTTCGTATTGAAAAGAACTACAGTCTTTTCAAAACCTGGATCTCAGAGTATTCTGGTGATCTGACATCTATCTGTAAAGGTATTGCGAAACTGATGGTAGTGGACATTGCCCTGAACCGAGATCAAGACAACCCTCAGTTAATCTTTGAAAGCATGAACTCCACAGGACGAGAACTTACTCAAGCAGACCTTATTCGAAATTTTATTCTGATGGGATTGGAACCGGAGTTACAAACCCGCCTCTATGAAGAATATTGGCGACCAATGGAGTTGGATTTCGGACAGGAAGCCTATGGAACATACTTCGACGGTTTCATGCGCCATTATTTGACTGTCAAAACTGGAGAAATTCCAAAGCTGGGTGAGGTGTACGATGCCTTCAAGTCACACGCAAGATCACCAAAAGTAGCAGATGATGGAGTTGAATCTCTGGTAGCTGACATTAGGAACTTTGCACGCTATTTCTGTGCTATGGGGCTGGGAGCGGAAACAGATTCTCACCTGCAGGCTGCTTTTCATGACCTGCGTGAGCTAAAAGTAGACGTAGCCTATCCTTTACTTTTGGAACTCTATCATGACTACAACAATGGGACATTGTCAAAAGATGATTTTTTAACAGCCGTACGGCTGATTGAGGCGTATGTGTTCCGCCGAGCGATTTGTTCCATCCCCACTAATTCGCTGAACAAGACTTTTGCCACTTTTACCAAGTCGCTGGAAAAAAACCGATATCTAGAGGGCATTAAAGCCCATTTCCTCTTGCTGCCATCCTATAGGCGTTTCCCAAATGATGAGGAGTTCAAACGGGAGTTGCAGGTGCGTGATCTTTATAATTTCCCTCGCCGCAGTTATTGGTTACGACGATTGGAAAACCATGAGCGAAAGGAGCGGGTGGCGGTGGATGAATATACGATTGAGCATATTCTGCCGCAGAACGAAAACCTACCAAAGGCATGGAAGGATGCGCTGGGACCAGAATGGGAGAGTATCCGTGAGAAATGGTTGCATACTCTGGGCAACCTTACTTTGACTGGTTACAATTCGGAGTACAGTGACCGGCCTTTTCTCGAGAAGCGCGATATGTCTGGTGGTTTCAAAGAGAGCCCGCTTAAACTTAATCAGGGACTTGGTCAGCTTGAGCAATGGAATGAAGATGCAATCAAGGACCGTGCACAACGCTTGAGCAGGATAGCAGTCTCGGTCTGGTATTCACCGCAACTGGATGCTGAAGTGCTTGATGCTTACAGGCCTAGGTCTGAATCAAAAGCCGTCTATTCCATCGAAGATCATCCATATCTGCTTAGTGGTATTGTCAAAGAATTGTTCGAAGCTTTTCGTAAAGAGGTGTTATCCCTTGATCCCGTCGTCACTGAGGAGTTCCTCAAGCTCTATGTGGCTTACAAGGCCGAAACTAATTTTGTTGATGTCGTACCGCAGACAAAGCGCTTGCTTCTTTACTTGAATATGCCGTTTTCCGACATTATCGACCGGCGGGGTATGTGCAAGGACGTCAGCGGCATTGGCCGTTGGGGGAACGGTGATGTAGAGCTGGGATTCTCTTCGTTGGACGAACTGCCATATATCATGGGTCTAGTGCGCCAAGCCTTCGAAAGACAAATGGGGAATGAGTGAGATTTATGACCTCTACCAGATAGAGCAAAGGCACTCTGGTTGAACAACCGACCCATCGCCCTGCTTGGAGAGCTATGAGGGTGCCTGCAACCACTATGAAAAGTACAAGGCGTAATTCAAGTTTTGAAGGAGATTTATCTATTAAAGATTAAAAACGTACAGAGATGCAGTGAAATTTACTGCAAAGTAGAGACACTGCTGTACATCATTCGCATAGGTAGTCCCCTTGAGTCAATTTCTAGATTTAAAGGAATCGATTTTAAACCGTACTCATAACCAAATTTTGCTGTTAATGCTGCAGCCAGTGAATCTAGAATATCATCAGCAACTATACCTTTTCCTCTGTAATCAGATTACGCCTGATTTACTATAAAATCCGTATCTGGATAGATTTGACGTAAAACTTCAATGCGTTTCTTATAACCAGAAGATTTCTTTTTTGAGAATTTCATTGGTCTTCCTTTTCATGAAGAAAGCTTTTTTGCAGAAAATACATGCCTGTTACTAAAATCCAGAGATCTATATACGGGAAATTAATAGCTATCTATACCTTAATCTGAAAATATGTCATAAGTCAGATAAGTAAAAAGATAATGGGCCCATATCGGCTCTGTAGAATTCCTCTAAAAATCAGTATCATTAGCCTGAAATATCATTTCTAGACCTATATATACAGGCACATTATTTAAAAATTTAGATTTCATTTGCTCATCGAAAAGAAACATTTTCTACAGAGCCGATATGTAGCAACTATTTGAATATGTGCCATTGGTATATACAATATTTATATAAAACTAAGTAACTGGCATGATATGTACCGATCCCTGCTAGGAAAGTAAATATGTGTTACAATTTTCTTTCTATAGAAAGATTTTTTATATAATTTAAAGCATAGCATATAAGAACTCTCTTTATGGAAGCAACCTTGGATATGAAGATAGGAAACATAAAGATAGATGGAAAATTGTTCCTGGCTCCCATGGCAGATGTCACAAATCTTGCTTTCAGGATGCTCTGTAAAAAGCACGGTGCAGCACTCACATATTCTGAGATGGTCAGTGCAGATGCAGTGCTACGTGGCAATGTAAGAACTACATATCTAGGTCTTAGCTGTGAAGAAGAGAAGCCCTTTGCCATTCAGCTCTTTGGCAACTCCGTGGATACTATTTCCACTGCAGCAATGATAGTGGAAGAAAAGTATTCACCTGATATAATAGACCTCAATTTTGGATGTCCTGCTAATGTGCTTGTAAAGGATGGATCTGGATCAGCACTACTGGATTTTCCTAAAAAGGTGTATGATATAGTGTCTGATGTTTGTAAAAAGGTGGATGTGCCTGTTACTGCTAAGGTCAGAGTGCTAAATAACATGAAAAAAACACTTGATATAGCAAGGATCATAGAAGAAGCAGGTGCTTGCGCCATTACAGTTCATGGTAGAACGCAGGCTCAGCAATATGCTGGAAAAGCTGAGCATGAATATGCTCGGATGATAAAAAAAGAGCTTTCAATCCCAGTGATAGCAAATGGTGACATTGTTGACGGCCTTTCTGCAAAGCAGGTGCTTCACCACACAGGATGTGAAGCCTTAATGATAGGAAGAGCTGCAATTGGGGACCCACATATTTTTACGGAGATAGCTCACTTCCTGCATACCGGAGAACAACTACGCACTGATGAACGTGCTCAAAGGGTTGCGGATTTTAAAGAGTACATGAGATTGCTGGAGTTGTATGGTCTTGAAGCATATGTAGATATAAGGATGCATGCCCAATGGTTCACACGGGGCATAAAAGGTGGGCGCCATATACGTCAGGGCATCTCCAGCACACGTGAAAAAAGATCAATAATTCAGCTTATTGAAAGCATGTGTGAACAGTTACCCGACATGGCTACAAATAATGATTTTCATGGTAACTGATACAGTTTTTTATTTGGTTCAAACCGAAAGACTTTATAACTATCAAACGGTTCATAACCTACACAATTAAACATTGCATTTATATGTAATTGTGAATAAATGCAGGTTATAAGTATTCACTATTCGGCAAGGATATTCAAAAACGAACAGCAAGAAACAAAGCTGTGCCAATAGTATATTGTTCTAATGTTGTGGAGAATCCAGATGAAAGAGATACGAATACACGGCCGGGGAGGTCAGGGTTCGGTCACTGCTGCCGAACTTTTAGCCGTTGCAGCTTTTGCTGATGGAAAATTCAGCCAAGCTTTTCCAGCTTTTGGAGTGGAAAGAAGAGGAGCACCTGTGCAGGCGTTCACAAGAATGGATGATGCGCCGATCAGGCTCAGAAGCCAGATTTATGAACCTGATTATGTTATAGTGCAGGACCCTACCCTCATAGAGGTAGTAGATGTTGCAAGTGGTTTAAAGGAAGATGGAATGATTATCATAAATAGTGAATTCGATCCCTCGGCTTTCAAACTCAACACTAAGGCCAAAGTTGTAACTGTTAATGCCACAAAAATCGCACTTGAGATCATTGGCAGACCGATAGTCAATACAGTGTTGCTAGGAGCCTTTGCAGGAGCCACAGGTAACATCGAACCCGAGTCGATCAAGGAAGCAGTAAAAAAGAGATTCCCTGGCAAGGTAGGGGAAAGAAATGCTGAAGCCATCCAACAGGCGTATGACATGATGAAGGAGGCAAAGGTATGAAAATAACTACCGGAGGGGTCTGTGAACCTGGCACCTCATTGACCAATAAGACTGGTGGCTGGAGAACTTTCAAGCCTGTGTACGATTATGACAAATGTATCAAATGTAAGCTGTGTGAGCTGTTGTGCCCGGACATGGCCGTGTTACCCAGAGAGGACGGATATTTCCAGTTCGATTATGATTACTGCAAAGGATGCGGTATATGTGCCAATGAATGCCCCAAGGCAGCCATAAACATGGTACTGGAGGAAAAGTAATGGTAACCAAGGGAAAGCTTGAAATGGAAAAGATGGTCGTCGTGGAGGGGTCTTATGCTGTGGCACATGCCGTTAAGGTGTGCAGACCCAATGTTATATCTGCTTACCCGATCACTCCACAAACCCACATTGTGGAAGGATTATCCCAGTTCATTGCTGATGGAGAGATCCAAAACTGTGAGTATATAAATGTAGAATCTGAGTTCTCAGCGCTTTCTGCACTTGTAGGTTCTTCAGCCGTAGGAGCGAGATGTTACTCCGCCACAACGTCACAGGGTCTTGAGTTGATGCATGAAGTGCTTTTCAATGTGTCCGGCATGAGAATGCCTATAGTCATGACCGTAGTGAACAGAGCCGTGAGCGCACCCATCAATATCTGGAACGATCATCAGGATGCAATATCTCAGAGAGATACCGGTTGGATACAATTGTATGCAGAGGACCTGCAGGAAGCAGCTGATATGACAGCACAGGCATTCAAGATCGCAGAGGACGAGGAAGTGCTTATGCCTGTCATGGTGTGTATGGATGGTTTTATCCTGTCCCATGTATATGAGCCTGTGGTGCTACTGGAACAGGAACTTACTGATGAATATTTACCCACATATAAACCTCTTAATATACTTGACCCAAAAAAACCCATGAGCTTTGGTACTCTGGCTGATCCTAACTACTATACCGAGTTCAGATACCTACAACAGAAAGCCATGGAGAACGCCCTCAAGAAGATAGAGGATGCAGCCAATGAGTTCTATGACATGTTCGGCAGATACTATGGTGGGCTCACTGATAAATACCAAACTGGAGATGCTGATATAATTCTCGTTGCAATGGGTTCTATAGTGGGTACCATTAAGGATACAATTGACAAGCTTAGGCAGAAGGGTGTGAAGGTAGGTCTGCTGAAGGTCAGATCTTTCAGGCCATTCCCTGCAGAAGCGATCAAAGAAGCCATTAAAGATGCAAAGGTCGTTGCTGTGCTGGATAAAAATATCTCATTGGGACTTAATGAAGGCGCTCTGTTCACTGAAATAAAATCCTGCCTATATAATACCGAGAACCGTGTACCTGTTGTGGGTTACATGATAGGCCATGGAGGTCGTGACATACGTATGAGCACTATAGAGAATATAATATCTGAGGCTCAGGAAGTAATGGAATCTGGTATCAGGAAAGAAAGCCAGTTCACCGATGTAAGGGAGGAAATACTATGAAACATCTTTTAGTCTCGGGGCACAGGGGATGTGCAGGTTGCTGTGATGCAATGGCCACAAAGTTCACCCTTATGGGTGCTGGTGAGGATTGTATAGTAGTCAGCCCAACCGGCTGCCTTGAAGTTATGACCACCCCTTTCCCTGAAACTTCGTGGAATGTTCCCTGGATACACTCACTATTTGAAAATGCCGCTGCTGTTGCATCTGGTATTGAGGCGGCGCTAAAGGCAATGGGAAAGAAGGGTAATACCAAGGTTGTTGCCATTGGTGGTGATGGTGCAACTATGGATATCGGTCTGCAAGCTATATCCGGAGCTTTTGAAAGGGGACATGACTTCACCTATGTCTGTATAGACAACGAAGCCTATATGAACACAGGAGTGCAGAGAAGCAGTGGAACCCCATTTAATGCTTCAACAACAACAAGCCCTGCTGGAAAGGTTTCCTTCGGGAACCAGCGGCCTAAGAAAAACATGCCCGCCATCATTGCAGCACATGGCTCCCCATACGTGGCCACTACATCCCTTGCATATGGTAAAGATATGATAGCAAAGGTGAAGAAAGCAACTGAAACACCAGGTCCCACATATGTACATTGCCATGCCCCCTGTACCACAGGCTGGGGATTCGATACTTCCAAGACAGTGGAAGTTGCCAGGATGGCTGTTAAGACCGGTCTGTGGCCCTTGTTCGAGATGGAAAATGGGGAGATCACAAAGGTCAGGAAGATAGGCACTCCATCACCGGTTGAGGATTATCTCAAGATGCAGAGCCGCTTCAAGCATCTGTTCAGTAAGGAAGGCGGTGCTGAAGAGATAGCCAAGATACAGGCTATTGCTGACAAGAATATTGAGCAATACGGGCTTTAAAGGCCTGTAGCTATTCTTTTTTTGTATTATTTTGACTTTTTTTTCTAAAAAGTGATAAGAACTATCAGTTATTATCTACCTGTATGAATGCTGAGGAAAATATCCCTGACAACACTCACAACTTTGATAACATCTTCTCACTTCTGAGACAGGTGTATCCTGATGCTGCTCCTGCCTTGCATTTTAGTTCTCCTCTGGAACTTCTGATAGCTACCATTCTCTCAGCCCAGTGTACGGACCGCCAGGTAAACCAGGTCACACAGTCCTTGTTCAAGAAATATCTTACTCTGGAAGATTATGCTGCTGCTGATGTATCAGCATTTGGAGAGGAGATATATTCCACAGGCTTCTATCACCAGAAAGCGAAACACATTATTAAAAGTGCCCAGATCATGCTCACAGATTTTGGAGGAAAAGTACCCGATACCATGGAAGGTCTGCTGACGCTTCCCGGTGTTGGCAGAAAGACTGCAAATATAGTTCTTTCCAGGGCCTTTGGGAAAATAGAAGGTATTGCAGTGGACACACATGTGAAAAGATTATCAAATCGTTTAGGCTTTACCCAGCACAAAGACCCGGAAAAGATAGAAAAGGACCTCATGAAAATTGCAAAAAGAGAGGATCTGGAAATCCTTTCCATGACCCTTATCCTACACGGGCGCAATATATGTGTGGCACGCAATCCGAAGTGTGAGATATGCATTGTGAACAAGTTATGCCCATCGAGCAAGGTTTGATCTTTGTTTTTTCAAATATATTATAGATAACACAAAACGAGATAGCCACTTTTGATGTGAAATGAAAAGCTGCTCTTAGATCAGGAAACTGCTTAGGGACTTTCAGATAAAATCCTAGCTCATTTTCATGATAGAAAAATTATAAATATATAGCCATTGCTACATCCCTTTGATAAGCAATTAATGCCGCGCGCCGAGCAAGATAACATGGATATAAGAACCGGGATTTCTAGGTATTTTAAGGAGTCGTTTTTAGGTGACCTCAAGGCAGGTTTCATTACAGCTATTGTAGCACTGCCACTTGCTATTGCTTTCGCCATCGCGTCCGGTGTTGAGCCGGTAATGGGGCTTTATACAGCCGTGATAGCTGGAATGCTTGTTTCTGCAACTGGCGGTTCCAGATATTCTATAACAGGGCCTACTGGTGCGATGACCGTTATCATCCTGTCCACCCTGAACTCCTATGGATTGGAGGGGCTGCTGCTTGCAGGTTTCCTTGCAGGTATATTTCAAATACTTTTTGGCCTGTTCAAACTTGGCAAGGTGGTCAAATACATACCACTGCCTGTCATATCAGGATTTACAAGTGGTATTGGTGCTATCATATTGATAGGACAGATACCAAATGCTCTGGGCATGGTGATCCCTGCAAAAGAACACGCATGGGAAACAGTTGTCGCAATTATAGAAAATATCAGTGCTGCAAACACGACTGCATTATTGATCTGCATAACTACCATCTTGCTCTTGTTATATCTTCCAGGGATACTTACGAAAGTAAGGTATCTGAGCAATCTCCCGGCATCTATAATAGCATTGATATTATCTGTATTGGCAATATATTATATGAAGATAGACATCCCCCTCGTGGGCAGCATCCCTACTGGCCTTCCAAGCATACAGATGATCGATCTTAGTCCTCACCTGGTGCTAACTGTCCTTCCGGCTGCACTTACCATCGCACTTCTCGGGACCATCGAAGCTTTGCTTTGTGCAGTGGTCTGTGACGGTATGACAAATACAAAACACGACAGCAACAGAGAACTCATGGGACAAGGACTTGGGAACATCGTTCTCCCTTTCTTCTCTGGAATACCCTGTACAGCTGCCATCGCAAGAAGTGCCGTGAACATCAGAGAAGGAGCAAAGACCCAAGTGTCTGGGATGATCCATGCACTCATATTATTCACAATACTCCTCTTCTTTGGTCCTGTAGCTGCATTCATTCCGAAGGCCTATCTTGCAGGAGTGCTTATCCTGGTTTCCCTCCGGATGATCAACATCACGGAGTTCAAGACCATCATTCACATCAGTAAAATGGATACCACTGTCCTGGTCGCTACGTTTGTTCTTACAGTCCTTACTGACCTGGTATTTGCAGTGCAGATGGGCATGTTTCTGGCAATAGGCCTGCTGTTCATAAGACTTACTAACGTCATTGATATACAGACAATGGAAAACTACGATAAATCAACAGGCATTAACGCCACTATCTTTGCTGATCCGTATCTGGAAAAGAACGTCTCTGTGTATACACTCAACGGGCCATTCTTCTTTGGTGCCATGAGCGTTTTTGAAAGCAAGATCAATGAGCATATTAATATCAGCAGACCCCATATAATACTGCGCATGCGCTATGTATCGTTTATTGATACCACTGGACTTGAAAGGCTAAGAAGTTTCATAAATGTGAGAACTAAAAAGAACCAGAAGGTCTACCTCACATCAGTACAGCCTGAAGTGATGAGCAGAATGAAAAATGACAAACATTTGATGGAACTGGTGGAGAAACAGCATGTGCTCACATTCGAACATACACAGGAAGCTTTGAGATACGTGAAAGATCAATATGGAAGTGGAAAAGCAGTTTGATAATTTTATTTTATTCAACATATCACTCAGAAAGTATCATTTGCAAACAACTGCTTTGCAAGCTCAACCCTTTTCTCTATATCCGGCCCTTCAAGCTCTTCCACAACCTTCCCAAGTAGTTCAGGGATTGGAAGGTGCTGTGGGCAGACATTAATACATTGGCCACACTGCACACATTGGGATGCGAAATTCCTTTCAACACCTCTTAGAATGCCTCCAAGCCTTGCAGCATACATTATCATCGATCTATCTTTCCCACCGAACATATACAAATTGTTATATGCTTCAAAACAAGCAGGAATATCCACGTTCTGAGGGCAGGGAACACAGTATCTGCAGCCTGTACAGTTTATTTTCATCAGTTCTCTGTACTTATCTGCTACTCTGTCAATAAGTTTAAGCTCTTCTGTAGTTAAAGAATTAGCAAAACCCTCCTCTGCAAACATCAAATTCTCCTTTACCTGATAAGGTTCGGTCATACCTGAAAGCACTACAGTGACATCAGGATTATTCCATACCCAGCGCAATGCCCATTGCACAGGAGTATATTTTACTTCAGCTTCATTCCAAATGTTCATTATCTCACAAGGAACGGGACCTGCCAGATTCCCACCTCTCAGAGGCTCCATGACCACAATTCCAAGTCCACGGGAAGCAGCATAAGCAAGTCCTTTCCTTCCTGCCTGTGTCTCCTCATCCAGAAAATTATACTGTATCTGGCAAAAATCCCAATCATAACCATCCACAACGTCCTTAAAATCCTTACCACTACCGTGGTAGGAAAAACCTGCATTGATGATGCGCCCATCAGCCTTGGCCCTATCAAGAAAGGAGGTAACGCCTAAGTCCCGGATAGTCTCCCAGCTGCTGCCTACCAGACTGTGCAGGAGGTAATAGTCAATATGATCTGTATTCAATCTTTTAAGCTGCTTATTTAGGAAATGATCCATATCGCTAAAGTTTTTTACCATCCATTGAGGCATTTTGGTAGCAAGCTTTACTTTTTCTCTGTATCGGCCTGCAAGCACACGTCCAAGGAAGGGCTCACTTTCTCCCATATGATAAGGCCATGCAGTGTCTATATAATTGACCCCGTTATCTATTGCATGGCGGATCATTTGGGTGGCTTTTTCCTCATCTATGCCCCCGTCATGTTTGGTCGGAAGGCGCATTGCACCAAAACCAATAATTGAAAGCTTATCCCCATTCTTTGGCATTTTCCTGTATAACATAATAGTCTCTTTTTGTTTACAAATTAATAAGGATAAGTATGTAAAGATCATTTTAGATATTCTTTCCCACATCAGCTGAAGTTGTATTTCTTTCATGATATCCAAATGATCCTTCAAATTAACCCACTAGTGACAAACAATCTTGCAGTGTCCCCTTTTCCAATAGCACAATAAGGCCATGAGAGATTCTTACAATACTTCCTGTACTAAAAAAATTATGTTCATGCCTTGAGCTTTTGTTTTTTATATAAAAATCATCATATTAATTACTTTATTTTGCTTTTTATATAACTTCTACGATTTATATAAATCGATAATGTGCTTACCTGTACATTTTGCTATGTTCATAGCTGTTATATCAATGACCAGATAGTCTTGGGTTTACGGTGAACAGCCATGAGTATGAAAAACGTAATTAGCTGGTCTATTGTTCTATTGTTGACCATCGTTCCCCTTGCAGGGTGCGATGAAAACAGTTCTATTATGTTTGTTGACACAAATGAAACTGAATACTATGAGTTTAACGCAATGAACGATGAAGATCAAATAGAAATGATCGATTTTAATCTAAATGATACAGAAAATTATAATTGGAATATTACAAGTGATGAAATTCAAATGAATCAAACTTTTGATTCAGCGCCAAGTTCGGTTTCCTTAAAGACACCAATCGTCTACGTTACTACAGATGGGACCGGAAATTACAACTGTAATGGGAAAAATGATCACATTCAAATAAATCGGGCCTTATCATACATAAATGGACGTGGAGGCGGTACTGTCTACCTAAAGGGTCCAAATACATACTGGATATCTAGTACCCTGAACATAGGCGCAAATACGGTTCTGACAGGAGACCCGACAGCAAGGATCAAATTGGTTGCAAATGCCGGTTGGGCATCACAGGTCCCACTGATAAGAGGTAACACCGGAGCCAATAATATCGTAATCACCGGATTTATTATCGACGGTAACAGCGAAGCACAATCCGGGATAGCCAAAGGTCAGGGATATTATAATTTGATATTGTTCCAGAACTCAAAAAATATCGAAGTATCACATATGCGCCTGGAATGGGGTACAGGCGATGGAATGAAAGTTTATAACGGAAATGGTATTAAATTCCTTCACAACGACGTGTACAAACTCGGTCATGATGCATGCTACATGTTGTATTCGAACAATGGAGAATGTGCATACAATACCGTGGTGACGCGGACGAACAGCGCATGCAGGATCACATGGGGATCACACTTCAAGGTACATGACAACATCTTCTACTCCGAAATAAGTGGAGATTCCACAGGTCCGGCTATCGAGATAGATAAAACGAATATAGGAAGCACAGCGATATTTGATGACATAGAGATCTACAATAATAAGATATATTCAGTTAATGGAGCCGGTATCTGGATGTTTGCAGGATATCCTGACAATGTGATCAGAGCAAAGAACGTTCATATACACCACAATACATTCACTAAAGTCGGACAATATGCTAAAAACACCGGATACAGCAATGCAGCTATTGTGATCCAAAATTTTGACAATACGATCATTGAGAACAATGTATTTGATGACGGTGGCCATGCAGCAATAAAATGGTATGAGTGGTCCGGTCACATCCCACAACAAAAAGCAGAGTTCACCACCTATGTGAGAAACAACATCATAATGAATAATGGCGGAGCAAATGGAGTTACAGGTTCAGGTGTAGGTATATGGAACACACAGCCATCCTATGCTAAGTTCATAGTTCAGAATAATAATTTTTATAACAATAAGAATGGGCAAACCTATGGTTCAGGTTTCACAATGAGCAATAATCTGAACGTTAATCCACAATGTGCCGATCCAACCAATTCAAAACTTGGTTCACGTGACTACCATCTTAGGAGCAAAGCAGGCCGTTATTCAAATGGCAAGTGGGTAAGTGATTCTGTTTCCAGCCCATTGATAGACGCAGGATATTCCAAATGTGCTTGCGGCAACGAGCCTTCTCCAAATGGAGGGATAATAAACATTGGACGATATGGTAACACTGCTGAAGCTTCCAAGAGTGGTTCAGCACTTCCCAATCAGGTAGATGCTGCCCCAGTAGCCAATGCCGGTGGCGACAAGACCACAACCGTAGGTTCCCCTGTCACTTTCGATGCAAGTGCCTCTACCGATGACAAGGGTATAGTCTCTTACTCT
>MPPA01000048.1 GCA_001896725.1 Methanococcoides sp. EBM-47 | reverse complement strand
GGTACGTGCAAACAAGTTCGCCGATGATTGGCACCCTTGCAAGAAGACCCAGAAGGTCATCTCCCTTTGTGAGTCTCTGGATATAAACATCAGCGAGATTTCTGTTCCTTACAGAAAGTCAGCAACCTAAATTTTGTAAGTTACAGTTTAAGCATCGACATAGATACCTTCAAGCAGATCAACGACACCTATGGGCATGATGAAGGTGATCGGGTGCTCAAGTTGGTGGCGAAGACTCTGGAAACAAGTTTTCGTTCCTCCGACATCATCGGTAGGTGGGGCGGCGATGAGTTTTTGGTACTTGCCTTGGATGTCCCGAGCGGAACCGTCGACCTGTTGGCTGCACGCTTCAAGCAAGCCTTATGTGACATCAGCCAACGTCAAGGTCTTCCGTGCATGATTGCAGTCACCATTGGGAGTGCGTTCAGCAATGCGAAAACCATATCCTCTTTGGAACAGCTTATCCAGCAGGCTGATAAGGCCATGTATACCAATAAGCGCCGAAAAAAGAAAACCCAGCCAACAAATCGCCTGTGTCTCATGGGCAATTCACTTACCGCTGCTACCTTCCGGTCCTGACGGGGTTGGGTGAATGTCCATAGCACAGAATCTGTTGACTGGGAAAAAACGGAGAAGGGGGGATTCGAACCCCCGGTGCCTTTCAGCACACACGCTTTCCAAGCGTGCACCATCGACCACTCGGACACCTCTCCAAGGTACAAGAGAAACAGCATAATCCAAAAAATAATCCAAGCTATCGGAGAGAGAGGGATTCGAACCCTCGGTACCGTCAGACGGTACAACGGATTTCGAGTCCGTCTCCTTCGACCACTCGGACATCTCTCCCGGTGATTATGACCGTAAAACAAAACGCATGATGAGACCAAGAGGATTCGAACCTCCGACCCTCAGTTCCGCAAACTGATGCTCTATCCAGCTGAGCTATGGTCTCAAATATGTAAAAAAACGAAACGGAGAGGGGGGGATTCGAACCCCCGGACCCGTTACCAGGTCAACTCCTTAGCAGGGAGCCCGATTCGGCCACTCTCGCACCTCTCCAACTAACAAACAACAGAAAGCAAAAGGCAGATATACAAACGGAGAGAGGGGGATTCGAACCCTCGGAGACTTGCGCCTCAACGGTTTTCAAGACCGCCTCCTTCGACCGCTCGGACATCTCTCCAAAAAAGACATGACAACAAGCCACGTGATTTTCCGGCTGCTTAGCTATCAATCGGGTTTCAACTATAGTCAGTGGTCATATCTTTGTCAAGAACCCTGAGACGAGAAAAAAAGGCAACAGGTGTCTATTCATTGACAGTAAAACATACACTTGTCATCATAGTACAACTATGAGCTTCTTTCTATTTCACAAACGCAGCAAACCCCCTTCGCTTGCACCT
>MPPA01000035.1 GCA_001896725.1 Methanococcoides sp. EBM-47 | reverse complement strand
GTCATCGGCGTAGCGAACAAACCTGTGTCCCCTTTGCTCAAGCTCACGGTCGCATTCATTCAGCAGGATGTTTGCAAGGATTGGGCTCAGATTCCCGCCTTATGCCGAGCAAGTTATAATGCCGAGAACAACGGTTACGTCAGCTCAAAAAGCATCTGTTTCTCGGCATAATACGGTTAGACAGAACTGAGAAAATCCATCAGATCTCCGTCGGTGTTCCAATCTGCCTGTATTCCCTCTCCGACAATCTTTGGAGCTAGTGCATTAATTGCTTTCGACTTCAGCTCGGTGTCCACCTTTGCGTAGATCATTGTAGTTTCCAAATCAGCATGACCCAGGAAGTCCCTGATGTAGACGATGGGGACTCCTGAAGCAAGCAGATGTGAAGCTTTGCTGTGCCGAAAAACATGGGGGTGCACCTGTTCCTCAGAATTTGGGAAGGCCAGTCTGAAATACTTCTTGACGATGTAATCCACGCCATCTCTGCTCATCTTCCCTCCGCATTTGTTGATGACGAGCCAGCTATCCGGTAGTGCATGCGGTCCTTGGAGTCTCTTGAGGTACGCCTTCAGCAATGTTGACAACTCACTTGTTATGGGGACCGTCCGAGTCTTCGACCCCTTTCCATGCAATGTAACATGCGGGGTTCTCGAATCCAGATAGAGGTCCTTCATGGTGATGTCGCACAATTCCTGCACTCTTGCCCCTGTGTCGTATAGCGTGCAGAGAATAACTCGATGACGCAGCCCTTTAAAATCTGAGATATCCGGGAGATTTATGACCTGGGAGACCGTCTCCTTGTCCAAGAATCTGACCGTCCTGCATTCCGTTCTCAGTTGCTTGATGTTTGACACGTTGACCAATGTGGAGAGCTCATCCATGCAGTCGCTCTGGCAGAATGCCGCAAACGATTTGAGCGAGGAGAGGCGGTTGTTCACCGTTGAGGGACGGCATGACAGGCCGATATACTTCAGGAACTCCAGAACCAACTCTCTTGTAAAATCCTTCATATGAAACCGTGCAATCGAGAGATGCTTCTCTTTAATCAAGAAACGGACAAACAACCTGAGGGTATCCCTGTAGCTATTGATGGTGTTGCGGGAGTAGTTTCTCTGGGACGGCAGATAGTCACAGAGAAATGATTGCACCTGCTTTGCAAAATCAGTTGTAGTCGAAATCGGCATCATCCACCTCCTCAATGATGTCTGAACCATTGTATTTCAGTTTCATCATGATGATTGGAAACAGCTCTTCCGTAAGTTTCAGATAGTAAGCAGTTTCATCGAAAGTCTCATGCCCGAGCATCGTCTTCAGGAAGGGAAGAAGGCTGTGCAGCTCCTTCCCTTCCTCGACCCATTTTCTCAGGCGGTTTACGCAGTAAGTCCATCTGAAGTCATGGATCCTCGGCCCTTCCCCTGTATGGGGAATATCGGCTTTTTCCAGATATCTCCTGAAGTTATTGTAGAGATTCTGGAGAGTCATAGCCTTGCCGGGGGCCTTCATGAAAAAGAACTCATCCGGAGGAGAAGTCTGATGCATGGAAAGGCGCAAGGCAGCGCACCTCGATGCAAGTTCCGGATGGATTGGCACGATACGATCCTTATTGTTCTTGCCATTTCTTACTGTCAGGTAGCATTCATCCTCATGCATGTCTTGTAATTGGAGGAGTCTCAGCTCGGACACGCGCATCCCGCTGGTATAGAGAATCCTGAAGAAAACAGGCATGACCTGACCCCTGTACGGACATTCAGATGGGAGTGAGATGCTCGTATCCACCGCAGCGAAAAACCTTCGAAGCTCGTCTTCGGTGTAGATGTGGGCGTCGTACCTCGGGCCTTTCCCTACCATGTTCATGGGAGGGACAAAGGCCGTGAACCCCATGTCAACGAGGTAGGATGTGAAGCCTCGCATGATACTTGCCCTGTGATGGAAATTGCACTGTTTCTCATAACTTCTCTTGCTGCACCATTTCATGCAGACGTCCTTCGGAATCGATTTCTCAGTCAGCCCCTCCCCGACAAGGAATCTGTCGATGCGCCGCAGGGCAAGGCTTTCGGAATCGTATTTGCATCCCAGTGCTCTCTTGGAGTCGATGTATTCCATGATTTCCTTGCTGAACACACTATTGTATTGTAATTGCATCTCCGCCCTCCTTCTCGAAATCCAAAGGTAGTACACACTGCTCAAGATTTTTGATGTCGATCTTCAGATAGACGGATGTGACATCCGTACTGGAGTGTCCCAGAACCTCGGTGATGATTTCCAGCGGCGTACCTCCTTCCAGAAGAAGCGATGCTGCCGTATGGCGAAGAGAATGAAAACCGTGCTTTGACTCCTTTTTGATTCCTGCTTTGTTCATGTAATGCGAGATTATGCCCTGCAGATGGTTTTCATCGCCGATCGGGTCGAAAGGTGGCATGTGTTTTACGAAGAGAATCCTCGTTTCGAAGACCTGAGGCCTGCCGTTTCGAATATAGTCGATGATGGCCCATCCGACAGGATTGGGGATGGGGAGTGTGATGGACTTTCCTGTCTTGTGCTGCCTGAATGTCAGGAGCTTCCGCTTCCAATCGAAATCGTCCAATGTCAGGTGTTTCAAATCGATGGATCGGAGCCCTAGGATGCATGCCGTGAGGATCATGGCATAGTCCCTTTTACCTATCGGGCTGTTGCGGGGAACGGTTTGGAGGAGGCATTTCAGATCCGCAGCCTTCCAGACACATGGTATTTTCGCCTGTTTGGACATCTTGGCCATATGTATCTTGTCTGAAATAGAGTTGGCCAAGATAGACGTCTCATTGAGATAGCGGAGGAAATACCTGAGCCCGCAGGTTGTCTGCTCTATTGCTTTGTAACTGTAGCCTGAGAACGTGGAGAGAAAGCCGTTGCATGCTGCAAGATCGATGGAGCCTACCTCGAGGCTCTTCTGCCGTAGATAATCCAACAGGACACATGATATCCTTGTGTAATGATTTGCAGTGTTTTTTGAACATTGGGTTGTCTGGAGGTATGCCTTGAAGCCTTCGTGAATCGAGAGATACTCCCCATCCAGGACGATGGGGTTCTTGGCTGCATAGTATCTTCGGGTAAGAACCCCGTGAAGCTGGTAGTCCTCCAGAAGGTGTACCATCCGCAGGTACTGGACCCGCTGCTGTGGAAGGGTTTCTCTCTGGTAATTCTTCAGGAAGCTGCATCTTTCATTAAGGTAGAGCATGCCTCTTGCCATCGAGAATTCCGTCGAGCCGAACTTCTCAAGAAGAAAGTCCTCGAGTCTGCGCCAGAATTGTTTGTAGGTTTTGATGGTTCCTTCACTGTAATGGTTCTCAGCCAACAGTTTCAACAATCCCTCTTCGATGAGCTTTAGTTCCATATTGTATTCTCCTTTCCGGTACCATTGGTCCGGTATTTGGAGAATCTCATGGTATTATGCCGAGATGTGTAAAAATGATTCTTTTACGCTAAGAAGAGTTACCTAAGACTTCTCATCATTATGTTTTACTCTACATAAGGCGGGGCATGCCGAGAACCGCATTCCCCGCCCTGTGGACAACCCTCCTCGGTCTTCTGGTACATTCCGTTCACGACAACCCCAGCCCTCAGGAACCGGTGGATGAGTGACACCACCCTCCCGTC
>MPPA01000001.1 GCA_001896725.1 Methanococcoides sp. EBM-47 | reverse complement strand
ATACAGTACACACTGTCACCATTAAGCACGAACATATTGATCCCTAGAATATCGGGACATTAATCATAATTTACCAGGCATGGACAAGTATAAAGGAACATACGTTTTAATCAGTTAAGTATATCCTGCTTTGTTAGAGGTGGCAAAGTGAAAGAATATGATCTGATAGTTGTTGGCACAGGTTCCGGAATGAACTATATCGGACCAATGCTGGATTCAAATCCAGAAATGAAGATTGCTGTCATCGATAAGGATGAACCCGGAGGTATCTGTCTCACAAGAGGCTGCATACCCTCAAAGATCCTCTTATATCCTGCAGAACTGGTCACAGAGATCCACAAAGCCCAGCATTTTGGTATCGATGTTCAAATAAATGACATTGATTTCGGCAAGATAATGGAGCGTATGCGCACCAAGATCTCTTCTGACATAAGGTCCATAAAAGAAAATCTGCAGGCTAACCAGCACATCGACTATTATAAAAACACAGCCGAGTTCATTGGCCCATACACTCTAAAAGTAGGAGAAAAAGTCCTCAAAGGAAAGATGATCTTCTTATGTACAGGTTCAAGGCCATCTATCCCACCTGTCAAAGGGCTTAAAGATGTAGATTATCTAACAAGCGATGATGTGCTTTATCTTTCTGAACTTCCAAAGAACCTGGCTATTATAGGTGGTGGGTATATTGCAGCAGAATATGGCCATTTTTTCTCGGCAATGGGCTCTAAGATTACTATCATTGGCCGCAACCCCTACTTTCTTCCCCAGGCAGAACCTGAGATATCAGTGCTTGCAAAGCGTATGATGTCAGAACGCATGGAGATTATTACAGACCATGAAGTATTGGAAGTAAGACAAATTTCTGAAGGTAAGCAAATCTTCCTGAAGCACAGGGCAACTAGTGAAGAGAAACAGATATTGGCATCAGATATTCTTGTAGCCACAGGCAGGGAATCCAATTCAGACATCCTCAAACCTGAAAAAGGAGGTATTGAAGTAGATAATAGGGGTTGGATAAAAGTCGATGAGCACCTTGAAAGTTCCCAGAAGAACGTATGGGTAATAGGTGATGCTACAGGCAAATATCTTTTCAAGCATGTGGCAAATCACGAATCTACAATAGTTTACTACAATGCTGTCCTAGGGCGTAAGGCATCAGTGGATTTCCATGCTGTACCCAGTGCTGTGTTCTCAGAACCTGAGATCGCAAGTGTGGGCATGTCAGAAAAAGAATCCATATCCCAATACAAAGAAGATAATGTCCTCATCGGTTTTTACAGATTCCAGGATACAGGCAAAGGGCTTGCCATGGACCTTGAAGATGAGTTTGTAAAAATCATCCTTGAGAAGGGCACGGATAAGATACTCGGAGCCCATATTATAGGGCCCCATGCCTCAATACTGATCCATGAGATCATCCCTCTAATGTATACTTCCGGTCAGAGTGCTTTGCCTATCATGTATTCTATGGATATACACCCCTCTCTTAGCGAGGTCATAAAAAGGGCTTTATACTCAAGAATGCCTGTCAATGAATATCATATGATACTTAAGGTTTTGAGCTTGGAATAATATGGTTTTTTCAACTTTTTTTTTAATCAGGTCAGCCCCAAAAGTCTAACTTCTGCCATGCGGTATATTTCAAAGCATCAAACAACATGCATAGCAAATTTGCTTTATTCTCTAAATTCAACTCATGATTCAACATCATTTTACAAATAGGGGCATATCGTCATCTTTTTATTAAGTCCTCTCCTTCTTCTTATAGGGATATGCTCATTTTAGCATAGCTCCATTTATTTAGAGGAGGTAAAAAATGCAATCTTTCATAGTTGAACATTACTTGCAAAAAGACGTGGATGTATATTGTGGCGGACCAGATACCTTCCAAGGAATGGTCGAAGCATGCGCTGATGGTGTTCTGACCCTCATCAAAGAGGACAAGTTCACCCATATAGCCATTGATAAGATCATTGCTATCTGGGCCAAGTAAGGATATACTTCTATCCTTTACATTATTTATTCCTTATTTTATTCCCATCTGTTCTTTGCAATTTTCCTTATATAAATCAATGATCTATTTCATTAACAACCAAGTACTGTCCAGGGATGAACGATACATTCAACTGCCTATGAGGATCATTGATCCATGCATTGAACACCCGTCTTTACTGTGAAAGATAATAGTGTCCATAAGCACTTTTCTTAAAAGGGTAGTGGCTCCCCCTTCATTTTTACTGTGACCATTTCCTTTAGAACGAACTTACACAGGAAAATGCTTCTCATCCGTGACACTATACTCGAATACCAGTACCATGCATTGATGAGAAGATCATTTTCTGTCCCTGCTTATATTACTGTAATACATACACTCTTCCCTTGAAAACAATGGCATAGCTATGGAACCTTCAATCACTTTCACAGGTGCTCCTCTTATAATTACGGCAGGTATACCCTCTCCTGCTTCTCCCATCATCAGTTGCGCAGTGGATGCCATATTGTCGGCAACTGCTTTGCGGGTTATCTTCAATTCTCTTCCGAACAGATCAAGTGTCCCCCTTGCATCTTCTACGGGTTCTAATCCAGAAGTTCCAAGTGCTATGCCCACACATCCAAGTCTTAAAGGCTGGGTACGACTATCACCTATAATAACTCCTATATGACATGAACAGGCTTTTTCAAGCCCTTCTCTTATGAAAGCTGCACTTTTTTGTGGGTCCTTAGGCAAAAGCACTACGCATCCATCAGGCGCATTCGAGCTATCTATTCCAGCATTCGGCGAAAGCGTCCCTCTGGTAATGGTCAATGCTGCTCCTGGAACACCTCCGACTATCTCGTCACATTCTTCTATTATTAGCTGCATCTCTCTGGGACCAAGCTGGTACCTTTGGGCAAGATCATAGGCTTCTGCTGTGGGTTCAATATCAGCTAAACACACCACACGTCCTTCAGCGGTAGCTACAGCAGATTCTGCCAGCACGATGACATCACCGTTTTGCAACTGTATTTTCTGTTCTTTTAGGGATTCTACAAGTATCTTGACCATATCATTCCCGGGTCTTATGATCGGTGTTCTGATGCCTAACAACTGTATTTGTCCCTTATCATGTGAAGGTTCGTGTTCATTGTCCATTATATTGTCTTCCTGATATCGATCCTGATATCTTTAGTAGTTCTTTTGTATGTGTGTGCTGCCCAACAGGCATCAAATGAATGCCTTTGCACATGTTTTTCAGTTCTCGGATGAGCTGTGCAGCTATCTCGATCCCTTCTTGAAGAGGTTCTTCCGCGTGCTCCATTCTGGAAATGAGCTCATCAGGAATTCTTATCCCTGGAATATGGGTATTCATGAACTTTGCCATCTTTGCAGATCTAAGCGGGATGACCCCGGCTATGATGGGTACATCAATATCATTTATCTTTTCCAGAAAGCATGCAAACTCTTCTGTATCATACACTGCCTGGGTCTGAATAAAGTCCAGGCCCATGCTTACCTTCTTTCGGAGCTTGATATGCTGCATAGGTTGTGTGGGATCAGTATTTGATACAGCACCCACTACAAAATCAGGAGGCTGCTCCAGGCAGTTCCCAGAAAGGTCATATCCTTCTTTCAGTTTTCTAACAACTTCCAGCAATTGTACTGAATCAAGATCAAATACAGGTTTTGCACCAGGATGATCTCCTTTAGTGGTATGGTCCCCTGTCATAACACATATATTCTTTATTCCTAAGGCCCATGCTCCAAGCAGGTCCGATTGCAGGGCCAGCCTGTTGCGGTCCCTGCATGTGATCTGTAGGATCGTTTCATGCCCTGCATCCTTTAACAGCTTTCCAACGGCCAAAGGGCTCATACGCATGACAGCACGCTGGTTATCAGTCACGTTGAAAGCATCCACGCAATGCTTTAATTTTTTCGCATCTGATAGGAAAGATGAGGTCTCAACACCTTTTGGAGGTGTGATCTCTGTAGTGATAATGGATCTATGAGATTGAAGCTTTTCGCTAAAAGTGGACACCATCGGGCATCTATATGCTCCTTTTACTTTTAAACTCATCGAAAAAGGAATCTGTAATTCCACTGGGACATTCAAATAATAGAAATAGGATCATTTTGGTAGGTATTCTTAAGAGATGATCAAAGAGGTCTGACAGTTACCAGTTCTCCTTCCTCTATTGCTGAAAGGATGTCAGCTGCAACAGTTGAATCTTTTCTTACTTTAATATCTCCATGGCGACCCACGGTGGCACTGAACAGGAACTCATTTCCTGCGTAGACCTCAACATCATGGGTCACAAGTTCGGGAATATTAAGTATCACGTGTTTTTTAGTTTTCTCGATGATAGGACGAAACTCCTTCTGGGAGGGTTTTTCTTTCATATCTCCTGATTCGAACTTGCGCACATCTATATGGATACCCAGAATGCTTTCGATGTTATTGATCACATTTCCACCTTTTCCAATGACCCTCGGCAGGTCATTTTCAAGAACTTGTACGAAAGCCTTATGGTCTGAGACCATTTCTACCTGAACAGGCCCTGTAGCATATCGTTCTATCACTTCCTTCACTTCGCCTTCTGCGAGTTTCCAGGAAGGTTTCTTTACTTCAAGGCCAACAGGCATCACCACTACCTGGTCTCCATAAGTATAGATCTCATACTCTGTTCTCCCACTTTCCAGATCAGTTACTATGATCACAGGCCTTGCCAGATCAGCTTCGGTCATTCCGGAAGGGACCTTCACGGTAAATTCCAGTACCTGTACTTTAGATATCTCACCTTTGTTGATGAAGATCACTGTATCGACTACCTGAGGTATAACTCCCAGTTCTACTCGGCCAATGAGTCTTTGTATGGCATCTACGGCTCTATTGGCATGTACAACACCTATCATACCCACACCTGCTAGTCTCATATCGGCAAATATGTGAAAATCGCTGCTCTTTCTCACTTCATCATATATCGTATAATCAGGTCTGACCAGCAGGAGGATATCAGCCGTTTTTTCCATACTGCCATCCAGAGGGGCATATTGTGTGATCTCCTTTGGCACCTGGAGGTCCCTTGGAGCTTCCATGGTCTTAACCACATACCCAAGCTCATGTAAGTACACCGCAATTCCTGCTGCAAATGTGGATTTTCCAGCTCCGGGAGGGCCCGCTATAAGAATTCCACGTTGTTCTTTAATGCGCTCTTTAAGCACTGTGCTCAGGCGGTATTTGTCAAAAGATACTTTTGCTACTGGCCTAACAGCAGTGATCTCTATCTCGTCCGAGAATGGCTGATTGGCAATGGCTATTCGCATATTACCTATCTGTAGCACTGATGCACCATTAAAGTTCAATTCCATGAAAGAGGCAGGATCACTGCGGACACGCTCTATGAGCTCTCTGGAAATTAGTTTCAGTTCTCCATAAGTGCATGGCTCTTTCCGTAGGCATACAAACTCCACAGCAGATACACTTCCCCTTTTAGCCATGGGGGGTACTCCATTTTTCAGATGTACTGACATAGTATCCTCTGTAAAGAACTGCTCGATCCTAAGAGGACCGTATCCAATAAAGCGAGGTACTATAAAATCAACATCTAGCCCTTTTGCCATAGCAATCTGTGACTGTACTCTATCGGCAGTAACGAACAGAGCATTATTTTCCTGAGCAGTTTCTCTTATTAGTGCATCTACCTCCCCGCCGCCAGCAAGTTTCACTTCATCAAGATTTGGACGCCTTCCAGCAAAAACAAGGTCTATGGTCCCCTGAGCCGCAAGTTTGCGTAGCTCTTGCAGTTCTTCCAGTCCTTTAAAACCTATCTCAATACCACGGTTAGCCTGAGCTTCGATTTCTGCAACCACTGCTTCAGGAACGATCACCTGGGTTCCTGCATACTCACCACTCTTTATCCGCGAAGATATGGCACCATCAATTATAGCACTTGTATCACTGGCAATACGGGTTATGCTTTGACCCTCTCTCTTCATAAGAAGATATTACTAATCATCTCTATATAATTCAATTGCAAGTAGACTAGTACACCTCATCTGGTTCGAACACTTTATCCCCTACTACTTCGCCTTCTATAGTACGATAGAAGCATGATCTGTATCCAGTGTGGCATGCTCCTCCTTCTTGTTCGACAAGCATAAGGATGGCATCCATATCGCAGTCAATACGCATTTCCAATATTTTTTGTAGATGATTTGAGCTTTCTCCCTTTTTCCAGAGCTTTTGGCGACTACGACTCCAGTAATGTGCATATCCTGTTTCTATGGTCTTTTGCAGGGCTTCTTTGTTCATATAGGCACACATGAGAACATCTTTTGTTTCAGCGTCCTGTGCTATAGCTTGGATCAGGCCTTTTTCATACTTCAGATCATTAAGTTCGATCATTTTTTTCCACCAGCTTTTTATATTTATAGCTGCATACATAACTTGGTAAGGTTACATCACAGTTCGCACTAACATATTTGCATCTATCGCTCATGGGTGAAAGTAAATGGATTACAGTTTTGATGGCTCTGGAGGTTATCGTGTCCCCACTGGTGTGGCAGGTCTCGATGTACAGTTAGGTGGCGGTGTTCCACCCGGGACAACTATTTTGCTCCTTGCAGAACCCGGAGCGGGCATGGAGGTCTTTGCTCATCAGTTTGCATATGGGGGAATTTTAAACCATGAAGATGTCTTTTATTTCTCGTCTGAACATCCTATCTCAGAAGTGGTCTCAGGCATGGATTACTTTAACTGGGATATCAGAAAGCATTTGGAAGAAGGTAAATTTGATTTCATAGATGCATATTCACCACGTTTTTACAATGTGCTTCCCAAACAGCTGGTTTCTAATGTTTCAGCAAAGGATTTTCTCAAAAAGGGAACAGATTCACTTAACTTGCTCAAGGGTACAGCGACCGAGGCCCGTACCACTAAATATAGAGGCGTAGTGGATTCTATCTCTTATTTTCTGCGTTCCTATGAGCTCAATAACGTATTGAATGTCATAGAGATCATCTCCTCCATGGGTAAGGCAACTGGCGCTGTTCATTTACTTCTGATGACAAGTGGCATGCATGAACCTATCATCGAGAACAATATGAAACACATATGTGACGGTGTCATAGAGTTCAGGATGAAAGAGCGTGGAAGCGAAGTGGAACGTTCCATCCTACTTAGGAAAATGCGAGGTATGATAGTACCAAACAGGACCATATCTTATATCATCACCAATAAAGGTGTTGAACTTGAAACAACGACAAGGGTATTGTGATCCATAATATCATAGAAACATATTTTAGTTCATCTATCATTACTTCACTGATAAATTATGAAGCAAGAGCTTTTGCGTATTTTAAGGGACGTTTTCAGATCAGCGGGTTACAGCGTTAATGGGTCTTCTAGATATGACCTCGTTGCTGAGAAAGGAGGTTATAGGACCATTATCAAGCTCGGAGCAGATCCGGACATGTCTGATCTTAAATTCTTTGCAGATATGGTGCTTGAAGGTATCGGCCTTTATGTTTCCACTACGGATGTAAATCCTGATGTCAGACTCTATGGAGAAGACATTGGGCTTATAATCTGGGACCGGGATGAAGTAGCCATGCACATCGGCAGAGCTGTGCTTGCGGATATTGAAGGGACCGCCAGTGGACTTGAGCTTGTGCAGAGGCCTTCTGCGTATTCCAATGTTCATTCCGGTTTTAATGAAAGTTCCGAATCTGGTCGATTATCTGAGATTTTCAAAGGAATGGACGTACCGCTCAGGGAGAATGCTTCTCCTTCACACAATTCTGCAATATCTGCATCTTATTTGGATCAAACTATAGTTCCTGAAAATACCATCGGTCCAGTGCATCTGGAACTTCATGCTGCTCCTCTGAAGCTTACCAGGGACCGTGCTGCTGCAATGGGAAAACCACATGTACAAACTGTCCAGGCTGTTGTTCTTAAGCTTGTTCCTTTTTGGAGGTATTCTTATTCCCTTAAGGTAGAAAAGAAATACAGGTCTAAGATCATCGATATTTCCGGTGAGGGTGTGAGCTATCTTAATGCATTGAACGGCAATATCAGCAACATTGCTGTCAGTGAGGTGAGCGATACGTTGGAACTTCCAGATAATGATTACGAGCTTAAGGCTCAGATCATAACCCATACACAGGCCAGGGATTCAATCCTCGATATGCTGATAGATGAGCATACAAAAGACCTTCGTTTCGATGATACTAAGGGTGAAGCCATTATATCGGAACACAAAAGGTTCAAGCCCGCTGTTGAGGATATAAACTTGGTGATTGACCTGGTCTATATGCCTATATGGGAGATCAAAGGTCCTCGTAATTCTGTAGAGCTGAACGCCCATACCGGTGAAGTGCTTACTCACCCTGTAGATGATGATGTAGAGTTTATGTAGGCATAAATGTTCGTATTCATACGAATATCTTTTTATACCAAAACTACATATAAGGGTATAACTGTTTAGTCCCTAGGTACTGATAGTAATTAGATATATGAAGAGTGAAAGACATGGTAGATATAACGGTAAAGGCGGCATCAGAGATCAAGTCACTACTTGAATCTGAGAATAAGACAGACCATGCCCTTAGAGTATTCGTTGCAGGCATGAGCTGCTGCGGTGTGCAATATGGCATGTCCCTTGATAATGAATTTGGGGAAGACGATATTACTGTGGACAGCCAGGGTATTAAGATCGTTATGAACAAGAACGATGTAGATGGATTATCAGAAGCAACTATAGACTTTGTTGATGGTTCAAACGGCAGCGGCTTTATCATTGACAATCCAAAGACAACCGGTAGCTGCGGTCCATGTGGCGGCGGGTGCCATTAACTTTTTTCTATATTGATCATTTCTGAGGTGGTCATGTGTTTCCAGGTGTAGGCGGTAGAGGGATGAACCCTGCTAAAATGAAACAGATGATGAAGCAGATGGGTATCAGTATTGAAGAGATATCCAATGTAGAGCAGGTGATCATCAGAACTCCCGAGGTGGATATAGTCTTTAATGATGCCAATGTTACAGTTATGAATGCTCAGGGATCTGATACCTACCAGATTGTAGGCACACCGGAAAGAATACCACGTAAACTGGAGATCCCGGATGATGATGTGAGGCTTGTAGCTGAGCAGACAGGAGCTTCTGAAGCAGAGGCAAGGCAGGCATTAGAACAAGCTAATGGTGATCTAGCAGAAGCTATATTGGCTTTATCCTCCTGATTTTTTCCAAATTCAAATCTGGATTTCCTTTTCTTTTTTAGAACTTCTTATTTTCAGTCACATTGATTTGATTTTATTTGTGGCCACAACAGATTTATATTATTCTTCAGTTCATACATGATTAATTATGACGGATACCTGGCACACTCTTCCTACCAGCTTGCCTTCAAAGTCCCATATGTGCTTGAACTTATGTGGATTTTAAGTTCAAGGTGGAATGGTATCCCTGCTTGTGGCTGCAATGAATAGATAAGATACGTTGAACCAGGTGAATTCATGACGGAAAAATTCGATGTTAAACTTGAAGGAAAAACCTTTTTCCCAGATCCCTCCCTCAGGGAGCATATGAGGATGGGAGATTATGAGCTGGCTTACAATGAGTTTCTAAAGGATCCGGAAGCCTATTGGGAGAAGGTAGCGGAAGAGCTTACGTGGATTAATAAGTGGGATAAAATATGTGAATGGGACCATCCCCATGCACGCTGGTTCATAAACTCAAAGCTCAACATCACCCAGAATTGTCTTGATAGGCATGTACAAAGCGGTAAAAAGAACAAGGTGGCCCTTATTTGGGTTGGTGAGGGTGGCGAGGAAAAAATTCTTACGTATAGGCAATTACATCGTGAGGTCATGAGGTTTGCCGCTGGTCTGAAATCACTTGGTGTGAAGAAAGGCGATGCTGTATGCATCTACATGCCTCTGGTACCAGAGCAGATCATCGTGGCCCTTGCCTGTGCCCGCATAGGCGCGATACACAGCATAGTGTTCGCAGGTTTTGGAACTCGGGCCCTTAATTCTCGTATAAGGGATTCTGCTGCAAAGATCGTTGTAACAGCTGATGCCACCATTAGACGTGGAAAGCGCGTGGAACTGAAAGCTATAGTTGAGGAGGCTGTGGTGAATGCTCCCAGTGTGGATAAGATCGTAGTGCTGCGCAGGACGAAACCTCCAATGGAGCTGTATTCTGAAATAGAGGTAGATTACTATGATGTGCTTAAGGATGTATCAGAATGCGAAGCCGAGGTGATGGATGCAGAAGATCCGTTGTTCATTCTATACACCAGTGGTACTACAGGTCCTGCAAAGGGTATTGTGCATACCTGTGCAGGTTATATGGTAGGTACATATTACACCACCCAGAATGTGTTCGATCTGAGGGATAACGATGTTTTCTGGTGTACGGCTGACCCGGGCTGGATCACCGGGCACAGTTACATCATATATGGTCCGCTGCTGGCTGGCGGTACTATCCTGATAACTGAATCAACTCCAGATTACCCTGACCCTGGGGTCTGGTGGAACATCATCGATGATTTCGATGTGACAATATTCTATACGGCACCTACAGCTATCAGGATGTTCATGCGTATGGGTGAGGACTGGCCCAGGAAATATGATCTAAGCTCGCTTAGGATACTGGGTTCTGTGGGCGAGACCCTTAACCCGGAAACTTTTGAATGGTATTATCGTGTCATAGGCAAGGAGCGCTGTCCTATATTGGATACCTGGTGGCAGACAGAGACTGGTATGCATATGATCACCACATTGGCTGGACAGCCCATGAAACCGGGTTTTGTGGGAAAACCTCTGCCAGGTGTAGTTGCTGATGTGGTGGATAATAATGGGGACCCTGTACCTCCAGGGAAGGGCGGTTTCCTTGTTATCAAAGAGCCTTGGCCTTCCATGATGAGGACTGTGCGTAATAATGAGGAGCGCTACCGGCAATACTGGAGCACTATCGGTAAGTACTATACTGCAGGGGATTTGGCAGTAAAGGATGATGACGGTTATATCATGATCCTGGGTCGGTCTGATGATGTGCTCATAGTTGCAGGCCATAACATTGGAAGCGCTGAAGTGGAAAGTGCCCTTGTGTCCAATGAGGCTGTGGCAGAGGCTGCTGTCATCGGCAAGCCAGACCCTCTGAAGGGTGAAATAATAAAAGCCTTTATCATCCTGAGAAAAGGCTATTCTCCCAGCGACAAACTTAGATCAGAACTGATCTATCATGTAAGGATGAGCCTAGGTCCCATTGCTATGCCATCAGAGGTCGAATTTGTGGAATCGCTCCCGAAGACCCGCAGTGGTAAGATCATGAGACGTGTGCTCCGGGCCAAGGAGCTCGGTATGGACCCCGGGGATGTTTCTACGCTTGAGGAGTAAAATGAACTCCTCATTTTCACAGATACAGCAGAGAAAAAAGGATGTCTTCATCCAGTATATCTCAATTCTCTGGCCTTGTCATAGTACATTTTAGCGTCGTCATTCCTACCAAGTTCCTCAAAGAGGCAACCTTTGATGTACCAGGCCCGGGCATCCTGAGGATCAAGCCCGATGGCTTTTTCCAATGCCTGCATAGCTTCGTTGAATCTGCCCAATATAATGAGGGAGGCAGCTTTTCCGTCCCAGGCATCCAGATATTCGGGATCAAGTTCTATGGCTTTATCATAGGCCTTTACCGCTTCCTCATCCCTCTCCAGGTCACCGAGTGCCTGACCTTTGCCGTACCATGCATATGATCTCTGTGGGACAAGTTCAACGGCTTTCTCTGGATCAAGTTCAACAGCCATATCCAAAGCCTGTATGGCCCCTTCATATTCTCCCAGATAATCAAGTGCAAGACCTTTGTTAGCCCAGGTATTTGCATTTCGAGGATCAAGTTCTAAAGCCTTATCTAACGCCTGTATTGCTTCTTCATATCTGCCCAATCCGCAAAGTGCAGCACCTTTATCGTTCCAGGCCGCAGCATTCTGCGGATCAAGTTTAATGGCTTTATCAAAGGCTTGAACTGCTTCTTCAAGTCTTCCCAGGTGGAGTGGTTCAAGACCATTTGAATACCATTTCTGAGCATCTTCACGGCTATTGGTGTCTTTTTTCTTCAGAACATCGAACAATCCCATACTAACGATCTCCTATATGTAAAATAAGCTTTCACCGAAAATAAACATGCTCTTCAGATCGGCACTTTTGGGATTGTGGTAATATCATGCCGGAAGTAACTGCAAGTTCCCGATCAAAGGGGTTCTGATCAAAGTGCCTTGAAGCGGATCTTTACAAAATGACGGTAAGGCACACTCATCGCTTCAATTTCTTCGCTGCATCTATCAAAGACCGGAATAGCTTCAATTTGTCTTTCATACTCATAATAAGCAGGATTCCTTTTATTCCAAGCTTTAGCTTCCCGGATACTGCAATAACCAATATGTTCAGGATCAGCTCTCTTTTAGTCCACACTATGCTCCTCTCCTCTCTTCAAAATAAGCTTTCATGGATAAACTACTTATGATGCCGACAGTTGCCACTTTATTTAGCTGGATTTCCTCTATCAAAAATAATGGTCCATTCCATTGTTCTGCAAAGCTTGGCAGTGAGAAAGAGATGATACAGCGCCGTATCAACGCAACGGATGCTGAGATAGACAGGCTTGTTTATGAGCTATACGGGCTGACAGAAGAAGAGATCGCTATTGTGGAGGGGAAGTCTGGTTAAAGAAGGCTGTAGCGTTGTCGGGAGGCTGTTTTGTCTTTAATCTATCAGAATCGTATTTGTTATTGTTTTGATCTCTATACATTTATCATTGCAAATCATTTTTAACGCAAAGACGCAAAGCTCTTTATTTCCTTCTTTGCGCCTTAGCGTCTTAGTGCCTTTGAGTTGAGAAAATTTATGTAGATAGATTAAAAAGAGTTTTATCAAAATCCTCTTCTGTTTTTTTAAAGCTGGTATGATTAAGGGATTTATCTCATGCTTGTCATTTGCTTGACAAGTGCTTTATATACTAGTTGTCATCTGTTTGACAACTCATTTATATACTAGTTGTCATTTGATTGACAAGACATTTAAATACTAATACGTTTTTCTTTCATCATGGACTTTTCACATCTAAGCCGTCTCAATCCATGGTGGAAAAATGGTTCTGAGATCTATAATGATGAGAAGATAACGTCTTTCGGATCCTCAAAAATACGCTGGGAGCCTCGTTTAAAGCATTATCTCGTTTTTGACCGTGACAAGATCTATACTCTTCGCGGACCACGGCAGGTAGGTAAAACAACATTATGCAAAATATTAATAAAAGAACTCATCGAACAAGGGAATGATCCCAAAAGTATCTTTTATTACAGCTGTGATCTGGTTCCAAATGGAGAAGAACTGTCAGAGCTGATCACTCTATATCTGGATTGGGTAGCCGCTTTTGATGTAGGTAGGAAATATCTCTTTCTGGATGAGATATCCAATGTAAAGAACTGGGAAAACGGTCTAAAACACCTGGTAGATATCGGAAGTATGAGAAATACTTCTACCCTGTTGACAGGTTCGCATTCCATTGACATTAAAAAGAGTATTGAGCGATTGCCGGGCAGAAGAGGAGAAGGGGAAGAGACCATGGACAAGATCCTGCTGCCAATGAAATTCGCTGAATTTGCCGAAACCGTGAACCCCTCTCTAAAGGTTCTTTTCGACAAAGAGCAGCTTCGCTCAAATCATAAAAGGCAAGAGATCATTCAAGGTCTGTTCGAAGGAAAGATCGATCCGGTTGTCCGGGCACTGCAGGTCTATCAGGAAGACCTGAATACTTTATTCACCCAATATCTGATAGCCGGTGGTATCCCTAAGCCTATCAACGAATTTTTCACAACGGGTAAGATCAATAACAGTACATACGAAATTTACATTCGTTCACTGATGGGCGATCTTGCAAGATGGCAGATACCGGAAATTGCAATAAAACAGCTCTTAAATTCTATAATTCTCAAGCTTACGACAAACGTAAGCTGGAATAGCCTGGCTATGGAGGCAGACCTCGGTTCTCATAATACGGCATCAAAGTATGTCCAATCTCTTGAGAACTCGTTCGTACTGAACACATTATATGCCATCAATCCATCCAAAAGAACTTTGAATATCACCAAAGACAAAAAAGTATACTTCAAAGATCCATTTATCTTTCATTCTCTGAGGTCATGGGTATCAGGGTCAGGTAACTACTTTGAGTCAAGTGTCGATCACATCAATGACCCCACTGAAAAGGGCAAATTAGTAGAATGTATTGTTCACAGCCATCTTGTGCGATTAATGTACAATACTTTTCCAAGTGATGTATTCTCGCCGGAGGATCATATCTTTTACATGAAGACCAAAAGCGGAACTGAGATAGACTATATTCTAAGGTCAAAGAACAGTGAATTGCTGGCTATAGAATTAAAATACCAGAACCAGTTACAAAGTAGTGATTATAAAGGTCTGTCTTCAATGAAAAAGGGAATTATGCTTTCTAAAGACACCTTTGAAGCAGAAGGAAATTACATGACCATTCCTGTTACTTTGTTTTTGTTACTGATATGAGCTAGCTCAGATTTCCAGATCGTTCTGTATCTTAAGGGTTATTTTAATATCCTACAGATGCAATCTTCCTCCAAGAGATGTACAAAAAAGTTATCAATATATGGTAATAGGAAATTTCTTTATGGATATGTTCGACCTTTACCTGGATGAGGATTGTCCCTTTGGCGATGAAACGACCGATCTTCTTGGCATAGAAGGCAACGGCAGACTGCGTATCATGTCAAGAGAACACGGTGTGGCGGCTTGTATGGACGAGCTTGCAGCTTTTTATCGGAAGAGAGGTCTTGAAGTGACCGCGTATGTACGTGAAGGCAGAGAGTTCAATCCTCATGATGTTGTCTTTGAGGCAAAAGGCGACCTGCGCCAGCTTTTCAAGCTATGGCGCATTTCCCAGACCTTTCTTTCCATTGTCTGTGCTATTGCTGCTACTACCCGCCTATACGTGGAAACTGCACGAAAGGTCAATAAGAACGTGATCATCGCAACCAGTAGAAAGACCCATCCGGGTATGCGCAAGTTCGAACTGAGAGCAGTGAGAGCAGGTGGGGGTGACCATCATCGTAATTCCCTTAGTGATTCTATCCTGATCACCCAGAACCATCTGGGTGTGGTAGAGAACCTTAATGAAATAAAAGCTGTGCGCAGGATAGAGATCGAACCCCGGAACGAGGAAGAAGCATTGAGGTATGCGCATATAACAGATATTATGCTACTTGACCATTTATCCCCACAAGAAATTCAAAGAATAGTTCCTTTGCTTAAGGGGGAGAACCCCAATATGCAGATAGCTGTAGGAGGTATCTCGGCCCAGGAAATCCCTGATTATGCAGCCCTTGTGGATATCATTGTGATATCTGCTCCTTATTATGCTCTTCCTCTTGACATGACGGCAAAGATACATCGGATATGATATAGGTAATTGTGAGAGAACAATTAGATCAAGCTGCGAAAAGTATTTATGGTAAGCAAAACAATGGTTTTGCAAGTCTTCTACAATACCGTTGAAGGCTACTCTTATGCGAGTCAGTGAACCCTCTAAAACGGGTGATTTTTGTCCACAACTAACGATCAAAAAGACTTGCGCTTTATTATATATCTATCAAAAGGTGATAATGTGAGCAAACCAATATTAATGGATTTCAGTGCTACATGGTGCGGACCCTGCAGAATGCAGAAACCCATTCTTGAAGAGGTTGAGAAAAAGTTCAAGGACCAGGTAGATTTCAAGATAATAGATGTCGACCAGAATAGGGATCTGGCAAGAAAGTATGCGATACAGGCAGTACCTACGATTGTGATCGAAAAAGATGGACAGGTGCTCAAGCGTTTCACAGGTGTAACCTCTGCAGATGTTTTAAGTTCTGAGCTACAAAAAGCCCTATGACCATCTGGCAGTACACTTTTAGGATGAGTCACTCCAAGCCAATGAGATGCGATCTGTATGCTTCAACAGCTTATTGACTTGGGAGTATTGGCTTTTCGCCAGATCAATTCACGGGGGAATTTCAAACCTCATGTTTCTCTCAAGTTCATGTCTGCTGAAGGCAGATCTGTAACTTTTTCTATTGACACTACCCGCAACCCTAGGAAATGCCTCCAGCCGGATGCATATCTTATAACCCACGCCCATTCTGATCACAATGGGAAATCTGCAATGCTCTCAGAGCGTGCACTGTGTTCTGACAAGACTGCCAAAGTTCTTGAGATGCGCTATGGTAAAACATATAAAGGGTCGATTATGGGAGTATGTGATTCAATTGAAGTGGCTGATGTCACAGTCCATACATTTTCTACCGGTCATACCCCCGGGTCCACGGCATTCTATTGGGAGAATGATGTAGGTACACGCATTCTTGTAACAGGTGATGTGAAGGACCCTTCAATGCTTCCTAAATGTGATGTGCTGATAACCGAGGCCAACTATGGTGATCCGGGAGATACAACATGCTATTTTGAGGATGATGTAGCAGGTCTTGAACAATTACTTGAAGAAAGTTCCTGTGTTGCTCTTGGTGCCTATGCATTTGGAAAGGCTCAGAGGGTCGTTGAACTGGTAAGATCTTTAGGTTATGATGATGTGATCGAGATGGAAGCCAAGTCTTTAGAGCTTACACGATGTATACTGGAAGGTGCTGGGAATGTTGTAGGCTTGGGAGAGGCAGGTGGTAATACATTATGTGTGGTTCCTCCCTGGGATCTGGACCGTCTGGCATGGCATACATCAAAGTATGTAATGAGTGGTAGATCTGATTTCAGATATCCTTCTATACAGATCAGTGACCACCTGGACGTCAGAGGCCTTACGGATATGGTACACCAGCTAGACCCGGAGTTTACAGTGGTCTATCATCCGGGTGGACACAGGCCGGGCAGATTTGCTGCCCATCTTAATTATCTGGGGTATGATGCTGTATCTATTGACATGATCGACAATGTCCTGAGAAATGACTTTTTTTAGTTTTGTTCATCAGGTGGCGCATATAAAACTTTATATAACTAACATCCTTCTATACTATCCATTCCATTGATACTTTCAGGAGATACAGCCCATTGAAAAAAGCAGCTAGGCAATCATCCAATAAAAATAAGCAAATAATCACCCAGAACACATCCGAGGTACAGCAGGATAATACAGCAAAAGGTGCCCTTGCGGCGAAGCAAAGGACCCCTGAAGAAAAAAGGGAGGCACATATACAGAGCATTACTAAAACAGCAGTCGCTTCTATTTTGGGTATAATTGCCGGCGTTATTGTTAACATGCAATATGGCATGGGCACTGATACAAAATGGTATGCTGTGATCACTATCGTTGCCGTTATTGCCTATTATATCCAGAGGCTGATCTATCCGGCTATAAAGATCAGTACCAAGGAATTTGGTTTTAAAGATTGGTTCTATGTGGAGTTCCTTGTGGTGGACTTCTGCCTGGTCACGTGGACACTTCTCCTGAACTGATACAATTTCTTGTCTTATCATTTCTTGAGCAGTGATAAAATGCGAATAGCTATACTTAATAAGGACAGATGTCAGCCGCGAAGGTGCAGTCACGAGTGTGAGAAGTACTGCCCCAGGGTAAGAACAGGTGACGAGACCATTATATTTGGGGAGGATGGCAAGCCGGTCATCTCAGAAGAGTTGTGTGTAGGCTGTGGTATCTGTATAAACAGGTGTCCTTTTGATGCCATTATGATCATTGGCCTTCCCGAAGCTCTCACATTTCCAACGCATCGTTATGGTCCGAACGGCTTTGCACTTTATGGATTACCAGTTCCACAAAAGGGGAGAGTAACTGGTATTTTGGGTCCTAATGGTATTGGTAAAAGTACTACAGTACAAATCCTCTCAGGAAGGCTGGTACCTAATTTCGGAGAAGATGGAGGTACTTGGGATGGGGTACTGGAACACTATGCAGGTACTGCACTTTACGATTACTTCAAGGCTGTTGCCAACGGAAATCTCAAGGTTTCCCAGAAACCTCAGTATGTAGACCTTATTCCCAAGGCTTTCAAGGGCAAGACCTCTGATCTGCTTGCCAGGACAGATGACAGAGGAGTAATGGATGAGCTGATGGAACGGCTGGACCTTTCTCACATAATCGATCGCAATATCACGGAACTCAGCGGCGGTGAGTTGCAAAGGGTTGCAATTGCTGCCTGTGCCGCTAAAGATGCCGATTTCTATTTCTTCGATGAGATAAGTCCATATCTGGACATCTACCAGCGTATCAACTGTGCCAAGCTCATACAGGAGATCGCACAGGAAAAAGCCGTGCTGGTCGTGGAACATGATCTTGCTATTCTGGATATGTTAGCCGATATGGTACATATAGCGTATGGTGAACCAGGTGGCTATGGTGTCATCACTCTTCCCAAAGGGGTACGTGTCGGTATTAATCAATATCTGAAAGGTTATCTGCCTGAGGAGAATGTGCGTGTGCGCCCTGAAGCTATTTCATTTGAGGTACATCCTCCAAGAAATGAAACTGAGATCGACACATTGGTGGATTATAGTAGCTTTTCCAAGAATTACAAGGAAGGTTTCTCTCTGGAAACAGATGCCGGATCTATTAAACAGGGCGAAGTGTTGGGCATAGTAGGGCCTAACGGCATCGGTAAGTCCACATTCATGAAAGTGCTTGCCGGGGAGGTAGAACCCGATGAGGGCAAGCTTGATATGAATATCAGCATTTCTTATAAACCACAGTACATCAAGGCTGATGTTCATATGCCAGTACAGTTCTTCCTGAGAGGTATATCTCTCAAGTTCGATAGCAGTTATTTTCAAACAGAGGTGGTAAAACCACTAGGTCTTGAGAAATTGTATGAGCGATACATCCCGGAGCTTAGCGGTGGTGAGTTGCAGAGGGTGGCTATAGCCGCTTGTTTATGCCGCGATGCGGACATGTATCTCCTGGATGAGCCCAGTGCCCATCTTGATGTAGAACAGCGTTCAATGGTCACGAAGGTCATAAAGCGTTTTGCTGAGAAAAATGGTAAAACTGCCATGGTTGTGGACCATGATATCTATATGATCGACATGCTCAGTGAAAGGCTGATCGTTTTCGAAGGCCAGCCGGCTGTAAAAGGTAAGGCCCATGCACCATTAAGTATGCATGATGGTATGAACAAGTTCCTTTCTAATCTTAATATCACATTCCGCCGTGATGAGGATACCCGCAGACCTAGGGTGAACAAGCCAGATTCTCGTCTTGATCGTGAGCAAAGGTCTAAGGGGGAATATTACTACAATGTTCTGGAATGATCGTGGGGAACCAATCCAGTTCCCTTTTTTAAAAATCTTCGTTCTAATTAAAAATTAATTATTTATATTTTTACGTTTTTATCAATAAGTGATGATCATCCCCGCAGCATGGATCAACTCGTGAAGTTAGGTGGTGGTATTGGTGGTGTTTATCTGTCGATCCTTAAAGAAGCATATACTGCGGGGATGATAACTCTAAGGGATCGGAGATTAAGCAAAAGCATTATCTTTGCAATTATGCTCATCTGATACTTTGTTAAATGATAACATTTTGATACTCATATATACTTATTTCGCTTGATATAAATACTACTGAATTCAAGGACCATTTGTACCTCATGATCTTAAAATTGGACCTTGATAGCATGTAAAAATCAAGTACCATATTATAGTAAAATGTTCTCTATTACCTCACCAGTCCTTTCATAAGTAAATATGCCAGAAGGAAGCTTGGTGGAAAAATCATGGGAGCGTAGTGTTGCAAGCAATTTCCTTATCTGGGGTAAGTCCATTATCTCTTTATTGATAAGGAAATCAAAATCCTCTACAGCAACAGGTATAAATTTAAGTCCCATTGTTTCTGCGAAGGGCCTGATCCCAAATCCCACTTCTGCTTTTCCATTACTTACAGCCTCGCACACAGATCTGTGTGTCCTTAAGCCCGAGCTATATCCCGGTATCATCTTAACAAGCTCTGATCTTGTAGTGTTTTTTTTAACAGCAAGATCTTCCAGAAGTTCATCGAGCAGTACTCTGGTTCCCGAGCCCCTGTTTCGGTTCACTAATTTTTTCCCAATCACATTTTCAAGATCTTTTATATTGCTTTCCGGACGCACTATAAGTCCCTGTTCCCGACGATACCCTTTCACAAGGACAGCGTTACGGATGTCCATGCTTCGGATGGCTTCAAGATTGTAATCCCTTTTTCCAGCCAGATTGATACCTGCAATATCAGCAATACTTCCGGCAATGGCGCTTAATCCACGACTGGACCCCATACTTATAACACGGAAATTCATTCCGGTCAGATCTTCCAGCAGATCGATACCGGGGCACTGGCCGCCAACGACCATTATGTCCACTGGGGATATGTTTCCGAAAAGTGTTACGTCCACAGATTTTCCAGGTTCCAGATACTCTGTTTCTTCGCTGATCTCAATGATGCCGTCAGCTTCCGCAAGAGTGGTAATAGCTCCTGATGTTTTATCTGTAGGATACACTCTGCCTCTTATCAATCCCACAGGGAACAGTTCTTTCCTTCCCTCAGATCTAATGCCTGTTCCCACTATTGCCTGGACTCTTGTTCTGAATGGAGGGTCCACTTCAAGAGAATTATATATTAGAGGAGCTATGAACTCATTAAATATGGAGAGTGCAGAGGTGGGATTACCTGGCAGTCCTATGACCGGGATATCATCAACAATACCGACCACCACTGGTTTTCCTGGCTTTATTGATATCCCATGCAATAGTGTTTTACCCTTCTCATCTATTATCTTGTACATTACATCACCCACGCCTGCAGAGGTACTGCCGGAGGTGAGCACTATACTGCATTCATGTAATGCACGGTCGATGATATCGGACATTGCACGTTCGTCATCTTTTACAATACCATATATTATTGGTATTGCACCACATTCTTCCACACTGGCAGCTATTGCATATGAATTAGCATCATAGACCTTGCAGGCATCCAATTGAGATCCGGGCTGCACAAGTTCATCACCTGTTGAGATTATTCCAACCTTCAATTGTTTTACTGGTGCCTTGCTGATGCCTGTGGATGCAAGCACTCCGATCTCACGGGGACCGATGCGTACATTCTTTCGCAGTACACGTTCCCCTTTCATGATGTCAGCACCAGCGCGCATGATATTCTCGTTGATATACACTGCCCGTCGGACAAGTATATTATCAGCTTCTGCAGAAGTATGTTCCACCATTACTATAGCATCTGCACCATCGGGTATTGGTGCACCTGTGGCAATCTCTATAGCTTCTCCGGGACCTAGGACAAGATCAGGAATGCGACCAGCTGCAATCGATCCTATTTTCATCAATGTCACAGGTTCTGCTTCTGTAGCATTGTATGTATCTTGTGCTCGTACAGCAAAGCCGTCTTTAACTGACCTGTCAAATGCAGGCACATCTATTAACGAAAAAACATCTTCTGCAAGAATACAGCCATTTACATGTTCCAGAAGTAATGTTTCTATTCTGTAATTTATTTTGATGTTTTTGATTATCTTGCGAGCTTCTTTTGAGGTGGTAAGTTCTCTGAACTCTTTTTGCTCCCTTTCCAACAGGTTCACTCCTTCAAATGCTTTAATATCCTACTGTTGAGTTTGAAGACCCTAGAGGCTACATACCATAGCCCACATATGTATACTAACCAGGTTACTATGGAAAGCCATTTAAGCGATTCCGTAGGATCAAGTGCTTCAAAAGCTATGACTAATGTCACGGGCATCAGAAGTAGTATAGCGATCACAGAGTCATTAAGATACTTTAAGTTTTCTAATATCACTTTTTCTTTTTCTGTCGTAGGTTCCACGGCGACACCCTTTTCGGTTTATAATATAATATAATATAATATAAATTTAATATTAACCTAATAAGTAATTAATGTTTTTGAAAAAAGTAAAATAATAAGACCTAATAAGACTTTCAGTCTTTAAATATGGGTGTACCTGTTTTCTGGGTGATCTCTTCGAAGGCCTTTATCACCTTCCAGGTAATAGGGCCCGGCTTTCCGGTCCCGATCAGGCGTCCATCTATCTTGACCAGTGGAGCGGCTTCTGCCGCTGTACCTGTAACAAAGACCTCGTCAGCTGTATAGAGGTCGAACATTCCCAGGTTTTCCACTGAGACCGGTATGTTCATCTCCTCCAACAGTTCAATGGCTGTAGCCCTGGTGATACCTTTAAGGTTATTAATGGTGGGTGGTGTATAAACTTTACCATCCTTTATGATGAAAATATTATCTCCTGAGCCTTCAGAAAGATATCCGTTGCTATCGAAGAATATGGCTTCATCACCCCCTTTTACATTTGCCTCTATCTTCGCAAGGATATTGTTCAGGTAGTTGAGGGATTTGATGTTAGGTGATAATGCATCAGCAGCATTGCGGCGAACTGAAACAGTGACCCCTGTAAGACCAGTCTCATAAAGATTTCCATACATAGCCCCCCAGTACTGTGCAATGATGAACACTCCGGGTTTTGGACATTTACGGGGGTCGAGGCCAAGATCTCCCACTCCTCTGGTGACCAAGGGCCTGATGTAAGCATCTCTGAGCTCGTTCTTGCGCAGGGTCTCAAGAATGGCTTCGGTCATCTCTTCCTTTGACATTGGTACTTCCAAGGCAATGGCCTTTGCAGAGTCATACAGCCTTTCCAGATGTTCCTGTAACTTGAAAACACGCCCATTATAGGCTCTGATACCCTCAAAGACCCCATCTCCATACAGAAAACCATGGTCAAATAAAGAAACAGTTGCTTGGGATTTTTGAATGTAGTCACCGTTGCAATAGATTAACAGTTCGCTCATTATAGTTCCTCATTAAATGGATATAGTGACTGATGTCAATCTATCATATATTTGCATTTCGATTCTCCGCATGGAATAGGAGAATAATAAGTTGATAGGTTTAAAATTCTTTAATCCGGTGTATGTATGTTTTTTAGAACTAATATTTAAACGCATATCTATTTATTGATAAGATTTCATATATTATAATACTTATAGATCATAGGAGGTAATGAATCAATGACACAAAGGATGACGTCATCTGAGCGCATGATGGCCGTTATGACCGGACAAAAGCCTGATCGTGTACCAGTGGTCCCTTTTGCATTAGGTTATTCTTCAAAGATCACTGGCATATCGCTTGGTGATTTCTATGCTGATGGGGACAAATGTTTTGAAGCTCAGTTTGCTTCAATGCGTCTGCATGGTTATGAGCAGACCCCTATGTACGGGTACGCATCATGTGGAGCATGGGAATTTGGTGGCAAGATAGAGTATCCCTATGGTAAAGGCCAGGGTGCACCGTTCGTCAAAGAACATCCTGTGAAAGATCTGGAAGACATCGAAAAGCTTGAAGTACCTGATTTTAAAAGGGAATTGCCAGGTGCATACAAGGAAGCAGATAAACTGGCTGCGAGATGTCATGCAATGGGAATGCCCGTTAGTGTGCAGGTAGGCAGTACTTTTACTGCAGCTTCTGTCGTTGCGGATACATCTGAATTTTTGAGCTGGCTTCTCGTGGAGCCAAAGGCTACACACTTACTCCTAGATAAAGTATGCGATATGTTCATCAATGCTACAGATTATTTTGTAGAGAAATATGGTGCTGAGAACATGCTCCCATTCGATGGAGGGCCTTCTGAATCCAATACTATGATCTCGCCTGAAATGTTTGCTGAATTCGCATATCCATATATGAAGAGGATACATACTCACTTGAAAGAACTGGGGGTACCTGCTGTACTTATGCATCCATGTTCTGATCAGAACAAGAACATAGAACATTATGTTAAATTGAGAAAAGAGATGGGTTGGTCAGGAAAGTATGTCTGGTTGTTCGGTCCGGAAACCCCTATAAAGGATCAGATCAAGGCTTTTGGTGACCACGATGTCGTATGTGGTAATATCAATCCACCTCTATTCCTTACCAATTCTTATGAAGATCTATTGAAGATCTGTAAACAGACACTTCTTGAAGGTATGGACTCACCATCGGGCTTTGTTCTGGCTCCGGGGTGCGAATTCCCTCTTAATGCAGCTCCCATTAAATTGATGGCTATGATGGATGCTGCAGAAATGTATGGTAGATATGAATAAGTCAAGCATTAATTGCTTGATCTTTAATCTTTTATGCTCAAACCTGTTGTGAGGCCCTTCTTAATCGGCCATACAAAAGGCTTTTATGTTAAAACATCTATCACATACCCCTACAGGTCCCGTGGCTTAGCCAGGATATAGCATCGGGCTTCTAACCCGAGGGTCGGGGGTTCGAATCCCTCCGGGATCGCTTTTTATTTTAACGCAAAGTACATGTGCCTTCAAAGCTAATATCAATGAACCCAAAAGTCATGTACTTACAATGTCCCTTTTCTGTAGTATAAGCCACGTTACCAGTACAAGCACACCACAGATCAAAGTGATAGTACCCAATATCCGTATCCTTTCAATCCAGTTCTGTGATATAATCCACATGCCTACAGCTCCGAGGGTAAAATATGTGAATATCAATAAGGAAGATGCAGAACCAGCATCTTTGCACACCTGCTCAAGCACGAGATGGTTACTTGGAGGTCGGCTGATCCCTATCGAATATGTTATCATGGCCATCGGGATCGCAAAGCTCCAAGGACCATGCTGACCGATGGTAAGGATAAGTATACCGCCCAGGACGATACCTGCAAATCCAGCGGTTATCAGGTGTTTGGAGTTTGTCCTTTCTGTTAATTTAAGACAGGACATTGATCCCGCCATCAATGCCAGAGCATTGAAAGCAAATAAATAGCTGAATTTTTGCTCGCTCAGTCCAAAACCATTGATGTACACAGCTGAAGAACCTGCGATGAAGCTGTATAGTGGCAAGAGGCTTATGGACATCACTAGTACCATTAAGATGTATTTTTTATTGAGCAATAGCCTGCCATAAGAATGCATAACCTTTGATAGGGATTCATCTGATCTTTTTTTTAGTGTTTCAGGTGTTCTAAGTACTCCCAGAAGGCATATTATACCCATCAGACCCTGTGCAAAGAAGATCCAGTTCCATGAAAGATAAGCTAGTATCCATCCTCCCATGATGGGAGCAAACATAGGGGCCAGCGCCATGATGACCGCTATGTAAGCAAGTATTTTTTCTCTTTCCTTTCCCGAGAACATATCCTTGGTCATGGCCATGGACAAAGATGCACTGGCTGCAGCTCCGGCAGCCTGAAGTATACGAAATGCTATCAATGCAAATGCACTGTTTGCCAAAGCGCAGAGCATACTGGCAAATATATACAGTGAGATCCCGGTGATCAATGGTCTTCTTCGTCCATATCTGTCTGAAATGGGGCCATAGATAAGCAGAAAGAAGCCATAGGTAATGAAAAAACAAATAAGGATCAGATTTACCACTGCTAGAGGCTTACTCCACATCATAGCAAGGGAAGGGATAGCCGGCAGTATCATATCAGTGGAAAACGCAGGAAATGCTGTTAAAAGTGCCAGCAAAAGCACTATCTGTCCCAGTTCATCAGGCTTGTGCATCTTATACCTTCTGTCTTTAATCATTTCCTGAAATATGCAAGCTTAAATATATCTGCAAATCTTGTTCTTAAACGTTCTAATTCTTTTCAGATACTTATCTTTCGGAACAAGTAGGCACCTACTATTACCATGAATATCGTAAATCCGCTGAGCACAAAAAAGCTTAATACAGGGTCGATCTGCGAGGTCCCTAAAAGACCGTATCTTATTCCCTCTACTCCGTATGTGAGCGGGTCCAGCATGGTCAGGCTCCTTAACCAGGAAGGCAGGCTATCTATAGGGAATAATGCTCCCGAAAGTCCGAATATCGGGAAGACAACAAAGTTCATTATGAGCTGGAACCCATGCATATCTTCCATTCTTGATGCAAAGGCAATGCCAAATGCAGTGAAGGATAGCCCTATCAATATCATGAATATGATCGCCAGAAAGAATCCCGGAACACTACTGATCTTCAGACCCAGGAATAACGAGATCACGAAAATTATAATACCTTGGATCAGGGCAGTCGTAGCCCCTCCAACGGTTTGTCCCAGCATGATCTCAATTCTGGATACTGGTGCAACCAATGTTTCTTTTAAGAACCCGAACTGTTTATCCCAGATGATCTGTATACCTGAGAATATGGAAGTGAACAGAACGCTCATGGAAATAATTCCTGGGATGATAAATCCTATATACCCGTGGCTCATGCCTGGAATGCTGACCACAGAGTTGAGGCCAAAGCCGAGTACAAGCAAAAAGAAAGTAGGCATGCCTAAGCTACCTATGATCCGGCTTTTGGAGCGAAGATAACGCTTTACATTTCTTAACCAGATGGTATATACGATATCCATTTTATCTCCTCTGTGATCTCCGTGCCATACGCATACGATCTTTGCTGCTGGCCTCTTCTTCTCTCATGGTCCTGCCTGTATAATACAAAAAGACATCTTCTAGTGTGGGCTTATGGATCGAGATGGACTCTATTCCAATTCCATTATCATACGCAACATTTACAATCTCAGCAACATGTTTTTCTGCGTTCTGAAGGTTGATGGTAACATAATCATTATGGATGTCCACACGTTTCACCCAAGAAAATGCTTTGATCATAGAATAGAGTTTTTCCTTGTTCGAGGGAATTATTTCGATCACATCTCCTCCGATACTTTCCTTAAGTTTTTCTGAGGAGTCTAATGCTATTATCTTTCCTTTGTCTATTATTGCGATCCGGTCACAAAGCTTGTCTGCTTCTTCCATATAATGGGTTGTGAGGACTATTGTGATCCCTTTTTCTTTGTTAAGTCTATCGATATAGTTCCAGAGGTGGTTCCTTGTCTGAGGGTCCAAGCCAAGAGTTGGCTCATCTAGGAAAAGCACCTTTGGCTCATGCATTAACCCTCTTGCTATTTCGAGGCGTCTTCTCATTCCTCCGGAATAGGTTTTTACAAGATTGTCCTTTTTATCTTCAAGTTCCACAAGTTTTAAAAGCTCTTTTATCTTTTTTTCACGTAAATTCTTTGGGATGCGGTACAGGCGCCCATGAAAATCCATGTTCTCATAGGCGGTGAGTTCCTCATCGAGGCTCTGGTCCTGAAAGACGATACCAATGGATTTTCTGACATCGTCCTGTTCTTTCAATATATCAAAATCGTGTACAGACGCTTTGCCGGAAGTTGGCTTGAGCATCGTTGAAAGCATGGACATAGTGGTCGTCTTACCTGCTCCATTAGGACCAAGCAAGCCGAACGCTTCACCACTTTCTATGCTGAATGAAATATGATCTACAGCAACAAATCCGTTAAATTCCTTGGTCAGGTTCTCAACTTCTATAGCCAACATTGTACTCATCTCCTATGCCCCCGAACAACAGGTCTATCTTTGCAGATATGTCTCTTGAAAAAGAGAGTTCGCTATCTGACTTCAACCACACCACTAAAGTGTGAAAATACACAGCGTTAAGAACTTCGGCTGCTATTCTTGCATCGATGCTCACTTTTACTTCCCTCTTTTCTATTCCCTCTTCCAGAAGGTCCAGGATCGTTTTGATAAGGCGGGAATGTGGATTCCTGTTTTTATCTGGAGCATTTCTGGGATTTTTTATATATCTTCCGTACTCAAAGAACAGTGACCTTGTCAGATCTTTATCCTTCTCATAACTTTCTGCAAGAGCTACAAGGAACTTCTTGATCTTTTCTTTTGTATGCAGATGATCGATAGTTTCGTTCTCTGTCAGGTCGTAGATCAAATCGGCTTTTTGTTCCGCAAAGTAAAAAACAAGGGATTCTTTTGTTGGGAAATAATTAAAAAAAGTACCTTTTGCTATGCCCGCTTCTTTTGTTATTTCATCGATCGTGGTGTTTTCAAAGCCTTTTTCTTTGAACAACTTTCCGGATACCTCAAAGATCCTGTTCTTTGTCTCGATCTTCTTTTTTTCACGGAGGGACATGTTTTCCATTTCTTTTTATATGACTCAGCTAAATATGACCGAGGTCATCAATGACCATGGTCATATTTAAAATTTCTCTTTCAATTTTGATCAGATGCATTTGTCAGCATGTCCAGTGCAGAAAATGTGGGCTTGAGAAACTCTTATGTGCTTTCATTACCATCTTTCCTAGAGCAGGTAGATCATATGGAAAAGGTCCAGGTGTTCATAGATAAACTGAATAGTCGGAGTTTCAGGTCCTCAGACATTGAATTGCTCATCAAGCAGCTTGTTCAGGATGCAAAGTTAGGGAAGGCAAAGGTAGAAAAAGAAGATATCCAATGGTTACATACATATCAGTTCGCCTTACAGCAACTTGAATTTCATCTCAAACAGGCTCCTCCCACGGTCCATCAGGGGGACTGGAGAGAAGTAGCTGAAGATGTCTCTAAAGTCAAGTTAATGGTCGATGAGATGGGCCAGAAGAACATCATCTCTAATGTGGCATGGAATGTAGGTGGGCTGGCCATATTTGATATTACGGACCCTGCCTGCTATAAGGAATATGTGTATTGTGCCATTGTAAATTACATTAAAAAACTATATGTTTAGGAATGCCTTTATTTGAACAGGCATTTCTTTCTTTATCTTATGGTTCGGACCCATCTTAAATCTTTTTTCTGTTCATAATGGATAACTTTATATAGAACTGCTTGCATCTAGATTCAACTATCGAGTGTTGAATATCTTTGATAAAGGCACTTCAATGTTCAAATTGATCGTTCAATTATCCAACACTATATGAGGAGGTTAATGATTTGGCAGCACGAACGGCTGGACAACCAGCATACTATTTAGGTAGCAGAGCACAGAGGACCAGGGGTAGAGATGCTCAGAGCATCAATATCCTTGCAGGAAAGGCTGTGGCAAATGCAGTGAGAAGCACACTGGGTCCCAAAGGTATGGACAAGATGCTTGTGGACTCTTTGGGTGATATCGTTATTACCAACGACGGAGCCACGATTTTAAAGGAAATGGATATTGAGCACCCAGCTGCCAAGATGGTAGTGGAAGTGTCCAAGACCCAGGATGATGAAGTGGGAGATGGGACCACCACAGCAGCAGTGCTTACAGGGGAATTGCTTACAAAAGCAGAGGAACTCATAAATAAAGGCATCCACCCCACTATAATCGCTAGCGGCTACAGGCAGGCAGCTTCAAAGTGTGAAGAGATCCTGGCGACTATTGCTATTGATGTTTCACCTGAAGACAGAACAACTCTCAAGAAGATAGCTTCAACTGCACTTACAGGCAAAGGTGAAGGGGAATTGCACAAGGACTTCCTGTCCGAGATAGCGCTTAATGCTGCACTTTCTGTTGCCGAGAAGACAGATTCAGGTTACAAGGTCGATATAGAGGATATAACCATTGAGAAACGTGATGGCGGCAGTATCAAGGATACAGAACTGGTCCAGGGGCTTGTAATAGACAAGGAACGTGTCAGACCAAATATGCCACAGAGGATCGATAACGCCAAAATACTATTGACAAGCTTTGCTATCGAGTTCAACAAGATCGAAATGGACGCTGAGATAAAGATCACATCTCCTGAGCAGATGCAACTGTTCGTGGATCAGGAAGAGAGGATGGTCAAGGCAAAGGTTGATAATATCATCAGGACAGGAGCAAATGTGGTGTTCTGTCAGAAGGGTATAGATGATCTTGCTCAGTACTATTTGGAAAAAGCTGGCATCTATGCTTGCAGAAGGATCAAGAAGAGCGATATGGAAAAGCTCTCCAGGGCAACAGGTGCTACTATTGTGCAGGATGACACGGAGATCCTCTCTGAAGACCTTGGTTATGCAGACTATGTAGAAGAGAGGGATGTTAAAGGTACCAAGATGACCTTTGTTATGGGCTGCAAGGACCCAAAGACAGCATCTTTGATCCTCCACGGAGGAACTTCTCATATAGTAGACAGCCTGAAACGTGCACTTAACGATGCACTAAGGGTTGTAGGTGTTTGTCTGGAAGACGGCAAGGTAGTGGTAGGTGGAGGTGCACCTGAAATAGAGCTTGCACTGAATCTTAGGCAATACGCTTTCACTCTCAAGGGCAGAGAACAGCTTGCAGTGAATGGATTCGCAGATGCTCTGGAGATCATTCCACAGACCCTCGCTGAGAACGGCGGGCTTGACCCAATTGATATACTTGTTGAGATGCGCTCCCAGCATGAGAAAGGCAACAAGAAAGCTGGTATCAATGTATATACAGGTAAGGTCGTTGACATGTGGGAAGAGAATGTCATTGAACCGCTGAGAGTAAAAACACAGGCGATCAACTCAGCTACTGAAGCTACCGTTATGATACTCCGGATAGATGATGTGGTTGCATCTTCAGGCAAGGCAGGCGCAGGAAGCATGCCAGGTTCCGACGTAGAACTGGGTGATTGATCCAGTTCTTTTTTCAAATGTGGTCGGACTTTTCCCGGCCTTCTTTTTTATATGTAACTCATGTCAGATGACGGTCTTGGCTATTACAAAATGGATGGCTGCCTTTGATAGCTGGTTGTATATGTTTATTTAAAACAATTCAATGCACCCATGCGATGCCGAAGGAAGTTGAAAATAAAACACGGCCAACAGTAGTCGTGTCTTAATCCTCTCCATATCCTAGTTCTGCAGCCTTACGGAAGCATACACTGGCTTCAGTATATTTTCCAGCTAGATTCAGTGCAATACCTTTGTTATACCAGGTTAAAGCATGCTCTGGATTAAGCTCTATCGATTTATCATATGCTTCTATCGCTTCTTCGTACTTTTCCGTCATTCGGAGTGAATTGCCTTTACTATACCATGCATCAAAATTATTAGGGTTAAGTTCTATTGCTTTGTCAAATACTCCCTCTGCTTCTTCGTATCTTTCCATTCCATAAAGTGTATAACCTTTATGCATCCATGTCCAACTATTCTGGGGATCTATCTCTAAAGCCTTATCATATGCTTGTATTGCCTCTTCATATCTCTCCATTCTACGGAGCGCATTACCTCTGCTATCCCAAAATCCATCGTTCTGTGGCTCAAGCTCTATGGCTTTATCATATGCATGAATTGCATTTTCAAATTCTTTCATGTTATAGTGAGCATTTCCTTTATAGTTCCATGCTTCTGTGTATTTAGGATCAAGCTCTATGGCCCTGTTATAGTTTTGTATCGCCTCGTCATAATCTTTCATATCATAAAGGGCATTTCCTTTATAGTTCCAAATCTCAGCATCCTTTGTATCGAACTGCAAGGCTATATCAAAAGCTTGTATTGCTTCTTCGTTTCTTTTCAATTTATTCAAAGCATAACCTTTATAATTCCACGCCTTTGCATCCCTTGGATTGATACTTATGGCTTTGTCACATACCTGGATAGCTTCATCGTACCTACCTATTTGGTTCAGGATAAAGCCTTTGTTATTCAATGCTTTTGTATACTGCGGATTGAGCCGTATGGCATTATCTAAGGCTTTCATTGCTTCATAGTAATTGCCCATTTTAGCATAGGCAGTGCCTTTATAGTTCCATGCTCTGGCATCCTTTCGATTGGTCTTGATGGCTACATCAAATGCTTCTATTGCTTCTGGATATCGTTCCATTACATAAAGGGTATATCCTTTATTGTACCAGGCTGTGCTCATTTTTGGCTCGATCTCTGTGGCTTTATCATATGCTTCTATCGCTTCTTCATATTTTCCCATATGATAAAATGATATACCTTTATTATACCAGGCAAAACCATCGAGAGGATCCATCTCTATTACTTTATCATATGTTTGTATTGCTTCTTCATACTTCCCCATCTTACGAAGAGCGACTCCCTTTTCACTTAAGAACCCAATATCATTGGGTTTAAGTTGAAGGGCTTTATCAAATGCCTGAATTGCCTCTTCGTTTTTTCCAGTTTCAGTGAGCGCAATACCTTTACCAACCCAGGCGTTCCCATTTTGCGGGTCCATTTCTATAGCTGTATTGAATGCTTCTATCGCTTCGGTATACTTTCCTTCTTCAAGAAGGTCATTGCCCTTTTCATTCCAGCTGCCAGAGTTCTCGGCTCCGATACAACCAGCACAGACGATCGCTATAAGTACTAGACCCTGGACAACATATTTCATATTCACTACCATTTTTCCTCCAGATTTTGCCATTGTTTATTAAAAGGTAGAAGTTTTTGGGAATTAAGTTTTTCTATTTAGAACCAATGTTGATGGTCCATGATACTGAGTCCCTGTTTATATTCTCCACATTTGATTCCATATGCCTTGCATCAGCTTTGTAAACTAACAATTAACCACAATATATGTTACGTCATATATATTTTGACCAGGTTGCAGGATTTTATTATTTCTCCTTGTATAACAAGGTGATTCTTCTAGTAAGACTTCTGTGTACCCTCTGACTATACTCATCTATTATCTTAAGACCTGCCTCTTTTGCAAATCCGGTTATATCTATTTCCGAAACAACTACAGCAAATTTACCTTTCCGAAGCAATCTATACATCTCTCTGAAAGAACCGTCATAAAGATGGTACAGAGATTCAGCTCTAATGGCTGCAGACCGGCCATAGGGAGGATCTGTTACTATAGCATCTATACATTCATCTCCAAGAGGAACCATGCATGCATCACCTGCTATTATATTATAGTGACCTCCACATACCTTCAGGTTCACCTGTGCACCCGAGGCGATCATGGGACGCACTTCAATGCCTATCACCCTGGCACTTATCAGAGCACCTTCCACCAGAATTCCTGCTGTGCCACAGAAAGGATCAAATAGTACTTCATCTTTTTTCACTTTTGATATATTTACAAGTGCTCTGGCTACCCTGGGCATAAGCACCCCTGGGTAGAAAAAAGGTCTTTTTTGAGGCGATCTCTCCTCGTAAGCTCTCCTGCTCACAGATGCAACTACAGGTCCAAATATGCATTTTTGTCCTAGGACCAGTCTGAACTGCACATCAGGTGTATTGAGATCTACCCTATACCCTTTTCTGAAGATTTTACCGCCAACATGTCCTTCTATGAATTCTCTTTTAAGATCACAATAATGCTTGATCTTCCTCGCACGCACCACGAAAGTCTTTGCAGTATCAATATGGTCAGAATAATCAATATTTTCTACCATTTCTAATATGTTTTCTACTGAAGTTGCACACATACCCGCAACCCTTATTATATGGTGGGACATAGCAAGCCGCTCCGCTACGTATAACAAGCGAGGTTCTATTTCACTCACAACTCCATTGATTTCGACTATCAGGCATTGATCGAGTATCTCTTGTTCTTTGAAGTCCAGCCCAGCAATTTCCATACAGGCATATGCTTCCATGATAGGGAGGGAATCATGCTCTCCGGAAAGTTCAAATGCATACAGCATAGCAGTTGCATAGAAAGCCTATTTGATATTAAAAGACTACTGTCACGATTGTTCAAAAAATGAGGCATGGAGCAACTTGCCTTAAAATCCAAAGCAAAGAACTATTTACTATAACAATATTGGAGTCTTCTGATGTCAAAGCCTCTTTATCTTGGTAAAATGCTGCTGCATTGGTGCAGGGATTGTAACGTACCTGTGCTGGGAAAGGAATGTGCATGTGGTGGTTGCGCAGGACCTGTGACCGTAACACCTCCAGGTGACATACGTCCGGCGTTCAGATACGATATAGAACTTATAAACTCTGTTTCCATGCAACAGTTCAATGCTCCCCTTATAGCCGATGAAAGGGTAGTGGTGTTGAACAAGGCTCCCTATGATGATCGTATGGATGAGATAATTGTTGATGGAGAGGTTTTAGGAAGCATCAGGTTCGAGCTTGATACACTCAAATGGATACTTCTCTTGCGTGTGGAAGGAGCCAGGCGTCTTTTCCAGGGCAGGTCTTTGTCTGCTATGAAAGGCTGGGTCATTATGGAACAAGGTGCAGTAAGGTTCATATTGGGAGGGGCCAACCTATTGGCTCCAGGGGTGCTGGATGCAGATCCAGATGTTCTGGATACGGATGAAGTGGTCGTTCTTAATCCAGAAGGCCAGGTCGTAGCTACCGGAAGGGCTCGTATGGACGGCGAACGGATGAAAGAGCGCCCTAAGGGGATGGCGGTAAAGATAAGGAGTAAAGAAGAGCCTTGCAGGGTTGCTATACCACCGGGCGGGCAAACTTGGAAAGAAGTCATCGGTGCTAATAAACATTTCATGGAAGAGTTCATAGAGCGTTCCCACAAGTTTATCAATAATGTCGCGTCAAGCATGGAAAAAAGAGCTACTGTTTCATATTCAGGCGGTAAGGACAGTCTTGTTGTGCTACAGCTTGTAAGTGAATGTCTTGAAGATTTTGATATCCTTTTTGCTGACACAGGTATTGAGTTCCCGGAAACGGTAATAAATGCAGAGGAAGTTTCCCGGCTCTATGGCAAATCTTTGCGATCCATAAGCTCAGGCAATGCTTTCTGGGAGTCGGTTGATAGTTTTGGTCCACCCAGTGTGGAGATGCGCTGGTGCTGTAAAGTGTGCAAATTGGGCCCTATCGCTCAGCTTATCGAAAGAAACTATGAAGAAGGCTGCCTTACATTCATAGGACAGCGTAAGTATGAATCAGGTACCAGGGCAAAAAGCGAAAGGGTCTGGAAGAATCCATGGGTAGGGAATCAGATAGGTGCTGCTCCAATACAGGACTGGACAGCTATGCATGTCTGGCTGTATATTTTCATGCATGATCTTCCTTATAATCCTTTATACGGAAAAGGGTTTGATAGGATAGGGTGCTGGCTTTGTCCTTCATGCTCTGTTGCTGATCTGCACAGACTTAGGGCAACACATCCGGAATTTGCCTCAAAGCTGGAAAATTACCTACTAAGGTATGCTCAGAGGTCCGGACTTTCTCCCGAGTGGGTTGAACATGGGATGTGGCGATGGAAAAAATTACCACCAAAAATCCAGGAGATCGCAAGGTCCAAGGGCATTCCCACGATCCCCAGGGCTGAGATCAATGGCAAACTTGATTTCACTGTAACGTCCGGCTATCGTCCCTGCAAGCAGGGTGGGATATCGGCAGAAGGTAGTTTCGATATGCCTCTTGATCTGGATACAATAGAGTCTTCAGGTATGCTCAAGGCAGTAGGTAAAATGGCTTTCATGGAAGGGGTTGCTTCTATATTTCAGGGTGAGGACAGTGCTCAGATCTTTGCTGCCGGAACTGTAACAGTTCGCAGCGATACCGAAAAGCACGTCTTACAACTGATACGGTCAGTGGAACTTTCTATAAAAAGAGCTCTTTGTTGCAGTGGATGTGGCGTGTGCGTGGGTAGGTGTCCTCATGATGTAATTACGATAAAACAGAAAACCGCTATAATTGGTGAAGGTTGTCTGCACTGCGGAGAGTGTATAGAGGTTTGTCCGGTAGTGAGATTTGGATAAATTCAATTGTGTGCTTTTTAATATTTGTTCCAACCAGAACATTTATACATTATATACGCTAATCATTGACGGTGATTTTTTGATCAAAAGGGCACTGCTAAGCGTTTCTGACAAGACCGGGATCGTAGAGTTTGCGCGGGGGCTTGCAGCCCTTGGTGTAGAGTTACTATCCACCGGTGGGACGGCACGGTTCCTACAAAATTCAGGGATTGATGTGAGGGATGTTTCTGAAGTAACAGGTTTTCCTGAAATGATGAATGGCAGGGTAAAAACATTACATCCCAAGATACATGGTGCTATATTGTGCGACCGACACAATCCTGATCATATGGACCAGGTATACAATGCAGGCATCGATCTTATTGATCTGGTCGCTGTAAATCTCTATCCCTTTGAGATCACAGTTACAAAAGATGGTGTTTTGTTAGAGGAGGCCATTGAGAACATCGATATCGGTGGCCCGGCTCTTTTGCGTGCTGCAGCCAAGAACTTTCGTTCAGTAACGGTAGTATCCGATCCAGCGGATTACGGACATGTGCTCAAAGATATAAGATCGACAGGTATAGTTACCGAGAAGACCCGTAAACAACTTGCTGTAAAAGCTTTCAGGCACACAGCATGCTATGATGCAACGATAGATACATACCTGAGCAGTGAAATAGCATCGGAAGAGGTTATACATCTGAACTTTGTCAGCGGTAAGGATCTGCGTTATGGTGAGAACTGGCATCAAAAGGCTAAGTTCTTTAAAGAACCTGGAGTAAGAGGCCCATCCCTTGCAAATGCACGACAATTACATGGAAAAGAGCTATCGTATAATAATTATATAGATGCTGATAATGCATTGCTGACCATAAAAGACCTTCATTCCGAAAAACCTGCTGTTGTTATTGTAAAACATAATAATCCATGTGGTTTAGCTACAGGTGATACCCTTCTGCAGGCCCTGAGCGCTGCGTGGGATGGAGACCCCATCTCAGCATATGGAAGTATCATTTGCAGCAACACAGTATTTGATCAGCGGTCAGCAGCCTTCTTAGAAGGCAAGTTCGTAGAAATTATCTTGGCCCCGGGTTTTGACCATGAAGCACTTGAGTACCTTAAGAAAAAGAGCTCTAATCTGCGGTTGCTTGAACTGCCGCAATTGAATGATGCTTTTGATTTCGATCATACGTATAAGTATGTGGTAGGCGGTTTGTTAAAACAGTCCAGGGATATGGGCTTGTATGAAAAATGGGACTGTGTGACCGAAAAGGAATTCCCCGAGTCGATGCGTCCTCTTTCTGAATTCTGCATAAGTGCCTGCAAGAGCACAAAATCCAATTCTATCACCCTTGCTTATGAGTACCAGAAAGGTTGTTATATGATGCTTGCAATGGGTGCAGGTCAACCCAACAGGGTAGATTCTATCAGAAAATTGGCTGCTACTAAGGCCAGAGAGAACCTTAAGGCTATTTATGATAAGGAAGGTCTTAAGGAGAATTTCGATGACTATTGTAAAAAAGTGCTTTCAAAGTGTGTAATGGCTTCAGATGCTTTTTTTCCCTTTGATGACAGCATCGTTCATGCAGCTGAAAATGGGATCATGTATATAGTATCCCCAGGTGGCTCTATTAGGGACAAGGAGGTCATAAGCACTGCAAACAGACTAGGGGTATCTCTTGTATTTACTGGTATGCGCCACTTTTTGCATTGATCAATTCTTTTTATTTTTTGCATATGGCTGACGAACATATATATATTATTTTGTATGATATGTTTATAACTATTATTGATTATTGAATATATAGTAGTATATAATTGTTGAATGCAGCGTATGTTCCAAGTTCATGTCTCTGGGTAAATAATAGTGATTATTATGAAATCTAAAGGCTTGTTGAGTTTGCTCACTTTTTCGGAAAAAAGAAAAGATCTGCTCCTTTTCCTTCTAGAGCAACCTTCTACTCTTGCCAACATACGTAAAAGATTTAACGTATCTTCTCCGGAGATAGCACCAAGGATAAGAGAGATGGAGTCCGCTAGTCTTATATACAAAGATCCTTCCACTAAGATGTATACGCTTACAGCTACAGGAAAGATCATTGCTAAATCCTTCAAACCCTTTGTTGATCTGGTGAGCCTTATAGAAAAAAATGAGGATTTCTGGAATGATCATGATCTATCTGGAATACCTGATCATTTACTTGATAGGTTAATCGACCTCAAAGACTGTGTTTTTTATGTGGACAGTCTTGAGAACATTTATGATTCCCATAGAACTTTTACTGAGAATATAGCACGCTCAAGCATGATCAAAGGCGTTTCTCCCGTTTTCTTTCCTTCTTATCCAGATTTTTTCTTGCAGCTTGCACAAAAAAATGTCCCTACTTCTCTTATTCTTACAAAGAACATTTTTGATAAGGTTATAAATGAGCACGATGAGAAAATGAAGGCGTATCATGATGCTAAATACACTGATCTTTATCTCCTTGATAGCTCCAAGGTCGCTTTTGTGGTGACGGACATTTTCTTTTCCATGTCTCTGTTCTTTAAATCCGGTAATTACGACCCTCGCACAGATCTCATTTGCTTTGATGAAACGGGTATTCAATGGGGAAATGATTTATTCAAATACTACCTGTCACAAGCAAAAAAAATATGAGGCATTTCCTCATATCACATTTCCAATTACTGATCTTAGGTACACTATAGATCCTGCTTCACCATCGACAAAAAAAAGCCTTTCGATCTTCCCTCTCATGTCTTCTTTTTCCCGATTATGCGTGAGTCTGAATATATATAATAACCCTATAAAGAAACTATACATTATAATTACAGGTTCGAATGCAAGCAAGTTCATTATTATAGCAGATGATAACATTAAATGTGATGCAATATGTAACCCGAGCAATAATAGGCGGGTATTCTTTTCTCCAATACTTACAGGAAGGGTTTTGATACCCGCCATCAAGTCGCCTTTTACATCCTTAAAGTCATAGATAGTTGAATTTATGAAAAGTTTAGATCCATAGTAACAGAATACCAAGAGCACTGGCAGAGGGTTCTTGATTCCGGTTCCTGCTATGCCTGCAATAAATGTGCCCCACGTCAGTCCAACTACAAGATTTTTGATCCCAAGACCACCTTTTAGTTTAAGGTTCAGTTTTCCAAAATTCAATCCTTTACTGTACAGATATCCGACCACAAGGGGCATCAAAGCCAAAATAAGTAAATCGCTGGTATTTAGAACGTAACAACCCGATACAAATGTAGCTAGAGAAACGAACAATGCCAGCTTTTTGTTAGAACCTTTTAGTTCGGACCGATTTACACTGTCTTCAGTTGATTCAAGTGCACGGTCTAAAGTATATACTGCGTATACAATGAGGCCACCTGCTATACAGTTCAATACACTTATCTGTGCCAACAGCAGGAGGGATGCTATATATATACGCAAAGCTCCTGATACTGATACCAGTAAAGAGCTCTTCAGTAGGTTTATTGTTGGTAAAAGGGTTTTGCAGTATTCTTTATATGTATCTCTTATTATCTTCCGAATGTAATTGTATTGCAAACTGTTACTTGTGTTCATATACAAGTAAATTTAACTGCCTTAGCATTATTAGTAATCCTGTATACTTTTATATGAATGCTTTACTTTACTTTATAATTTCAATAATCTGTGCAAATTGTTACACACCTATGTAATTATATTGTAATTAAAAAAAATTAAAATCATTGATCAACTTTATCCTTTTTTATCTCATCCTGATGTGTATATCATTCAGTGTTTTTCATGTATGTCTCTATACTTTTTCTGTTGTTTGTGTATATATCAATGTAAACCAAATTTACTTTCTCACCATCAGGTTCTTCATTTGTGTTACTATAAAGGCAGAGTGTTTAATACATATCAGTACTGTTTATCTTTATATGACATTGCCTAAAAGACCTTTAGTGCTTATGATCCTTGATGGATGGGGTTATAATCCTGATCCTGACGGTAATGCTGTGCAAGCTGCCAAGACGCCAGTTCTTGATTCTCTTCTGGAGAAATATCCATCTACTCTTCTGGAAGCTTCAGGAGAGTATGTTGGCCTTCCCGCAGGTCAGATGGGAAATTCTGAGGTAGGACATCTTAATATTGGTGCAGGAAGGATCGTGTATCAAGACCTTACACGCATTAACAGGTCTATTGAAAGTGGTGAGATCTATAGTAATCCAATACTTCTTGATGCGATCCAGAATGTAAAGAAGCATGGTTCGAACCTGCACTTTCTGGGCCTTTTCTCATATGGGGGAGTGCATAGTCACCTTGATCATCTGAAAAGTTTAATCAAGTTCGCCGGAGATCAAGGACTTTCGAAGGTTTATGTCCACGCTTTTCTTGACGGTAGGGATGTGCCTCCCAGACAAGCACTTCATGACATGGAAGAGTTCCAGCAAACGTATCTCAAAAAAGGAAATGCTATAATTGCTACTGTTTCAGGGCGATATTATGCCATGGACAGGGACAAGCGCTGGGATAGGGTAAAACTTGCTTATGATGCATTGGTACTGGGTGAAGGTTTGAAGTCTGAAGACCCTGTTTCTGCTATTCTTGAGGCATATGACAGAGGTGAGAATGACGAGTTTATCAAGCCCACGGTCATCATTGATGAAAAGGGTAAGCCCCTTACAAATATCAGGGACAATGATTCAGTAATATTTTTCAATTTCAGGCCGGACAGGGCGCGTCAACTGACATATTCTTTTGTAAACGAGTGTTTTGAGGGTTTTGAAAGAAGTATTTTTCCCCATGTCCATTATGTGTGCATGTCCGAATATGATGATAGATTGAACGTGCCACTTATATTTCCAACAGAACACATTGAGAACACACTGGGACAGGTGCTTAGTAACCATGGTCTTAAGCAGTTAAGGATAGCAGAAACTGAAAAGTATGCACATGTTACCTTTTTTCTGAATGGAGGTGTAGAGCAGCAGAACCCCGGGGAGGAATGGTTATTGATCCCCTCCCCTAAAGTACCCACTTATGACCTCAAACCGCAAATGAGTGCTTTTGAGGTCACTGATGCACTTGTAGAACAGATAGTGTCAGGAGCATACGATGTCATAATAGTGAATTATGCAAATATGGATATGGTGGGACATACAGGTTTCTTTGATGCTGCTGTAGAAGCAGTCCAGACCGTTGATACCTGTGTGGGTAGGGTAGTGGCCGCTGTAATGGGGTTAGGTGGTTCTGTCATTATTACTGCTGACCATGGCAACGCTGAAAAAATGATAAATTCTTTTTCAGGTGCCACGCATACAGCTCATACCTCTAATCCTGTAATCTGTATCTATGTTTCCAATGAACCCGGTTTACAGCTTTGCAAAGGGAAGTTATCTGATATTGCACCTACGATGCTTGAGATCCTGGGCATCCAGCAACCAATGGAGATGACCGGCAGGTCACTTCTTAAGAAGTGATCTAGAACCATTGGTCTAAGGTCCTTTGCTCTGGTCCGCTGATCGCTTCTAGCCTTTCACATGCTTTAATGACCCTTTCTTTTGAAAAGTCATGCTCTTCGCAAAGGAATGCAATAATTTCATCCGTATTTGGTCTTTTCCATTTGAGGGTGTAGTTATCGGTCACAGAAGGATTTAGAAAAATGTTCTTTATCTCCTGTACTTCCTCTATTTCCCGTTCTAGCGCAAGTAATACGTTTTCTATATTGCTGTGCTCTTTTATAAGTTTCAGTGCTTTTTTTGGTCCTATCCTTTCAAGTCCTTGGTTGTAATCTGTCCCTATGCATATTGCAATATCTACAAGTTGTGATTGGTTGATCCCCAGCTCTGCCAAGTTTTCCTCGAGTTGCATTATTTCTGGTCTCACTTCCACAAAAATATTTTTCTTAGGCAGTTTGCGCTTGCCTGTAATTGTAAGATTTCTTACAACCAGAGGTGCTCCGAACAATAAAGAATCATAGTCTTGTGAGGCAACATAGTTTGCATCTCCTCTTTTCACTAGATGGGCAGCCTGGGCTTCTCCTTCCGAAGGGGCATTGACCCAGGGAACACCCATGGCCAAGAGCAGTCGCCTGGAATCATCAACTATTTCCTGGGTGACCTTAGAGGATGCCTGTGCATACATATATGCTTCTTCCGCCAGTCCCTTCTCCTTTGCTTCTTCCCATTTTATAGTTGCACTTTCTCTGTCAGCCATTCGCTTCTCTATGGTCCGGGCTTTGAGATGTGATGGCTTTCCATCAAAAACGAATACTGGCTTGATGCCCTCTTCCATAAGGCTGGTCATACGATACAGAATGCCTGATAAATGAGAGGTTATATTTCCTCTGGAATCCTTAAGCGGTGTACCATCTCTTTGTCTTATTGTGCTCAGGAATTGATAGAGCATGTTGTACGCATCAATAGCCACAACTTTATGGGACAATTCGGAAATTTCTACTTGCCGTTTTTTCAGGAGTTCTCCAATATCTGTTCCCATAAAAGAGGGTAGTTGTCAGGTATTCTTAGTTGTTTCGCTTGTATCTAGTCGCACATCTATAACAGAATCATCAGATGCATCGATCTTTCCTATCTTTAGTATATTTCCTATCCTTTCAACAAGATCTGCTTTTGTTATCTGGACTTGATGCCCATTTTCATCAGAACCTCTGCTCTTATGTACGATCAATAACTTCTGTCCATTGATCTCATTGCCTATTTTTGATATGACATTCTTGACTATCTGCTCGAAATCAGAATATATCATTATTTCAGAGTATTTCCCAGCTTTTTTGATAATGCCAATCGGCTCCAGATGAATGCGCATATACGCACCTCTTTGCAGAATAAGACTTTATAACATCTATCGTATGAAGCACTTACTTATATCGCTTTCGCATTGTTCTTGAAATAACTGGTATTTATAGAAACTACCTTTCATCAAGTTTCATCTGTATCTTTTGCTGTTGAGCGTTTCCAAAGCTTCATCTACCCTGCCGATCACTTCGTCCATTTTTCTATCCATATTGCTCTCTATGCTCTGAACACTGATCCTCAGGGACCTTTCCTTTACATCGATCATGTTCTCCATTTTGCGCATGCGTATGTCTACTGAGAGTATCATAGCTGCCAGAGCCCCTACCATAACTATCGCTGCGAGTATTATAAGGGAATTCGCAGGGTCATATTCAAACCTTCCAAGCCATTCGTACGTGAGTACAAAAGATGATACAACCATCACTATGGAAAAAACAATATCTCTCGTTTCCATCATCGACCCTCATAAAATAGAGTTTGGATTGTCTTTTTATTACTTTTCTTCAAAGATATAAACCAATAGATTGACTTTGTAGAAAAGCCTTTTCAATTACGTTCAGGCCATATTATATTCTTTTTGTCCATCTTCTCTCTGTGTCATAGTTCAAAGTATCTGTCTCTTTCAATTTAGTACATATTTTTATACACAACATCTTATTAAATATATATTTATATTATGGTCGCATATATTAAGATGGTGGTATCGATGAATAACAATGCTTCAATGAGGTACATAGTAGTGGTAATAACCTATCTCTTAATGTTACTAGCAGCCGGTCTGATGGCTGGTCTTATTGTTGTATAGTGACCAGTGCATGTTTTGATATATGTTGCATGGGATGTCATTTAAGCATCCCTTTATATTATCATATAAAGTGTACTCTTTTGGGTATAAAGGATCTTATCAACAGCTAGCCATAACGACCAACTATTCCTGCAAACAAGCACGAGAATACCCCAGGAAAAAGGTTGTTTCATTTTACATGGAACAGAATATGTTCGGATAATTTACAGAAGATCTGAAATCTTGTTCAGATCCATGATCATGCAAGATCGGGACAACTGCTTGATAAAAATATGGTGATTTTACCAACGATCTGCCCATTGAGATAAAGGACAGCCAGGGTGGATCAATACGATGAGATCCCTATAATTGAACCAGGCTATACTTAGAGAATATTACGAGCAGGTTGTTTGCCACAAGGAATATGCCCAAAAGGCATACAGCGCTTCTTGATGCTAACCATATATGGTCTTTCCATACAAATCCAGTATTCATTATTGTGAGATAGTACAAATAAATTATCCCAATGAATATAATCTTCATTATAAGCATTGACCATATGCCGAATTCATTCATCAGGATTGCAAGAAATGGATTCTCCTCAAATCCATAGTTCAATGCGTGATAGGTGGTGATGAAATCCCCTAATACATAGAATAGGATTATATGTTTAATTTCTCCAAGAAAATGTGCAAAGGGGCCAGATCTTGACACCAAGTTGTTTTTCAGCACCATGTGCCTTGATGTATGTGGACCAGTATATATTTAAAATGTATACATTACAGGTTCATATGTACACGCGATGTCGGATGTTGCTTATATTCTTTCGTATCATATATTTTCATCAAAAGGATAGCTAATTGTTTTGTACTATTAACTACAATCCTTATAGCATGACAGGGAGAATGGATATAACAGATTTACTTGCCAGGCACAAAGCAGATGGCTTCATGATAGTAGGTAATGTCGATAATGCTGATTTCTACTATGCCACAAATTTCTTTGCTTCTGATAAATACACCTATATACAAACATCAGGTCCAAAAGAGATATTAGTAGTTTCAGAAATGGAAAAGGGCCGTGCTAAGCTTGAGTCCAGGATTGCCGATATACGTATGCTGCAAGATTACAACTACGCAGAGAAGCTAAAACAAAGGGGTGACTCATATCAGGCTTATACAGACTGCATAGCTGAAATCTTACAAAAAGAGGGCATCCGGAAACTAGGAATTCCAAGGGATTTCCCTTATCATATAGCTCAGTCTCTGAAAGAGGGCGGCTTTACTATTATTGATATGGAAAGTCCTTTCAGAAAACTAAGGTCGATCAAAAGAGAAGACGAAGTAGAACATATCAGATATGCTCAGAAAGCATGTGAAAAAGCTATGGCTGCAGCTATCGATCTAATCCATAGGTCTGAGATGATTGATGGTAAACTCCTTTTCCGGGGTTTTGAGCTCACCGCGGACGATGTTCGCAGAGAGATAGATCTTGTGTTGCTTGATTCAGGCTGTGAGGCGGTGGGTACCATTGTTGCATGTGGGCAACAAGCTGCCAACCCTCATTGGGAAGGAGAAGGTCCTTTGAAGGCCAATGAGCCCATAGTTATCGACATCTTCCCTCGTAGCAAAAAGTACCGCTATTTTGCCGATATGAGCCGCACAGTTCTGAAAGGTGAGGCATCTCCTGAGCTTCAGAACATGTATGATGCAGTTCTTGCTGCTCAGAAGGAAGCGATAGATATGATAAAACCAGGGGTGCTCTGTAGTGATATACACAATCGTGTATGCGATGTACTTGAATCCCATGGGTTTAAAACGATGCGTGACGGTTCTAAAGTAGGTTTCATTCATTCTACAGGTCATGGAATAGGTCTTGAGATCCATGAGGCACCATTTGTGGGAACCCAGGCTATTTCCCTTGAAAAGGGTAATGTCATTACTATTGAACCTGGTCTTTACTATCCGGACCATGGAGGCATTCGCATAGAGGATATGTTGTTAGTAACAGAGGATGGTTGTGAAAATCTCACATCTCTTGAAAAGAGATTTCTGATATAATGTTATTAAGTTATCAGTCGTAGGTGTTTTATGACAAATGAATTACAGGAAGATATTATAGAGAAATACCTAAAGGCAGGCAAAATACTATCCAGGGTGAGAGCTGAAGCAAAAGATAAGATCAAAGTGGGTGCAAGCCTGCTTGAAGTAGCAGAGTATGTGGAAAATAGGGCCATAGAGCTTGGGGCCGATGGTTCTGCTTTCCCGTGCAACATCTCGCGGAACGATGAAGCTGCTCATGCCACACCAACGGCAGGTGATAAGTCGGTCTTTTGGGAAGATGTGGTGAAGCTGGATATTGGAGTTCATGTGGATGGCTATATTGCTGACTCTGCTATCACAGTTGACCTCACAGGCAAGCACGGGGATCTCGTCAAGGCATCAGAGGCCGCTCTTTATGCTGCTATAGACACTGTAAAAAGCGGGGTCAATACTGCACAAATAGGCTCTGTGATCGAAGATACTATCATGGATCTTGGTTTCAGACCAATAGCTAATCTTACAGGCCATGGAGTTGCCAGATATATGGCCCATACTCATCCCAGCATACCCAACAGACGTATTGATCATGGCTCTGTGCTCACAGCAGGTAATGTGATAGCTATCGAGCCCTTTGCTACTGATGGTGCTGGAAAAATAGTAGATGGTTCATGGTCAGAGATATTCAGTGTCATAGCAAACAAACCTGTGCGTTTGCCAGCTGCCCGTAAGCTATTGAAAGAGATAGAGCCATATCAGATGTTACCATTTGCCAAGAGGTGGCTTAAGACAGAAAAACTTGACTTTGCTCTTATGCAGCTCATTAAGTCTGATGTGATCACTTCTTATCCAGTGCTCAAGGAAGTTGCTGGTGGTCTTGTGTCTCAGGCAGAGCATACGCTGATTGTTACAGAGGATGGTTGTCAGGTGACCACTCTTTAATGAGGGATAGGTTGAAGGCTTTACTTTTAGCATTTATAGTATTTTTTTTGTTTATGACATTTCCTGTGAATGCCTCTTTTACCTGGGAAAACAATATTACTGTAGGCCGTGACAAAGTCCAATGGTTGTACACGGAAACATATGCTGGGGTTGACTCTCTTATCTACAAAGAATATATCGATGTGTCAATGGGCAATAGCGATGGTTTCATAAGTGCCTGGGAGATTCTTAAAACTGACGTGAATACCAGATCAGCCCTACGAAATTCTATTTTTGAGCAAATGGATGTAATTGTGAATGGCTCTTCTGAATACGCCGTGCTAACAGATGTAAATTCCCTGATGTCCCCAGAATTGTTAGGTCCGGTAATGCAGATAGAGGTCATTCAGAACATCTACACGACAAATTACCGTGTTGTATATCCATTTTTAGGAACTGGGAACAGTAGCGTGGGTTTCATTGGTGAAAAGAACACTTCTATGGTTATCAATATGCCCAGGGAAACTTCTGTGAATTCTATTGAAGGCATTGATAATGCATCTGTTAGTAATGATGAGGAGGGTGTAAGGATCATGGGTAGCTTTGGCCCGACTGGAAAAGCAACAGTTTATTTCCACCTGAGGGGCGATGAGCATATTACTTCCTTAACTCCGGAAGTCACAGAAGTGAATCTTTCAGGTGGAACACAGATATTTGAGGATAAAAAGTATCATGACCTCCCTCTTGCAGAAAGGATATTCCCCTCTTTAGGGATATGTGCTCATGATAGTACTTAGATAGAAGGTCCATTTTTTAAATTCTTTTTATTTTTGTTGAGGCAATAGAAGATGATGATCGAACAGATAAAACTTAAAAGAGGTATTGCTATAGGCCTGCACATTGAAATGCAGCACGCATCCTTGATTGTAGTGAAAGCCGATCTAGGATTCGTGATGTGTGGTTATCTGGATATGGCCACAGCTGAGATGCTGGGAGATGTGGCGGCACGGACCTCAGGGGTCAGTACACTTGACGATGTTCTTACTGCAGAGGTCAAGTCAGTAACTCCTAAAGCTAAAGAGCTTGGCATTGTAGCAGGCATGAAGGTTGCAGATGCATTGGAGTTAATGTTCTGAATTTACACCAATATTTTTATTACCTTTTATTATGTCTACAGACTAGTATTTACATAGTATTAAATACTCTTAATATATTGTTTAATTAGAATAATTTTAATCTTAAGAGGGACATTACTTGGGTTCGGAAAAAGGATTCTTAAATACTTATGCTCCAATCTTTGCTATGGCTGGCATCATATTAGCTGTCCAGTTCCTATCTTTATTGCTAGCACAGCCTATGAATGCTGAAGGCATGCAGGCTTTTGAGAATCCGGACTCTGCAGCCAATAGTTTGTACTATATCATGATCATCCTTGTATTTACTTTCTTCCTGCTCTTTGCATTGAAGAAGAATATGCAATGGGTCATTCAGCTTGTAATACTACTTGCAGTTGCTTCCACGATATATTATGTGTTCATAGCTCTATTATCACTACTGACGAGCTCAAGCATAACAATAAATGCTGTTTCTTTGTTCACAGCAATAGTTCTCACCGTTCTGCTATACAAGTTTCCGGAGTGGTATGTGATCAACACCATTGGTTTGATCATAGGAGCAGGTGCAAGCGCCATATTCGGTATTTCTCTTTCAATAATCCCAGTACTTGTTTTGCTCTCTCTCCTTGCTATCTATGATGCGATCTCCGTCTATAAAACAAAGCATATGATAGACCTTGCTGAAGGTGTCATGGACCTGCGTTTACCCATACTTTTCATTATTCCAAAAAAGCTGGACTATTCCTTTATCAAAACCTCTTTTAAGAAAGAAGATGGTGAAGAAAGGGAAGCTTTTTTTATGGGCCTGGGCGATGCAGTAATGCCTACCATTCTGGTAGTCTCTGCTAATATTTTCCTAGACTCACCTTTACAGTGCATGGGTATTTCATATCCTTCAATAGGTGCCATGATCGGGACGTTAATAGGATACGCTGCGCTTATGGTATTTGTAATGAAAGGGAAACCACAGGCAGGCTTGCCATTCCTTAACACAGGTGTTATATTGGGTTATGCAGCAGGTGTATTAATTACAGGTGGGCCTTTCTATTAAATATTTCAATGCCATCATCTTTGTTCTGGCAGTTCATAATTGAAATTACATAAAACACATGAGCGGTCCTGTTCTTCTACAGTAGATGCAAATTCAGAATCTATGGCGCGGGTACCCTCTGCAAGTATGGACGTATTTGCTATGGTACTACTAATAAGGATCGTATGGAATATCTCTTCCTTATTAATTCCAAGTAGTTTAGCTGCTTTTATATGTGTTTTAAGACAATGGTCGCATTTGAGTGCAGAGGCAACAGCAATGCTGATAAGTTCCACGGTCTTTGGGTCCATACGTGTGAACTCACGCATTATGCTGTTTGTATATATCATTCTGGAGATGAAAAGTTCGGGCATGTTCTTAAAAAAATCCGCAATGTACGGAACTTCTCCATATTGCTTCTTCATGTCCTCCAGCATCTTTTCAATAACTTCTTCCGGCTCTTTGTCAAGGAGTTCTTTGATCTTTTCTGTTTCCATGCTGCACCTCAGATCTCATATCTCTATGCCCACTTCAGATCTCCTTTTAACCTTTACAAGTATGTAATTCTTCATTTTTGAGAGTGAAATAGTTGCAACATCTTTAAGACGGATATTATCCTGCAGTTCCATATCTTCGACCCTCTTGTGGAAATCAGGATAAGGCAATTTAATACGCAGCCCATCTAATTGCAGTGTGAGCGGTGCAGGTGTATACACACTTTCTATCTCAGGGATCTGTTCCTGCACCTCTTTCATAACCCTTGCAGGCAGAACAGCAAGTGGGTCCCTGGCAATATCCTCTCTCATTTTTTCTACAATAATTCCCACTTTCTCACTCATGAGGTCCAAACCTCCCAGTTCATCACTGTGCCTTAATCTGTGAGCTACCCTGCCGATGTTCCCTATATACATATCGGCACCAGGTATTTCTTCGGTCTTAAGGTCAGGTCCTCCCGTGACAACGATAGGTATCTTTATACCTTCAAAGAGCTTAGGCTTCTTATTGATTATGCAATCCTGGAAAGTACCGAAAGAGAAGAGGGCAATATCGTGCTCATTTATTAATCTTCTTTCATAATCCGCAGAAAGTGCAACTCTTCTCCCCATACCCCTTGCGAGTCCTATCATTGTGGTGTTAGCACCACCTCTCCTCAGGAATTCAGCTATATCACAGGCAGAATGTGGCAAATGATGGGACGCAAGCGTAGGTGAAACAACTGCGATTTCAGTCCCTGTAAGGGCTGCCTTGGATATCTTTCCAAGAAGGTCTTTGGCAAGCTGCTCAATAAGATGTACGTCATCTCTGGGTACGAGCATCACAAGAGTAACCTCTGTGGCTGCCGGTGTTTTCTGGATAAGGTATCCTCCCAGGTCTTCCAACAGTTCCAATATAAGTGTATGCCTGTGTATTCCACCTTCATATATGTAAGGTTCAAGCACTGCTGCCAAGAGTTTACCCTCCTTTTATACTTTCAAGCATTTGATGCCCCTGCTGCACCCATTCTGGTTTCATAGCATCTTCAGATGCTACAAAGATAAATTCATTACCATTAAGTGAGTGATAACGTACCCTGAAACCTTCAGGTGCTCCTCTTATAGCCATCTCTACAAGCTTAGAGAGCAATGTACGTTTTGGATCGAATATGGGCATTTCTTTTATGCTCCCTATTTCAGCATCTATGTTTTCCACGACTACATCTATGGTCTTCCTATCCCGTTGAATGACCTTTCCTCGTCCATACTTTGCCCAAAGCTTCTCTAATAGGTCCGGCAGGTACTTCTCATCCCGCAGAACTATCTGTATCTCGTTCCTGATCACAGCTCCAACGCTCACATCTGCAAAGTCCGATGTTTTTATCAACGGAGGACTACCTCTCAGAATGACGGCCATTTGAAATAATGAATCCTCAGGTGTTATTATCACATATATCCTGCCAATCGAGTTGGCAACACCAAGATCGGATATAACATCTGAGAGTATTGACCTGTAAGCTTCGGCCTCTTCAGGTATTTTAGTTTTTACCTTGAAGATCTCCAGAGGCTCCATGTTTCTTATTCCTCCACAAATCCCGATGCCAGCAATGCACTTCCCACAGCACCTATGAGATGGGAGTTCGGTGGCACTAGCACATCTATCTTAAGTAAGCTGCTCAGAGCTTTTGGAACACCTTCTATCAGTGAGGAGCCACCCACAAGGATTAGGGGTTCTTTTACATCTACTTCCTGTAATTGCTGTTCAAATATCTGTTCCACCACACTGTGACATGCCGCAGCAGCCACATCTTCCGGTCTTGCTCCCTTAGCTAGTGAGTTCACAAGTGACTGGATACCAAAGACAATGCAGTAACTGTTCATATCGACCTTTTCCTGCATACCTTTCACAGCCAGCGCACCCAGTTCAGTGATTTCAACACCAAGTCTCTTTGCCGTCATATCAAGAAAACGCCCAGATGCACCTGCACAGATACCACCCATGGTAAACATGCCTGGTATCCCATCCTCTACGGAAATTGCCTTATTGTCCATTCCACCAATGTCGATAACAGTTGCAGAGCCTTTTTGTTTGTTTGCCAGGTACACTGCACCTTTGGAGTTGACAGTGATCTCTTCCTGCACCAATTGAGCCTTAAAGTGCTCTCCTACCAAGAACCTGCCATAGCCAGTAGTTCCAATGCCCTGGACCTCTTCGGCCTTTACTCCAGCTTCCTCAAGTGCAAGGTTGAAAGCTTCTGTGGCACTGTCTATGACCTTTATAGTAGGCACCCAGCCTTGGCCAATGATGTTGTTGTCTTTCATTATCACGGCTTTTGTGGTGGTCGAACCAGAATCTATGCCAGCAGTAAGACCAGTCTGTTTCTCCCGAGCCAGCAGATGTTTCCTTCTTGCGATAGTGGTAAGAGCTTCCATCCTTGTCATAAGGGTGGCTGCTGTTGTCCTCTCGGTGAATGAATAACTGATAACAGGAATATTGGAATGCTTATTTATATACCTTCTAACTTCGTTCCTTACAATAGCAGCTTCAGCACACCTGAAACATGATGTGATGAACACTCCATCCACATCTGCAATACCTTCCACTACTGCTTGTGCCCTTGCCATCATCAGACGCAGATCAGGGCTCGCAGCCTCTATTCCAAAGTCCCTTCCTATCGTGTCAAGAGAAGCTATATCTATTTCCGGAAAGATCAGTTTTGCATTGACACTGGAAGTTACCTTTTCCAGTTCACCCTGGACACCTGCATATTCAGAACCGCATGAGACCAGCGCCACTTTTACTTGTTTATCCGCTCTCATGTTCTCTCCTCCGTTGAAAGCGATCTCAGGAACTCAGCTATCTTGTATACAAATTCCTGACCTTCTTCTTCGCTTCTGGGATATTCTGCTTCGAGGATGGGGATATTTTTCTGACGTATAAGATATTTAGTAAGCTCGTTAGTCCGAGCACACCCCATACACCCAAAGGCCATGGACGCCTCATTCACTATGATGGCAGCTTCTGCCTCATCTATCATGGGTCCAACTATGGCCATTCTACCTCTTACACCGGCGGGCACTTCCACTGCAGCATACTTCAAACCCATTTTAGGTTCCACAGCTGTTATATTCAAAGGTGGTGAGTCCACTCCTACTGTATTTACCTTCTCTTTTATCTTTTCCATCATCGCAAGGGGCTTGTGGCCGAAGCGCTCTACAAGATCAGAAAGTATCAGGCTGTTGATAGGATAAATGATCACTTTTGCCATTATATTGCCTCATAAATTAGATTCAATGATCTCCTTCAGCTTCTTTACTTCTATTTTTTTAGCACGGTGTATCTCAGTGGGCGGGATATGTTTGTCGTAAGCATCAAGTGCTTTTCCTATTATAGGTAACATCTGCACTTCCTCTCTCAGGTAATGAAACCCTGGTCTGGGTCCTCCTCCTCTTACAGACCGGCATCTTCTCTCGTCCCCAGGATGAAATCCACGCTCTTTCACAAAGATATGGTTCTTATCCATAGCTCTCAGCTCATCAACTACCTTATTCACAACGGTCCTCGGACCGGTGACCATTGTCCCAAAACAAGTTTCTTTGATAGTTATGGATATTTCTGATTCATATACTTTCATTGCGGCATCTATGGGCAGAACGCTATCAGAACCAATGACCACTATTTTTGTGATAATATCTTCCTCATTGTTCATGAGTATCCCCTCTGTTACGCTCGATAACATATACCTTATCTCCCTCTTTGAAGTTCTGGAGCTTTTGTATGTCAAGGATGCGTCCAATGATATTTGTACTTATGAACTTCTCTCCGGTAGGCCCGAAAAGGTCATCATCCTTCGTTTTAACACCTATCATTCCCATACGCTTAGCTGCCTGATTTGTAACACCAATCTCCCCGGATACAACCATTTTCTTTGGTGTGTTCTCTGGCAGGATCTCTTTATACCTTTCTGCTGGTTTTTCAGCTTTGAAAATATACGTATTCTCATACATCATTATCAAAGGCATTATTCCTACAGGCCGGAACTGCAGGCCAATAGCATGTCTAAAAAAGTCCAAGGTCATGGGTGCATCATTGTCGTATAACTCTATGCTAACTATCTTTGAGTCATCAACTCCTGTGGCCTTGACACTGCCCTCTCGAAGTATTTCAATAGTAGTATCGGGCTCCTGAGACACAATAAGCGCCTCATCAGCGATATCTCCTTCCCTTATGAGCTTCACGCCATATGGAGCTAACTCCTCTTCAGCCTCCAGGAAACTCTTGCCATGCAACATTATCTGTGGTGGTGTGGTATGTACCAGAAGCCGATGTCCGATCTCTGCCATGCCCACAAGCTCCATGCCCTGCTCTACATGTCCGATGACTGAGTGCAGAATACTGGATGTTCTGTCATCTGTGGAGATAAAGGCCTTTCCTGCCCCATATCCTACAGTGCGCAGAAATACAGTGCCTCTTGTGCGTGGTTCATAGTTCTCATATACAGGAAGCTCTCCAAGGAGAGCATGATCTGATATAAAAGAGCTAGAAACCATGTCTACTTTGAAAGTACCACTCCTTATAACTGCAAAAAAATGTTCTGCCCCGTGAGGTGATTCGGCTGAAAGCATCACATTCAGGAATGTGAATACTTTCTCCCCATCTTCGAGGGGAATCGTAAGATCAGTAGTAAGAAGATGTTCACCTGTTTGCTTCCATGATATCACAGGTTTTATCTCGAGTATCCTGTCTTTTTTTTCTAAGTTGTCCAATACACTTTTTCCACTTACTACTTTTCCAAAGGCCCCTTCCAGTGGAGCTCCATATTCTGCAGAATGTCTTGCCTTAGTTATTATTAAGTGTGTGTTTTGAGGGTCTCCCCCTCCCGCTGCAAAAAGAAGTTCATATTCTTTATATGCGCCTTTCTCCCTTTTGGGAGCCATCTCACTTACAAAGGGGCCGAATGCTACAGCATCCCGGCTGATCCATCGCAGAGGTATATCTATATACTCTCTAAATCTATTTATCCACTGTTCCTTTGAAGGTGAATGCTTTTCAAAGAGATCGATAATGAACTCTCCGGATGTAGTGACTATCCGGTATTCCACTACATTTTCTTCTTGTTCCATCTCAGACCTTTTCAGTATCCCTACAGAAACACCTTCTTGATATGGTGAACCAGATACCCGGATGGCATCCCCAAGAGTAGATCTTTCAGGTAACTTTATTTCAATTCCATTGATCTCTACGGTTATTTGACCATCCACATCTAACACCTCTTTAAATACTTTATTGGTCTGCGTCCGCTTCAATCTTTTCGGCTTCTGTAAGTTGTGAGATCACTTTCTTTGGCTCCCCTATATCCACTATCTCTCCATTTCTCATAAGGGCTACCCTGTCACATATCTCTTCAAGGAAGTCCATATCATGCGACACGATCACAAACGTATTGCCAAGTTCCTCTCTCGCTTTGAGAATGGATCTTGTAACATCTTTTTTAGTAATTGGGTCCATTGTACCGGTTGGTTCATCCATTACTATTATGTTCGGTTCCTTCATTAATACCTGGGCAAGTGCCACCCTGTGCCTCTCTCCTTCGCTAAGCTCGTCCGGTATCTTGGATAATATCGATCTTGCTTTTTCTTCTGTGAAACCAGTGCTTTTCAAAGTGATGATCGCCTTTCTAACCGCTAGCTCATAAGGCAGATCGATACCGATAGATTCTGTGAGGTTATCTATTATATTACGATGGTTGTAAAGACTGTATTCCTGATGTAATATGCCCATGTATTGGACTGCACGTCCTCTACATTCAGGCCCAGGTTTTTTCATATCGATCCACTCATCCCCTACCCTCGTAACAACTTCACCACTGGTGGGCTGGACTATCCCCATGAGTATCTCTGAGGTAGTGGTCTTCCCTGCACCACTAACTCCTGCAAGACCAAAGATCTCCCCTTCTCTTACTTCGAAGGAGATATCATTTACTGCATTGACAACCCCTCTTGTAACTGATATATATTTTTTTCTAAGGTTCTGGACCTTAATAATGGGGTCACCTACTGCAACATCTTGCTTCTTCTCCAGTACACATGCCATGCTGGTGAACCTTTTTGCCATTTCGCAGGGATCACCTTCATCAATTATGGCCCCCTCCTCTAGGATAATTGCCCTGTCAGCAATACCTTCAATCACTTCAGACCAATGAGAGGTTATGATCATGGTCATATTATAATCCTTTACGGCCTGCCTGATAACATCATGTACTATATTTGCAGTTCTTGGATCAAGGGTGCCTGTAGGTTCATCGGCAAGAAGCAGCATCGGATTCTTTACGAGCTGGCGGGCCAGCACAACCCTCTGCTTTTCTCCGCCACTTAGGTCACGTGCTACATGCATCATCCTATGTGAAAGCTGAACCCTTTCCAGTAATTCCATGGCCTTTGGGATCACATCTTCATCCTGGCTTCCGATCTCAGTAAGGGAATTCACTACATTGGTTATGACCCTTTCATCACCATACAATGCAAAAGTGCGTTGAAGCATTATAGCTATCCTCTTCGTGATATCCCTTCTCTTGCCATCATGTATGGGCATCTCAACAAAATCAGCATCAAATGGTAGTAATTTTTCTCCAGGGCATACTGGGCACTCACTTCCTATTTTGCTTGGAGGTTCGACATGACCACATTTTTTACAGGCTGCAAGGTGGTATATAACATGTCCACTGATACTTTCATATTCTTCTACACCGCGAAGTACATGCATCAATACCGTTTTGCCTGCTCCGCTCCTTCCCAAAATGCCGATGACCTCTCCCTCATTAATAGTGAGGTTTATGTCCTTCAGAACTTTAAAGCCGTCAAAATCCACATTAAGGTTTTTTACCTCGATGAACGCTGCCATTTATGTTCCTCCGTTTATATGCCGGCTGGATTTATTATAGTCTTTGACTACCATTTCAAATTACTTAATGGTATTGTATGGTATGTACTAAACTGCTAACAACTTCTGCCAGACATTTGATATTACTTTTTAAATTCCCTTTTGTAGAGTATCATCTGCATTATGTAAAATTATACATAAACATAACGCATATTATTTTCGCCGTTAACAATAAAAAACTGTCCCCTGCCCTTACCTATGGTCATAAGCGCTCAATGAGTCTACAATATCTATAACCTCTATGATATCACATATCACATGATCAGCAGCTTCTAACAATCTTTGTGGTCTTTTATCTCCTTGCTGGGTGGTGACTATGCCCACATCAGCAACTTCCAAGGCCCGAATATCGTTGAGACCATCGCCTATCATCAGTACTATCTCATATTTCTCTTTAAGGGCCAGAACAATGTTGGCCTTTTCATGTGTAGTGGCTATATCGAAAACATTTGTAAGCGGGATACAGAGCTTTTCAGCCACTTTCCTAAGTGAGCGCATGGTGTCCCCAGATGCTATGTATGTATCGATATCTCTGCTGTGTAGGATCTTTATTGTTCTGAAAGCATTGGAGTATAATTTTCCTGCTGTGCTCAGTACATATGGGATGAACTGCAACTGCCCGTCCACGATCAGACCCGCTGCAATATAGTAGTTTTCAGGACAACTTCTGTGTACCAAATCTATAACTTCTATCACGTCTCCAACTAAGACGTTTTGCTCATTGATTATTTTCATTGCTTCTTCTGTACTTATCGGCCCACTGGAACAACTGATGTCTATTTTTAATCTATTATCAGCTATGAACTTTCGAAGCTCTGTTCTTGGATCAGTGCTCGTAACGGATACAGGCTCAGCATGTATTACCACAAGAGCTCTTCTGGGTCTCTTTGCTACCAGCAGGGTACTTTCAATATTTTCGAGGATATTGCCTGTTGATGTTTCTTTTGCCACACGGTACATACGTAGCAGTGTTCCCGCGCTATCAAATACCACTGCTATCTTTTTTTTCATAGTGCCGGTTTGTGCCTCCTAGTATTTATCGTTATGCAGCTCATATTTATTGATTAATTAACTATTTGTATTACGTAATGTATGTTCACATGATGCTCAATGTTTCAAAATATCCTGCTTTCATATGACCATTATTCGTTACCTGCTTTTTTATTTCAGTGGGTCCATGGTGTTTAGATTAGTGAGGAATCTGGAAAACGGTACAGGTGTTGAAAAAGGTTTTGCAGGTTTTGCAAGGACTTATGAAATTAGTGGGAAGTATATGTGGGCGAATGTCGTTATGAGGTGGGCAATTACGAAGGTCATGGGTGAAGATAAATATAGTTATGTCAATATGCGTGAACTGATAAAACATGAGCTGGGATCTGCTCTTGGTCCCAGTTCCTTCCATAGCTATATCATCATTATCCGCAATCAATTGGTTACGATATCGTGGAAAAGGATGTTATATTGAAAATGAACTCATAGGTGGCAAACATGGAAGACCTTGAACTCCTGTGTCGTGAGATGTTAAGATATCTTAAAGGTGAACAAGTAGATTTCTCATGGTGTAAAGTGGACCTTTCTCATTTGTCCGACTTTGAGAAAGATGTGCTTGAGCAGACAAGACGCATTCCCTATGGGCATACAATTACTTATGGAGAACTGGCCATGCTAGTAGGCAGAAGAGGGGCTTCCAGAGCGGTGGGAAGTGCTTTATCTAAAAATCCATACCCTATAATCATTCCATGCCACAGAGTAGTGTCAAGTAAAGGCATTGGGGGATTTTGCGGAGGTAATGATCCTGGAAATGTATCGCTGAAACGTAAGCTACTGGAACTTGAAGGAATTAAATTGTGAAGGTGAGAATAAATGTTCGGCTGGTCAGGAAGAACCATCATTGTTGACCTTAGCTCACATTCGGTCACTGAGTCAAGAACGGGTGTAAAGCAAGCCAGAGAATATCTGGGGGGTCGGGGCTTTGGTATAAAGTTGATGCATGACTTTGCTGACCCTGGCGTGGACCCCTTATCATCTGACAATCCGCTGGTGTTCGCCACAGGTCCGATAACAGGGACCATGGCTCCAATGTCTGGGCATTATTCAATTATCACTAAATCCCCACTTACTCATACTATATTTGATTCTAATGCCGGAGGACACTTTGGAAAGGCAATGAAATATGCAGGGATAGATGCCCTGGTTATTACAGGAAGTTCCGATATCCCTATTTATCTGTCCATATTCGATGAAGATGTAGAACTTATCTCTGCAGAACATCTTTGGGGCAAGGATGTAAGGGAAACAACTTTGGCGTTGAAAGATAAGGGAAGTGTGACCTGTATTGGCAGGGCTGGTGAGAAAAAAGTACGCTTTGCAAACTTTGTGAACGACGATCTTTATTCAAGTGGTCGGGGCGGTCATGGGGCTGTAGCAGGCTCCAAGAATCTGAAAGCAATAGTGGTAAAGGGCACTAACGATCCTCTAATAGCAGAACCGAGATCATTTGAAAAGGCCATAACCAGTGCACAAAGGTTACTGTTAGCAAATCCAGTAACTTCCAAAGGTTTATCTGTGTATGGTACTTCTTTTATGATCAATGTCATGGACCATCTTGATATCCTCCCTTCCCTGAATTTCAGGGAACGAGGTTTTCATCATGGTGACAATATCTCTGCGGAAAAACTCTCAGCGACTTATAAGGGTAAGAGCATGCCATGTGATAACTGTCCTCTTGGATGCATAAGGTTGCTTGAAAATGGCAGCCTGCTACCTGACTATGATGCCTTATGGGCTTTTGGTCCAGCTGTGGATAACGTTGATATGGAATCCATTATAAAGGCCAATGACCTTTGTTATGTTAATGGGGTGGATCCTATTTCATGTGGAGCTACCATTGCATCATATCTTGAAATGTCGGGTGAGAAAATAGACCATGCACGGTTGTTGCAAACAGTCTCTGATGTCTCACAAGGTATCAGTTCACTGAGTGAAGGTTCTTTATCCTATATGATCACTCAGGGTGCAAAAGAACTTAGCATGAGTTCCAAAGGTCTGGAAATGCCTGGCTATGATCCAAGGGACATTTCAGGTTTTGCTCTTGCATATGCCACTTCTAACAGAGGGGCATGTCATATGAGTGCATTTATGGCAGGGCCCGAATTATTGGGTAAACCGGTGGTGCTTGACAGATTTGTATTACAAGGAAAAGCCGGCTTTGTCAAGTTGCTCCAGGATCTGGCAGCAGTTATTGATTCTATTGTTCTGTGTCCGTTCGTGAGCTTTGCTCTGGGTGAAGGGGAGATTGCTTCTTTGGTCAGTGCTGCAACCGGAGTATCTTATTCCTCTGAGGACTTGCTGAGGGTGGGTGAGAGGATATGGAACCTTGAAAGATTGTTCAATCTCAGGGCTGGTTTTACTCATGAGGATGACGCCTTACCTGAAAGAATGTTTTCAAATGGTGGTATTTCTGAAGAAGATCTTAAAAAGGCTATTTCAGAGTATTATCAGCTTCGAGGTTGGGACAATCTAGGAGTTCCAACCACAAGCAAGCTTGAACAACTTGGAATAGTATTTTAGCGTTCATTGTTCCATTGTTTGAAGTGATTTATTTTAATGATATTCTTTCTATTTTACTGGAATATATGCTTCTCATATAGATAACTTGATATATGGAATGGTTATATGGAATGGTAAATTATAGTGCAGCTATATTCAATTTGATCACTTATTTAATAGACCGTTCTGGAGAATTTATAAATGAAACAGCAAGTAGAGATAAAAGAACTCAAAGAGGGTAAATACGTTCTAATCGATGAAGAGCCCTGTGTCATTAAGAGCATTTCTAAATCCAAGCCAGGCAAACATGGTTCAGCAAAGGCAAGGATCGATGCTATTGGGATCTTCGATAACCAGAAAAGGTCTATTGTAGGACCAGTGTCTGACAAGATATATGTCCCTCTGGTTGAAAGAAAGAGCGCCCAGGTCATTACTATTGCAGGCGATGTTGCTATGCTTATGGACATGGCCGATTACTCGAACTTTGAGCTTCCTATACCCGAAGAGTATAAGGAAAGAGTAAAGGAAGGGGAAGAACTTACCTATCTTGTTGCTATGGGTAAGATGAGGATAGATATGAGGTAAATTCATACCTTACCTTTTTCTATAGATATATACAAAACACGTTAATCCGGTTAAATGTTCCACGATCTTTGTATGATGGATTCTCTGTCAGATTATTCATCTGCCAGATATGTACTCTTTGGTGTTCCCTTTGATGGTACATCTTCTTTCCGCGCAGGGAGCAGATGGGCTCCTGATGTTATGCGCAAGGCATCTGCTAATTTTGAGACCTATAATGCATATTTTGATATAGATTTTGAAGATCTGTTGATCCATGATGCAGGTAACTTCGAGCCGTACTTGGATGTTGAGAAGACATTAGAAGAGCTTTTCTTCGCAGTGGAACCAATAGTGAAGGATGGCAAGGTCCCAATAATGATGGGTGGAGAACACTCTCTTACATATCCTTGTGTGAAAGCATGTGCAAAGCATATCAGTGAAGATATTGGATTTGTGGTGATGGATGCTCATTTTGATCTGCGTGAAGAGTATGGTGGTGTAAAATTCAATCATGCCTGTGTTTCCAGACATATTCTAAACGACATCACTGACAAGTATGTGACAATTGGCGTGCGCAGCGGTCCCAGGGAAGAATGGGAATTTGTAAAAGATAATGGCATCTGCTACTACACTCCTGACAATTTAAGGGAAAAAGGTGTTAAAGCAGTTATTGCAGAAGCACTTGAACATCTTGGATGTGACAAGATATATCTATCATTGGATATGGATGCCCTTGACCCCTCGTTCGCTCCGGGTCTTGGAACACCTGAACCATTCGGTCTGACGGATGTGGAAGTAAGGGATATTATCCGCAGCCTTGCTCCTATGTCTGTAGGCTTTGATGTGGTGGAGATTTCTCCAGAGTACGATGGTGGTCAGGCTGCTCTTTTAGGCACGAAGTTACTTCGTGAGTTCATAGCAGCACACGCTGCAGCGAACAGGTGAGATGTCAAATTAATTTTTACCTTCTTATTTTCATCTGTTCATTTTGAAGCTTTGGACTTTCCTTAGGGTTAAATATTTACTCTTCTCTTCCATAAATAAGCAGATTATGAACGAAGAAGCCGAAGTTATATGTCCTTCTTGCTCACCACGTCATCCGGTGCTGCATAAGGTCCTTAAATCAGGAATAAATCCTGTGGTAAAATGTTCGGAATGTGGCACAGTTCACCCTACAGTTATGGAAACCCCCAGGACCGTTGATGTCAGGGTTATAGTAAGCAGGGGTGAAGCTTCTTTTCCCATGCATACTCACATGCAGGAGAACGAGATCATTCGTGTTGGTGATGAGATGTTCATCGATGATGATTCCTCTGATGAGGTGTATCCAGTAGTAATTACAGCGATCGAATCTGGTCAAAAAAGGCCAGAAGCGGCCAAAGTTGCGGATATCAGCTCTCTCTGGGGCAGGGCTATCGACGAAGTATGTGTGAAGATAGCTATCCATGAAGGTACTACCACAAGATCTGTGATCAAGAGGGTCCCAGGAGGTTATCAGTTCACTATTGGTTCGACTGAAAAGGTTGGTCCGGATGAGTTCAAGGTCATAAGGGTCAAGGAAAGGGATGGAAGTTTCAAGTCCCGTGATGGTGTTGTCATTGAAGCAAAAAATATAAAACGTATATTTGCGAACCCTGTTCACAGAAAAGCATGGGGAAGTGGTACTTCATGGAGTTCTCGAAAGAGAGAGCAGAGCTGGTAACTCATCTTAAGGTTCATGGTATAAGTGAGAAAGTTGGGAGAGCGATGCTTAAGGTGCCTCGGCATCTCTTTGTTCCATCTGTGCAAGTATCGGCCGCTTACGTAGACACACCGCTTAATATAGGGTATGGTCAGACCATATCTGCACCCCACATGGTAGCTATCATGTGCGACCTACTCGATCTTCAGGAAGGCCATAAGGTTCTGGAAGTAGGTACGGGCTCAGGATATAATGCTGCAGTCATTGCCGAGCTTGTAGGAAGTACGGGTACAGTATATTCTACTGAAAGGATACCAGAACTTGCCAGTTCTTCAAAAAACAATCTTAAGGCAGCTGGCTATCATAATGTAGATGTTTTTCTTTCTGATGGGTCTATAGGCCTGCCTGAACATGCTCCTTATGACAGGATATGTGTAACCGCATCAGCTCCCTCTATCCCCGGACCTCTGGTGGAGCAGCTAGGTTCAGGGGGGAGAATGGTTATTCCTATAGGGGATGCGTTCCAGTCCCTCTACATTGTTATAAAAGAGAATGATGGTAATGTGGTCACTAAAGAATGGGGCAGCGTAGCTTTTGTGCCTCTGATAGGAGAATATGGTTTCCATTCCAAGCAGAAACCTTACAGACGCCATTGAAATTGTCATTTTTGGAATAGTTCGCTATTCATATGATTGCATATTCTATGGTAAACTTTTGATAGCATATCTATATGAGATATGCCATACAATAATCGATTGTTAAGGAAAGTGTTTCAGTCATGACAAGTGAAGAAGGGCTCAGAGAAGTTTTCGTAAAGGGTATTTTTCTGGTAAATATGTTGGGCGGTACATCTCCTGCAGTATTGTTGGAGGATGAGGATGGTTTAGTATTGCCCATTCACATAGGCCAGGCTGAAGCATTATCGATCGATACGGTGATGCGCAATGAGACCCTTCCACGCCCCATGACCCATGATCTTTTGGTATCTATCCTTGAGCGCATGGAAGTTGAAATCGACCGTGTGTTCATTGATGAGAAGATAGACAATGTCTATTATGCCCGCCTTGTGCTCAACGATGGCAGAAGACATATGGAATTTGATGCCAGGCCCAGCGACTGTATTGCCATGGCCTTGAGAACAGGTGCTCGCATAATGATATCTGAGGACTTGATCATCAGTGATGCTGTGAGCAAGGACCTGCTCAAGGGATCACGCTCCCTTTCTCTTTACTGATAAAAAAATTTAGAAAAACTTATATGGTGTCCGGTCGATGCCTCTATATGAGGCACAGGATATTCTACAATCCATTCACATTTGTCTTTACCTTTGTGTTATTGCTTCTGCTCTCGCTTGTTGTATCACTTCTCTTTTTTGGGCTTGTGAGCTCAGCTTTTGCAAAACTGGGCTTTTCATGGGATGATGCATTCCTGCTTCTTTTTCTCTGCCTGATCGGCAGTTACATCAATATCCCTCTCACAACACTGGAAACAAAGGTATACATTCCCGAAGGGGATTTCGTCAGGGTCTTTGGCGTAAAGTACCATGTACCTTTCAAGGGTAGTTTTATCAGAAAGACCACAGTGGCCATTAATGTAGGAGGAGCAGTGATACCTATCCTTGTATCGGTCTATCTTCTTTATGTATATCCTGGAGCGATAACTTATTCTCTGTATGGGATATTGGCCGTAGCAGCAATTACTAAAATGGTAGCACGCCCTGTAAAAGGTGTGGGTATAGTGACACCTGCACTGGTACCTCCGCTGATCGCAGCATTAAGCTCTATACTAATAATATCTCAATTTCCGTCAGATCATGAGTTCATTTTTATAATTGCATATATTGGCGGTACCCTGGGCACGTTGGTCGGTGCGGACCTCCTCAACCTAAGTGGTATTACCAAAATAGGTGCACCGGTGGTAAGTATCGGTGGAGCAGGCACTTTTGATGGTGTCTTCCTTGCGGGCGTTATAGCTGTGCTTTTGGTGTGAGGGTTCAGGTTCATAACCTATTAATATAAGTTTTCCATGAATATCCATCATGCTCACAAAAAGGATCATACCCTGTCTTGACGTTACATTAAATGAAGCCGGAGGCACCGTTGTTAAAGGTATAGAGTTCACTGACCTGAAAAAAGCAGGCGACCCTGTAGAACTTGCCAAACGCTACAATGAACAGGGTGCCGATGAACTTGTGTTCCTTGATATTACTGCTTCCCATGAGGGTAGGGGTACCATGGTCAATGTCATAGAAAGGACAGCCGATGAGGTATTCATTCCCCTTACTGTGGGGGGCGGTATCAATTCAATCGAGGACATCAGGCAAGTGCTCAGGGCAGGTGCAGATAAGGTCTCTATCAACACCGCAGCAGTTAAGGACCCAGATCTCATCCGACGCTCATCACAGGTATTCGGTTCTCAGTGCATTGTAACTGCCATTGATTGCAAACGCAATCTGGATGTTGCCAACAATCCCGATAAGACCGTTTTGGATCTTGAGGATAGTACTCCTGCATGGTACGAAGTTGTTATCTATGGTGGTAGGAAACCCACGGGTATCGATGCAGTACAGTGGGCGAAAAAAGTAGAAGAGCTTGGTTCGGGTGAGATACTGCTGACAAGTATGGATCGGGATGGGACACATGACGGGTTCGATATTCCAATCACCAGAAAGCTCTCTGAGGAACTGGGCATTCCTGTGATAGCATCCGGAGGTGTAGGCAACCCACAACACATATATGAGGGATTTATCAAAGGCAAGGCAGATGCTGCACTTGCAGCAAGTATCTTCCATTTTGGGGAATATACTGTGCAGGATGTTAAAGCATATCTAAGGGAAAGGAGCATCCCTGTCAGGCTATAATTCCGAAGATGTTATTCTGGAGATCAAGGAGTTCCAGCAGTTCATGTCCGACCTATATGGGCATAATGATAGAAGACGTGGCGCTACTGCCACCATGCTGTGGCTTGTGGAAGAAGTGGGTGAGCTAGCGGAGGCTGTGCGCAGGCACGATGCAGAGAACATAAAAGAAGAACTTGCTGATTGTTTTGCCTGGGTAGGAGCCTTGGCAAATCTCTACAATGTGGACCTTGAAACTGCTTTTCTTGAAAAGTATCCGCTCACATGTCCCTCATGTGGCAAAAACCCCTGTGTCTGTACAGATTAATCATCAATAAACAGTTTAGGTCAGGTGTAGGGTTCACAATGAATGTAAAGGATAGCTTCTTTACCGTATTTCTCACGTAACTTATCTTCTATTTCAGTACAGATATTGTGGGCTTCTACAAGGCTTAGTTCCCTATCTACCTGTATATGTACATCGGTGGCAATATTATTACCTATTCTTCTTGTTTTGAGCTTATGGAAATCTTTAACGCCTTCGGTCGATATAATAGCATGTTGTATATCTTCAATGATGTCTTTTTCAAGAGCAGCTTCAGTAAGTTCATTGGCATTTTTGTAGGTGATCTCAATTGCCACTTTAAATATGAATAAGCTCAGTATGACCGCTGCAATCGGATCAAGGACAACCCATTTGCCCCCAAGCGCTATTGCCCCGCCGATCCCTAGCATTGTTCCCACAGAGGAGACCGCATCTGAGCGGTGATGCCATGCATTTGCTTCCATAGCATCACTTTTCACCATTTTGGCGTAATTTAGGGTATATCTATACAACAGTTCCTTTGTAATGACAGAAACCACTGCAGCAATAAAAGCTATGGTTTCTGGTTGTTCCAAGCTGCCTCCACTAATTGCAACATGGATCTTTCCCATACCACTCAGAAAGATCTTCATACCTATGATAAAAAGCACAATGCCCACAAAAGCCGCACATAGTGTTTCTATCTTGCCGTGGCCATACTGGTGATTATGATCAGCAGGCTTTTCAGCGGCTTTTAATCCCACTATCACCACAATATCAGTTACAAAGTCAGAAAAAGAGTGGACTGCATCTGCTACCATCGCTGCACTGTTCCCTAAGATCCCAGCAATGAACTTAAAAATGGTCAGGATGATGTTTACTATCATCCCATTCACAGTCACTTTTATGGCGGTCTCAATTCTTTTTTTTCCAGTGTACATGTAATTGGATGTTCCTTTGTATAAATTAAAGACTATTATCTTTCTATTTAACTCTTTGTGTATTTTTTGAACCCCATATTTTTTTTTAGACCCCTCTGTAACTTATTGTTACCATTATTTATTAATCATTTAAATATATATTTTGCAATCCTATAATTGGAAAGGGGACCAAATTGGAACTCTCATTCCTCATTGTTTATTTATTTATTTATTTATTTATTTATTTATTTTGTATGTATGTATGTATGTATGTATTTTGGCTCTGTAGAAATCCTATTAAAATCAATATCATTTGCCTGAAATATCCATTGTTGAACGATAGATGCAGACACATTTAGTAGAAATCTCAATTTGATTATTTCCTCAAAAAAGAGGATTTCTACATAGCCAAAATATGATGCTGGAGAGAATAGATCTATCGAATTTCTCCACAGAAACTATTGCTCAGCTTCTCCGTGAGCTTCATATTTTCTGAATAATCCACTCTAACGTCCATGAGCCACACCCCACCCGCATTTAGTGCATTTTGCAGCTGTGGTCTGAAGTCTTGTGCCTTTTCTATGCGTACTCCATGTGCTCCAAAGCTCTCTGCAAGTTTTACAAAGTCTGGGTTCAGAAAGTCGATTCCAAAGCTTGCATCGAACTTCTTCTTTTCATGCCATTCTATAAGTCCGAATTTTGCATCATTGAATATCACTATCACTATGTCACATCTGAGACGTACCGCAGTTTCCAGTTCCTGAACGTTCATAAGGAACCCACCATCTCCGACTACTGCCACCACCTTATGTTCCGGTCTTAACAGTTTTGCTGTAATAGCTCCGGGAAGTGCGAATCCCATAGATGCCAAACCATTGGACATCTGTACTGTATTGGGTTCATAGGCCGGATAAAGACGTCCTATCCAGAGCTTGTGAGCGCCTACATCACTGATAACTATATCTTCTCTTTCCAATGCCTGTCTGATATCGTATATGATCTTTTGGGGTTTCATGGGAAAGGACGCGTCCTCCATGAGATCAAGAAGCTCTTTTTCCATGTTCTTGCGGATCTTTGAGAAATACTCTGGTATTTCCCTTCTCTTGCTGAATGGTATAAGGCGTTTAAGAGAGACACGGATATTCCCTACAAGGGACAGATCAGGAATATATTTTTCATCTACTTCGTGCTGGTCAGAGTGAATATGTATTATATTTTTTGACCCATCCGGATTCCAGAATCTGGGGCTATATTCTATGTGATCGAATCCAATGCATATGACCAGATCTGCTCTTGCAAAACCACACATTATGTGGTCCCTATCCTTGATGCCCATGGACCCTATATAATGTTCATCATCAGCCGGAAAAGCACCTTTTCCCATAAAAGTCGTAGCTATCGGGATCCCGGTGTCTCTCACAAATTTTCTTAATTCTTCAGAAGCATCATCCCTTATCACTCCATTACCAGCCAAAATTACAGGCATCTCAGCAGCTTCTATAAGCATAGATGAACGCCGCAGTTCATCCTCTTCAGGCATATGTATATGAGAATATGGTTTTTTCACAAGAGGTACTTTGTCCGTTTGCTCTGCAGCAATGTCTTCAGGCAGCTCGATATGTGTTGCTCCTGGCCTTATCCTAGCGATCTCAAAAGCTTTGCTCACGATCTCAGGTATGAAATCCGCTCTGGTCACACTGGAATTCCATTTGGTGAACTCCCGGAAAGCTTCCACTATGTTCAGGTACTGATGGGCTTCCTTATGGGTCTTTTCAAGCCCTGCCTGCCCAGTAATAGCTACTAAGGGCGCTCTGTCCAGATGCGCATTCGCCACACCTGTAATGAGGTTGGTCGCACCCGGGCCTAAGGTTGAAAGACAAACCCCTGGTTTGCGGGTGAGCCTTCCATAGACATCGGCCATGAAGGCTGCAGATTGTTCATGTCGCGTCACTATGAACTTTATTTTGGACCTGGAAAGTGAATCGGTCAGATCCAGGGTCTCTTCACCTGGTATCCCAAAAATATATTCTACACCCTCATTCTCCAGGCATTGTATCAGTAGATCACTTGCTTTTACTATCAGAACACCTTCATTGATTTTGTTCCTAAGAATTCATACATGCCTGTCCGATGCAACTCCCTGCCAAACCCGCTTTTCTTGAAACCTCCAAGTGGCAGGCGGGCATCTGAAGATACACTATTGTTAATGGCTACGAGCCCGGCTTCGATCTCCCTTGAAAACCTTATGGCCCTTTCACGGTCCTTGCTCCATATACTTGCACCCAGACCGAATTCCGTGCTATTAGCTATCTTTATAGCCTCTTCTTCGTTCCTGAATGTTACTATTGGCGCAACCGGCCCGAAGGTCTCTTCGGTAAGCACAGGTGCATCTTCGGTTATGTTACCAAGCACCATCGGATAGAAGAAACTGCTGTTCTCTTCTTGTTTTCCGCCATCTAGCAACACATCTGCTCCGGTTTTAAGTGTTCTGTTCACCTGGTCCTGCACATAGTCGGCCTGTTCGGAGTTGACCAAAGGTCCCATATCGTTGTTCGTATCAAGGGGATCACCTATCTTCAGATCGCGGACATGTTCCACGAACTTTGAGGTAAATTCTTCAGCAATGGTGGCATCCACAATGAACCTCTTGGCAGCCGTACATCTCTGCCCTGCATTCTGGAATCTGCTCAAAGTTCCCACTTTCGCAGCTTTTTCGATATCTGCATCATCCAGTACAATGAAAGGATCGCTGCCTCCAAGTTCCAGTATGCATTTCTTGATACTGCCACCTGCAGCAGCGGCCACCTTCTGTCCAGCCTGCCGACCTCCAGTGAAAGATACGGCATTGATCTCATTTCTGGGTATAAGGGACAACGCGGTAGGCCCGCCTATTAACAGGGTCTGGTATACACCTTCTGGGAACTCTGCCTCCTTGAATATGTTTTCAATTGCCAGGGCACACTTTGGTACATAGCTTGCATGTTTGAGCAATATCACGTTTCCACCAGCCAGTGCCGGAGCAGCAAAGCGTAACGCTTGCCAGAATGGTGCGTTCCATGGCATGATGCTAAGGATCGTTCCCAGAGGCTCGAGTACTATACCAGATGCTTCGGCCTCAGTTTCCACGAATTCCGGAGAGAGGAACATTTCAGTCCTGTCAGAAAAGTAATCAAAGACCTTTGCACATTTTTCGATCTCATCCATCGATTCTCTGATGGGTTTTCCCATTTCAATAGTAATGATATGGGCAAGTTCTTGTGCCCTTTCCCGGAGCACTCCTGCTGCATTGGCAAGATAGTGCTCACGGTTAAAAATCTCAGTATCTTTCCATATTTTGTAGGCCGTTCTTGACTTTTTGAAGGATTCTTCGATCCTTTGCGATGAATACAGTTCATATTCCCCATTTAGTTCTCCTGTAGCAGGATTTACAGACCTCATCATTTTCATTCTTTATCTCTCCTATAAATATATCGATTTACTTTTATAAAATAATCAATTAAATATAAACCAGTACTGGTTCGCTAACATATGTGCAATTATATTTTTCAGTCTTCTGATGTTCAGTATATTTTTATTGATTTAGGGTGTATGAACTCATAGAATCCGTGTTTTGCCATTTCTCTGCCCATTCCGCTTTCCTTTATGCCTCCAAAAGGCATGCATGCCTCTGGTCGGAAGAAGGCATTAACAGCCACCATTCCTGCCTCAAGCTGTCTGGCAAGCAAAGCTCCTTTTTCCCTATCTTCTGTCCAGATGCTTGCACCCAGGCCGAACTGAGTACTGTTGGCAATACGGATGGCTTCCTTTTCGTTCTTGACAGTGATTATCGGTGCCACAGGACCGAAGGTCTCTTCGTTCACCACTTTCATATGAAGGTTTACATTCTCAAGTACTGTAGGGGAGTAGAAGAACCCTTCTCTTTCCATTTTTCCTCCTGGTATAAGTGATTTTGCTCCTTTTGAGATGGCATCTTCCACCTGCTGTTCAAGGGTCGATATTTGTTCTTCCCGCACCAGTGGCCCAATATCCGTGTTCTTGTCCATTGGATCTCCCAGTTTGAGTTTCTCTGTAAGCTCCACGAACTTGGCAGTGAACTCTCCTGCAACATCCTGTGCCACTATGAACCTCTTGGCAGCTATGCATGTTTGTCCTGTATTGATGTATCTGCTGGGAACAGCCACAGCTGCTGCTTTATTTACATCGGCATCATCCAGCACTATGAAAGGGTCACTGCCCCCAAGTTCCAGCACGAACTTCTTCATATTGCGGGCTGCAATTTCTGCAACTTTTTTTCCGGTAGCATTCCCACCTGTAAAGGAAACCGCTTTGATCTCATCCCTTGTGATGAGCGAGGAAGCTGTGGGACCATCGGTCAGCAATGTTTGAAAAACACCATCAGGAAATCCTGCTTCCAGGAACAGTTCTTCCATCATCAGGGCGCACATAGGCACATAGCTGGAATGTTTGAGCAGTATCACATTGCCTGCTGCCAGGATGTGAGAAGCTGCGCTTAGTACCTGCCAGAAAGGGAAGTTCCAGGGTTTGATGGCCAATACCGGTCCCATGGGTTCATAGGACACCATTGAGAGAGCAGCATCCGTTCTTGTATCTTCTGGCCGCATAAGTTCCTCTGCATGCACAGCAAAATAGCCTAACGTATCGGCACACTTAAGGACCTCAGCCTGGGATTGTTTTATGACCTTCCCCATCTCCTGAGTGATAAGTTCCCCAAGCTCCTGCTTTCTGCTGCGCAGTAGTTGTGAAAGATCGCTTAAAAGTTTGCTGCGTTCGGATACGTCGATCTCTTTCCACTTATGGAAAGCAGCATCAGCTTTCCTGAGAGATACATTTATTTGCTCTCTGGAATGGGGTTTAAATTGTTTTATGATCTTTCCTGTAGTTGGATCGATGGATGATATGTGGGTCATAGTGATATTTCCTATATCTGATTGCTTCTTATTATAGAAAAAAGTAATAGGTGTAGTATAAATTTTATTGGGGATATGTGAATGTCAGAAAAAGCATTTATTCTTCTATGAAGTAATCCGAATCTATTCTTTTTATCTCATAGGTTTTGGTGGTTGAAACCCCTATGTTAAAGTCTATCAATAGTTTAGCGAGCTTCGGACCATCAACCAGGACAATTGATTTTTGACTCCTAGAGATCACATTTTCAGCATCCTTTGGAAATCTGGAAGTTGTCATAAACACACCTTTACTTATTCCATTAACTTCGAGGGTACCCACAAAATCTCTTAACATAGAAGCTGAAACAGGTGTATCCTCTCCAAACCTTTTAGCTTGAAAGAATATTTTATCCAGCCCCAAACGATCTTGATTAATGAGCCCATCAACGCCACCATCCCCTGTTTTTCCTGTTACCTTCCCCTCTCCGTATCCCATATTAGACAATAGGTCAAGTACAACTTTTTCAAAGAAGGATGGGCTGTTGGATCTCAACTTTATCAAAAGCTCCTGACCCAAACTTGCTTGAATTGAATTAAAACCATTTTCCATTAATTCATCAGGAGTTATACTTTCGGCTTCTGTTTCATCCCGATCTTTTTTTATGTTTGTATATTTGATTGCTTGGAACTCCAAAAACTCTGGAAATTGTTTGAGGTATCTAATATTTATTTCTACAGGTTTTTCATTTAATACTTTTTTTCCTCTTTGGCTTATTCTATAAAATCCTCTTCTCGTAGATTCGATCAAACCAGCTTTCGACATATAGACTTTAGCCCAACTTATTCTGTTACCTATAATTGATTGCCCATTTTGCAATGTTTCTTGTTTTTCTTTTTCTGTGAGCTTAAACTCAGAGCAAATATGATCAATGGTTTCTCTATGGCTATGCTCTTTCTCATCGTTTAAATATTCTAAGAGCGGGAGCATTAATGATTGGAAGTCCGGAATCGTCATAATATGACAATTATTACCTCTCCATAAAATCCTGTTGCCAATATCCCATATTATGAAGGCTTTAGCAATCTATTGGTATGGTTCCACAATAATTGCTTATTTCATTCCATATCATCCCATCACTATCTGCACCACGGTTGGATATTTTTTCATGATGGAGTATGCAATGGACCTGCCAACCCACATTCTTCCCTGCTGCATTTTGCGCAGGTGGCTGATCTCTCCCAGGGTCTGTAAGGCTTCCAATGCATATATGTCATTGAGGTAGCAACTATCCAGTACCTGGCTGTCAAAAAAGAACAGTATGGGCAGTTTCAGTCTATCGTAAAGGTTTTTTGGCAAATTTTCGCTAAGGTTTCTGAGAGCTACTACATCAAAAAAATGGTCCTTACCTGCTTTTGTTTTTGCTTTGGGCCTTTCTTCCAGCAGGAGCTGAGCGAGACTTTTTCTTTCAGAAACAATACCATCGTTCAATTTGTTCATCTCTGTTCTCATCCATCTCATGAGGACCGAATCATCATCTATGGGACTTCTACCCTGCATGCCATCTCCTTTTCATATAATAGTGGTTTGTGATCATTTTGTACTTAATGATAATTTCAATATACTATCGGTTCTGTAGAAAACCTCGTTGGTCATACAGTTTTACGTTTATGAACATTTATCACATCTTCCAATGCTATTACTTTTTCCAGAACTCAGGTGTGAATAACACTATCACTGTGAATACTTCAAGTCTTCCTATCCACATATTTGCTATCATTACCAGTTTAGCTAAGGATGGCATACTATTGTAACTTGACATTGGCCCTACAATATTGAAACCCGGGCCAATGTTGCCCAAGGTTGCAATAGATGCTGTAAAAGCAGTAATGATATCAACATCCATAAGAGAAACAATGAAAGTACTGGTGATGAATATAAGGAAATAGATGATCATAAATGATATCGTTTGATGTATTATATCGTCAGGGACTATTTTCCCGTTGAACTTGACATTTTTAACTGCTCTAGGATGAATAGATCTAAATAGTTCTCTGTTAGCATATTTCAATAACAATAGAACTCTCACTACCTTTGGACCACCTGAGGTGGACCCAGCACATCCTCCAATAAACATCAGGACCAATAGGACGATCCTAGAAGAATCAGGCCATAGATTAAAATCCACACTGGCAAAACCAGTAGTAGTAATGATAGATACAACTTGGAACATAGCATAACGTAAGCAAGTGAATGTATCTGCATATATGTCATATCTCAATGTGAGAGTAAGCACAGCAGCAGCTACTAAAACTATAGCAGTGTAGAACTTGAACTCTTCATCTCTGAAAATACTTGTATGGTCCAAGTAGACCGTCCTGTACAACAGTGCAAAGTTAGCCCCTGCTATGAACATGAAAAGTGTGAGTATTGCCTCTATCAAAGGACTATTAAAAACAACTATACTTTGACCGTAAGGTGAGAAACCTGCACTGCCTATGGTAGTGAACGTATGAACGATAGCGTCATATAATGACATACCAGCCAAGTGCAACATTGTGATCTGTAAAGATGATATCACTAAGTAGACCATCCAGAGGATTTTTGCCGTACCTCTTATCCTGGGCCTTAACTTTTCTTCTTTGAGCACAGGGGCTTCTGCACGGAACAGATGCCTGCCAGCAATGCTTAATTTAGGGAGAATGGCAATGAACAGCACAATGATCCCCATGCCTCCTATCCATTGGATCATGCTGCGCCAGAACAGGATGCTTTTCGAATGGCTTTCGATATCATCGAGAATAGTTGCACCAGTAGCCGTGAATCCCGCCATGGATTCAAATAAAGCATTAACAGGAGATATGCCGCTGGCAATAAAAGGTATGGTGCCAAAGACCGTAGCTGTTAACCAGCCAAAAGCTACGATAGCAAAAGCTTCCTTGTGTTTCCATTCATCATCAGACTTATAGCGTAACCAGAGGAACGTTCCAGTTATTTCGGTCAGGATAATACCAATAAGAAAAGGGATCGTAGATTCGTGATAGTATAGTGCTACTAAAAGGGGTATTAGCATTATATATCCTTGAAAGCGCAGGAGAGTGCCAAGTACGCTAAGGACGATAGCTAAGTTCATCTGCTCACCTTTTTAACTTCACAGGTCACTTTGAAACTTCCATCCATCATCATGGATATATGGACTCTTGTTTCAGACGTTTAGAATCCCTATATTATAATATATCATTTATTAAATTGTATATTCGATTATGTATTTTTAAATGCATGAAGTAATCAAGTTATCGTGGTTGTGTTATGAACGACCATTATCTGAGCTACAGGTTTGGATCCTTTGATCAAAATAGACTCATATACATATAAAGGTCCATCAATTGGACCCCTAGTTCATTCTGAAGATGGGTCCTTTGCATTTCTGATAAAAGCCCATAGGAACTACTTTTTACAAGAGGTCTCAGCTTGTCCAAATTTATTCTCCACTAACCTATCATATACCATATCGATGATATATCTAAGGTTCTTTATATCTTCATGATTGTACTTGATCAAAAGATCAAGGGACCTGCTATTACCGCGCTCGTATTCCCGCCAGAGCCGTACTGCATCAAAGCCTGAAAGACCCGTCGTCCCTTCGCTTCGGGAGAGGCCAAGTACTTGTTCTATCTTTTTCAGCCCTCCTGAAAGACCGATACGGCGCAAAGGGTACATTAGATCGATGTGCAACTGGTCAATTTTGATCTCAGGGAATTCTCTTTTGATGAAAGGCAGATCAAAGCGGGCACCATTAAAAGTAATGAGTGCTTTGTATTTGGGCAGCTCTTCAACGATCTCTTCAAGATTGATGCCTTTGATGTACGTCTTTGCCTCCTTTCCGTTATATATGCCTACTACTGTAATACTATCGTGGCAGGGGGAAAGACCTGTGGTCTCGATGTCCACACATGCCACATCATCAGAAAAATGTCTGTAGGCCCTCCAGTGTTCAGAAGAAGGAAGAGAACAAGCAAAGAATGTATGATCTTTGGCTTTGAGCCGGTCCAGGGAATCTACTATGCCTGCACAGATGAGGCTTTTCTTTTTATCAGGAATAGGCACACTGTCCTTTTCACAAAGGAACTCTTCCCACTTTCTCACACCACAGGTCCATATGCGCTTCTCTATAGCGGTGCCTATCATAGGCATGTGGATATAAGTACTTTCTAGCATTGAACGTCCTCTTTCCCCTAAGTATAGGTCATATTAGTATGGATTATTGATTAATAACCATGGCGTTATATGTCTATATGAGGATAGGTCTAATGAGGGATCATAGCCATGATTATATATGGGCAATATATATATTATAATGTGAATACCAAAGAATATCTTATTAGGGGAAATGGGCATGAATAAAATTTCAGTGGTAGGTGCAGGTAATGTGGGTGCTTCTACTGCACAGAGGCTGGCAGAGGGCAAATTCGGTGATATTGTTCTACTGGATGTGATACCTGGTCTTCCGCAGGGAAAGGCACTCGATCTTATGCAGGCAGCACCTTTGATGGGCTATGATGTGAACATAAAAGGAACCAATGATTATGCTGACATAGAGGATTCCGATATTGTGATCATAACCGCGGGCATAGCACGCAAACCGGGTATGACAAGAGATGATCTGCTGAACATCAATGCAAAGATCACAAGGGATGTATGCGGCAATATCAAACAATATGCACCAAAGAGCATAGTGCTCACAGTAACAAATCCATTGGACATTATCACTTATGCTGTATACAAGTACACCGGATTTGAAAAGAAAAAGGTGTTTGGTATGAGCGGGTTATTGGATTCTAGTAGATTCGCCTCTTTTGTGGCTAAGGAGGTAGGATGTTCCGTAAAGGATGTAGATGCCATGGTACTAGGTGGACATGGTGATAATATGGTCCCTCTTCCACAGTATACAACAGTATCAGGCATTCCCATATCCGAGTTCCTGCCACAGGAAACCATTGACAGGCTTATCAAAAGGACAATTAATGCCGGAGCCGAGATCGTCAGCTTTCTTATGGAAGGAAGTGCTTTCTATGCTCCGTCAGCAGCGGTTGCATCCATGGTAGATGCTATTATAAACGATTCCGGAAGAATGATGCCGGCATCCGTTTATCTTGAAGGGGAGTACGGGTTCAATGATGTTTGTCTGGGTGTACCTATAAAACTGGGGAAGATTGGTGTTGAAAAGATCATTGAGATAGACCTCACACCTGAACAGAAAGCATCACTTTCGATCTCTGAGGGGGCTGTAAGGTCTGGTATAGAAAAACTAGATATTTGAGTATATGAAAAAACATTTGTATTATAGTGCTTTTACATACGAATGTTCATATATAAGTACTCTTAAATAAAGGAGAGATAGTATGCGTATGGATTTGACATCACTTTTCGGGCTTAATGTTTATACAGATGCCGGCACATATGTTGGAAAAGTGGCTGACCTTGTATTGAATGTTGAAGAAAGGAATGTTAAAGGGATAGCCATAACTGATATCAACAGGGATATATTCGATGTTCCTACAAGAGGTGCCATCATTCCATATAGATGGGTAGTGACCACCGGAGACATTGTCATAATAAGGAGTATTGTTAGCAAGTTCAAGAAAAAGAAAGAAAAAGAAGAAGAGTAAAAAGCATATGAAGGAGCGAGAGATCTACAGTGATCTGCGCTGTACACTTCCTTTTATCATCCGTGTAGACGGCAGGGCCTTTAGAAATTCATTGTTACGTTTGAACTTCCAAAAACCCTTTGATAGCAGGTTTGCGATCTCTATGGGTAATGCTGTAGAGATGCTATTTAAGAAAAGTGGCATATCACCTGTTTTCGGCTATATTTTTTCAGATGAAATCAATCTATTGTTCAAATACGCACCATTTGACGGAAGAGTAGAAAAACTAAATTCCGTTGTTCCCAGTTTTTTGAGCAGTGCGCTTACCTTATGTCTAAAGGTGCAGGAACCACTGGCATTTGATTCCCGCATTGTCCCTTTATGCAAAGACCAGATAATGGATTATCTGTCCTGGAGGCAAAAGGAGGCCTGGAGGAATTGTATCAACTCCTATGCTTTTTATGTGCTTGTTTCAAAAGGCTATAGGGAAAAAGAAGCGGCTATTACCCTTAAAAAAAAAAGGTCATCAGATATCCATGAGTTGCTTTTCAGGTATGGTATCAACATTGCTAAAGTACCTGCGTGGCAGAGGAAAGGAATGCTTGTCCATAAAGAGCAGTACTCTATTGTAGGTTATAATCCTTTGATGCAAGAAAATACCAGCAGTATCCGTACCAGAGTTGTGCAGAACTGGGATATACCCCAATTCACTTCCCCTGAAGGAAGATCTTTCATTGATGCATTGGTCGGTAACAGTTAACAATATAAGCAGAAAGGGTTTTTATACCAACCATTATTTATCAATGGTGAACTTATGGACAGACTGGAGCTTATAAAAAGGAACGTGCAGGAAATTGTTACAGAGGAAGAACTGGAAGAACTTCTAAAAAAGAAGAATGCCCCTGTTGCGTATGTGGGTTATGAGCCCAGTGGCAAGATCCATCTGGGTCATGTACTTACGGTCAATAAACTCCTCGATCTGCAGAATGCAGGTTTCCAAATCATAGTCCTGCTTGCCGATGTGCATGCATACCTTAACCAGAAAGGTACTCTGGAAGAGGTGCGTGAGATCGCTGATTACAACAGGGATTGTTTCATTGCCCTTGGGCTTGATCCAGAAAAGACAAAATTTGTATATGGTTCTGATTTTCAATTGACATCTGATTATATGCTCAATGTGCTCAAGCTTACGACCACTGCATCTCTTAACAGGGCAAGGAGAAGTATGGATGAGGTTGGAAGAAAGATGGACGATCCTAAGGTTTCCCAAATGGTGTACCCTATGATGCAGGCAATTGACATCGCACTGCTTGGTGTGGACATAGCCGTGGGAGGTATTGATCAGCGTAAGATACATATGCTTGCCAGAGAAGGGCTGCCAGCTTTGGGCTTCAAGTCTCCTCTTTGTATACATACGCCTATACTTCTGGGTCTGGACGGAAAAAAGATGTCCTCATCAAGTGATAATTTTATTTCTGTAGATGATTCAAAAGAAGATATCGATCAAAAAATGAAAAAAGCTTTCTGTCCAGCAGGTCAGGTAAACGAGAATCCTGTATTGGAATTGTTCAGATACCATATTTGTCCTCGATATGAAGAAATTATATTCGAAAGGCCGGAGAAATATGGAGGTGAACTTGTATGCAGAGGTTATGAGGAGCTCATGAAAGTCTTTTTGGAGGGGCAATTGCATCCTATGGACCTCAAGAAAGGTGCTACTAAGTACATGAACATGATACTTGAGCCTGTAAGAAAGGTTTTGGAAACGAACTGAGTCTCTTCAAAAGTCGCAACATATTTAACTGGTTACATACTACAAATAGTTAGAATATTCATTCAGGCGGAGGATCGCATGAGGTATACCTATCAGGATTCTACAGACCTGCCTATACAGCGTGACTTTATTCAGGACATCAAGGATCTAATTGAAATAGCAAGTAAGGCTCTCTCCCTAGAAAATGATGCTATCGAAGTAAATGAAATTGATATGAGAGATATTTCTTCTCTGGAGAATAGGATCATAGAACTTGAAAATTTCGCGAACGATGTAAAAACGTACGTAAGATCAATTTCTTTCAATGTAGATAATGTAGAGATCCTTGATTGTCATAATGCCATCATGGATGCGTGTGATACAAGTGTCGGAATTGGTCTTCACGATCTCAACAAAGAGCTCGATCAAAAAAAGAGGGAACATGAGCTGCATATCAATGAACTGGAAAAGAAGATGTTCCCTACGCTCAATCCTCTTTTTGAGGATGGTATATACGGAGCTATTAAAACGTATTCGGTTCGTTTTGATAATGGCAGTATGAAAGGAGAGCTTAAGGCCTCTATATACGGTGTGGAATATGAAAGTGAGATACTTTATAAGAATGGGCCATTACTTATGCGGGAAGTGTATGGAAATATCCAGCTACCTGTGTGGGCAAAAACTGGGATAATACACAAGGAAAACAAAATAAGGATGATCGATGTAAGCGATTTTATGATCACTAACATTGATCTAAACGGTGATTCCCATCTTGAACTGACCTTTTGGAACAAGAAACAGGATCAGCAGTTCAAGATAATGTTTAATCCACAGGCCATTCAGATTTTTCATGGGAACAACGATATCACTGCAGACAAGATCCTCTCGCAGTCCATTGAAATAGATAGGGTGAGGTCATTGGGCTTAGAGATCAATAGATTCCTTGAAATGTCCATTATGTCCCAGCAACTAAAGAAGGTCATGCTCGATGGTAAAGATGCAGTCCGTAACAATGAAGTTTTTGATTGTTTTAAGATTATCATGGAAAGATATGGTGATATTGTTCGGGAATGCACTGACAGAGGAATTGTTAAGAACGAGATAACTATAAAGGTTGAGCGTACCGATGGTACAAGAACAGAAAAATATGTAGCAAAAGAAGAACTTTTTAACAAGCTGGCTGAACTTGGCAGTGAGGGGCTTGAACTGGCAAGCATACTGAACGTAGAGTAAATAGGTTACTGTTCTTCTTTGAGCTTTCTTTATCGGTAGTAGGCATTTACTTTCTATACCTATGGCCGTATTGTATCAAAGAATGTGGGTCCCTTCAATATTCTGTAGATAATTGCTCCACCATCTCTATTTCCAATAAAAATGACAAATCATTATATACTGAATATTTGCTGAATTATGATCATCATCAAGTGAAAGGGTTGTCCAGGAGATACCAATACTTGGCCAGTAAAGAAGATCACTGTTTTATTCCAAGTAACTTACAAATCCCCAGCTTAATGCTATAAAGATCTAAAAAAGCCAATATACTTAGAACCATTTCTTTTATGACTTGTAGAGGTCAAAACATCTTTATAGATTAGGTTTCATTAGAACTGACCGGCTACGTTATGGATCTGACACTGTTCACTGATGTTGAAATAATTTTTGGTTTGTCAATACTTATTCTGTTACTGTTCCATAAGGTCAGATTATCACCTATACTTGGTTTTCTTGTCACAGGTATTGTAGCAGGTCCTTATGTACTTGGTATTATTCGTGAAGTTGAGCAGGTAGAGGTACTTTCAGAGATAGGAATAATTCTGTTATTGTTCACAATAGGGGTTGAGATGTCTATCAAAGAGCTTTGGGACATCAAAAGGTTCGTGCTGGTGGGTGGTGGTTTACAGGTAGCTATTACTACAGTGTTAGTCTACTATATTTCCCTTTACATAGGCTCCAGCCCAAATACTGCTCTTTTCCTCGGGTTCCTGGTATCCCTAAGCAGTACCGCCATAGTGCTGAAACTGTTTCAGGAAAAAGGAGAAACCTACACAACTTATGGTAAAATATCCCTTGGAGTGCTCATATTTCAGGATATCGTTATTGTTCCTATGATACTCCTTACTCCTATACTTGCAGGCGTGCCTTCCACTTCTGGGGACAGTTCTGTAACCTTCCTTTTGAAAGGTCTTGGGATAATGTTATTCGTAATCATCAATGCAAGATGGGTAATGCCTGCACTGCTCTTCAGGATCACTAAGACAAAAAGTAGGGAACTTTTCCTTTTGACCATTATATTCACGGTGTTTGGTACAGCGTGGCTGACTTCCAGAGCAGGATTGTCACTGGCTCTTGGGGCATTCCTGGCAGGTTTGATCATATCCGAATCTGAGTACAGTCACCAGGCTGTTGGCAATATGATGCCTTTTAAGGACGTCTTTATAAGCTTCTTTTTCGTGTCCATCGGAATGTTAATGAATGTCAGCTTTTTCTTGGAGAATGTGATGATTCTTCTGGCACTAGCTGCATTGGTCATAATTGTAAAATCTATGGCTGCAGGACTTGTCACATTCATATTGGGATATCCCCTGAGGACCACTATCATAACAGGGTTGACACTAGCCCAGGTTGGAGAGTTCTCATTTGTCCTTTCAAACTTTGGAATGTCTTATGGACTTCTTGATGAAGGTCTTTATCAGTCTTTTCTCTCTGTTTCCATACTTACTATGGCAGCTACCCCTTTTGTGATGAATTTTTCACATAAATTCTCGCGAAAGGTACTCAATATGACTAAGAATCCTATATTGATCAATGGTCTGTATGCAAAGAGCATGGGTATATATTCAGCTGACGAAATGCCTGGAGACGAAAATAAGGAAATGCACGATCATCTTATTATTGTAGGTTATGGATTCAATGGAAAGACAGTTTCTAATGCTGCGAAGACCGCAGGCATTTCTTATGTCATCATAGAAACAAATCCAGAGACCGTGCGTAATGAAAGAAAAAAAGGAGAAAGGATATATTATGGGGATGCAACTCACGAGGTAGTCCTTGATTCTGCTAACATAAAATCTGCTAGGGTACTTGTGGTTGGCATATCTGATTTCATTGCTACAAGGGCAATAACTGATATAGCAAGAAGAATGAATCCGAAGATATATATTATTGCAAGGACGCGATACATGAGGGAGGTCAAAACCCTCAGCCAACTGGGTGCAGATGAAGTAATTCCTGAGGAATATGAAACATCCGTGGAAATATTCAGCCGTTTGCTTAAAAAATATCTTGTGTCAGATGAAAAAATTCATGCATTCACAAAAGAAATACGTGCAAATGGTTATTCAATGCTGAGAAGACACTCAATTGATGCTAAAAAGGATACTTTCAGTCTGAAAGATGAACTGCCCGGACTGGATGTAACATCTTTTAAGATAGAGGAAGGTAGTTCCATTCACGGAAGCACACTCAAGGACATTGATTTAAGAAATATTCATGGCACAACGGTACTGGCCATCCGCAGAGGGGAACAGATAATAGAGAATCCTACAGGTAACACACAACTTCTATCAGGTGATATGCTCACAGTACTTGGCAAACCGGAAAAATTATGCCAACTAAGAAATTTTCTTGAAGCAGACTTTAGTGGTATTCTTTCTGAAAACTGTCCGTATGAAGAAGCATAAAATAGTTCTTATCATAAAATAGTTCGTGCACACACACGCACACACACACACACACACATATATATATATATATATTTAAATACCGATTGGATTTTAACACGCGCTTCATTACTATCTTTTATTTAGTAAAATATCCCTAATGTTATCTTTATCTATCAGTTCTGTAGATATGGATTCAACCAATAGATATATTATACACTAATCTCAACTCTATATTGAGGTGGTAATTATGAGCTTAAATATAAGATCGATACTAATAGCCACGGATGGGTCTGACAATGTGAAAAATGCAGTGAATTGGGGTATAGGATTGGCAAAAGCAAATGATGCCAAGGTTACAGCCCTTTATGTCGTACCTCCCGCAGGGGTAGGTTCTGCTATGCGTGGTCAGATGTGGGCAAAGGCGCTAGAGGGACATCTGAAGGAACAGGGTGAGAAAGCCACTGCATATGTGATGGACATAGGCAACAAAGAAGGGGTTAAGGTAGACTGCGCGATCATTGATGGCAAAACTCCTGGAAACGGAATAGTAGATTTTGCTGCTGAGAACGATATTGATCTTATAGTGATGGGAACTTTGGGACTCACTGGACTCAATCATATTCTCCTTGGAAGCGTTGCGGAGAACGTGGTGCGGTACTCAAAAAGGCCTGTGCTGATCATCCCATAATTGACTGTGAAAGTTTATTGACGGGTTCCTTATATAGGGTCCTTATGGTACCTTCGCTTAGAGAGGGATAATATTTCCTTCTCTATAAATTTTATCCTTTGTATTCTACCTTAAATAGTTTTGATTACTGAATTGAGTGTGATTTTATATAATATTTATAATGCCTTCTATATCGATAGAAGAATGGCCATGAAGATCATCGTAGCTATAGATAATGCATCCAAGAACATTGGATAATAAATACTGTAATGTAATAACTTAATGGTCATAATCTTATTTTTAGCTACTTTAGTCGCTTGCATTAAGGTTAAATGAGTGTGCTGTCTTTATTTATTGCCCTGCTATTTTATGTTACGCTCAAAGTAAGGCTAGGAAATTAAGAATATCTATTACAATTTACATAAAGAACATTGAAATATGTGGTGGTCAAAAATGCTCAATAGTGAATTAGAACATTTCATTCAGGAAGACCTTGGTCCTTATGATCTTTCATGTATCCTTGTTCCGGAGCGACAGGTTGAAGCGATCATTATCAGCAAGGAGGAATGTACTCTTGCAGGCATTGATGTTGCAATGTCTATTTTCAAGTACTTTGATCTGCAGGCAGTGGCCATGCATCAAGATGGTGATCAGATATTGGCAGGAGAAGCCATATTGTCTTTAAAAGGAAGTTCTGTATCAATGCTGAGGGCAGAGAGACTCTCTTTGAACTTCTTGGGTCATCTTAGCGGCATTGCCACCATGACTAATAAATGCGTGCAGATCGTGCGAAAGTTTTCAGATGCACGAATTGCCTGCACTCGTAAGACAATACCTGGTATGCGGAGCTTAGAAAAACAGGCTGTGGTGGCAGGAGGTGGGGACCCTCATAGGTTCGGTCTGTCAGATTGTATCATGCTTAAGGATAATCATATCAAGCTAATGGGGTTTGAAGCAGCCATAAAGGAGGCAAAAAAAAGAGCCAGTTTCACTCAGAAGATAGAAGTAGAAGTGGAAAGTCTAGAAGATGCTTTGCTGGTGGCTGGTATGGAAGTGGATATCATCATGCTCGATAACATGAGTCCTGGTGAGGTCTTAAGAACAGTACAAACGCTTAAAAAAGCAGGTTTAAAAGAGCATGTTTTCATCGAAGTATCTGGTAATATTAATATCGGAAACCTTGAAGAATATGCTAAGACGGGTGTTGATATCATTTCCATGGGCTCGCTCATTCATGCCGCAAGATGGATAGACATTAGTATGGAGTTCTTAGAGCAGGGTTTGTCATTGTAAGGACGGGATTTTCTAGTGGATGGCAGGACATTCGAGTACAAGGATGCGTGAGATCTGCCTTTTTTCCGCATTACAGTGCGAATAAATTATTATCTGAAGGTTTGTTAATCAGTTACATTTGAAAACATTTGAAATATACTTTGAGCTCAGTTTGTTCCAAAATCTTTTAAATGTCTAAGGATCTCTTCCATTTCTTTGTTCTTTTGCTGTATATCTTCTTCGAAAGTTTCAATTATCTCCCTAAGGGGGACTATCAGTTTATAGTATTTGACAGGCCTGCCTTTTTCAGAGTTCTTTTTCTCATTGCGTTCTTCTATCCATCCATTTTTACGTAATGGTCTCATGGAAACACTTACTTCGGGTTGCCTCATCCCCGAAGCTTGTTCTATATCTTGAGAAGTAATTTCTTTTCCACAAGAAAGACAAGCAATAGAAATAGCCTCTGTTCTGCCAACTCCAAGGTTTTGGAGTAATTCAATTATTTCTTTACTTTGCTCATCTAGGATATCAGTATATTCTATTGTCATATAGAATAACATTATTCTTAAATATTATATAATTTATGTAAATATGATCTGGTCTCTTTTTTCTTTCCAAACAAAACGCTAAGAATAAATAATATATACACTAATCGCCTTCTATGGGTTAGAACATGGAGGTGGAACAGGATGGTTTACATTGCTGATGAACGTAAGTACAAGATTGAAAAAGTGCATGCGAGAGAGATCCTTGATTCACGGGGCAATCCCACGGTAGAAGTGGATGTGTATACCGGATGTGGTTTTGGGCGCGCCAGTGTTCCTTCAGGTGCTTCCACCGGTACCCATGAGGCTATTGAGTTAAGGGATAACGAGGCAGATCGCTACAGGGGAAAAGGTGTCCTCGATGCAGTGGACAACGTGAACACCACTCTTGAAGGTGACCTTGTGGGGATGGATGTCCGTCATCAGCGAGGTATTGATGCTCTTATGATAGCTATGGATGGTACTGATAACAAGATGATGTTAGGTGCCAATGCTATTTTAGGTGTTTCAATAGCGGTTGCAAAGGCAGCTGCAGATTCTCTGAACATCCCATTGTATAGATATCTTGGAGGTACGAATGCACATACCCTTCCTGTTCCTACAATGAACGTTATAAATGGTGGTAAACACGCTGGCAATGATCTTGCTATCCAGGAGTTCATGATACAGCCAAAGGGATCTGATACTTATACGGAAGCACTTAGGATGGGAGCTGAGACATATCACGTCTTGCGTAAGGTGCTTGAAGATAAATATGGTGCCTCAGCAACGAATGTAGGGTATGAGGGAGGATATGCTCCACCATTGGCCATGACCACGGATGCCCTTGATGCCCTGATGAGCGCAATAGAAGAAGCGGGTTATACAGAATCGGATATCACCGTTGGTATTGACGCTGCAGCTTCAGAGTTCTTTGACGGGGAAACATATTCTATCGATGGTAAGTTACTGGATGCAGGGGAACTCACTGATCTTTATCTTGAATTGATAGACACTTATCCGATCATTTATATAGAAGATCCTTTCCACGAAGAGGCTTTTGAGGATTTCGCAAACCTGACCACTGAGGCTTGGGAGACTCTTATTGTGGGTGATGATCTGTTCGTAACAAACACTAACCGTCTTGCAAACGGTATCGAGATGTGTGCTGCTAATGCTTTGCTGCTGAAAGTGAATCAGATAGGCACTATTTCTGAAGCTTTCGATGCAGCGATGCTTGCAAACCGCAACGGATATGCTGTAGTGGTCAGTCATCGCTCTGCAGAGACCGAAGATACTGCCATCTCAGATATTTCTGTGGCCATAGGGGCAGATCTTATTAAGACGGGAGCTCCTGCGCGCAGCGAGCGTACTGCAAAATATAATCAGTTGCTAAGGATCGAAGAAGACCTTGGGGACATTGCCAGATACGTGCAGCTCTAATTTATCTCTTCCATTCTCTATTTTTCGGGTTTTATTTTTTGCTGAGAGAGATAAATTCTTAGCAAGGTTAATTTAGCTTTATCTTGTGATAAAGAATTTAATAATAGTCAAAAAAATACAGATGTTATTGGGAATTTCAGTGGTTATTATAATTTTAATGGTTGATTCTCACGGCATTGAGCATATTGGAATGTATATTTGGAATAAAATAGCGTCCCTTCTTATTTATAAAAGATCATTTAAGGTTGATGAAAAATTGACGATGTGATCACCCACACGAACCTGCCATTATCTTATCCCACATATCCCTAACTGCCCCTGAAAAAGTACCATCATCATATTCTATAACCGTTTGACCTTTAATCATTGCTTTAACAGGGATATCGCTCAGAGGAAGCTTGCCTACTACATCGATACCTTTAATTTGACAGAATTTTTCTATATCTGCTGTTTTTTCTTCGTTGATATTATATTTGTTGATACAAACCACTGCCTTTATCCCAAAATGAGCGGTAACCTCAAATACCCTCTTAAGATCATGTATCCCTGCTACACTTGGCTCTGTAACTATTAATACAAGGTCCCCGCCAGTTATGGACGCGATCACAGAGCATCCGGTTCCGGGGGGTCCGTCTACAATGATAAGATCAATGCCATTCTCCACAGCCATTTCGCTGGAGATCTTCCTAACCATCGATACCAGTTTTCCACTTGTTTCTTCCCCTATTCCTAACTTTGCATGGACTAAAGGACCAAACCTTGTTACGGACCTGAATATTTCCCCAGCTTTATGTTCCTTCATTGTTATGGCATTTTCAGGACAGACAAGAGAACATACACCACACCCTTCACAGATATGTGCAGTGATAACTAATTCTTTTGAAATAGCACCAAATCTGCATCTTTCTGCACACAAGCCACAAGCAGAACAATTATCCCTGTTAATGGAAGCTACTTCCATACCATAGAAATCCTGTTTGCTGGTCAACTCTGGTTTCAGTATCAGATGGATATCAGCAGCATCCACATCACAATCCCCTATCAGGGCATTGTTAGCGAGGGAAGCAAAAGCTGCTGTAAGAGTGGTCTTGCCAGTACCACCTTTCCCACTGATCACAGTGATCAGTTTTGGCATTTTCAGCACCTTCCTGTCAGCTTTTGGATTTGGCTGAACATATCAAGGAAATTTGCTTTCCACTGTGGCATCTTCAGCACAAAAGGAATACCTTGGGAATATAGTTCAGCTATTTTCAGTTCATTTGGTATCTTCATAAGCACCGGGATATTGTTCTCAGAGCAATACCTATCCACCCGTTCATCACCTATGCCATATCTATTGATCACCACTCCATAGGGAATGTGCAGTTCTTTTAATAGTTCAACAGCAAGTGACAGGTCATGTAATCCAAAAGGTGTGGGCTCAGTAACAAGCACACAGTAATCTGTCCCGGTTATAGCAGAAATGGCCGGGCATGCAAGACCTGGTGGGGAATCTATGATCACTGTCCTTGTATCATCAATATATGTTTTAAGCGCATGGATTATAGGAGATGCCATAGGCTCTCCGATACTTAACAGACCCTGATAGAGCTCTGTACCACTACTACTTGAAGCAGACCGTTCAATGATCCCTATCGATCTACCTTCTTCATGGATGGCACCCAATGGACATACAAGGGAACATGCTCCGCAACCATGGCATAGCTTGGGAAAGAACATGACACTTTTAAGTAGTTTAGCAAGTGCGTTGAAACGGCAGGCATCTACACATTTCATGCATAGATCACACCTCTCCTTGGAAATGACAGGTACCTGTACCTGCACATCCCTCACTTTTTCAAGCTCATGGTCCAGGAACAGATTGCAGTTCGGTTCTTCTACATCACAGTCAAGGAGCTGGACATTTTCAAGGGATAATGCAAGGTTAAGGGACACTGTGGTCTTACCTGTACCCCCTTTCCCGCTTGCTACTGCTATTTTCATGAAACCTCTGATATTCTTTTACGCTATTATCATCTCACAGAGGGTGCAAACATTAGTGGTGGTGATGGTCATGGCTATGTTGGTGATCGTGATGCTCATGAGAACTGCATGCATTGTCCATGGTTGCTTTTTGTAATTTTCCTGTTTCCCATGCTTTCAGGGCATCCCAGATAGTACCCTGTGCCCCCACAAATACTTCTATACCATACTTCTCGAACATAGCAACAGCTTTCTTCCCAAGACCCCCACAAAGCATAACATTGACACCATTTTGGGACATCAGTTCAGGAGGTAGTCCTACTCCGCCATTGTGCTCGCTGGTATTAGGTATTACTGTGACCTCACTGCTCTCTGTATCGTACATGATATAGTTCAAAACCTTTCCAAAATGCTGTCCGACCTGGTCTTCCAAACCGGTTTTACCCATAGATGGTACACATATCTTCATATTTTTCACCTTTTAAAGATCATTTGTTCCAAGGAATTTCTGCACAGCTTCCATAGCGCTCATTTCAGGATATTTCACTATCTTTATTCCTGCAGTTTCCATCACTGAAGTAGCATGTGGACCAGGGTTCCCGCTGATCAGCACGTCTGCTCCGTGGTCTGTAATATACTGTGCAGCCTTCACACCAGCACCCTGGGACTCAGCAGCGTAGGGGTTTTTCACAAATTCATGCTCCTGCATGGAATCCGTATCCACGAACATAAAATATGCACATCTTCCAAAATGTGGATCGATTTTCGCCTCAGGACCGTTATCTTTTGTTGTAACACATATTATCATTGTGCTCACAGCCTACTTATAGTAAGTCTTTTCAAGTATGATCTTGATCGACAATTACTCTAATATGAGATGAAATATAAATAATTATCTCAAAAACTTAATATAATAGATCTGAGACACAACTTAATATAAGAATAAGGGATGAAAGCATGAAAACTATCCATTTCATTCCTTTATGATCATCATAGGATTGCCTACGCCCACAATGGTGATCCTGGTTTCCAGAGGTGGGTAAGGCCAGTTCTCGGGAGAGATGTTCTTCACCGATATATTTGTCTGGGTCTCTTCCTTGCTTACTCCACATCTGTTCTCATAATCGAACACCATCTCGAGCCCTATCTGCCTTGCTTTCTCAAAAGCTTCTCTGTAGTCCACAATATGTTCCCTTCCACCTGGATAGAAGATAAGGAAATCCTTTGCAGGTTTTTCTATGGACATTGGTATGATCAATATCTCAACTTTCTTGACACCCCTTCCGGCAAGAGCCCCTACGGCATTTCCCACTTCTGCATGTTCCGGGACTATAATATCAGCATCTAAAAGCGCAGACATCTCTTCTGAATATGCTTTTACAGGCCCTCCCAATAATACGATAGGCAATTTCAAACTGAACTTTGCCGGATATAGGCCACTAAGCAGTTCTTCCAAGAGGGGTCTGGTCCTTTCAGGCAAAAGGAAAGCCATCTGGCTATAGGCCATATTCCTTGCCACAGTTTCTTTCACAAGGGTGCAGAACTCATACTTCTTACTGCCGTTATAGCGAGAAAGGAGTTCAGCACCTGCATGGGAAGCATCTTGGTTCCAAGCAGTGTATTCCCCTCTTACATGCAAAGCATCGGTGGGTGTGAAACCAATAGCTTGCACCAGCCTTTTATTTATAAGTGAATCGATCACTTTTCCGGACGGCATGGCATGCATAGCAGTATAGAGATCATGTATACTGATCGGGTCACCTTCTATATGCTTTAGCATTTCAGCTTCTTCGCTGCTCAGCCAATTGCTGGAATAACCTGTCCTTAATAAAAACTTGGTGGGTTGATAGTTCTCATTCAGTAATTTACGAGATAGAGGTTTCATAATATTGAGCTTCTGTAACAGGCTGGGATACTCAGTAGCAGCTACACAAAGAGGAATAACACGTCTGGGACCTATCTTCAGCTTCCCATCGGTGATCCATACATGGCTGTCCCCACCTGTGGCCGAAGTTTCCATTTTCATGGCCCTGACCCTGGTCTTCCAGCCTCCCACTACAGATCCCGAATCACTTATTTCGGGAATCCCCTGGTACATAGCAGATACGTCAGTGCTGGTACCACCTACATCTATGGCAGCACATGTGTCCAGTTTTGCAAGATACGATGCTCCAAGAAGACTTGCAGCTGGGCCGGAAAAAATGGTCTCAATGGGTTTTTCCAGAGCATCCTCAAGATTATATACAGAACCATCACATTTCAACATAAGCATCCTTGCATTAATGCCTCTTTTCTTGATGTCTGCTATAACAGCACTAACAAAGTGATGTGTAATAGGTATCAACTGGGCATTAAGAACAGCAGTCACTGCCCTTTCATAGGCACCTAGCTCCTGGGAAAGTTCATGACCGCATACGACAGGTTTTCCAGTAACCTTCTGGATAAGGGATTTGGCCCGTAGTTCATGTTCAGGGTTCCTTGTACCAAAAAAAGCGGAGATTGCGTATGCTGACACTTTGTCTTTTGTCCTTTTACCAAACTCTTTGATAGCTTCGGTATCTAGAGACATCTCTTCCTCACCACTTGGACCATGGCCACCAGACACAACTATGAGGTCCGGGGTAGGGAACTCCTGTTCAGCCGGATGCTGGCCTATAAGTACAAGTCCTACAGGAGTACCAGTACCCTCCAGCAAAGAATTAGTAGAAAGGGTGGTAGAAACCGATACGAGGTTGACCTGGCTAAGTAGCTCTTGGTCAATCGCGTCCAGAACTGCACTTATGCCAGTATGAAGGTCAGGGTATGTAGTAAGCGCTTTTTTGGAATCTACGATCACACCGTCCGTTCCTCTCAAAAGGACAGCATCTGTATAGGTCCCACCTGTGTCAATACCAAGACCGTAATGCAAAAATAACTCTCCTTCCTTTTCCTATTGGTTCTACATAAGAGTTCATATTTAACACTCACCGGATAGTGTTATATATTTATTCTCACATGTGTTAAATACGTTTCGAGAAAAAATATAAATGCAGTTCTGGAACATCAGTATGAAGCTTACTGTCATTTACGATAATGAGGCAAAAAAAAGTTTGAATAAGGGATGGGGATTTTCTTGCCTTATCGAAACCGTAGGGCACAAAATTCTCTTTGATACTGGATGGGATGCTCATATCCTTCTGGCAAATATGGACAAACTTGGATTTTCACCAGAAGAGATAGACATTCTGGTGCTATCTCATCAGCATTGGGACCACATTGGCGGTGTACCAACTTTTCTTAATATGAATCCAGATGTGGATGTCTTTATACCGGCAAGTTTTTCAGCTAACCTGAAAAAAGAGATATCTACAAGAGGGAAACAGGCAGGTGGCCTCACTTTTCTTAAGGAAATAGATATATCCAGGAATCCCAGGCTGTTTGAGATAAAAAACCCCCAAGAGATATGCAAGGGGATATACACGACAGGCGAACTTGGAAAAGAAATAAAAGAACAATCTTTGATACTGGAATCCAGTGAAGGTCTTTATGTTGTCACTGGCTGCGCGCACCCTGGGCTTTCTGCAATTTTGGATGCAGCGTCTTCGTTTGGTATGGTGATCGGTATAGTAGGTGGTCTGCACGACAGCCAGGAACATGATCTCTTCAAAGGCATGAAATTAATAGGTGCTGGCCATTGTACGGCCCATAAGGAAGATATCAGGATGAAATACCCAGATGCTTTTGTTGACATTTTTGCAGGATATTCTGTGGAACTTTAGGCACAGCCAATAATATGGCTCTATAGAAATGCTCATAAAATCACTGTCATCAAGTTTATTCCGTAAATACGGCCAATGTATAGAAGCGCATTTGAAAATGTTCAGGGCATATAATATCGATCATGGCAAACTATATATATTTAATATCCGATGTGAGAAAACACTATGAAAGAGCGAGGACGTCCTAAATGTCCACGACGTGTGGAACTTACTCCGGAAGTGATATATTTTAAACCCAGAGGAGTGCCTTTGCAGGAACTGGAGGTAGTTTGCATTGCAATGGAAGAACTTGAGGCTTTGCGTCTTGTGGACCTTGAGGACCTCACACAGGAAGAGGCATCCTTTAAAATGGGGATATCAAGGAGAGCCTTTTGGGAGGACTTGCAAAGTGCCAGAAGAAAAGTTACTTTTGCTCTCACTACCGGCAGAGCTATAGAGATCTCGGGTGGGGATTATGTCACTATCGAAGAGGAGAACAAAAGCTGCGGAAGGCCAATATAAGCCAAATGCATATATTACATATTTTGAAAATTTGAATTATTTGTCAGGTGAAAAATATGGACACAAAAGTTCAAAAGCCACAGGATCTGCTCCAGAAGCCACAGGAATCAAAATTAGTTGCCAATATGAGGGCCATTAAGAACAAGATAATGATAATGAGCGGAAAGGGAGGAGTAGGTAAAAGCACAGTTGCGGCCAATCTTGCAGCCCAGCTTGCCAGAAAGGGATTCAAAGTGGGTCTCCTTGATAGTGACATTCATGGGCCAAGCATACCCAAGATGTTCGGAATAGAGGATAAAAGGCCTGAAGTGGACGAGAAAGGTATTGTTCCTGTATCCGTGACAGATAACCTCAAAGTCATGTCCATCGCCTTACTTATTGAGGATAAGGATTCCCCGGTGATATGGAGGGGACCGGCTAAGATGGCGGCTATCAAACAGTTCCTGGAAGATGTTTCATGGGGAAAGCTCGATTATCTGATAGTTGACCTGCCACCAGGAACAGGTGATGAGCCTCTCAGCATTGCCCAGCTCATTGAAGTGATCGATGGCGCTGTGGTCGTTACTACACCCCAGGACATGGCGCTGGTAAGTGTGCGCAAGTCAATTACTTTTGCCCATATGCTAAAAGTTCCTGTGATCGGCATAGTGGAGAATATGAGCGTGATCACTTGTCCCCATTGCGATGAGAAGGTCTATCTTTTCAGCAAAGGCGGAGTCGAAAAAGCATCTAGGGACTTTGGTGTGCCAGTACTTGCATCATTACCCATGGATCCCGAGCTTGCTGAGATAGAGGATAGTGGAAAAGTGCATATCCTGGATGCCAATGCCACTGAGTGGTCAAAGGAATTTACAAAGATAGTGGATTCTGTTGTTGGATTTAAAAAACAGGTGTAATTTTTGTACGCTTTTAGTGTGGGATACCATTGTTCGCAAAGGCTTATTCTGGTAACACTTCAGACAAGGAGACTATAATCGAAGCCATGAAACGACTTTAGGATAACATAACTTTTCCCGATGATGTTTATTACATTGCTGACAGTGATCTGTATTCTGAGGAGAACATAAGATCAATGGGGGAAGATATGAAGTGGATCACCAGAGTTCCTCAAACACTCACTCTTTCTAAGGGGCTATTAAGTTCTGATCTGAAATTCACAACAGGAGAAGATCCTCGATACTCTTTCTATGAAACTTGTATTAACTACGCTGATGTAGAGCAAAAGTGGGTTGTTGTTCATTCTACTGAAATGCAGAAGAGAAAGGATACATCTTTTGATAAGAAGGTTGAAAAGCACTTACAGCAAGCTCTAAAAGAACTTAAACATCTTAAGAACATAGATTTTGTATGTGAGGATGATGCAAGATCTTTTGTAGAAAAATGAAAGCAAGAGAATCCTTACTGTTCACTGGAAAATGTGCAGATATCTGAAGTTTCCAAAAAAGAAAATTTCAAAAGAGGAAGACCGAGAAAAGATGAAAAAGTCATCAAATACTATGTTATCGATGCTGAAGTATCCAGGAATGAAGAATTCATACAACATGAAGCCTAATACCTTGGAAGATTCATTATCGCTAGCAATTATCTGAATATCAGTGCTGAACAGATGCTGAACTATTACAAAAAACAGAGTAAGGTGGAGCAAGGGTTCAGATTTCTAAAATATGGGAATTTTAGAGCTTCTGAAGTGTATTTGAAAAAACCAGAACGAATTGAAGCATTAACAATGGTAATGGTCTTGGCCCAGATGGTTTATTCTGTGGCGGAATGGAAGTTAAGACAGAAGTTAAAGGAAACAGGAGATTCAATACCTGATCAAGTAAAAAAACAGACCTGCCTCTTATTTCACCCTGCTGTAAAAGAATCTTTTTATCACTTCTGCTGTTACAATATATAAGAACACAATAATTGCAATTATAAATACCGTGGAAAAGGACAGTGGCTCAAAACCAAAGAGTACCGCTAAAGGAGTAAGGGGGAAAAGCAATGCAGTTACAATCGTTAGAAGTGTGGCAATTGATAGATATTTCCCAGGTTCGCTCTTGAAGAAAGGCTTACGACTTCTAATAACAAGCACGATTAATGAAGCAGAAACGACTGACTCTAAAAACCAGCCTGTTCTGAACTGACCGATCATTCCCGGCAACAACAAAAGAAGTACGCCAAAAGTAAGATAATCGAACACCGAACTTACAAACCCAAATATTAACATGAACTTACGAATAAAAACAACATCCCAGCGCCGTGGAAATTTCACCATTTCAATATCTACGCTATCAGCAGCAATTGTCATTTCAGGAAGATCAGTTAACAGATTGATGAGAAGGATCTGCTTTGGCAATAAAGGGAGAAAAGGAAGAAAAACGGATATTCCCGCCATGCTAAACATATTCCCGAAATTTGCACTTGTTGCCATGAATACATATTTCTGAGTGTTGGCAAAAGTAACCCTTCCTTCTTTCACACCTTCAACGAGAACACCAAGGTCCTTTTCCAAAAGAACAATAGTCGCTGCTTCTTTAGCAACATCAACAGCACGATCCACGGATATTCCAACATCTGCAGCATGGAGTGCCGAGGCATCATTAATACCATCACCAATATACCCCACAACATTTCCATTTTTCCGTAGAGCAAGAATGATACGCTCTTTCTGATTAGGATCTACCTCAACAAAGATATTTACACCATTGACTTGTTTGATAAGAGCTTCATCGCTCATTTGCCGAAGTTCAGTACCAGTAACAATCTTAGAACTTGATAGTCCTATTTGCTGGCCCACATTACCCGCTACCAGTTTATTGTCTCCTGTGATCAACTTCAATTCAATACCAAGCTGTTCCATGCTCTTAATAGTTTCACTGATGTTAGATTTTGGAGGATCAAAAAGGAATATGAATCCTAAAAATGTCATTTCAGCTTCGCTGTCTTTACTAATAACTGACTCTGAACCCAAATTCCTATAAGCAAGACCCAGTGTTCGCAGGCCCTTATTGCTAAATTCTTCATATTTTTTTTGAAGTTTGCTACGCACTTCTGAGATCTCTACAATGCTGCCATCAACAACTTCAGCTGAGGAACAGACTTCAAGTATGTTCTCAAGCGCACCTTTGGTGACTATATGATGTGTGCTGCCCTTTGTGAATAGCACACTCAAACGCTTACGGATAAAATCATAGGGCACTTCATCAAGCTTCTGATAGCCCGCAAGGTCGAACTGACGTGCGTCAATGATAGCCTGGTCAATAGGATTATCAAAACCTGTTTGATAATAAGCATTTATATAGGCATATAAGAATACCTTGTCGCTTTCATATCCATCTATATCACAAGCTGAGTGTACTTTTAGTACCCCTGAGGTCAATGTTCCAGTCTTATCGCAACAAAGCAAGTTCATACTACCCAAATTCTCTATGGAGGAAAGCCTTTTGACTATGACCTTCCTGTGCGCCATGCGCTTAGCTCCATGAGAAAGATTAACACTGATGATAGCCGGTAATAATTGTGGAGTCAGCCCCACAGCAAGAGCTAGTGAAAATAGAAAGGAATCCAGAATAGGACGCGCCAGATAAACATTAATAGCAAAGATGGATATGACCATTAGAAGGGTAACTTCCATAAGGAAATAGCCAAATCTCATAACACCTTTTTCAAATTCTGTTTCATCCGGTCTTAATTTCAGTCTTTCGGAAACTTTACCGAACTCTGTTTCCTTGCCAGTGCGCACGACCAGCGCATTCGCACTTCCACTGATCACATTTGTTCCCATCCATAGAGAGTTCACACGTTGACCAAGAGGAGTTATTGCTTCCAATATCTTTACCTCTTTTTCTACTGGAAAGGTTTCACCTGTAAGGGCTGCTTCATTGACAAACATATCTCTTGATTCTATTATAAGGCAGTCAGCAGGAATTATATCTCCAGCATTTAGGACCACAATGTCTCCAGGTACTATCATATCTATTGGAACATCAGTTTCTTTCGCATCACGTAAAACAGTGGATTTTATTTGTACCGTAGCAACCAATTTATCAAAAATATTTGCTGCACCTTTTTCCTGCCAGAAGCCCAGAAGACCGCTGATCAATACAATAATAAAAATGATTAGAGCATCTGCAGAATCATGAAGGAAAAACGATAGGCCAGATGCAAACAGAAGGATGAGTACAATGGGACTTCTGAATTGACCGAGTAGGATCGTTAAAGAGTCAGACTTTTTTGAAGGCTTCAATATGTTGGAACCATAAAGCGATAGGCGCTGCTGAGCTTGCTCACTGGTCAAACCTTTAGATGTTGCTTCAAGTTTTTGAAGCATCTCTGAAGTCTGTAAACTCCAAAATGGGAGAGTGTGATTGTTCATACCTGAAAAACTAATGAAGAACATAATCCTCAATCAATATAATACAATCGTAAGATAACTTTAAAGGCTCGCAAATTAAGCAGGAGTTTTGGGAGAAAAATGTAAAAACCAATATAAGTGAAAGTAAAAAGATTACCAATCAGCTAAAAGAAACAGAACTAATTAGATTGTGGTTAGAACGAAGAAAGATATATATTCAACTGTTAAAAATAAAATCGTCAAAATTTGAGTTTATATTTATAACTTGAGGTCCTTTAGTTGAAATCAATAGCTATTTAATGAGTCTGTCTACGCAGATTAGTTTAATTGCCTAAAACGAGAATTGAAGTAAAAAAGATTAAAATTTGATTTATTTCCTTAATAAGCAGAGTCGAGATAATCAAAATGGCCCCCAAAGAAAAAAACGGCAGCTCTAATCAGGAATTATTTCCCCCTCTTACTTTGCGAGCTGGCCACTACCTTTTGGAACTGCTTATATTAGGTCTTGCAGTGCATCTGATCTTACCACAACTTACAGCTTTAGAAAACTCATTTAAAGTCATCAGTTCAATGAATATATGGATCTTTATGCTGGCCATTGTGGCCCAAATAGCCAGCTATCTGGAATACGGTTATCTTCTAAGGGCATGTGTAGCGATCGCACGACAGGAACTTTCCATATTATGGGGAACGTTGATCGCACTAGCCGCTTCCAGTATAGGATTGATAGCCGGAGGCACGCTGGGGAACTCAGCAGCCACATATCACTGGACCCGTGCTCTGGGTGTGAATCGGCAGGGGGCAGTCCAGGCAGGAACCTTGCCTACAGTATTTAACAATGCAATACTTTTGTTTGTAGCTTTTCTTGGGGGCGCGTATCTGTTGATCATACATGAACTCTCAAAAGCACAAATAATTGCCTTCATCATGATACTGATATTTATTGGAGCTTTAATTATCATAGTTCTATGGGGAAATACCCACCGTGTGCAGCTCATCTCAGCAGTGAGCAAAGTTTTCACCTCATGGAAAAAATTGAACGGAAAACAATATACTTTCACTTCATCTGAAACATTCCAGCGTCTGTTTGGTTCGTTGGACAGGTTAAAAGGGGATGGCTGGAAACTACCAGCTTTTAACTCAGCTCTAAGCATAGGGTTTGACATAATGACACTATACTTGATATTCCTAGCAGCTGGGTACAAAGTGAGCATTGGCATATTAATTGCCGGTTATGGTCTACCCATTTTTTTTGGAAAGATGGCTTTTTTAATCCCAGGTGGAGTAGGGGTAGTAGAAGGGTCGATGGCTGCACTTTATAACGTCATGGGGGTGCCAATTCCTATAACTGTAGTGGTGATATTGATCTACCGCATTGTATCTTTCTGGATACCCAGTATCTTGGGATTTCCAGTAGCCTTTTATCTACAACGGCTGGCACTAAAAATTAAACAAAATGATGAATTGAATTAAAAAGACAAACATCCATTCTATCTTGGGTCTTTGGCCTCTGTAGAAATACTTTCTCTTGGGAACATATCAAATTGACATTTATCTGAATGTGTTCATGTATCCCGCTCTATAGGAGGTATTTCAGGCTGAAGATATTGAGCTTAATGATTTTCTACAGAGCCGAAATGAAATAACTATATAAACCAGCATCACAGATTTTTATTTATGACACAGATATCAAGTGGGGGTAATGTGGACAGGCTTGATTTCAGGGATCCTGTGGAGCTCATAGACGATGTGCTTTTCAAAAAGAACTGGTTGCTTACCGAGAACTCGAACACCAGGAACAGTCCTTCGTTGATAGATCTGCATATTGCATCCCAGATCAAAAAACGATATGCTCTGGAAAAACTTTACTCTAAGGATGTGGCAGCAGCTCATCTGGAAGGTCTGATACATATACATGACCTGCATAGCCCTTTCATGCCCTATTGCAATGGCATTGATGGGCGTATCATCCTCATGGACGGACTGAAGTTCCCTGATATACGTAGCCTGCCTGCAAAAAGACTGGATTCTGCATTGCTCCATGTTATGTCATTTATGATACATTCTCAGCAATTCTTCGCAGGAGCCCAGGCCGTGGACATGCTTAACTGGCTGTTGGCTCCATACCTGTATTATGAGAGAATGGACGATCCCATGATATACCAGACAGTACAAAGTTTCATGTTCCAGATGAACCTGTCTAACAGGATAGGGACGCAGAGCGCTTTTACCAATATCGGCCTGAGATTGAAATGCCCTCAGGCACTGAAAGATGAAAGAGTGATATACGGAGGTAAAACACTCAATGCAACGTATTCAGAATTCGAAGATGAGGCACGGCGAATATATAGCGCTTTCATGAGAGTTTCAGCAGATGGCGATCCCACAGGTGCTCCCTTCACATTCCCTCTGATTACCACGGCCATCACTAAGGACCATGATTTCAATGATCCCTTATGGATGGAGACCATGCATACCACTTCGGTTACAGGTGCACCTTATTTCCTGAACCTCGCAGCTCCTTATCTGGAAGAGGATACGGTACATGCCATGTGCTGCAGATTGCTGAGCCGGCATGCAGGGGGTATCTGGACTGCTGGTGGCATGGGTACAGGTTCTAATAAGGTTGTGACCATCAACCTACCCGGGGTGGCTCTCCGATCAGCGGATGAAGATGATTTTATTGTGCAGCTGGATAATAGCCTTGACATTGCTCGCAAGGCACTGCTGGAAGGTCAGAATATCGTCAAAAGGTCACTCTGTGAGTGGAAGCTTCTGCCATGGCTGCTCAATAGAACAGATGATGATGTACCATATTTTGACTTTAAGGAACGCCACCTTACATTTGGTATTGTAGGTATGAACGAATGCCTTTTGGACCTCACTGGAGATGGTATCGACAAAAAAACAGGGATTGGTATAGAGATCATTGCCCATGTGCTTAAGAGGATAAAGCAGTTCTCCAACGAGGACGGTATAGAATACACTTTGGAGCAAACTCCTGCAGAAAGCACTGCACACAGGCTTGCAATGCTCGACCGAGAGAACTTTGGGAAAAGATCTAAAGTTCAGGGCATCGAAGGAGCATACTATTACACCAATTCCACTCACTTGCCTTATCATGCAAGCATCCCTCTTACAGATAGGATAAGCATCGAATCGGAGTTCCATCCATTTTTTACTGGCGGTACTATCTGTCATATATGGATGGGTGAAAGTTGTCCGGACCCTGCTGGGCTTAATGAGTTTGTCAGGAAGCTGGCGAAAACAAAGCTTGCTTATTTTTGTTTCTCACCTGATTTTTCTATATGTGATAAAGGACATACGTCCAGAGGTGTAAATGAGATATGCCCATTGTGCTCAGGCCCAGTAACTGATCACATCTCTAGGATAACAGGTTACTATGGTCGTGTGAACCAGTGGAATCCTGGTAAACAAGCGGAGTATGCTCAGAGATACAGGTATAGGATGCGTTGCTAGAAAAACACTAAATACAGACCAGCATATTATATTGTATGGACCCCATGATCAAAAAAGCGCTTGATTGGATCGAGATGCAGCAGCCGGACTCCATCAAGAGGATCTCACGGGTGGTCTGGGCTCGTGGGGCATGGAAACTGCCCAGTCTGCATACTGCTCATCTTATATGTCTTAAAGGCTACCCCCCTTGGGGGGGAAATGTAAGGGAGACTGCCAGAGCGATCTCTTCCCTTTCTCACATGGGTCTGATCTTCCCGGATGCAGGGCAATGGCTTCTTTCGCAAAAAAAGGGGGATGCCTGGAACGATAACGTGTATGATACTGCCTATTCTCTCATTGCATTAGCGGATATGGATATCCAGGACCCTGCTGGATATCAGTGGTTATTAGGCAACTATGGACCTGAATGGGAACATCCTGGAACCACTGCACTTGTGATCATGGCATTAGCAAAGCAGGACACTACTATGCAGGATGAATATCATGACCTTGTTAAAGAGAGAGCTCTTTGGTTGCTTGAGAAACGTGGATTGGATGGTGGATGGAAGAACATAGCAACCAGCAATATAGTCATGCAGTCTCTTTTAATGTTAGGTTTGAGGAAAGAACTTAAAGTCTCCATAGACTGGCTCATGAAAGCACAGAGCTCTGAAGGCTTCTGGGGTGCAGGGGAAGATAATATTGTTGCTACTTCCCTGTCGCTGATCACTCTTGCGTTATGGGAGCATAAAGGAAACCTGTAAAACTAATATATATGAGAGGCCAGCGTATAAGATACGTTTTATTATATCATCTTGTACCAGTGATAAAATGAATACCGAATTTATCAAGTATCATGCCGGTTCCAACACCTATATCATTCAAAAAAAAGCATACTTTGAGAAAAGTGTTCTTCTCAAGGGTAATCTGATAGTAGGGGCAGGATGTAATTTCTGGCAGGAGCTGAGAGTTGAAGGAAATCTTGAACTTGGAAAGAACTCCCTGGTCAAAGGGAATGTACAGGCACACAATGCGATCATTGGCCCATATTGTGATATAAGGGGTGACTTACAAGTGGACAATGATCTCACATTGATGGATGATGCCACTATCGCAGGTTCTGCTACATGTGGCGGACAGATGCTTGTGCGGCCGGGTTGTTCTATGGGTTTTGTAAGGGCTGAAAAAGTGCTGGAGCTTGTGGGTAAGGTCAGCATAAAAGATGTAGAGGCCGGAACTAAAGTGATCGTACGTTCCGAATGAATTGAGCATTATCTTATTTTTGAAAAGGTGACTAATCGATCCTTTCTTTCCTCTCTTCTGAAAGCAACTGCAGCACAGTTGTCCGTAGCTTGTTAACTTCTGGACTTGTCCGTATTCTCGGTCGTGGGAGATCTACTTTTATGATCTCCTTTATTTTCCCCGGGCGTGCGCTCATAACTACTATCCTGTCAGCCAGGAATACAGCTTCGTCCACACTGTGGGTAACGAACAGGACGGTTATATGTTTTTTATTCCAAATTTCAAGGAGTTGATGTTGCAAAGAATTCCGGGTCTGGGCATCCAGTGCACCAAAAGGTTCGTCCATGAGCAATACTTCCGGTTCATTGGCAAGTGCACGTGCAATGGCAACTCTTTGTCTCATACCTCCAGAAAGTTCATACGGGTAGCTATCCTTGAACTGTGTTAGGCCCACCAGCTCAAGATATTTCTCAGCATCCTCTATTGCTTTTTTTCGGGTAACACCTTTCATTTCCAGGCCAAAGATTATGTTATCGGTGACATTCCTCCAAGGGAAAAGCGAATACTCCTGGAATACCATACCTCTCTTTGGATCAGGTATGGTTATTTTATCTCCGTCCAGTAGTATTTCCCCAGAATCAGGAGTATCAAGCCCCGCAATGATACGCAAAAGGGTGGTCTTGCCACAGCCGGAAGGACCTAAAAAACATACAAACTCCTTGTCATCTACATGAAGGCTCACATTATCCAATGCAAGGACTTCAGGTGCATCTTCCTTTCTGAAAATGCGGGTGATGTTCTTTATTTCGACCTTTCCCATTATCTTACAACTCCTGCCTGCCACTTGAGCAGATGTTCATCGATAACATATCTCAGGAACTTATCGATCAAAAGACCTAAAAGACCCAGAACCACCATGTATACAAGAACCATATCCATCTGGTGGAGATAGTAATGATGCCATATCTTAAAACCTAATCCATACTTGCTCACTCCGAACATTTCCGCAGCTACCAGACACATCCATCCCACACCGATAGCTATTCTTATGCCTGCAGCTATGGAAGGAAGAGCAGATGGCATTGCAATATATCTTATAAGATCTCTGTCTTTTTTGCATCCCAGTACCTTGGCTGCTTCTACATAGACCTTTGGTACGTTCTTAAGACCTGTGAAAGTATTAATTATAATGGGAAACACAGCTCCTATGAAGATCAGAAAACCGGCCGATGCAGGTGTGAGTCCCAACCATATGATGGCAAAGGGTATCCAAGCAAGTGGAGGGATCGGCCGGAACATCTCAATAATAGGATCGAACATCCTGTTAAATGTTGTGAACCAGCCCATCATCATACCTATGGGTATTCCTATGATCAGGGCAGCCCCCATACCAATGGAAAAATGTAACAAACTGCGCAAAATGTCAACTAAGATCACTGGCATTTCTATTGCTAATGACCCAAGTTCTAGAGTAGATGGCCTCTGGAATATCGTTACAAAGGCCGAAATGACATCAACGATACTTGGCAGAAAGAACTTGTTACGAACTATGAACTCTGCGACCAATTGCCACAGCAAAAGGGCAGATATAATGGAGATGATCTCCACTGTCCTGCCCTTGACCACATGTATTATTTTATTCATCATGTCCGCTTACAGAGCTCCTTGCTCATTCATGTAAGTTATTGTTAATATACTTACTTTTGCAAGGAATCATAAAAAGATGTATCAAATATATCTTTTTCTGTAAGTGGTTTGCTTATATACCCCAGTTCATACTGTATATTTGCATAATCTACAGTTGAGTTCACGATCAGATGTGGATCCGCCACCCATCTACCATCCCACTCATTAATAGAATCCTGGACAATTTTCAGGTCCATTCCTTGATCAGCTGCATAGATCTGTGCGGCTTCATCAGGATGTGCATTATTGTACTCTGTAGCATCTACATGTGTTTCAACAATTTTTGCAACCACTTCAGGGTGGTTCCTGATGAGTTTTCCACTTACAACTACCACACAGCATGCATGGTTAGGCATGATCTCTCCTGACTGAACCACTGTACGACCATACCCCTTTTCCTTTATTTCAGTTGGTGCTGGGTGCGGAAGGAAGGTAGCATCAACCTTGCTGGCCGAGATGGCTGTCACAGCGTCTGCCGGTGTCATGGGCAGAATGGTCACATCTTTGTCTGGGTCGATATTATTCGTTTTAAGCCAGCTCCTAAGCAGAGTGTCCTGGATGGTACCTGGTGGGAACGTAGCTATCTTCAGACCTTTGAGATCTTCAGGCTTTTCATAAGGCACTCCTGTGCGCACTGAGATATCAGAACCCTGTACCTGGACAGCAGCCACGATCTTGGCATCAATGCCACTACCCAAAGCTGCTATGAATGGTGCTGCCCCTACATATGCTACATCGATGTCCCCTGCAAGCATAGAATTCATTTCTGGTGCTCCACTTGGGAAGAGATTGTCTGTAGTTTTTACTATACCCAAAGGCGCCAGGTTCTTGTCCCACCAGCCTTTATCCTTTGCTGTGAGATATGTTATCTGATGAGTACTGGGTTGGTATCCAAAGTGTATCTCTGTGAGATCCCCTGTCTGATTTTTATTTTGTTCAGGTCCAGTACAACCTGAAATAAATGCAATGGCCATCATAGCGGTAACGACAAATATGGCACCCATGATCCTGTTAATACTTTTGCTGTTCATATCGTTATACCTCCTTTCTCAATAATGGAATCGTTCATCTGAGCTATATTTAATGTTTCCCATAGAGTATAAAGTGATTTTCCTGAAAGTATAAATATAAGCTCTATCATTTCCGCTTAAGGACACTATATTTGATATATGGAGGAAGTATGGAACCATCAGATAGGGTGATGGATGCTATTATCGATTCTTATGAAGAGTTCCAGAGAACATTTTCTTTAATATTGAAAGAAGATCTTGGTCTGACCGCAGTGGAATTTGCACAGGAGGCGAACATACCTGCGAGCACTTTATACAAGATAATGTCAGACAAAAGGGAGCCTAATATGAAAACCTTGAGGCAGATAATTAAAACCATAAAGAGACTGCAAAATGCCGAAAAGGGAAATTTTATAGCTGTCATTGCTGCAAGGCCAGTGCTTGACAATATAAGAGAAACAAAGAAAAAGATAGGAGGAAATCTCTGTACTATAAGGGAATATTCTGCCACCTCCATAGAAGAGGCCATTATTGCTGCGGTTAGAGCAGAACGGGAAGGGGCACGTGCTTTGGTATGCGCACCTATTGTAAGTCCTACCGTGGAAAAAATACTGAGAATCCCAGTGGCCACGATCATGCCAAGGAACAGCTTGATAGAAGCTATAGAAAGAGTATCAAGAAAAATAAGTTAATTGAATTTATCGGATAGAACCGATAAATTCATTTATTTTTTCCTTTGCCATTTCCACTGTCCAGCCACCAGCCGTGAACAGATAACCAACTCCGGCTGCAGCCAGCAGGATGATACCTCCGAGAATATACCAGATGGTACCAGATTTCTCCAGTACTTCATAGGTAACGCTCAGCTGCTGAACTGAAACTACATATGTGCCTGGCTCTTTTTCCACATGGACAAATTTCAATGTGGTGGAATTTCCATTGTTAAGTGCCACTTCCTGGGAATCCACAACAGTACCATTGATCTTCAATTCAGCGGTATAGTTACCAGGTGCTGTTCCGGTATTTGCCACATCGACCGAAATAGTTGCTTTATCCCCAGCTCTTATCTCAAGTGGTGATATCTGCAGGTTCGTGAAAGTGAATTTGGCAGCAAGTTCCTTTACCTCAAAGTTAAGTTCCGTGTCAAGTAACCCAGGCTTTGAAACTATTAGCTTGTGCATACCCACCTCTGTCATAGTATGGGTAATGTTCCCATCTTTTGAAGTGTTACCTATGACCTTTCCATCTAAAGCGACCTCTGCACCTTCAATAGCTTCTCTTCCCATAGTCTTAAGAACAAGGAACTGAACGGTAGTTCCCTCATATACTTCTTCAGGAACAATATCTATGGACATCTTCCTTGATTCATCCTGGGGAGATATTACCTCAAGATTGGAACTTGCAGAAACATATCCTTCCTTTTCTGCTCTTATGGTGAAGTTTCCGATCTTATCCGGTGTATATTGTAATGTGCCCTCGGCAGAAGTGGAACCAATGACCATACTATCCATTTTAAGTGTCGCATTGCTTACAGCCATACCTCTAGAAGTCACAGCTATTTTCAGTGCTGTGCCCTGCGCCACTAGTTCGCTATGCTCTATATTGAGTGAATTGGAAGAGGATGTTCTTACTTCGATAAAAGGATAGAACCTGACAGTATTACTTTTATCGGCCACCTTAAAGTTAATATCTCCCATAATTGAGATATCTTTACCCTTTGTAAGAGATATAGCATCCTTATTCTTCATAGTGATGCCACTTTCATCGATACCGGTCACTTTCATCTTTCCAAAAGAGTCATCACTTTCTATGGATACGTAATCATCAGATATCTGGAATATCCCATCAACGAACACGGCACTACTTTCAGCTCCTTGGAATACTTCTTTGAAATGGACAACGACTACAGGTACATCATCAACATCTCCCAGGTCCGTTTTGTAGGCATATGTTTCACCTGAAGCAACAATGCCATCATCTACTTCTGTACCATCCTTTGTCAGGCTGACGCGCACCCTCTTCCCATTGATGTCCACTTCTTTAATGTTCAAAGCATATCCCTCTTCTAATATCAAAGCTGAACCTGATACAAGGGATTTTTTATCCTTTTCATCAAGAAGTACTTTAGACAGCTGACCCTGGGAAACTATGCTAACATCTGTAGTGAACTCATTCTTATGGTAGCCTGCAAAGTATTTATCAGCCATGAACCCGATCACATTGAAGCTTCCCCAATCATCATATTGGAAGCTTACATTTTCAGGGGTCGAAGTATATACAAGATTGCCACTGTCAATGGTCCTGCCTGACAGTCCAGTGATCCTCAGTTTTTCAGTACCTATTCCTTCGTCAATATTATAGTAAAATCCCTCAAAGTTCAGAGGTGTCCACTCAAAGGTCTCTCCTTCTGCAACAGTACCTCTTAACTCATAAGTTCCAACTTCTGACATATCAACAAAAGGTGCAAACCTTAAAGTCGAAGAATCTGCAATGATGAACTTCAGCTTGCCCATTATGGTGGTGACCTTTCCCTTTGTAAGGGAAATAGAACGATCGTTTTCCATGGTTATTCTTTCATCACTTACGGTCTTTAGTTTCATGACACCGTAGGTATCGCCGGATTCAATGGTTATGTATTCATCCGATATCTGGAAGATCGCATTGATGAATATTGCACTTGCCTCTGTACCCTGGAAGATATTACCAAAGTGTACAGCTATAATGGGTATTTTATCGCTATTTCCAAGCTCGGTTTCATACACATAGGTTCCATCGTTCTTTACTATGGTCTCATCAACATGAGAACCGTCTTTAGTAAGAGTTACATAAACATTGTTCCCGTTCACATCTACTTCTACGATGTTCAGAGCATACCCTTCTTCAAGTATGAGACTTGACCCTGCATATAGGGATTTTTTATTATCATCATCGACAAGTATTTTTGAGAGAATACCGTCTGATATGACACTGTTCTCCTTAGTGAATTTAGTAGTATCAAGATACCCAGCAAAATACTTTTCAGCCATAAAGCCTATGATCTGGTAATCACCCCAGTTACTATATTTGAACTCCGTAGTTATGGGTGTAGTCTCATATTGCAGATCTCCTTCATTGATCGACCTGTCTGACCTGCTGTCAAGATGCACCGTCATTGTTTCTGATCCTTCACCGGTATTAAGGTCATAGTAAAAACCAGAATAGCTTAAAGCTGTCCATGTATAATCAAGGGACTGATCTGCATTGGCATCCCATATACGGTCTCCACTTAGGTATGTTTTAGAAGCTACCTTCCATGTCCATTTCTGTTGGTCTGTCCCATTCACATTTGATGCAATAGCTGTTACATTGTAGGAACCTATACCCCTATCCGAAACATTAAATGCTGTAAATGATACATCCTCGTATGTTTTTTCCAGATCACCATCTATGTACCACTCTATCTTTGCATTCTGATTAGTTCTAACTGTGAAGTTCTGGTAAGCGCCCAATACACTTGAAGGATTGTCTGCAGGAGTGAACTCTGTGATCTCAAGTGACATATTTTGTGCATCTGAAACAGTCCATTCCCATGTCTGCTGGACAGAAGCGTTCACATTCTCTGCAATAGCTGTTACATTGTAGGTCCCGGCAGGAGCAGTATTGTTCGAGTATGAATCAGAGGAGGCAGTTGATGTTCTTATTTCTTTACCGTCAATAAGCCATCTTATCGTAGCTTCCTGATTTAGTGTAATGTTGAATTCCTGAGCAACCCCTGTCGTTGAGCCAGGAGTGATGCTGATGGGTTTGAAATCTGTTATAGCAAGTGTCGCATTTGAAACCGTCCAGTTCCATGTCTGCTGGTCAGAACCGTTCACATTCGTTGCAATAGCTGTTACATTGTATTTCCCTGCGGGCGCACTATTATTTAAGTATTCAGATGCGAGCACTGATGTATCTTCATGTACTGGTGCATCGTTTAAATACCAAGTTATATTGGACGTTTCATTCACTGTTATCCTGAAAGCTTGTTCCTCTCCAACTATGGAAGTCGGATCGCTTGCCGGATCAGGATTTGAGATACTCGGGAGCGCGATCGCTCCGCCTGCTAATAAGATCAATACTAAATATAGAATAAAACCTGAACGGGTTTTCATAATATAACCTACCATTATTTCTTCTTTAGCTCGATTTCTTTCATCTTTATGTATTATCTGCTATCTTTAACTGTTCATAGCCTTTTCGTTCTACTTGTAACACAGTACCATCCATCTTCTGTATAGAGATCGACCTCTCATGAGGCAAGACCTCTCCTATCATACTGATATTGCCCAGCTTCAGTACATCTTCAATGCCCTCGGGCCTTACAGTAAATAAAAGTTCAAAGTCGCCTCCAGTATAAAGAGCCATGGAACTTAGAGTTGTCCTGTCGAAGGACATTAGTTCTTTCACCTCTGGCTGCAAAGGCAGTGCCTCTTCCTGTAGCCTGAACCCAACCTCTGAGGCTTTGGAAAGATCATATAGTGACAGTGCAATACCATCACTTGTGTCCATCATACTTGTCACATGGCCCATTGATGCAAGTTTCATGGCTTCTTTTATACGGGGTATTGGTTCGAACAAAGCCTTCAGGACATTATCCGGCGCAGGAATATCATTTTCAAGGGCATGCAATGCAGCACCCGCAGAACCTGCGTATCCTGTAACACACACCTTATCCCCTGCCTGGGCACCTTTTCTTGTTAGCAGTTCTCCTTTCGATACTGTTCCAAGGGCAGTGCCGCAAATAGTAAGCTCGTCATGAGTATCGATATCTCCTCCTATGACCGCTGTATCATATTCCCTGGTACAGTCTCTCATACCTCTTGCTATCTCTTTCACAAAAGAGACATCTATATCATGTGGAAGACCTATAGCAGCCAATAGACCCGTTGGTCGGGCACCCATAGCGGCAATATCACTAAGGTTGACCGCTGCGGACATCCATCCGATCTGCCAGGGACTCATCTGTTTGGGAAAATCGGTCATACGATGCAGCATATCCGTGGTAACTACAAGATATGAACTTTCATTAACATCGATAACTGCACAGTCATCAGCGCCCGCGCCTAAAATTATCTCATCCGGCAATTCAAGGAATATGTTCGAGATCAGGGATATAAGGGGCCTTTCCCCAAGCTGTGAAACTGGTATATAGTTCATAGGATATCATTCAATATTTTAAAAAAATTATAAACAAATCAAATAACTTTTATTTAATTGTATGCGTCATAGACATTCATCCAATATAATACTTAAGGCTTCCAATAAAATGGGTTACAAGGCTATCATTTCCTGTGTACACGGCAGCCTGTTCCAAAAACAATAGTAATTATAACTGAAAGCGCTATTACAATTGGAAAAATATTCCACCATAACTCTGACAGTTTACACAAAGCCTTGTACTGAACTGGAAAGGGCATTCCTCATGCCACAGGAATGAGTGATAAGTGCTGTTTCTTGTAAGCTTCAAATGAGTTCGAAATCAACTCTTTCATTACCCGCTTCTTTTGTCCTGATCCATACATTATGTAAAAACGGATATGCAGCTTTGGCCATCTCAAGTAATTCTTCTCTTGTAAATGGTTTTATTTCCCTTAAGTTTTCAGACATGGCATTTTCAGGCAATCCTTGTTGTATCACATAAGGTTTATCTTTATCCTTGAGATAAGGCGATAAAAACTGACCTATTGCAGCAATATCTTCCTTGCTACCCACAAGACCGGGTATAACGGTAGTTCTTACTTCCAGATCAGCATCACTTCTGGAAATGAGATCAAGGCTCTTTGTGATCTTTTCTATAACTTCTTTAGGTTCCAAGGCAAGGCTATGTTCATAGCAACCGATGACCTTACAGTAAGTTATGGGGTCGTTCACAGAAGCCTTGATATCCAGGAAAAAACTGTCCACTAATGATCCTTGCAGGAGCTCTTCAATAACCTGTGGATAAAAACCATTGGTATGGATGCCGACAAGTAATCCCTTTTTTCTGGCAAACCTTGCCAGTTCCTTCACAGCGTCCTTCTGCATCAGTGGCTCTCCACCTGAGATCACAAGACTGCTTATAAATGGGATGGAGCCTTCAATTTTATCATGCAGTGTCTTTATTTCAACAAGGTCGGACCCTGTCAGGATCTCGCTGTTCTGGCAGTAGGGGCATCGGAAAGGGCATCCTCTTAAAAAGAGAACTATTGCCGCTTTCCCATGCCAGTCCACCGTCGAAATGGATATGTATGAGCCGTAATTGGCTTTCATTACACCACTATCATGCTATACCAGTTACTTTATATCTCTTCCTGTCTGCCAGTTCCTGCTTCTTTGCAGCATTCCAGCCACTGACAGATTGTATATATCCTGTGACCCTAGACATCTGTTCAACATTGGAAGAGCCACAGTTCTCACAGACATCCTTGAGATCTGACATCATATGGAAATCGTTCAGACAGATCGTCATATCCTTGGTGAAGGTAAAGTATCCTACCTGTGTGTTCCTCGCTATGTTCATGGCAAATTCCTTCAGGCCCTTAGGGTCAGGTGAGCCTTCTCCTAGCCAGATGTGGCAAATATTGCCTCCATCCACTATGGGGAAGAACACATGTTCTATCTTTATCCTGTCAGCAAGGGATATATCAGCTCCAGGTGGAACATGGGTACCATTGGTGTAATAGATGGGAAGATCATGGGTTTCCTTTATCATTGTCAAGGCCTTCTTCAGATCACCCTGTACAACCTGCTTTACGCTATCTGCATATTCCTCATGCAGCAGATCGGATACAGCGAACCGCTGACCTGTGGTCTCTGCTGGTGTTCTTGCAAGTGCTATCTCTATCCCATGTTTCTGTCCCAGCTCGCGTGCATATATTTCAAGTTCTGTCATTACCCTTATAGCGAACTTGAACGCAGCCTTTGACTCATGTATCTGGTTGCCTGTATGGTATTGCACCATCTCGTTTATACCTACAACACCTATGGTGTATACCAGTGAATCTATATCCACCGCTATTGAACCCTTTATGCCGGTAATTGGGTCCTTTGGGCGCTGTGTTGCAAAAGGCATCCTGTTGTTCTCTATGATGTTATCCATCCACTGCCTTTTGGTTGCAAATATTTTGATCGCCTGGTCCATCAGGTTCTTAAGACCCGCAAAGAGGGCCTTATCATCACCATTTGCTCTGTATGCAGCTCTGGGACAATTCAGTGTCACCACCTGCCACGAGCCCATGGAGAAATGCTTTCCGTCCTTGAAATGGAGTTTGTCATCAAAACTGGCATCAGCATCTGCATTAGCAGAGAACTGATATGCACAGCACTGATAACATGAAATCCCTTCTCCAGCTCCTCTGTACTCAGGAAGCTGATTATCAAAGTAAGGTGTGCCGAACTTTGCAGCCAGCTCGAATGCCAGAGTGTAAAGGCCATCATATGTAGGAAGTTCAGGATGAGCACGGTTGAACATCTCGTCCTCCTGCATGAAATCCGGTTCAATGGAAACCTCAGGTTTAGGGAAGTTAAACGGCTTACCCCAATTATCTCCCTGAAGCATCACGTTCATGAGGGCTGCAAACCCCAGTCTCACCTCACGTTCGAACTCTCCATAAGTACGTCTGACAGTGCCATTGGTCCCATCATGTACTTTACCCTTGTATACTACCGGGATATTCTTCCAGAGCTTTGGTACACCGGGAGACAACTGTACCGAGGAGAAGACAACCTGTCCCCCCCGGGCCACCATCATCTGTGTCATCTCGTACACGAACATTTGCATAAGCTGTTCTATATCATTGTAGCTCTTGCCTTCGAAATAAGGTGCAAGGAATGTCAGAAAATTATAGAACCCCTGTCCACCGGCAAAGTTTGTCTGGGCGCTACCCAACGCTTTTACCGCATGCAGGATGGCAACCTCTGCCTTCATGGCCGGTCCTGCGACACTGGCCTTGGCACCGGACCCATCAGGCATGAGGCCATAGTAGAAGAAATACCTCAGGTCCCAGTCCTGGCAGAAGGCACGTGTACCCATATATTCCAGATCATGGATATGCAGATCGCCATTAAGATGCAGGTCTGCAAGTTTAGGTGGTAACAGCAGCAGATACTGCTCTTTAGATATCTTGTCTGCTTTCTTCTTATGTGATGTTTCGGCATTCTCCTGCAGATTTGCATTGTCCTTTGCCTCAAAACCTGAACCAAGATCGATCTCGCAGGCATCATATACAGGAGTACCCACTCTGGTGGAAACATTCCTCCATTCCACATGCCCACGCTCCAGCAGGATCATATTGACCATTTCCCTAATGAGTGGGCCTGAAAGGAACTTGAGGTCCAGCTGCCTTATGCGCCTCTCAGTATCCTTTGCGATCTCCTGGGCTTTCTCTCTGCTTATACCTGATTTATTGTGGAACCTTGCGGCAAGCTCTGTTTCCTTCATCAGCTGATTAACCACTATGTTGCGATCCCAGTCCACCATGTGCCCGTCAGTGGTACGGACTTTTGGCATTACAGATATGGAATGGCCATCAAGGGTCTTTTGTACGGCCTGCTTTTGAGGAAGTGTCATGTCCTCCTGGACAGTATCTATGAACTTAAGCCTTTTGTCATTCCCCTGAACTGCTTCCTTCTCACCCTGTGAACCAATGATGCATGTATCCATTATCTTATCTCCCTCCAATCAAAGTAAATTTTCAAACACTTCTCTTTTTACTTCCATCCCATTGAACAGCTCTTCATGGGTGAGGAACTCTTCATCTATCTGTAATACAGGAGCTGTAAGGGTGAACACTCCATTGACCCTCAGTTCTGTGAGAGCTTCAGGAGTTGACATATCAGTGGTCTTGAAAATAACACCGCTCTCTTTGAGGGCCTGTTTGAGCAGTTCACATTTGGGACAGGTACTTGTTGTATATATAGTGATTTCAGACATTTTCTCGCGTCCATTAATTTTTATCATCCTTTTTATATATAATTAATTTATGAGCAGGTGTTCCCAGGGTCCATTTCAAAAACACAATCGGTAACCCCTTCTCAATTGATTTGATCTCTCGTTTAAAGGTAATTTATACAAATGACCTAGAGGTTAATAATGGTTTTTCACAGCACATTTACATACATAAGATCTGTATTTGGTAACAAATATGGTAGGTATGAACGGCCAGTATTAATGGATTGTTATCAAATATGATCACAATACGTCTGTACAAAAAGATGATATAAACTATTCCCATATAGCAAGTAATCTCAAGAGGTGTTCACATAGATCCACATTTAGCATCAGGCTGTAAATCACTGGATAATCTCCTTGAAGGAGGGCTGGAAACTGGAGTTGTGACACAGCTTTTTGGAGAAGCTGGCAGCGGTAAAACAAATCTGTGTCTTCAGCTTGCCATAAGGTGTGTAGAGCAAGACAAAAAGGTCATATTCATCGATACTGAAGGTATTTCTCCCAGCAGGTTCAGACAAATGGCAGGAGAAAAAGCAAAGGAAATAGCTCAGCAGATAATAATCTATGAACCTCATAGTTTTGAAGAACAGCACGCAGCGGTAAGAGAACTTGAAAAGGTCATCAAAGAGAACATCGGCCTTATAATAGTAGACTCTGCCACCGCCTTTTACAGATTCGAACTGGAACAGGACGATTCTGCCCTAAGGGCAAGACGCGAACTTGGCGGTCAGATAGGTTTTCTACATAGCCTTGCAAGGAAATATAACATGGTGGTTGTCATAACTAATCAGGTATACACAGATGTTCTTTCAGGAGTGCTGAGGCCTGTGGGTGGTAATATAATCGAGCACATATCCAAGACCATTATACAATTAGAGCGCCTAAGCGATGGAAAACGGCGTGCTGTCCTTAGAAAACATCGTTCTCTTCCTGAAGGTATAAGTTGCGAGTTTACCATAACTTCTAAAGGTGTTGAATGACCTGTCTGAACACTTCTTCATATCCTGGCAATAGTGATATAACCTGTATGTCCTACTCCACCAGTTCCTGGCCTTGTACCCCTCTCCGATACTGATAGTGGTCTTTCGATACATTCTATTGTCATAATATCCCATGGACCTGATACATCCAAAGCTTTGCGTATTGCAATGGTCTGTTCTATGAAAGGGGAATATGTTACTACAAAACCTCTGGGTACAAGCACCCTTCGCACTTTTGGGATGACCTCCGGAGAACTAATGGTATCAAGGGTAACAACATCGAACTTTTCTTCTATTTTGTCGATCTCTTCAACAATGTTGCCACAGCGCACTTCTATATTATCCAGCCCCGCTTTTGAGATATTATTGCGTGCAAGGTTTGCGAAATTCGCTTTTATTTCATAGGTAATGACCTTCTTTGCTATGGAGCCAAGGTACATGGATAAGATACCAGAACCAGTTCCTGCATCCAGTACCATATCATTTTTACAAAGCCCGGTATACGCGACTACCATGCCTATATCCTTGGGCATCATGGGTGCACCGGAACGCTGTGCATGCCTGAACATATCCGGCATACGAGGTTTCTGCACAGTGAACTCCTGTCCCTTATGAGAATATATCCTATCACCCGGGGAAAGTCGAACAAGCTCTGAGAGCTCGATAATACCAAAATCGCTGTGGAACACATCCTCAGATACACATACTATGAACTCTCTTTGCCTCTCTTTGAGGAATGTCCTCAACAGCACCATTTCTCCATATTCCATAAATAGCTCCAAGATCTATTTTAAAGGCGCATATCTTGCCAAAGGCATGGTAACCATGTCCTTGGGAATAGAATGTTTATTGATCAAAACATAGCTTTCTATCTGTTTGAACTCAGAAGCATAAGACCCTGCAATCCTGCGGGCATATTCAGAACCATCATATGTGAGCACGTACTCGTATCTTTGCCTGTATCTACCATTCTTTTCATAGTATCTCAGATCCTCATCTACTATGCCCATAGCAACAAGTACCTGTATGTCCTCAAAGACTTTGTCACTATATGGGAACCCATATCTTTCATGGAAACTATACTCGAAAAGGTTCTTCAGTAGATTATGATCGCTGAACTGAAGTATGGTACGATACAGCCAGGTGATATGCCTGAGCCGTGGCATTGAGATGAAACCAGCTTCTTCCTTCTTAAAGATATTGTATATTGCATAGAAAAGTAATATTATACCTTCTATTGGAAGATACTGTTCTGCACGAATAAAGCCCAGAAGTCTGGGAGAAAGCTCATCCACAACTCTATGCATCCGATTGGAAACCACTGTTCTATCCATCCCTGCAACAGCATCGGGATGCACAAAAGTCGTAAGGGAAAGCTGTCTTGAGATAGATCTGACAAGTCCGTTGGCCAGGGCTGATTCATCATAGAAGAAACTTTCTTCATCCTCTATTGATATCCTCATACTTTTGGGAACGCCGGATGCTACATCTAGATGCACCAGCACATCTCCATGTTCTCTGGCAAGACGTGATTCGAATTTCATTTTAGCCACACCATGGCGGGCAATGGTTGCAAGTGCCATCCTTGTAGAAGGTCTGAGCACCTTTTGGCTGAACCTTGCAACCGGTACATATATTCTGCCTTTTTGGAGGTTATCAAGTAGCCGAAGAGATCTTTCAGCTGCATGTAACCTGATGAAAACTAGCAGATCATTGTCATTATATTCGGTGAAAAAGCGAACGATCTCACCCTTTGCAGCTTCTGTGCCGGTCACATTTCTGAAATGCTCAAGCGCATCCTCAAGGGCGTATAACAGCATCACCCTGGCAGCTTGGGTCTTTGGATTGTGTATGATGGCAGTATAATGATGAGCTCGGGATATTAACATGGACTCTGCAGCAGTGAGTGCCATCTCATTACCATATTCCAAGCCTTCAGAGCTACCTAATACGATATTCCCATCCTTGATAATGAGGCTGTCGATTATCTGATCAGCATCTATGAGCCCAAAGGATACGCCTGTATGGTAGGAATCTCTCAGAAGAAAATCTATTCTGTCAGCGTCCACATCACCTGCTATTATTTGGGCAAGGTATGGTTTTGATATGGCACATGCATCGCCTGTTGCTATCTTTGCGATCTCATCAAAGAAATGAAAAGGATCAGTGCCAAATTCCGATTCCGTATACCTTGCAATGAAATCGTCCTGTGGTAGCATCCTTATGACATTCTTTGAGAAGGCTTCGTGTTCTATATATTTTCTGCCTTCGATCACTGGCTGCAACTGGGGATTGCGCTTAAGCACGCTCTCGACTGCATGGGAGAATGCTGAGTGGCCCACATCATGTAAAAGTCCAGCTATCCTTATTCTACGTATATCTTCCTCTTCAAGGGAAAGCGACTGGCCGATAACAGATGCCACATGCATGGTACCGATACTATGTTCAAAACGAGTGTGTTTTGCACCAGGATAGACATGATCAACTAATCCGAGTTGTTGTATGTTCCTAAGCCTTTGGACATGACGTGTGTTCAGGAGCATCTGTTCAAACTCATCAAGAACGATGGTCTTGTGCACAGGGTCATGTATTATGAGAGGTTTTTGCATTTGATGATATTAGGAAAAGAAAATATATAAATGAAAGGAAAATGTGTTTTTTGCACATGTGTAACATATATTGAATATATAAATATTTTATACATTGAGCAGAAAACCTTCTCCAATTTAATATTTATTTTCAAATATTTTTATATGCTTTGTTGATGTTGAGCCATCTTAGCCAGTTGCCACTGTAATTATGAGCTTTCTACAGAACCGCTATTATTAGAAACCATCAAAATAGTAACTGGGGATTGCGCTAATTTATTAATTGTTCACTTATTTCCAAAAGCAGATATTTCCTTTGATCCCAACTTATAGTTCAATCCCCCTACTTCTACTAGGGTACCAGCAGCTACAATGTCTCCTTCCACATTTGCTAGGATGTAACTGACCACACTACCGCCCAGATAAGCTGTTTCCCCTGACCCTATCATTTTTTTGCCGGTGATCGCTTCACCGCCACTGGATACAATTTTAGCATAAAGCAAATGGGTGATCTGTAACTCTAAAATCTTCTCCTGTGAAATAGCAGTCGCCATTGGAGAAGCGTTTTGACCATCGGCTGCGGTCAGCAGTACTTCACTAATTCTATCATAAGCTTCCATCAGACTTTCTGACTGCAAAACAGCCTTTTCTGCAGCTTGTTGAAAGATTGTCAAATCTTTTAATTCTTTCTTCTTGCATTCAAGCAGAGAAATGTCTTTTATCTTTTTGATCTCCGCTTCTAACCCAGCTATAGCTTTCTTTGCCGGCTCCACAATTTGTCGTTGCAGCAATTGCGCCTGATATTCTAATTCCCATCGTTTTTCGCCCACAGATCCAAAAGTCTCAATCAGCTTGGACTCTGTGATACTGTAGAAATCAGGTAAATAGACCAGATACTTTTTTTCTTTGATTTCCCTCAATTCTCCTGCAATTAATGCCTTTAAGGCCATGTCTGATAAGGAAATCGCTTTGCCTTTGATGGCATAATCCTTGCGGAACATACTGACGACATTGGTCACAGGAACGACGACACTCCCTGCTGCTTTCAATAAAGGCGGTATTGCTGCTGCAGATCCTATTATTGATGCTACAGCTGGTATTGCTATCAACGAAGATATTGATGCCATCACTTTTGTTAATTCTATATCCTCTTCTTTTTTCGCATCTTTTTTGATTTCTCCAGGTCGGATATACATGTCATTGACTGCAATTTGAGTGCTTAGTCCTTTTTTTAAAATATCCAGCTTACTTTTAACTTGCAACAATTGCACATCTCTTGCTGCTATGTTCAACTCATCCACCAAGAGAATTCTACTATTAACTGGCAACTCAGCAGTCGATAGTTTATTCACCAATTTTTTCACCTGGCGGATTAAAGTATCGTTGGCTACCAGCTCTGCCAAATAGCCGAACTTATCATCGATAGTGATGGTTCCTCCAGATGGGATAGCTGTGATCCCTTCTGGCTGCTCGGCTTTCAGTTTAGCTTTCTTTGCTTCTGCAATTGCTGCTTCTGCCTCTGTAATAGCCCGTTCTTGGGCTTTAACGGCAGCCTCTTCTTCTTTTTGTTTTAAAGCTTCACTTTTTTTTGCTTTGTCTGCTTCTTCAATCGTTATTACCACTCCTGTTGTTCCAATCCTTATTTTGATCTTCTTATATTCTACTTTGTAGGAAAGATATTCTTGATCTTATTTTTATCTAACAGGTAAAAATAAACCGGTCTATAAAATATCACTTTCTATTATAGAAATTAAAACTTTTAGTGTAAAATCCTAGCAGGTATATCAAGGTTACATATTTGTTCAAACAAGTGGTTATGCAGAGACGAAACACGGAGCAGACTTTCCGAAAAGAGTATCTTGCTCCAATAAATTGCTTTTCTTAAGCAGCTTGCTGGCACGATCATCGGATTTATCTGCTAATGCCCCGACCTCTATATTTTTATCCTCCTTTGCTCTTTTACAGAGCAGATACCATGAGAACAATAGACTGGAATGATGAATCAGATTCAATAATGCTGATCGATCAGACCCTGCTTCCAGCAGAGTATAAAGTGATAGAATGTAAGACCCTTGCAGCCTTATGCGAGGCCATCATGTCACTTAGGGTACGTGGAGCTCCGGCTCTTGGAGCAGCAGGTGGATATGGTATGGCTCTTGCAGCCAGGCTTAGTAGTGCCAAGGACATGGATGGACTACTAAAAGACATGCAAATAGCTGCAAGAGCCATAAAGGGTACAAGGCCCACCGCTGTTAATCTTGCATGGGGGGTTGATAGGGTATTACATGCCATCAATGATGCGTATGATCTGAAAGGAATAAAAAATACAGCACTCTCGGAGGCAAAAATGATGGCGGACGAAGATGTGACAAAGAACAGAAAAATGGGGGAATTCGGTGCAAAATTGCTGGAAGATGGTGATGTAGTACTTACGCATTGCAATGCAGGCAGAATGGCTTGTGTGGACTGGGGCACGGCTCTTGGCGTGATACGCTCAGCAGTTGAAGACGGTAAACAAATACAAGTGGTAGCATGCGAGACCCGGCCACTTAACCAGGGGAGCAGGATCACTGCCTGGGAACTGATGCAGGACAATATCCCTGTAACTCTGATAGCGGATTCTATGTCAGGGCACTTGATGAGAAAGGGAGTCATTAACAAGGTCATAGTGGGAGCTGACAGGATAACAGAGGACGTGGTTTTTAACAAAATTGGAACATATACCCACTCCGTGCTTGCAAAAGAACATGGTATACCTTTTTATGTAGCTGCACCTTTGTCCACCTTTGATCTTGAAGGATGGGAAGAATCAGTGACCATAGAATTAAGGGATGAGAACGAACTGCGTTTCTGTAATGGAAAGATAATGGCCCCAAAGGATGTGAAGGTATATAACCCGGCATTCGATGCAACACCTATGGAGAATATCACTGGGCTTATCACAGAAAGAGGGATATATTATCCACCATTCCTGCTGGATGAACTATTCATATGATCTATGAACACCATAAGGCTTTAAATGATTGAATACAATTCATTGCATAAAACAAATGTAAATGTAACTCATTTATTATCAGGAGAAAATATGTCCAAGAAAAGCTCAAGTGGTAGCGGGTTGATGTCATCGGCCGGACTGATGCGATACTATGAAGCAGACAAAAAAGCAGTTCAGATAGATCCAAAGACCGTGCTGGCTTTTGGTGTAGCCATAGGCTTTGCTGTTCTGATGCTCAATGGTCTGTATGGCCTTTGGCCGTGACCCCTTTTTTATTGTTCCTTTTTTCTGACCGGGCCTTTTGTTTGTCATGAGCGTGTTTCTTTAATAGCTGCGGCTATCTTTCTTGAAAGATGGGTTTTAGGAGCTATGTTATCTATAAGGACCCTGCCACTCTTTTCCCACCATGACCGGGGGTAGGATTTGTCTTTTTCAACTTCGGGATTCAGACCAAGTTTCAATGCGGCTTTTTCGATCTCATCAAGGGTAGGTTCTCCAACAGACGATCTTTTTGAAATGATACGCCCCTGGCTCCTTGATCTGTTCTTATCTATGCAGGCTGGCCATATGACCAGTTTGTTCTTGTCGCGCATCAACATGTGTTTTAGTTAGTACTTCATCAGATTTAAATCCCCTGATGATCCTTTCTGATAGCTCAATCCTGCTTTTCAGAACTTACATCTTTTACAAAGTCAAAGGCTCCTAAATCCTTTAGACTGCTAATAGGGGCATAGCATACGATAATAGTGCCGTCTGCAGATACCGTAAGTATGTCTATGTCAAGTCCTCTCAGGACCTCAAGGTTAGCGGGATCGTTCTCTAGTGTACGGACCCTTAATCTAAGCTTACCTTCCCGTGTGCTTAGAAGAGGGTCCGAGGTATAATACAGGAAAGCTGCTGGCTCACCCTGGGTTTCGTATATATAAGCTGTCTTATTAAGATACCAGCCCATGACGGGATGAGCAAAATAAGTATTCGGATAGCCAGGATCAATAAATACTGGATTTCCTGTCTTTTTTTCTTCGATGCAACCACAAAGACATATGGCTGTGATCAACATTACTGATATCATAACCCTGGTCATAATATCTACATTACAAAATTCTATGTCCGCATATTTAAGTATATCCTTAGGCAGGTTACAGTAAAATACATATATATTACTACTTAATGCAAGTTACACATGAAAATTACTCAAAGGAACTTGGATATTGAACCCGAGGTCAAAGCTTTCATACTGGAACATAAAGGAGATCTCAGGTTATGCACTACATGCAGAGGGCCTATGATAATGCCAGTTGGGATGAAAGGTCCCAAGGATTCTGATATTGTCATGCATATCGGACCCAATAAGCTTTATATCTCAAAGGTGCAGGCCCGTTATATTAAATGCATTGAAAGACATATGATCGATCCTTATAAAAAGTATATGGAAAAGCAGGATCTATCCGTTTAGTAATAATCCTCTTCCATCGATTCATTGATCTTTCTGAGCACGTCTGCTACAAGCATTTGCACTTCTGTCGCATGTTCTGTCGGGATATCTCCACCTTCTGTCTCAATGAGCTTTTTCAAATCCTGCACCATTTTATGTATCATGCCGATCATTTCTTCCTGTGTGATGAGACCTGCATAATAGGCGTAAAAGAAGGTGGTTCCACTGCGCTGAACTTTTTTCTTGAACGATGCCCTCGCGTTTGAAACTTCCTGACGTGTGTAATCCTCATCCATAAAGGGAACAAGTTGCTTGAGATTAGAGCCGATCCATGTCATCTCGGAACGATTAGATGCATCTTTAAAGTCTGCGCAGAGGTGAGCTATCACCCATTCCCTTGCAGTAAGATGTGTTGTCCTTTTCAGGAACCGTGTGACATCAAGATACTTTTTGCCATCCATTTTTCTGAACTTCTGATATTTCATATCATTTCACCTGAAAGTTCAAAGATGTATTGCAGCCAATATATTACAACATCAATTCAAAGCACTTTAATATATTTAACTCTAATGAAGGTATGATGAAGATCTTATTACCCACTGATGGCTCGATATACTCAGAAAATGCTGCACGCATCACTAAGAAGATCGGAAATGAGGAGACGGAGTTCATAGTTCTTCATGTGCTTGCAGATAAGGGCACGGGCATGAAATCATGGCAGAATGAGGGAGCTGATATTATTTTATCAGCTATCGAAAATATACTGGTCGAGATGGGATTTGATAGTTCCAGAATAAAGAAAATCGTGGAAGAAGGGAATGCACCTGCACAAATAGCTGATGTGGCAAATCGCTATGAAGTTGACCTAGTGGTTATGGGGAACCATGGTAGAAATAATGGTTTAAAAAAAATAATGGGCTCTGTAACTACCAAGGTATTGGAACTTTCAGAAAGACTGATATTGGTCGTACCGCCCAATTATGTGCTTTCCCAGATCGATAAAAGCTCAGCCTTTACCCAGACACTGTACTAAAGTTGCTTTACCTGAACGCACATCAGGCATGGAGAACACCTCAAGATTGTAGATTCCTCTATAATTATGAACATGTCTTAATGCAGTATAGTCCGTATTCCCACTACCGGGAGAAAGATGCTCATCTCCATTGTAAGTACTGGTCCACTTGCCCCCATTGTCATGCAGATGCATGTGCACTACATGGGGTGAGACAGTTGTGACAAATGTCCTCAATTTGCTGGTGTCTCCCCCACATGTGAGGTTTGCATGTCCGAGATCCAGCGTGATCTTCAGATTATCCGAGTTCACAGCTTCCACAGCTGTAATAAGCTCTTCTGCAGAGCAGCAAAGGTTCATGGGATCCGTACCTTCCTTATTTTCAAGACCCAGTATCACTCCATAATCGGTCGCCTGTGCTGTAAGCTGCTTCAGATTAGCTACCATGTTAGCGAAGGCAGTTTCACGGTCATCATTGATCCTGCCAGGATGCAGGACAACAACTTTTGAGCCCAAGATAGATGCAAGTTCAATTGATCCGTGCATGAGCCTGAAATCATCTGGTCTCATATTGGAAGTATCTATGCGCAGTTCAACTGGATATGTAGGGGAATCAGCGAAATAAGGAGCGTGTATAGAGGTCATGAGATCTAAGGTGGAGAGCTCATCAAGAATCTGTTCCAGCACACCACGGTCCAGCTTTCGCCCATCATATACATGAAGTTTAGGCATGTATAGTTCCACAGAACTTACTTCATACGACAGCTCAGACAGAGAACCTGCAAAGGAAGATGCTCCAATTATCATATACTATCATGAGATTTTTTCATAATAAGTGGCTTGTGGTTGCCATAGGGCTGGACCCGAGGTTTGTGTATAACATGCAGGCTAAAACCCGTTTTAAAGCATTCTATTTTAAAGTTTTAAAATTATAAATAATTTAGTCGAAAAAGCATGGGCTATTTATACTTTAGTATAAATTTCTATACTCTAGTGGTAATATATTTATAAAAATTTGGGTTATGAAAATACGTCTATGCAATGCGGGTTTTTCTTCGAAAGATTTATAATGACACAGTATCTTCAATTTCAGCGAATGGTAATATACTACCATCATTTATGCCAATTTATTATGATGGACCAATATTATCTGTATAATAGGACTAATTCACAATCAGAAGACAATATGTAGGAGGAAAATATATGGACCCGCTCATAGGTATGGGCGCGTTAGCACTCATGGGTGCTGCTGCCACAATAGCAGGTGCATCAGAGGACCTGGAATCCGATATCGGATCTCAGAGCAACCCTAACTCACAAGTGCAACTTGCGCCCCAGATGTCGTATCCACATAGGATTTATAATAAAGCCATTTCCGGAGAACCACCATCGAACGCTCTCATGTGCGCTATCGGTGGAACTGTAGCTTATGTTATGTTGAACTTCAATCTTTCTGCAGTGCTTGCACTGACCATAGGATCACTGGTCGCAGCCATGGTACACGGAACATACGCAACAACTGCATACATGGGCAGATGTTCAAGTCAGAAACGGTTCAAACAGATGGTTTATCTTGATGTGCTTCGATCGCACACCCCCCCTATAATGGGATATTCGTTCATAACAACATTCACTATTCTTGTAGTATCTTATATAATGGTAACTGTTTTTGCTCATCCTTTCCCTCTTCCGCTACTGGCGTTCATATGGGGTATCACAGTTGGTGCCATCGGCTCATCCACAGGTGATGTCCACTATGGTGCTGAACGCGAGTTCCAGGACGAAGAGTTCGGTTCCGGTCTCAACACCGCAAACTCCGGTAAGATCGTAAGGAAGGCAGAGTCTGGGTTAAGGAGCAGCATGGACAACTCCTGGTTCTGTGCCAAGTTCGGTGGGCCTGTGACAGGTATTGCATTTGGTATGACCGTTTTCCTCAGCTCATGGATCACAGTGGTATTCGATCCGGCAAAAAGTGTGGCAGCCGGATGGGAATCTGTTATCGTAGGGACGCTAATTATACTTGTTCTGGTCGTATATAACAGGAAAATGGAAGTCAGCGCAAGGAAAGCATTCGGTCCGTACAAAGAAGATAAAGAGGAAGCAGCATGATCGATATAGCAGGATTAATTGCAGAGAACATAATTTATTTGTTGCTTATAACCCTTGGCGGAGTACTTATATCTGTTAGTGTGCACTTCGTGCCCGTAGGTGGCGCACCAGCAGCAATGGCCCAGGCCTGTGGTATAGGAACAGGTACTGTGCAACTGGCTGCAGGCGCAGGTCTTACCGGTCTGGTAACAGCAGGTGCTATGATGGGTGTTACTGATAATATTTTATTGGTACTGGCCTCAGGAACTGTGGGCGCTATGATAATGATAACAGTAACCATGATAGTAGCTAACTGGGTCTACTTCTATGGTGTCGGCTGTCCTGCTGCATCAGCAAAGGTCAAATACGACCCCATCACTAAGGACAGGCAGGACCTCTACATCTCTCAGGGTACTGAAGGCCATGCACTTACAACCGTTTCCTTCATAAGCGGTGCCATCGGAGCCGGGTTTGGCGGAATGGGCGGAGGTCTTGTTTATTATGCATTGCTGAAGATCGGAGAAGTTGCTGCAGGATTGACTGTCAAGGATATTATGAGCACAACAGGCCATGAACTGGTAGGCCTTGCCAGTATATTTGCAGTAGGCATATTCTTCATGAATGCTGTTATTCCTTCATACAACATTGGTGGGACCATCGAAGGTTTCCATGACCCTAAGTTCAAGAGATGGCCAAGGGCTGCGCTCACATCACTTGTGGTCACCTTCCTTTGTGCTATCCTGGCTGTTGTTACCTTAGGAGGTATGTAAGATGTCCGCCGGAGGAAGCGGGGAAGCTCACGCAGCTATCCCAGAGAATCAGCTAATAGCTTTCGGTATAATCGGAGGCCTTGTAGGAATATATGCAGCATTTTTCCTGAGCAACGTAGCCGGAGGGGTTTTCTCTTTTATGGGTGCCCTGGGTGCCATATGCGCCACTATATGGGGTGCTGATGCTGTTAGAAGGGTGGCAAGCTATGGTCTTGGTACTGGCGTACCTTCTATAGGAATGCTGGCCCTGGGCATGGGCGTTGTTGCAGCCATGTTCGGACTTGCAGTGGGAGAAGGCATCGGCCTAGATATAGCAGGTCCTGTGATAGCTCTTGTTGTAGCATCCATAATCGGTCTCGTGATAGGTATATTTTCCAACAAGGTCTTGAAAATGAACATTCCTGTGATGGAACAAACCATGACAGAGATAGCTGCATCGGGGACTATATTGATCATCGGTCTTTCTGTTGCAATGACAGGTACTTTCGTTTTCGATGTAGTGCTTGATAACGTAATTACTACAGGCTACATTGCAGTGATCTTCATTGCAGGTGGTATGGCTCTCTTGCATCCGTTCAATGCAAATCTTGGCCCGGATGAGAAGCAGGACCGTACTCTTTACAGTGCACTGGAGAAGGGTGCTATTGCAATGGTCATAGCAGGCATAGTTGCATTGTCAGCACAAAATGCATCGGCTGGTATGGTAACCATCCTTGTAGGTATTTTTATATGGTATTTTGGATTCATGGGATTCTATTCACGGGTCAAGAGAGATGCTTATAAGGTGGTAGGAACAGGATTGTTGCCATCTGAGGAGGAGTTAGAATGAGCATGGTACACGTTGCACCTGAAGCGCATCTGGTGCTTGATCCATTGACCTCTTTACTGGCAGAGGAACGCTCTGACATTATACAGTATTCAATGGACCCCATACTGGCAAAACTTGATGAGCTTGACATGATAGCAGATGATCTGGTGAACTCCCTTGCACCTGACAGACCACTTTTGAACTCGTTCCCGGGGCGTGAGCACACATCCTACCTTGCCGGTATATATGGGAACTCGTTCTACGGTATAATCGTAGGTCTCGGAGTGGCAGGTCTGCTGCTGATCGTAATGTATGTGCTAAGAACTATGGGAGTGATGTGAGATGGTAGATAAAAGAGAACCAGCACCACAGTGGCCTGTACTTAAAGGTGAATATGAAGTAGGAGATGTAAAGAACTGTGTTGCTGTCATTACCTTGGGTTCACATCTGCCAGGAGGTCCTCAGCTTGATGCGGGAGCCTGTATAACCGGTCCTTGTAAGACAGAGAACCTTGGCATAGAAAAAGTAGTTGTGCATATAATCTCCAACCCCAATATAAGATATCTCATTGTAACCGGTTCAGAGGTCAAAGGACACGTTACCGGTGATGCAATACTGAAGATGCACCAGAACGGTGTCACAGATAACAGGATCGTTGGGGCTGTAGGTGCCATTCCGTACATAGAGAACCTGACGGCAGAAGCTATAGAAAGGTTCCAGAAACAGGTCGAATGTGTCGACTTCATAGGAACAGAGGACGTCAATGCAATAGTAGCAAAGATCAAAGAGTATGCTGCAAAGGACCCAGGGGCCTATGATGCTGAACCTATGCTCCTTCAGATAGGAGAGGCAGGAGGAGAAGAGAAGGAAGAGGCAGGCGGCCTGAAGCCAATGGCTGCAGAGCTGGCAACTGTCAGAAGCCGCATACTCAGTATCAATAAAGAGATGATGGGTATCGGTAACCTCAACAAGTTCCATGCAGGTGTACATGCTGGTAAGGTAGAGGGTATAATGATCGGCATGGGCATTACCCTGACAATACTTGGTCTGCTGCTGGGAGGTAACTAAAATGGCTGAACAGTTAGAATATGATAAAGGGGTTCCGATGGTGATCACACCGCAGATGGGACCTATAGATAATGTTGTAGCAGATATAAGGACACGTGCACAGCTCATTGCAAGGAACCAGAAGCTTGATTCCGGTGTGAGCGCAACGGGAATAGTTGGTTTTGCCGCTGGCTTTATATTTGCCATCCTTATGGCAGTAGTTATTCCATTGATCATCTGGCAGGTGATCTATTAATGACCGAGAGAAACGATAGGATACCAAGCGTGGTCACTGACCCAAAGGATTTCGCTGAAGTGCTGGAAAGGCTTAACAAGATAGATGAGAAGGTCGAGTTCGTCCACAGTGAAATTGCACAGAGAATAGGTAAGAAAGTTGGAAGGGACATTGGAATACTGTATGGGGCCGTTGTCGGAATACTAATATTCCTTGTTTACCTGTCGATAAAACCCTGGTTATTTGGATAAAGAGGTGTACAAATGTTCAGATTTGATAAAAAGCAAGAGGTATACGAGGTAGGCAACGTTAAGTTCGGTGGCCAGCCAGGAGAATACCCAACAGTACTCATAGGTACAATGTTCTATGCAAGGCACAAGATCGTGTCCGATGAAGATAAAGGTATATTTGACAAGGCAGCTGCCGAGAAACTGTGGCACAACATCCAGGAGATGGGTGCAACCACAGGTAATCCCTATGTGAACCAGATCGTAGGGGAAACGCCTGAAGCAATTACAAAATATATCAACTGGTTCGTTGAGCTCGATGATAAGACTCCATTCCTCATCGACTCCTCAGCAGGAGATGTTCGTGCAGCAGCTGCAAAATATGTTACTGAGATTGGTGTAGCCGACAGGGCCATCTATAACTCTATCAATGCAAGTATCCATCCAGATGAGATCGAAGCGGTAAGGGAAAGTGACATCAATTGTTCCATTGTCCTTGCTTTCAATGCAACTGATCCAAGCGTCAAGGGAAAACTTGAGATCCTTGAGACCGGTGGTACTGGCCAGTCAAAGGGTATGCTTGATATTGCAAAGGAATGTGGGATCACAAAGCCATTGGTAGATGTGGCAGCAACCCCACTTGGGGCAGGTTCTGGTGCATCAATGAGAGCTGTCATAGCGGTCAAGGGACACCTTGGGCTGCCCGTGGGCGGTGGATACCACAACATGGCATCTGCATGGGACTGGATGAAGAACTACAGGAAGAAGTTCGAAACAAAGGAAGAGAGACAGGCAATCTATATGCCAGCGGACATAGGTACAAACCTTGTGCCACAGGTGCTTGGATCAAACTTCCAGCTTTTCGGTCCTATCGAGAACACTGATAAGGTCTTCCCTGCAACAGCCATGGTAGACATCATGCTCGCAGAGACAGCAAAAGAACTTGGTCTCGAGGTCAAGGACCCCAACCACCCCATATTCAAACTGGTATAACCATACCAGTTTCCATTCTTTTTTGAACGATCATTTTGATCAGATGCACTAAAGTGTTTCCATTCTCTTCCAATTACCCATAAGGTGTTCGCTAGGATTGTAATTGTAACTGTCAGAGAGTATCCTGTCACCCAGGGCATTTGTCCAGACATCCACATGTCCACCCTCAACATCGATCTCCTTTTCTTCATAAGGGTCCCAGCGTCTTTCAAGGCCAAGGATGGCCTCGCGACTGAACCTTTCAGAAGGGCTTTCCCGATCTATCTGTGCATTATATGCTGCCCTGTCGGCTTCGAATCGCCTGTTCGACTCTTCCCAGCTACGCATTCTCTGCTCTCTTAAATGGTCCTGCATCTGGCTGTACTGTCTTGAAAAAACACCTATCTGCCGGATATTTGCGATCTGCTGCTGATACGATCCTGTTATCAGGTCCGTTAACTGCCGGACCCATACCTCATTTGGCCGAAGAGAAGCCTTCATCATTCTGAAAAGGGGCAGATTTTCATCAAGATGCCCCTCAGGGGCACGGATAGAGCCGGTATGCATCTGCCAGAGGATGAAATCCCCGGCCATCATAGGAACCTGTTCGTATAAGGCCCCGGCATAGAATTCCTCTTCAATAAGATTTTTTGCAATTTCATAAGCTATCCGTACTTTTCCAAATCTCACGCTGGCTGCTGGCATACGGGGTGCCGATGCATCTGCAACCATCGGATCATCGGGATGTGCCGGACCTCTGAGAACTATCCTGTAAGGCTGCATCTTTTGCCTGAAAGGAGCTATTATGTATTTAAGGAGCGCTTCATCAGGTTGTATGGGTGCAGCAACTTTTGTACTCTGACTCTGCCAGAACTGCTGGTTCATCACTGCCATAGGGTTGCTCGACCACGTGAACTTCAGTATGGGAAAACCTTCAAATGCCATTAGCCCATCGGGGCTGACCACTGCAAAGTTAATATATGCAGGCATATGGAGATCATTGACCCACGTGATCCCACCATAACATGTCCAGTCATCGGGTATGACCATTCGGAATGCCTCGATACCAAATCCTGCCTGGTCGATACACTGGATCTGCCTGTAACCGGTCATTTCGTACACCCCATAATGGTCTTTTGATGTTGCACAGACCTCAGGGTCCTAACCGAATGAAAATTGGGTGGACCCACCCGTTCACATGCAAGGAAATATTCTCCAATATTCTCCTTATAAGAAGGATTTAATCTGCTGTTATTTAAATGTAGCTAGTTACTTAGAAAGATTAATATAAGGATACAATAATGCTGTTTCCATGACAGATGTGATGCTTCTCTGGGATACTCCTGTGCTATTTGAGAAATTATTTTTGGAGTATAATATAAAAAGCCAGCGAGTGTCAGCTGACTCTCTCGGTACACCTTTTCTGCCTCCTTGCAGATGTCTTGTTCTCCCTACAGGTTTTGCCAATCCAGTATATACTTCCACTCTCAAGGGCGTTGTAAGGAACAAGAACAAGATCGAAAAGTTCCTCAAAAATGGAGGAACAGTGCTCATGTTCGGACCAATGGTACCGGAATATGACTATGACTGGCTACCCATTGAACTGAAATATGTGCAGGAGCATGGTTCTACTATATTGCAAAGGATAAAAGAGTACGAAAAATTCAGTATCATTGACAAACATGTGACTGAAGTGGAATATGACGGTCACCTCATGGTTACAGATACAAATACAAATATAGTATTAAGGGACTCACAAGACCGTCCATTGATGGCTGTGAAAGATGTAGGAGAGGGTAAGGCCATAGCCTGTTCTATTCATGAGTTCCCATCTAAGGGTTTTCTGCAAACCATAGTAAAGATGTCTTCAAGATGTAAGATATGATATTATGGAAATTCTTTTTTAAGCTTGTCGATCTCATCCTGAGCATCCACGATCTTAAGTACGAATAATCCAAAACAGGGTTTTATGAACTGGAATATCAAATCTTTGCCCTTTACACCTACGGGTATCTTATCTGATCCAATAAGGTTCATGCCCTTTATTTTATACCCTCCAGGCACATGGAATACTCTATCAGAATTCTCCTTTATGTATTTCTCACTCTGTGAAAGAGTAACTCCACGAACCAATATTTCATAAGGTATATCTTTTGTACACGATGATCGCGACATATTAACACATACTTCAAACGATTGTAAGTTCCTTCACCCTTATACCAGATTCTACTATATTGCCTACTATTTTACCGCCCGTAAGTTCTACTGCTTTCATAGCGTCTTTATGGGGCAATATGATCACGAAACCCATTCCCATGTTGAACGTCCTGTACATTTCAAGTTCGTCCACATTACCTTCTCTCTGCAAGAACTTAAAAATATCGTTGGGTTCGATGGGGTCGAAAATATCAAACCCCAGCTTTGTGATCCTCTGAAGTTTCAAAAGACCACTTCCGGTGATATGGGCCAGACCATGAACATTACATTGGTCTATCACATCGAGTACTTCCATATATATCCTGGTGGGAATGAGCAATTCCTCACCAATGGTCTTGGAATCACTGTAAGGGAAAGGATCGTTATAAGAATATCCAGATCTTTCAATGATCTTACGTACCAGGGAATAACCATTACTATGTATCCCACTGCTGGGTATGCCTACAATTACATCGCCAACCTGTACTTTTTCACCGGTGATGATCTTGTCCTTTTTCACAGCACCAAGACAGGTGCCTGCAAGATCAAAGCCTTTTATGATATCTGGAAGGGTGGCTGTTTCACCTCCTACTATGGACATACGGGAAAATTCAGCTCCTTTCCTTAATCCCTCTCCTATCTGAGCTGCAAAAGAATCGTCATGGGATTCAAGTGCAAGGTAGTCTACAAAAGCTATGGGCTCTGCACCAATGGCCAGTATGTCATTGACGTTCATAGCAATACAGTCTATTCCCACTGTATCCCATTTTTTTATTGCGTTTGCGATCAGGACCTTGGAGCCAACCCCATCTGTTGTCATTGCAAGGGCATATTCTCCGAAATCAAGCAGACCTGCATAATGGCCGATGTTTGTCAGCGGAGCGCCCAGGCCTTTGCGCATGTATGTCATTTTACCAGTAAGAGCCTTGATCGTACTCTCTTCTTTTTTGATATCCACACCGGATCCTGCATACGTGAGATGCTTATCATTCATTGGATTACCCCTGTCATTAATTATAGAATTCACGATGTAATGCCCTTACTGCATTAATAGCATCCCTTGAGCTCACAACAAAGGATATATTATGCTGTGATGAGCCTTGGCTGATCATTATAACATTTATTTTTTCTCTTCCCAGAGTACTGAACACTCTTCCAGAGACTCCAGGAGTACCATCCATACCGGCACCTACAACAGCTACCACACAGATATCACTGTCAAAGACGATGTCACCCACTACATTTCTTTTGAATTCGCGGCGCACAGCATTTACTGCTGCTTCCAGCTGGTCCTCGTCGATCACCAGGGACATATTAGCCTCGGATGAACCCTGACTTATCATGATTATGTTCACTCCTGCATTGGCAAGACATGTAAAAACCCGGGCAGCTGTACCGATAGTGCCCATCATGCCAGCCCCACATATGTTTATAAGAGCAACCTTCTTGATCAGGGTCACCGCTTTTACCACGTCCTGACTTGGTACCTGGTCAGCCACTATAAGAGTGCCTTCAAACTCAGGTTCAAAAGTATTTTTGACCCTTACCGGTATCCTGTGTTTTATAGCTGGTTCAATAGTTCTTGGGTGAAGCACCTTTGCACCAAAATATGATAGTTCCATAGCCTCAATATAAGATACCTGAGCCAGTGTTTTTGCCTCGGGTACTATCCTTGGGTCAGATGTCATTATTCCGTGTACTTCTTTCCATAACCAGATCTCATCTGCTTGAACAGCTGCTCCAATGATCGAAGCTGAGAAATCGGATCCGCTCCTGCCAAGGGTACTGATGATACCTGCTTCATCCTCTGCAATGAAACCAGTCACAACAGTTACTATTGAAGAGTCCAATAAAGGGGACAATCTTTCTTTGATAAGCTCATAGCTTTTTTCAAGGGGAAGTGCATTTCCATAATTGCTATCAGTGATAATACCCGCCTCTCCACCGGTAAACCATTTAGAATCAACACCCAGGGACTTAATGGAACCACTTATTATGGGTGCAACCAGCCGTTCCCCATAAGAGGAAATATAATCAATGGAACGTGGTGTAAGCTCTCCCAGATAACATATACCTATTAAGGCCTTTTCCAGCTCATCTAACCTCAGATTTATTACTTCGATGGTTTCAGAGATAATATACTCGTCCTCAATTGCAGCATGTATGGCATCATAATGTTTTTTAGTGATGTCTGCTATGAACTCCTTGACCTGAAAAACCTTACCGTTCTTTGAAACATCCTTTGCTGTACTCAGAAGACTATCTGTAATACCCCCAAGTGCTGATGTAACTGCAATAAGTTCGTCACCCTTTTCATGGAAGCCTTTCAGGAGTGCAGCAACATGGCGGATCTTTTCTCCATTTGCTACTGAAGTACCACCAAATTTCATTACGATTCTCATATTCATATCACATTTTCTGCGGTTATGGATTGCACTATAAAGAAGATGGTGCGATATAAAGATTATGAACCCATTACAGGGAGGTCGTAATATTTTATATTTTTAGCTCAATTTAAAGATCACAACCCCTATTGCTACGATGACAAAGAATAATATCGGTATGAAATGATCTGTTCTCACATCATTGGTCTTACTGCCGTTCTGTTCATCTGCTATGGTGTTGTTGTTCTCCACATTATAGTCAGCATCATGGACCGGTATCAAAAGTTCGTTGTTATTGCTTTCGTTTTCTGATAACCTTTCAGTATCATCTTCTTCCATGTCGGGTCTTTGGATAACATCTTTGAGGATCACAATAGAGCTGGCAGAAGACCTAAAAAATGTACCTATCCTTGCTATGAATATGGTCCTTGCACTATCATCCACATTTTTGGAGTAGCTGAATATATCATCGATCTCAAGTTTTTCTTCTTTCAGGAGCCTGTCATCCTTGCTCAGTTTAAGAACTACCGAGCTATCTTTCATATCGCTTGCTTCCAAGGAGTACCCTTCTTCCAGAAAAAGGCTTTCTCCTACTATTACAGACTTTGAAGTATCCAGCAAAAGGAAATCATTGTCTTCCTGTTCAGGGTCAAGGAACTGTTCGATCTCCATTTCAACATAGAGTCCATCATTCTTATTATCAAAGTCTACTGGCCTGATCCTAATAACAACATAATCAGTTTCCCCTTTGGCCTTACCTTTTTCTTCTATGGTGATCATGTACTCTAATGGCTTTTTTTCGTTCCCTATAGAGTAGCCAGCTTCTATTTCTTTATCATTGTAGTAGATTTGTACCAATATGTCTCCTGAGCGTTCATTGGCATCCATGAGCTTGAAAGAATAACCCTGTTCCAAGTGAGCACTATCACCTGCTTTCAGAGTTTCCTTGGAGTAATAGATCATCGCTTTCTCTTCGATTGAGCAATACGCTGGTACAGATAACAGAGACAACATTATTATTGCACAGATGAACACAAAACGTATATATCTCATAGGAACCACTATCTTAGAAGTTGAAGGACACTACATGTGATTAGATGCTTGTTTCTTCTATTAGTTGATTAGTCTGTCGGTTTTGAGATCCCAGGTGTGTACCATGAAATATGTAATACTGATCGGAGACGGTATGGCGGATGAACCCATTGATGAACTGGGAGGAAGTACTGTACTCCAGAAGGCCAAAACGCCTAACATGGATCATATTGCTGCCCATGGAAAAGCGGGGCTGGCACAGACCATTCCGGAAGGTATGCACCCAGGAAGTGATGTTGCGAACATGTCCATTGTAGGATATGATCCTAAAAAGTACTATTCGGGCAGGGCCCCCCTTGAGGCTGCAAGCATGGGTATCGGACTGGATGCCGATGATGTGGCCTTCAGATGTAATCTGATAACCATAGAGAACGGAAAGATCGTTGACTACAGTTCCGGGCACATTTCCAGTGATGAGGCCAGGGAGCTCATACAAGCTGTAGATGCAGAGTTAAGCAAGAATGAGGTAAGCTTCTATCCAGGTATCAGCTATAGACATCTGATGGTAACAAAGAACAATATTGGTGCTGAAACCATATGCACGCCTCCTCATGACGTGATTGGTGAAAAAAAATATGATCATATGCCCAAAGGGAAGGACAGCAAACTATTATGTGAACTGATAGATGCTTCCATGCCCATCCTTGAGAACCATCCTGTGAACATTAAAAGGATAACAGCAGGCAAAAGGCCAGGTAATTCGATCTGGTTATGGGGACAGGGAGGTGCGCCTGCATTTCCTCTGTTCAAAGACCTGTATGGAAAAACAGGAGCTATCATCTCTGCAGTGGATCTTGTAAAAGGAATAGGGAAATACGCAGGTTTCGATATTATCGATGTGCCCGGAGCAACAGGTTACCTGGATACCAATTACAAAGGAAAGGCCGAGTATGCGCTGCGAGCTCTGAAGGATCATGATTTCGTTGTTGTACATGTGGAAGCTCCTGATGAGGCAGGGCATGTGGGGGATATAGAGGCCAAGATCCAGGCCATAGAGGATTTTGATGAGCAGGTAGTTGGCACTATATTACGTGGTTCAAGCACTATGACCGAAGATCTGACCATACTGGTAATGCCTGATCATCCGACCCCAGTACACCTGAGGACACACACCTCTGACCCTATACCCTTTGCTATCTACTCAACGAATGAGAAAGATCCTGACAATGCTACAGCATTTAATGAAGTTGATGTAAGGGCTGGGTCCTATGGTACTGTGTATGCTGCTGATCTGGTAAAGATCATGCTGCAAAAACATATCTGAAGATACAATGCCACCTTTTTTTAGCAAAAGTCATGTTTATATAACTGCTTGATAATACATTTTATTGGGATCATACAGAAAATGATGTGATCCCGATACTTAAAGGAGTGGATCGTATGAAACAAGGTCTTACAAGATGGACACCTTCGGGTATGTCTAAATGGGATCCCTTTGAAGAAATAAGCAGGATGCAGGAACGTCTGAGCCAGCTGTTCAGTGAACTGTCACCTTCAGTTGAAATGAAGGTTTTAGACACACTTTCACCCATGATGGACGTGCAGGAGAAGGATAAAGAAATGGTCATTAAGGCGGACATGCCCGGAGTGGACAAGAAAGATGTAGAGATAGATATTAAGAACAATATACTCTCTATCAATGCAAAGATGCATCGTGAAAAGGAAGAAGAGAAGGAAGGGTATGTGATGCGTGAGCGTGCTTTTTCACGGTTTGCCCGGACCATCAGCCTGCCAGCGAACGTTGTGGCAGAAGGGGCAAAAGCCAAACTGGAGGATGGCGTTCTGACCATAAACATACCTAAGGAAGAGATAGAGGAAAAGCAGAAGATACTTATCGAATGAGATATGCATGAATTGGAGGGTACGTCCATATACAATGGACGTGCTATGCTTTTTTATATATTATTTTTATAATTACGGCATCAGGAACATAACCTCGTCATATTTTGCTCGGTCGGGGTAACTATCATCATCGCCGCGTCTGTTTATATGTAGATAGACTTATTTATGTCTAATGACCTGTTAGCATCAGGTGTAATCTTGAGATTTGAGGCTTTTGCAGTGGAGAATATACCTTTGGTCAGAAAAGGGCATGATCTTGCACAGATCATTTGTGAAAGAACAGATATCCTTGATGAGGATATTATAATTATAGCTTCCACTATTGTTGGAAAAGCCGAAGGAAGGACATTTTCACCAGATGATATTACTCCAGGAGCAGAGGCTATAGAAATTTCCAAACATATTCAATTCACTCCAGAGTTCATACAGGCAGTCCTTGATAGGAGCAGGGAATACCTTATCTCCTCACCTGTGTTGCTTGTGGAAATGAAGAATGGTCATATCTGCATCAATGCAGGCATCGATGAATCTAATGTCGAAGGTGAAATGCTCCTGGAACTCCCAGCGGATTCGGATGCAAGCGCTGAATATATTGGAAAGAGGATAGAAAGTTACACCGGTAAGCAGATCAGTGTGATAATTACCGATACAAACGGCAGAGCTTTTAAGAGAGGTCAAACAGGCGTTGCCGTAGGTGTCTATCGTATCCATCCCCTTAAAGACTGGAGGGGACAAAAAGATATGTTCGGCAAAGAGCTCAAGATCACGGAAGAAGCCATCGCTGATGAGATAGCAGGAGCTGCTAACCTGCTTATGGGAGAAGGCAGCGATGGATGCCCTGTAGTGATCATACGTGGCCTTAGTTTAAGATCAAAAGATGATACATCCGTAAAGGAAATGTACAGATCGGATGAAGAAGATCTGATCAAAAAGAGTCTTAAATATCTAAGGGACCGAAGATAAGGGCATATTCACCAATTCTACCTTTGCTTCAGCAAAGAACTCAATGGAATCCTTATCCGGATATGATTGCAAGAAAACAACCCTTTTAATATTTGAGTTAATGATCATCTTGGCACATAGGATGCATGGCTGATGTGTACAATACAAGGTTGCTGAATCTATGCTCACGCCGTATAGTGCCGCCTGTATGATAGCATTCTGTTCTGCATGTACCGCCCTGCATTTCTCATGACGTGTGCCTGATTCTATGTTATTTTGCTGCCTGATGCATCCAATATCAAGACAATGGTCCATGTTCCTTGGAGCACCATTATAACCTGTTGAAAGTATCCTTTTATTTTTGACGATAACAGCACCGACCTGATTTCTAAGGCATGTTGACCTTTTTGCCACTACAGTAGCGATCTCAAGGAAATATTCATCTAATCCGGGCCTCTCTTTCATCGGCTTATAAAAATAGCAAGTAGTATATATAAGTTGTAGTGTATGTTGGTTACAAAATATTTATCATATGCGTTTCCATCACTCTTGGAGCATGAGAAGATGAATCTATCTCTTACGGAACAACTGGATTCTTTCGTAAGGAAGCACAGTGACCGGCAATTGCTGATCTTGCCTGTTGCTACCTTCCTTATAGCCGTATTAATCATTGCCTTCACCTCAGCCACGACTGGAGCACCGGTGAAACTAGGCATGGAATTCAAAGGCGGTACAATGGTATCCCTTAACACGGATATGCCAGCAGATTCACTTAAAGAAAAATATTCCACTTATCCTCTAACAGATGTACGGCAGACAGGCTCAAGGACGGTCATGCAGTTTGGTCCCATGTCCACCGAGGAGCAGCAGACCCTTAATAAGGATGTTACCGATACTTATGGGAGTGTGGAAATCCGGCAAATAGGTCCTGTTTATGGAAAAGACCTTCAGAAACAGGCGCTAAAAGCAGTCTTCTTTTCCTTTATAGGGATGTCACTAATAGTGTTCATAATCTTCAGGACCTTTGTACCTTCTGCAGGTGTCATATTATCTGCATTTTGTGACATTGTAATAGCTATCGCCTTTATGAACGTAGTTGGCGTAGAATTATCCCTTGGTACTGTGGCAGCGTTGTTGATGCTGATCGGCTACTCTGTGGACAGTGACATTCTGCTTACCACCAGAGTACTTAAAAGAAGGGGAGAGGTGGGGGAAAATATTACCAATGCTATGGGTACAGGTATAACAATGACTACAACTACTCTTGTAGCTCTTTTTGCCATGTATCTGGTCTCCACATATTCTTATCTAATCATACCTTCTTTTTCCCAGATCAATCTGCTTTCAGATATATCTATTGTGCTCATCTTTGGGCTTATAGCTGATATTATGAACACTTGGTTGACGAACGTTTCCATTCTGCGCTGGTACGTTCAAAAAGAAGGAACAAAAATGGCAAGGAGGAGAAGAGCATGAGAGAAAATGATGAACCAAAGAGTATATTGAAGGACCTCAGGGTCATAGTGTTCATAATTGCTCTTCTGGTATCAATAGCTTTCATCCATCCAAGCTACAACTCTGAAGAGGGATTTACGACTAATCTAAAATACGGTTTAGATCTGGAAGGGGGTTCATGGTTACAGGTCAAGCTTCAGGGTGCACTGGTGCATGTAGATGCAGATACGAAGGTACTTCTCAAGACCCTTGTGGAACCAGTAATAGGTGATACTATTGAGATCACAGGTTCAACATCTTCGATCAATAGAGACGAACAGACCCAAGCCCAGGCTATAACTTTTACTACTCCAGCTACTGTTACAAATGCTCAGATGGACCTGCTAGGGCTAGGTGAATATACTATCAGTAAACAAAATGAGCTCACGCAGGTCAGATTGACCACCTCTAAGGAGGCACTTATTGATTCCTACCTCACCAGTTCATTGAAGGCTGAAATCGTTCCGCTGATCATGGCTGATGGAGTGGAATATGAGATAAGGGCTTCTGTCACAGAGCAACAGATCGAAGCTCTGATGGGAGCAGTTGGTGGATCAATTATAAAGAATGTTGATGGCAGTCCCAGATATAAAGATGGGGTGAGACCTGAAACATTAGAGCTCACCAAAAAAATCCTAAGTGAAAAGATGAATTCACTTGGACTTAAGGATATACCTGTAAAGACTGTGGGGGAGGAGTACATCCTTATAGACTTTGCAGGCATTGATCTGGCAACGGCAAGAGAGATCGCAGAAAAGCCCGGTAAATTTGAGATACGTATCCAGACCACGGGCAATGAGACAAAGCATGTGTTATATGGTGAAGATATAGAGAGTGTTGGGATAGTTGGTTATAATGAGGAGGATGGAATGTGGTCTACGCCCTTCACTCTCAATGAGGCGGGGGCACTAGCCTTGCAAAAAGCAGCTATTGAGGTAGGGGCTACCATCAATCCAATGGAACATAATCTGATAATGTTACTTGATGGGAATGAAGTGTATAGTGCACCTCTGAGCAACTCTGCAGCCCAGCAATTGGAAATAGGTCCGATATATTCCTGGCAATCTTCCACAGGCACTGGAGACGAGGGTAAGTCACAGGCACAACAGCTCCAGGTCCATCTAAGGGCCGGAGCCCTTCCTGTCAATTTGGAGATAATAGGTGCAGGACATGTAGATGCGGCACTCGGCACTCAATTCAAGAAACAATCTGCCATCGCAGGTATGATAGCTTTGTTCGCAGTAGCCTTTGTGGTATACAGGAAATATCACCAAAAGGAAATCCTCATACCCATGGTAGGTACATCTTTCAGTGAAGTGATAATGATATTAGGATTTGCCGCAGCAATCGGATGGCAACTTGATCTGCCAAGTATTGCAGGTATTATCGCTGCCATCGGTACAGGCATCGACCATCTCGTTATCATCACTGACGAAGTACTATATGAAGGCAAACTGCCCCCCACAAAGGTGTACCTTTCCAGGATAACGAAGGCATTTAGCATAATACTAGCTGCAGCAGCAACTACCGTTATTGCCATGAGCCCTTTGGTGCTGATGGGTTTCGGTTCCCTGAAAGGATTTGCCATTACTACCATAATAGGTGTATTCATAGGCGTCGTAATAGCAAGGCCGGTATACGGGAAGCTGATAAACGAAGTATTGAAAGATAAAAGTGAGGGTCAGATCTGATAGCGCAAGCAAGTACGAAAGACATCTGGACCGTGAAGTACAGGCCTTCAAGGCTTGAGGAACTTGTAGGTAATGAAGAGTCTGCGAACACTCTGCACAGACTTGCATTATCCCGCAATGTTCCACACTTGTTATTATATGGGCCTGCCAATTCCGGAAAAGCCACTGCTGCTTTTGCCTTGGCATACGAACTGTATGGTGAAGGCTTTGAAAGGAATTTCACTTACTTCAACTCATCTGATTTCTTTGACAAAGGTAAAAGTTATCTGGTGCGGGACAAGAGATTTACACGCATACTTGGTACTGATGACCCTAGGAAGGTCCAGAAAAGTGTGATATCTGTTTTCAAGGAAATAATAAACGAATATGCAAGTATGGCACCAATAGATTCAGACTATAAGATCATATTCATAGACAGCTCCGAAACTCTTGACGTGAATGCACAGCATGCATTAAGACGCATGATGGAAAAATACACAGCAACGTGCAGGTTCATTCTTTCTACTACCCAGCCTTCAAGATTGATATCGCCCTTACGCTCAAGAGGATTACAGCTTTTTTTCAGACATGTGTCAGATGAAAAACTAGAAAATTTCATAAAACGCATATCTGAAGCAGAAGGTGTTCTTGTCACAGAGGATGGTATACAGGCATTGTTATATCACTCAAGAGGCAACGTGGCAAGTTCGCTTGATACACTACAGGTAGCAGTGATTCTCTCCGATGGCGGACCAATAGGAACTCAGGCTATATATGATGCTGTTATCAGGGAAGAGATACCTGAGATACAGTTGCTCTTCGAGGCTTTCATGGCCGGCAATATTATAGAGGCCAGAAAGATCATTGATCGGATGCTGATAGATAATGGTTTTACTGGTTCTGAGATACTCGAGCGTTTTCATAGGACTATGGTGGCGTCTGGAGAGCCTGAACACAGGATAGCAAGGTGGACCATTAAGGTCGCTGATGCTAATTTTAAAATGTTGCAGGCTGCTAATGACAGGATACAACTTGAAGCATTGGCGGCAGATTTCTGCAACTGATACAAATATAATTATGGATATGAACAGTGAATTCGCTCTGGCCTGCCGCGAACTTCTGAATAAAGTACTTAGCGGGGAAATACAAAATCCTGACCAGTTGGTCAAGGCAAAGAAATTGGTAAGCAAATATTATAAACTTTCTTCCCTGCCTACAAATGCAGATATTATCATCAGTGGGAGCGAGGAAGAGCAGCTTTTAGTAAGAGAGTTCCTTCGGAAAAAGCCTGTGCGTACTATCTCAGGTGTCGCAGTAATAGCTGCGATGACTTCGCCTGCTCCATGTCCGCATGGAACATGTATTCCCTGTCCCGGAGGTCCTGCTTCTTCTTTTGCTTCTCCACAAAGTTATATGGGAAGGGAACCCTCTACAATGCGTGCCATTCAATGCAATTATGATCCCTACAGGATAACCACTACTCGTCTTGAACAATTGAAACATATTGGACACGACATAGAGAAAGCTGAATTGATCATAATGGGCGGGACATACTCAGCCCGCACATTGGACTATCAGGAATGGTACGTAAAAAGATGTCTTGAAGCTATGAATGACTTCTTTGGTACTGAATGGAGGGAACATGCCCATGTCATTGGGAAGGAATACCCTTATCTTACTCTTGAAGAGGTGCAGAAGGCAAATGAGATTGCAAGGGTCCGCAATGTGGGTATGACATTTGAAACACGGCCAGATTGGGCTAAAGAGGAGCATATAGATATATTGTTGAAATTAGGTGCCACCAAAGTTGAGATAGGGGTGCAAAGCACTTATGATTTCGTGCTTTCCAGGATCAATCGCGGGCATACTGTTGCTGATACAGCAGAAGCCAACAGGGCCCTGAGAGATAGTGCACTTAAAGTGGGTTTTCATATGATGCCACATCTTCCGGGCATGGACATTAACGGAGATATACGTAATTTCAAAAGGCTGTTCAGAGACAGCAGGTTCATGCCTGATTACCTGAAAATATATCCTACACTGGTCACTGAAGGAACAGAACTTCAGAGAATGTGGCAGAATGGGGAATATGAAGCTCTTACAGACGAAAATGCTGTTGGTCTGCTCTCTCAAATAAAGGCATTTCTGCCCAAGTGGGTAAGGTTGCAGAGAATACAGAGGGATATTCCTGCTAACCAGATACTTGCAGGTACTTGTAAAAGCAATATCAGGCAACTTGCTAAAAGCAGGTTGAAAGAACATGGGGGCTCGTGTCGATGTATTCGCTGCAGGGAGGTAGGTCATAATATTCTTAATGGAGTTATTCCTGCTCCAGAGAGCATTAAACTCAACGTAGAGAAATATGATTGTTGCAGAGGCACAGAATATTTCATATCTTTTGATGATGTCCGATCAGATATTCTGATAGGCTTCCTGAGATTAAGGTTCCCTCATGATCCTCACAGGCCTGAGCTCCAGAATTCAGCTCTTGTAAGAGAACTGCACGTATATGGCTCCATGGTACCTGTAGGTGAAAATGCGAAAAAGTATGATTGGCAGCACCGAGGATACGGAACAGAATTGCTGGCCTATGCAGAAGAAGTAGCAAAGGATGCAGGTTTTGGTAAAATATCGATAATAAGCGGTATTGGAGCAAGGGAATATTATCGCAGACAGGGATATATTTTGGATGGCGTCTATATGTCCAAATGGTTTTAGCTATGCTTTTTTCAATGCTTGCTAACTGGTTATGAACAAAAAGTTGGATTTTTTAGATCTTCATCATTAAGACGGTACCTTGCATCTTTGATGTTTCCCGTGAACATGAACTAAAACAAACTTAAATTTCAAGATATAAGAAAAGAGGTGTACACGTACATAATTACTTTTAACAAAGTTTATATAATAAAACAGATTAGTTCTTTTAGAAAGATATATTGGATCTAAAACTATTCATCATTATATATTCTGTTGGCTATAGCTACGTATTTGGTCTACATGATGTTTATAAATTTTTAATGTTTATTTTAACATTTGTGCATATATTTTACTTTTTTATAATGTAACTCATCCGTATAAATATAGTTTAATAAACTTTAAATAGAAAGTTGTAGATACAACGAAACAGGATTACAAAGTATTTTGCTTGAAAAGGAACAATATTTTACAATCCACAGAGGTCTAAGATATGAAAATAAGAGTTGTCAGTTCCAAAGAAGAAATTAACACGTTAAGTCCAAATGAAGAGATAGTGCACCTTGCATTCAGGCCATCTAATACGGACATCTTCTCGCTTATAATGAAATGTCCCGATGTTAAGGCACTTCATATCCCAAGTTCTTACAAAAGAACTATATCTAACTCTGCAAAGATGTACCTTAAGATGCAAGGTATAGAGTTGCTTGAGGGGGATGTGTGGGGACACCGCAAGGACATCAACGAGTATTCTGAGGTTTCACCAAGTGTTTACGACCGCATAAAACAGTACCGTCTGGACGGAATGCAGGAAGATGATATTGCTGATAAGATGTCCAGAGAAACTAGGTTAAGCCCGGATTTCATCTCATTTCTGATCAAGAGCAACTGATTTTAAAGTCATATGCCGGTTTTGATGACCTGCATTTTCTCCACTTTTAAATCATCTTTAGAATTTTTAATTTAGAATTTTAATCCTTGAAAATGGACCTTATTTCTGAAAATTGAGTTTTATTGTTATTCACTATCGATCCACAAAAATGGAAAAAGGTCAAAAAGGCTTAATACTTTCACTCTACATCCGTCAATTTAATACCTATACCGGAAATAAGAAGTATAAATATCACCAAGGAAGCAATGAATCCATAACTTTCCATCAAAGGGTTCGGATCGGCAGAGAAAGCAGAGTGAGTAATAATAATAAGGGCGATGAGGACCAGCACTGAACCAATGGAAGCCAGTATTTCAAGGGTCTTTTTGTTCATGTGCTTAAATAAGCAGGTAACCTACATCAATTTAACGCATTGGGAGATCAGTTCATTATATATATCGATAGGTGATCCATGACGGAGTTTGAGAGAGTACTGGTACAATCATTTAATTCGTTTTTCACTGAGAATGGGATAAAAGGGATAGCACATAGAATAAAACAGCATCGTTTTACTCCTCAGTTCCTAGATGTGCTTGTGGATTCACTTGATCCGGACTATTACATAGGCATAGAATGCAAAAGCATTTCAGTAGAAAAAGGAGCAAAAGCCCTGTATTATTCTCAGCACTTCACTGTGGATAAAAAAGGCACTCATCAGATAGCACGTATCTCAGATTTTCTCAGGCTTTCGGGGCGTGTCGGTTTTCTGGCGGTGGAACTGAGGATGGGAACGGGTAATCTACGTGAAGCATATATCATACCTTGGACGGAACTGGATGCTCTTTTTAATACTGAAGGAGAAAAGAAGTTATCTATATCTGATCTGAAAGAGTATGCCATGATAGAAAGAGAAGGAAACAGATATCGTATAGATCCGGCAAAGTGGAAAGCAGGGAGAGTGCTTAGATAAATGGCAGAAATATCAGACAGTCTGGACCAAATGAGAACATGTGCAAGAAAATGTGCTGACATCATACTTAAGAGCAGTGAAGTAAAGGTAGTGTCGCATATTGATGCAGATGGAATAACGTCTGCAGCTATTATTTGCAAGGCGCTTGAACGTGCAGGTATTGAAAAATCTGTCGATTTTGTCAAACAACTTGATGAAAATACGATCTTAAAGTTAGCAGATCAGAACCCCGAGTGTGTTATATTCACTGATCTGGGAAGTGGAATGCTTGAACCTATAGTAACATCCGGGTTAAATGTTGTGATATCTGATCACCATCGTCCACAAGGAGACACGGAAAAACTGACAAACCATCATCTCAATCCTCATCTTTTCGGCGCGAACGGATCTACAGATATAAGTGGTTCCGGAACAACGTATTTGTTGGCTAACGAACTTGGAGATAACCACGATCTTGCAGGTCTCGCAATAGTTGGTGCGATTGGAGATATGCAGAACAGGCGTAATGGTCATCTTATAAGCCTCAATAGAGAGATCCTCAAAGAGGGCGTTTCTAAAGGGGTATTATCATTTGAAAAAGATATCATGCTCTTTGGCAAGCAAACAAGGCCTGTTTTCAAACTGCTGCAGTTTGCATCAGATCCGTATCTACCGGGTCTGACCGGCGATGAGGATGCATGTATAGAGTTCCTTCATCGTATAGGGCTCCGCTTTGGAGATGATGCTCGCTGGCGAAGATGGATAGATCTGGAACAGAATGAGAAACAAAGAATTGTCTCTGCCCTTTTGCAGCATGGCCTTTCTTCAGGACAGGGATCCAGCAAACTGGAGAGACTCATAGGAGAAGTATATACATTGCTGAATGAAAAGGAAGGCACTGAAATGAGGGATGCTACCGAGTATTCAACTTTGCTGAATGCAACAGGAAGATATGATAATGCCGAAATAGGGATGGCTGTATGCATGGGAGATCGGAGGGAGGCGTATGAGAAGGCAAGTAAATTACTTACTGAGCATCGATCAAACCTTGTGAATGGTCTTTCCTTTGTAAGGGAGAATGGGATCACAAAGCTTAACAACCTCCAATATTTTGATGCTGGCCCAAATATAAAGGAAACGATAATCGGTATCGTTGCGGGCATGAGCACATCAGTTGTTGCTGACAGGGACTATCCAATAATCGCATTTGCAGACGCTGAAGGAGGTGTGAAGGTCTCAGCGAGAGGTACACAGGACCTTGTAAGGAAAGGGCTGAACCTTTCGGAAGCATTAGCCATTGTATCTGCAGAGGTAGGAGGGGCCGGGGGTGGGCATGATATAGCAGCCGGGGCAACTATCCCTCAAAAATCCAAAGATGAGTTCATACGCAAGCTTGATTTGACCATTGGTAAACAGATCTCGAAACAATGAACGATCGTCTGTCACATATATTCACTGATATGGTACAGTTCCTTAAAATCAACTACATTGAACATGGTCCTCACTCTTATGCCTATACCGTATTCCTGAACAATGGCCATGGGATTAGTACCTCCTATCGCAACGATACCAAGGCGGTCCCTTTCCATAGGCACGTTCAGAATGTGTACATTTGGCTCTCCCACCTCAAGGACACCTGTGATATCGACATCCACCATGTCTGAAAGGATTCGATCGATATCATCTCTTGCAGCCATGGGAGCTTCCCTGAGATTTGCCAGTATTTTTCCAGAACCAGTTTTAAGCACTTCAATGACCGATGTGATCTCTTGGAACATGAGCACTTCCAGTGGATCGATAGTGGTGCTGTGATATGCGAGCACATTAGTGAACCTAAGGGGTGTTCCATCCTTGATCTCTGCCAATCCGCCAAACCTGTGTTTTACGAACACACCTTTCTTGAGCAGGATACCGTCTATAGTGATGCTACACATCGTGATAAGGCCAACTTCACCGGGACCCACGGAGATCCCTTCAACATCATCACCTTCATGGAGCACTCTTATGTAGGGGCTTACTGTCAGACCACTATTGGCAGCCATTTTGAATATTCCCAGCACATCATCAAGATCTTCCTTATCGATAATGGATAGGTTGACTACTACCTCGCCTTCCCGTGTAACTGGGTCAAAAGTTGTTCTGAACATTAGATCTTCTATCTTTGCTGATGCGAACTGGATGCAGTACTTTTTTTGCACCGGCTGACCTCAATACCTTATTCCCTTTCTTATGATATGCATATAGATGCAGATGTGTAACATCTTTCTGCTTTTCTTTTATTCACTTGAAAGTATATTTGAGAACATTGCATCATATAAATGCGGTCTTTTCAGAAAATCCAGCTTATCGAGACTATTTACAAGATTATACATGTCCTCACCCTTAGCAAGCTCCAGTATAGAAGGGTCTATAGGCTTAAGATAGCGTATAGGTGGTATGTCACTATACTTCGGGTTGGCCACATACCCAGTTCCAAGAAGGTAGTATGCAGCTCCTGAACGCTCTTTAATGGGATCGTACATGGAAGAGAACTCACTACATACCCAATTTGCCATCTTAAGCGTCTCAGAGGAAGAATTTATGGTAATGTGGCCATATCCAGGAGGTACCATTACTATATCTCCAGCTTCTGCATCAACGACCACCACGTCCTCAATACCCTTTGCTGATTTTCTCTGTAATAAATAATTAGCTTTGCCTTCGAGGACCTGATAGAGCTCTGCATAAGAAACAGAAGCTCCTGGCACAGTAGGATGATAATGCCCGGCAGTTTTAACATACTCCTTCCCAAGCATTTGAGGTGGTATGACAGTGATATCATATCTCAGATGCTGAGACCTAATGGCTTCATGTTCTTTTTCATTTCTGTACAGATCCCTGTACATATAATAGAGCTCAGTGTTCTTTGCTGTCCGGCTCCACTCGGTATCGTAGAGGACATCATCTATATCATGCAGCATTCTGATGTCTGGTGTCCTGATGTGCCCAAAAAAATTAAGTTCGTTCCCCATTTTACATCCCTCAGTATCGTTTAAACCTTACTAATTATCACTGTTCAATACTGTGTTCTTAGTGGCTACATTATTATATTTATTATTGATTTGTATATATAAATAACCTTGTAGGCTTCACATTTTGTCAGCCTCACTCCATGGGCCATGTTCCTGGAACTTTTCCAATATTCGCATCGCAAGCGTTTTATTTATCCCTTCGATCTGGCATAGTTCTTCCATTGTGGCCTGGCCGATCTTTTCCACGGAGCCAAAATGGGTGAAAAGAGATCTTTTTTTTGCTTCTCCTATGCCACTTATGCCATCAAGTATGGAATGCGTGAGCCTGGCCGATCTCCTGCGTCTGTGAGAGGACACTGCGAACCTGTGCGCCTCATCTCTTACGTGCATAAGGAGTTTCAGAGCAGGAGAACTATGAGGCAGAACTATAACTTCACCTTGGCCTTTTTTAATAGTGATTATGTGTTCGAACCTTTTGGCAAGGCCAATGATAGGAATCTCCAGCCCCAGTTCATCAAGTGAATCTTTTGCCGCAGATAACTGTCCAGGTCCTCCATCTATGAGAATCAGATCAGGATAAGGTATTTTCTCTTCTTTTAGCCGGGAATAACGACGTCTGACAACTTCCCCTATCATTGCAAAATCATCAATGCCTTTAACTGTCCTGATATTATGCTGTCTATATTTATTGTTAGAAGGTTTACCACTCTCGAAAACCACTACTGATCCGACAGCATCTGTCCCTGAAATGTTGGATATGTCAAATCCTTCTATATATAATGGTAATGAGGGTAGTGACAGTAATGATTGCAGGTCTTTGAGAGATTCCATCGATCCACTGGCTGCCACAGCTTTTAGCCGGTTTGCCTGCATGGTCATTTCTGCATTCATCAAAGCCATGTCGAGCATCTTCTTTTTGTCACCCCTTTGTGGCACAATTATGTGAACTTCTCGTCCTGACCTCTGTTTGAACCATGAGGTGATAAGATCATGATCAGGTATATCGCATTGCACCAATATTTCTGTAGGGATAGGTGCATCAAGATAATACTGCTTCATAAAATGAGATATAACATCCGGAAGTCTAATTTCCTCTGTATAGCCCATAGCAAGATCAGCTCTCCCCACCATATTACCATGTCTTACGTAGAATATCTGAACGTAGACTGTGTCCCCATCCTTGACAGCTGCTATTATATCCCTGTCATCCGTTCCAGAAGTAGCTATCTGTTGTTGTGAGAGTACTTTGACAGCTTCAAGCTGGTCCCTTACCTGAGCAGCAGCTTCATACTCCTGTTTTGATGCAAGGTCTTGCATCCTTTCTTCCAGTTCTTTAACCAATCCAGAAGTCTCCCCTTTAAGGAATTTGATAGCTTCCTGAACATTTTCTAGGTATTCCTTTTGATCTATCTTCCCGGCACATGGTGCATAGCATCTTTTGATATGGTAGTCCAGGCATGGTCTTGTCTTCTTTTCATTAAGAGGCTGTCTGCATCTGCGTATCCTGAAAACTTGGGATATGATATCCAATGTCTTTTTTATAGCACTTGAATTTGTATAGGGTCCGAAATACAGGGCTCCATCCATGAGCCTCCGACGTGTAAGGAAGATCCGGGGATATCTGGAGTTTACTGTGACCTTAACATAAGGATACCTTTTATCGTCCTTTAGTCGGACATTATATCGTGGCCTGTACTTTTTGATAAGGTTAGCTTCAAGAACAAGGGCATTGACTTCCGTATCTGTGACTATATATTCAAGATCCTCTATATGGCTCACAAGCGTTCTAGTCTTTGGCGTGAGGTTCTTTGATGACTGAAAGTACTGACGGACCCTTTTTCGCAGCGAGAGTGCCTTACCCACATAGATTACTTCTCCGTAGGTATCTTTCATGAGATACACTCCCGGAAGATCTGGAAGAGAAGAGAGATCAACATTCATTGAACAATTCTCCAACTATCATTATGTGCATTAGGAAAATATAAATGTGATATCCTCGGTCAAAAGCCGACGAACATTTAAAAACATATCAGTAAAGGGAAACTAAAGGAGATAAGAGAAAAATAATAGATAACAGGGTTTGTAGATCAACATGATCATGAGAAAAATCTGATGGGATAGCGCGGATTCGAACCGCAGTCCAAGCGTCCCAAACGCTCGAGGATGGACCAGGCTACCCTACTATCCCAAGAGGGTAAGCACTGCAATAGACTTTATAGATTAAAAACCTTCCGTAAGAAATCGGTCAAAAAATACAAACCAAAAGGGAAAAATGATAAAAGTATGAAAAAAAGGTTCATGATAGCAAGGCTTATCTCCATCTTTTATATATGTCGTTATCTATTCCCGCAAGGTCCAAAGCACGTCCTGCAATGGTATTTACAAGATCGTCAATGCTCTTTGGCTTTGAGTATAGGCCAGGGCATGCAGGCATTACAATAGCTCCTGCCCTGGTAAGCTTGATCATATTCTCAAGGTGTATCTCGTTCAAAGGTGTCTCGCGCGGCACAACAACAAGCCTGCGCCTCTCCTTGAGGCATACATCAGCAGTTCTTTCCAGTAGATTGTCGGACATGCCATTTGCAATGGACCCAACGGTCTTCATGCTGCATGGGGCTACGATCATACCATGGAATCTGTAGGACCCGCTGGCTATGGGTGCAGTAAACTCGTTTTCCTCATAGACATAGCTTGCCATATCCTCTACCTCAACAACTGAATAATCAGTTTCTATCTCAATTATCTGCCTTGCCGATCTGGTTATAACAAGATGTGTGACAATATCCATCTTAGAAAGTATCTCAAGCAACCTTATGCCATAAATAGATCCGGAGGCTCCACTTATTCCAACTACGATCTCCATTTTTTCACCTTATGGTCTCAATAAGCTCGTCTACCATTACCTCTGAAACTTTTACAATATCCATGATCTCATCAGCTGTTATATTGTCTACATGGATGCCGACCATAAATACCACAGTGCTCTGCGTTACAGTACTTATCTTCCGTGCTCCGTGCAGAGCGATCTCATCTTCTCTGTGTCCAGGAGAACTGATCACTGAAGATGAAGCCCGACCACTTTCAGTATCATAAATTCCCATGGCAACAGCACCTATGTGCCGCATGCCGCCTGACAGTACAAAGAACATATCCTTTCCTATAGATTCTCCCCTCAGGATAAGATGTACCCTTCCAACTTCTTTTTTTATTTCGATCATTATTGCAGCTCCGTGAGCCTGAACTGTTTTGTGGTCTTTTTAACTTCAAAGAACTCCTTTGCAACCTTTCCCACATCCTCACGGAATTCTTTAGGAGTATAGACACCCATTTTCCAGTTATCCCAGTGTGCCTTTTCAAGGATAGCAACTACATAAGAAGCCTCATCCAGTCTAACCATCTTGCCATTGAGTTTCACAAGTGCCTTTAGTTCAGGTATTTCCGGCGAACAGGGTATATCAATAAGCACATCAGTAGGTTCAATACCTACCATACCTGAGATCTCAGCCTCTAATCTGCGTATGTTGCTCCTGTGTTTTAAAACACTTTCTGTGACCTCGTTAAAACCTACATATAGAGCTCTTTTGTAAAGCCTGCGCTCCTCGAGGCGCCGCGCCAGATCACCACCGTATCCCTTATCCAAGCGCATGATATGCAGCAAATGTGCATCATCCATCTGCCTTAGTTCCATGGGATCGATAGTACTGTCTTTAATAAGTTCTTCAATTGCACGGATACACATTGTTTCTGCGATCCGCGATACATGGTGGTAATAAACAGATGGGTGCATAAGGAACCTAGATACAAGCAAGGACTCAGCCGCCTTCACACCTCCCGTACCTACTACCAGTTTGCCTTCATAGAACTGCATCTCATGGATGAGCCTCACATGGTCGACCAGTCCAAATGCAACACCAGTATAATGCGAGTCTCGCACCAGATAGTCCATGCGATCTACATCTATTTCACTACTAAGGACCTTACCAAGATCTGTTGCTCCTTTGATATGTCTTTGGATGTTTGTGGGACTTAGGCCATGTTTATCCAATATTTCTGCTATCTCGCCCTTACGCAACAGATGAAGCACATCTTCATGCTTTTGGCGTGTATATTTGGATATAAAGCCCTCAGTTACATGGGACAGAGGGCCATGACCTATATCGTGGAGCAAAGCTGCAACCCTCAGTTCATCCTTTTCCTGCTGCGATACTGAATCTATTTGTCTTGTCAGTGTGGTTGCAAGATGCATGACGCCCAGAGAATGTTCGAAACGTGTATGATTGGCACCCGGATAAACAAGGTTTGAAAGGCCTAGCTGCCTTATCCTGCGCAGGCGCTGCATGGGAGGGGTATCGATAAGGGAAAGCATAAGCTCATCGAGTTCGATGTAACCGTGAATAGGATCACGAACGACCTTCATATGATTTAAATATCCCCTCATCCTATAATGCTGTTCCTCTATCATAACTGATTTCTGTTAATAATTGATCGGAGATTTATATGCTAGTACTTTCCGGAGGGACCGGAACTCCCAAGCTGCTTGATGGGCTCAGGAACATACTCCCTGAAGAAGAGATCAATGTTGTTGTGAATACTGCAGAGGATATGTGGGTATCTGGAAATTTAGTAACGCCTGATATTGATACAGTTCTGTATATGTTTGCTGGGAAACTTGATACTACTAAGTGGTGGGGTATCAAAAATGATACTTTCATGACATACGAAGCCCTCGGATCTCTGGGGCACGATGAGATAATGAGACTGGGCGACCAGGACCGTGCCACAAATATCATACGTTCCGACCTTTTAAGAGCGGGCCGTTCTCTTACCGAAGCAACACAGGAACTTGCAAGGGTCCTGGGTATCCGGGCAAAGGTACTACCCATGTCCGATGATGTGGTAAGGACGATGTTGACAACACCCGCCGGAAAAATACATTTTCAGGAATTCTGGGTGAGGGAGCATGGTAAACCCGATGTCTTGGAAGTTGTGCAGGAAGGCATCGAAAAGGCTTCCATTGCACCAGCTGTTCTGCAAGCATTGGAAAATGAGGAATGTGTGCTGATAGGGCCCAGTAATCCTATCACAAGCATTGGACCTATACTGGCCTTGCAAGGAATGAAAGAACTGCTGAAAAAGAAAACCGTTATCGCAGTAAGCCCCATAATTGGAAAGGAACCTGTAAGCGGACCGGCCGGAAAGCTGATGGCTGCAAGAGGTTTGGAGGTATCTTCTGCCGGTGTTGTGGATTGTTATAAAGATATTCTTGACATAATGATACTGGATGAAAGGGATGAATATGGGATATCTGTTCTGAAGAATACGAAATGTAAGATACTTATTGCCGATACTATAATGAAGGACGTGGGAAAAAGTACGGCTTTGGCCAGGATTGTTATGGATGCGTTTGAATGTTGAAAGGATGCAACATCCTATAATTACGTGCAAAATGATACTGTCTCAAAAAAGATCCAAATTATTCGCAAGCTCTCTTTTATAGGTATATACATATATGTGACGATCTAAGTAAGGAGTATTTCAATGCTAGAGATATTACGCGAGTCCTTTAATGATGTCCCTGTTGTGAAAAGGGGAGATTACTATTATTTCATTCATCCCATATCTGATGGTGTTCCCGCGCTGGAGCCGGAACTTCTGAAAAAGGTCGCTGAATATATTGTTGAAAGGGCCCCCCTCGATGTGAACAGAATACTTACTATTGAGGCCATGGGTATACCTCTGGCCACCACAGTTTCTTTAATGACCGATATACCTCTTGCTATTGTACGCAAAAGGAAATATGAACTGGAAGGAGAAGAGGTCCTTTCCCAGAGTACAGGCTATTCAAAAGGTGAATTGTACATCAATGGAATAAAAAAAGACGACAGAGTGCTCATTATTGATGATGTGATCAGCACAGGTGACACATTGTTGTCACTGGTAAGAGCACTTAAGAACATTGGTGCTATAATTGCAGGTATCTTTGTTGTTATTGAGCGCGGTGAAGGGGTCACAAGCCTTAGAAAAGAAGGCATAGAAGTGGTAACACTTGTACGTATAGATGTCGATGAGCATGGAGTGCATATACTGGAGGAGCAGTTTGGCAGGTAGTGAAGCATTTGATTTCCAGATAGCAAGGGTCATTGACATAATAAGGGATACGGACGCAAAGACTGTAGGCTTACAGTTCCCCGAGGGCTTTAAGCGCAGAGCTGCAGGTATAGCATGTGAGGTCGAAAAGGCTACCGGTGCGCAGATATTGATATCTGGCGATCCATGTTTCGGGGCATGTGATATAGATATCGGTCTTGCACGCAGGACAGACCTACTATTCCATTTCGGGCATGCTCCTCTTGATGACAGCGGCTATGTTAAGAACGTATATTTTATTGAGGTACGATCCAATGCTGCAGTAGCTGAAGTGGTGAACAAGTCTTTGGAAATGCTGAAGGGACAGAAGATAGGGCTTGTCACCACAGTCCAGCATGTGCACAAACTTCAGGAAGCAAGTGAAATACTACAAGCCCGAGGCAAGGTTTGCGTCATTAAGAGGGGTGATGCAAAAATAGCATATCCCGGACAGGTGCTGGGATGTAATTTTTCCTCGGCAAGGAACGAGCTATGCGATGAATACCTCTACATAGGGAGTGGCTATTTCCACCCCATGGGAGTGGCGTTATCTACAGGAAAAAGAGTGCTCATAGCCGATCCATTTGTAAATGAGGTAAGAGAACTGGACATATCAAAAATGCTTAAGCAGCGCAGTGCGGTGATCGGAAGATCATTGGATGCTGTTCTTTTTGGAATAATCGTATGTTCCAAGCCTGGGCAGGAACGTATGGCACTTGCCTTGCAATTGCAGGATATGATACGTAAGCACGCTAAAGATGCCCGGATCATAATAATGGACCTTGTGACCCCTGATCAGTTGCTCCAGTTCAAGGTGGATGCTTTTGTAAATACTGCATGTCCGAGACTTGCTATTGACGAGGTTGGCCGTTTCAATGCACCGATGCTCACCCCACATGAACTTGAGATAGTACTGGGCGAGAGGAAATGGGAAGATCTGGTATTCGATGAGATCACAGCTTGAAGCAGGTCATTAGATGAAGCAAAGAAAGCTTGAGATAATGCTGGAAAAAGTGAAAGGGTTCGAAAAACCTGATGTGAACCTTGAACAATATGCTACGCCAGCTCCCATAGCTGCCGAGATATTACATTTTGCATTCATGCACGGGGACTTACAGGGTACAGTATATGATCTGGGATGTGGCACCGGCATCCTTGCCATTGGTGCAAAGCTCCTGGGTGCAGAAAAAGTAATAGGGTTCGACCTTGATCCAAGTGCCCTTGAAATAGCAAGAGAGAATGCATCTATGATGGGGGTCGAAGTTGAGTTCATGCAATGTGACATATCAGATGTGACCGAACATGCTGACACCGTAGTAATGAACCCGCCCTTTGGAGCACAGTGTAAGGGCAATGACAGGCCTTTTCTTTCAACAGCCCTAAGAGTTGCAGATGTGATATATTCCGTCCACAACTGCGGAAGTTACAGATTCGTTAAAAGTTTCATAGAGCCTGCGATGATCAGTGACTGGTATGAAACTGGTTTTCCGATAAAACGAACATTTAAATTTCATAAAAAGGATGTAGAACTGGTTAAGGTTGAAATCTACCGGATAGTCCGGTGTGATGGCAACATGTAACCTGTCGATGTTTGCAACTGCTTTATATAGCGGAGAATATATGTTCTGCAAACTGACGCTCGATCATATAGATCTAATTTCATCATGAGGGATTCTTATTCGCATAAAGAACAGGAAAAAGATTTCACGCAGGATGATCAAAGGCTCTGGTGAGGGATCAGAAAGTGTACGATCACCGAAAGGAACAGAACGAACGGTGGCCAAGGAAATGAAAGTGGAGGTAGCTGCTAAAATGGTGAAAGTTCCAAGAAGTGGCATTGTAAAACCTCCAGAGAAAGTAATAGAAGAGGATATTATGGATGAAGAGGAAATGACCTTTGTGATGCCTGGAGATATTATTGGTACTACTGAAGAATTCAATCCCGGGATCGGGACTTTCACTCATGTTGCAGATATCCATGCTGCCTCTACAGGTGTCTTGAAGATAGATCGGAAAGCTCGTATCATATCTGTTTCTCCCAGTACCAAGTATCCACCAACCATTGCCGTGGGAGATATCGTAGTGGGCAGTATAGCCTCCCTTAGAGAAAGTGTTGCACTTGTTGAGATCGCTGCTATAAAAGGTGAAGGTGAACGTGAGTTCCAGAAAGTAGGTACAGCTGCAGTGCATGTATCCAATGTTAAAGACTCATATTGCAAGAGAATAGATGAGGAATTCGCTGTAGGAGATATAATCAAGGCGAAAGTTCTGAACACTGAGAATATGCGGCTTAGTACAGCAGAGAAGGAACTTGGTGTGATGAAGGCTCAATGCTCTAACTGTCGTGGTGTTATGATCAAGGAAGATAACAAACTGAAATGCTCGGAATGTGGAAGGGTAGAGGGACGTAAACTCTCCTCAGATTATGGGACTGGCATCGTATAAAATAAAGATCTAACTTATATGGGTGAATTCCATGGAACTGAAGATCATAAACAAGACCGAAGATGAGATGCACCTTGAGATAAAAGGTGAGACGCATACTCTTCTCAATATGCTGAAATCTGTATTACTGGAAGATACAAGGGTACGCACCGCTTCTTATGATATGAAGCACGTATCCATAAGTGAACCTATACTGTATATTAAGACAGATGGTACTGATCCTATAACAATTGTAAGGGAAGCTGCAGAGACTCTTATCACACAATGTGATGAATTTCTTAGTGTCTTTGGCAAAGCTGTGGAAGTATAAGAATCCACAGCATTTGTTTTTTGCCGTATATCTGGCATTTATTAACAATTGATATAAAGTAGATACTTAGTGATATATAGATGATTGTTTAAATTGATAAGTGGACCTAATGTCTTGAAAGCGGTATAATGGCAGTCATAAAAAAGATGGCAATACCAAAGCTCTTATAATGTGTATTGATGGTGATCTTATCAATGAACGCATTGGAGAAATGGTAGGTGCAGATGTTATTGTTCCTGATCCCTTTATATATTTCAACGGTGAATGCAAGGTGAGCACATCTCTCTCAGCTGTGCACAGGGATAGTTCTCTTCACGCTTTTATTAGTGTGAATAACTTTTTTATGATCGACCAGCTGATCAAACCAGTATGGGTGGTGGTCCGGGGATGGGCAAAAAGATGAAGAAGGCATTCGTGCAATGTGGAAACTGTGACAGAACATGACATGACCAGTAAAAAAACCTGTACATCTGAACTATAGTAAAAACAGAGGAGATATAATGACACTTGATGGTACAGCACTGAAGAAGTTTGGTTTCATTCCACGTGAACCCAAAGATGCGATAAATATAGATCCCTTGCAGACAGCAGGCAAGTTAACAGAAGAAGCGAAACGCTCCCTGCTGGAATGGGGTGATGGATATTCTGTCTGTGATTTCTGCAACGGTGTGCTTGACTTGATCAAGAAGCCACCAATAGAGGAATTTGTGCATAGCGCACTTCCAGAATTTATCAATACGGATGCTGTGAGGATAACACATGGAGCAAGAGAAGCAAAGTTTGCGGTAATGCATTCTATTGCACACGAAGGGGATTATGTGGTAATGGATGAGCTCGCACATTATTCCTCTGTAGTTGCCGCTCAGCGGGCTAGGCTTAACATAAAGAAAGTACCACACAGTGGCAGCCCGGAATATATAACCGATGTGGAAGGATATGCTACTGCTATTGAAGATGTGATGAGGGAAACAGGTAAAGAACCTGCATTGGCCCTGGTCACTTATCCAGATGGTAATTATGGTAACATCAGCGATGTGCAGCGCATATCCAAGATCTGCCATGATTATGATGTTCCCCTGCTGCTTAACGGCGCATACGCTATTGGCAGGATGCCCGTGGATGCAAAAAAGCTTGGAGTAGACTTTGTGGCAGGCAGTGGCCATAAGTCCATGGCAGCATCTGGTCCCATAGGACTTATGGGTGTCAGTGCAGAATACGCTGATGTCGTGTTCAGGAAATCACCTACTAACAAGAATAAGGAAATAGAACTTTTGGGATGCACTGCCAGGGGGGCGACCATTATGACAATGATCGCTTCGTTCCCTCATGTAGTGGACAGAGTAAATAACTGGGATCAGGAAGTACAGAATGCGCGCTGGTTCTCCGATAAACTGGAAGAGATGGGTATCATCCAGCAGGGACAAAAGCCGCACAACCATGACCTCATGTTCTTTGAAGCACCAGTCTTCTATGAAATATCACAGAAAATAAAGAAAGGAAGATATTTCCTGTACAGGGAACTTAAGGAGTGTAACATTCATGGGATAAAGCCTGGACTTACTAAATACTTTAAACTGAGCACGTTCCAGGTGGGCAGGGAGAATCTACAATATGTGGTCGATTCTTTTCAGAGTATCATTGATAAGTATGAAACAGAGGTATGAGTAAATATACCTCTCTACCTTTTTTCTTTTATTTTTTCTTCAATGGGATATCCAATTGACCTTTGAACCTTATGTTCTAATTTGATGTTCACTTTGATCCTTTAATTCTTTCTTTTTTACCATAGACCTGAAAGGTCCAAAAGTGGAGATACCCGCGGGACTATCTTCAGGTGAGAGGAAGCTTCACATTAAACTGATTGTGTTTTTTTCAGTTCTATCCAGAAAACAGCACCTTGTCCCAAAGGATTATCATATATTCCCACCTCACCATGATGAAGTTCGATTATTTTCTTTACAATAGCAAGTCCCAGTCCACTTCCTTTAGTCCCTTCTGCGGAAACCTGTTTAAATCTTCTAAATATTGCATCCTTGTTTTCATCACTGACTCCCATACCGAAATCAGTGAACGTTATTTTCCATGAAGATTCCAAGTCCTCTATATCTAAAACAAGCTTACCTCCATGAGGGCTGAACTTAATAGCATTAGATATCAGATTAGAAAAGGCTTCTTTGATCATAGGGTTAACATCGGCCAGACACTTGTCCTTTGCAGGATACTGTACTGTCATGTTCTTTTCTTTCAGTAGTGGGACATAACCACTACAAACCTTCCTCAGCATATCAAGCAGGTCGATCTTCTCAAAACTAACCATATCAATACTTTCAAGTTTGCCTAATGTCGAAGCAGTATTAATGATCTGTATAAGGTTCTCGTTTTGCTCATAGATCTTTTCCACAAGAGCCTTTTCCTCGTCCATTTTTATCCTTTCCAGCAGAATCTCAGAATAGCCCTTGATAATAGTGGCGGGATTAAGCAGATCATGACGCAAAATGTCAATAAAAAGCATCTTAAATTCATTGCTCTTTTTCAGATCATCAACATATTGCTGAAGTGTTTCCTGAGAATCCCTAAGATCTGTAATATCCTCGCCAGTGCTGATCATCCCTATGACACTCTGATTTTCATCTATCAAGGGGACATTTGTCCATAATATCATCCTATTCTCGCCATTGTATCTTAGCACGGGATATTCGCATTCGTTCACACAATTGCCGCTGAGGCACTCTAGAAATATATCTTTTGCATGATCACGATAATGATCGGGAACAAAGATCTCTATCCAATTCTGTCCAACTATCCCATCTTTATTGTAACCAAGGAGTTCAGAACCCCTCTTGTTCATGAAAGATACATGTCCTTCTGGTCCAAGGACTATTACTATTACACCAACACTATTAAGATATTTATATAATTTGTTTTTTTCGTGAGATAAAACTTGATTCATGTGCTTCCATATTTTCATATTCTCTTTTAGTTTTTCATTTGAAGAAGATGTATTGACGATGCGCTCTTTTACAAGCTTGTTTATGTTCTGGCGATAGATTTTTAATTTTTCTTCTGCAGCCATTCTTTCAGTGATATCACGTATAATGACTATATTGGCCAGATTGCCATTATAGATGATCTTCGTTCCCAGACCCTCTACCCAAAATTCACGTCCTTTCCTTGACCGCACTTTATATGTACTGAGATAACCTCCTTTCCCACGCAACACATTCAACTGGTCTTTTATAGCCTTAAGTTTATATTCTTCACAAAGATAGTCAAGGATACTGTGGTTTATGGAGGCCTCTGGATCATCGACCTCAAACATCTTGGCCAAAGCCGTGTTGAATAGCAAGACCTTCCCTTTGAAATCCAGCACCATCATCCCATCAAGGGCATTATCCATAAAAGCTTTGCATTTTTGCTCACTATCATAATGAGCTCTTAGTGCTTCTTCTCTTTCATAGAAAGTTTTTAAATAGTTACATATTGAAATGAGCATTGTTTTCTCTCTTGAAAGAAATGGCCCATCGTCCGCCTTAGGCCGTTCTTCAAGGTAAAAAGCCTCAATAGATATAAATAGTGAATTCGGGCCAGTGCATGAGCAAGAAATTTTCCAAGGGGTGATCTTGAAATTAGAGGTCTTGAATGTCCTATTATTTACAGTTATCCTGATACAAGTGATGGAAGGATACTGAAAACCGGATGGTATTGTTTCAGCTGCTCGCTGGATCACATATTTAAAATTATTGTTGGTTGCTACTATTTCCGATATTTTACAGATACAGTTGATTTCAGCGTTCTTACAATCATCGGTAAGGCCCATCATTCCCCTCAAACAAAAAATGTCTTTGGTTTAGTATAAACTTTTCTAGTGAATAAATGACATCATCAAAAAAATGGAAATCAAGATTTCAAATAAAACCGGCATCTAATCCATGAACTCCATGTACTGTGCGACCATTGTTGATGCTGGGGTATTAACAAACATTTCCACAGAGCTTGGATCAAATGTTACCGATGAGCTCTTCTATGCCTAAGAACTTACATTCTGACATCCTTTGTTCAGATATGAGATATACAAAGGTCTTGAAGATAGCATATATTTTAAAATATAAAGATAGGACCTGTGAAGAACTAAAACCATCTATATAGAACAGATATTTATCATCTTTTAATGAATCATCCACAAACCTTATAATCCCCTGGAAATTAGGGAACTCCAGAACTGTACCCTGTGATATTCGCGGACCTAGGACAACCGCATCTACTTCCATCCCATCGGGGCCTTTTATACCCTCTATGTAACCATAATTGAATATGGTTGGGACCGGGGAGAAGAACACCTTTACATAGCGATCGTCTGACCTATTATATTTAAAAAAACTGTATTTAGGGGTCTCGATCACGATCTTCATACAACATATTGAGCATACTAGTTAAAAACGTTTACTGTAAGCAAAATACTACACCCTGTATAAAATATTGCAGCCACATATATGAATGAAAGTTCCGCTTTTATTCAATTCCCTGAAAGCAAGGTCAATAAGCTAAAGAGCACATGTATATTTTATAATTATGAACTATAATTATGAACACAATTGCAGAACTGCACACAAGGCAGATATACCTAGCACTGTGTCAATAGTGTGTAACAGCGATCAGGTGCACAGCCCAACTGCTGTTGCTATCCCAGATCTTCCATGTGGATGCATAATGGAGCGAATAAAATGTATCCGAATTATGAACGAGATAAGTTAAAGCATTCATGCTCATTAATTTTATTTACCAATATTTATATTTTAATATGACGTAATACTGAAGAGGGAAAATTTATCAAAACTCTCTATAAATAGAATAAAACGATATACTAAGATCAAGTGTATACCAATGGTAAAAGATTCAATTATCAAATCTGTTAAAGAAAAGTTCAAGAAAATAAAGATGAAATTTGATCTTGAGCAGCTTAACAAGGCTGTCGTTTTCTTTTTGATAGTGATGCTTCCGATCATTGCTATCCATCTTGCAGGAAGACAGGAGATCATACCTGTTCCTGAAACATTGATGAAGATACTGGAAGGTATAACTGTGGTTTTAGTCTCTTTTGGCGGAGCCACACTCTTCATAAGACTCACTATCAACTTTACTATAGGTGCATTTGGGGATATCGGGCAACCAGAAGAAAGGATCCTGCTAAGCAAATTATATACTTTTTTGATATATTTGCTGGCTACAGTTGTTGTTTTCCTGTACATGGGCATTGGTATACAGAACGTAGCCCTATTTTTAGGTCTGACAGCAACAGGCTTTGCCTTTGCTATCCGGGATGTGGTACTTTCTTATATTATATGGTTCATGCTGCTGACAAAAAAACCTTTCAAGATAGGAGATTATATAAAAGTGGGTAATGAGGAGGGACAGGTCAAACATATTGGAATGTTCTATGTAGTGGTGGATGCATCGTTGAATACGTATACAGACTATACCAAAATGCTCAACAAAGTATTTATTGAAAGGCCTATCCGCAACCATAGTAATGGGAAGTTCTTTTCAAGGTATGCAGATTATACCAGGATTCCTAACAAGGTATTCCTTGAAAAGCCTATTCGCAACTATGGTACTGGAAAGTTCTTTTCAAGCTTTGATCTATACCTGAAAAGTGTGCCAATGGATATAATTGACAGGCTTGAAAAAGTACGGGAAAAAGGGGATGAGCTAAAGGATGCATATGCTACCTTTTATCTTAATAGTGACAGTGATGGGGTTAAGATCTCAGTGGAGTTCAAAACCGTCTATGCAGAAAGAGATATTATAAGAGATCGCCTCATGTCCATACTATTGCAGGAGTTGGGTCAAAATACATAAAATAATTCCAGTTGTTTCACCATAAACTCTATAATCGAAGAAGCATTATAGATAGCGTTGTACCCATATGCGGCTGTGGTTTAGTGGCTATGACCTGGGCTTCCCAAGCCTAGAACCCGGGTTCGAATCCCGGCAGCCGCATAAGTCCAAAATTAAATATAAGATATGGTCTCATTTTTTCTTAGATATTTCCGGTATTTTCTGGTCAGGTGTGACTCCATAAAATTTTGTTCTAGCTTTGCCCCAGATACACCCATCCTTGCCAAAGATCTTTAGTTCCAAGTTCTGTATAGCTTTGCAGATACTGTTACCTGCTCTTGCCCCTTTACATATGATACAGTACTTTTCACAGAAAACCGGTGGATTTTCCTGCTTTGCCATATTGTTACCTCCTGCAGATAGAATGAACTCCCAGTATGTAATTGGAGATATCTGTTTATAAAAGATGTGTCTGCCAAGAGTGTCACAGGACAATGAAGACCTTGTAAAACTAAGGTTTGGATGATCACAAAATACAATTTTCAGGTAGAATTGCAGAATTTAGGATCTTGGTAAACATGTGTTTTGGTGTTTATCATGCTATTCCATATCCTTCTGAGATACATTTCTAAGCCTGGTGACACCGTCGATCTCATCTATGACTTCCGCTACAGCGGTGGGGACGAGCTGGCGCCAATCATCTCCCTCGATCATCTTTTTACGGATCTCTGTTCCTGAGTAGCCTTTTCTGTTGAACATGGGGGGTTGGCGCACATCCATATTTGCCTCCTTGAAAAGCTGTATCACAAGGGGATTATTGGAGTATACTACGTCAAAGAGGGGGGACATGGAAATGATATGAGATACCCAGACAGAGTTACGCTGTAGGTCTTCAATGGGTATTGCATAATGTTTCACATCAGTATCTTCTAAAGCGTGCCGTATCATCATAACCCTTTCACCTGCAGTGAACGGATTTTCAGGATCATGACTTTTCTGGGCACTGCCTATGCCTATTACCAGCTCATCTATTTCCTTTGCAATGGTACAGATAATGGAATAGTGTCCAAGATGGAATGGTTGGAAGCGTCCTATATAGAACGCTCTTCTCATATGCATAGATAACAACCGTTAACGTATACCACATTCATCGAATGAGAACTTCTCACAGACTTCAAGATAGTGGCCCGAATTGTTATTATGTTTCTGTTTTGCAAGTTTCTTCACAAGGTCCAATCCTGGAGGTGCGGGATTTTCCATGATCTCCAGTGTATCCTTCACCTTGTCAAAATATTCCTGTCCTGCGTCAGTGCGAATCAACACGCAGTTCCAGCCATCTGGAGTACCTACCGAGCCAATGGATATATCTGCGAACACAGAAGTATAATCACAACAACTATGGCATGGATGTCTTGCAAGATGTGCTATCTCAGCGATCTTGACGCTGTGCTCCTGACCATCCTTAGTATAGTTCCAGAACTTACCTTTTGCGAAATCCATTTTCACAACGTCTTCGACATCCAGCTTCATTATCTCAGGAACTATCTTTTCGTTCATGGTATCATGGTGGAAACTTTCCATACATAAAAGTCCCACAATTAGAACGATCTTATCATTGACATTCTCAGATATGAGACGGGCTCCATGGGCTTGACAGGGAACACCTACAACGGCTATGCGGTCATATTTTTCGAAAGGCTCTTTAAGGGCTTGCAACACCGAATCATAAGTATACTTGGTACCTGTGGTCTTATCCACATCTTCGGGTTTTGTCATGAGGATAAGCTCTGTTTCCCATTTCTCATTCCTGGAAATACCAACAACACAGTCGATCTCTCCTTTCCTGAGCAGTTCTTTAAGTATATGGGAAGTTACACCTCCGTCCTGGCCGGGAATAGTGCTCCTTGCACCAAAAAATGACATCACGTTGGCAAATTCATCATCATAATATCCATCTATCACTGGACAAACCCTTCCACACGTGAAACAACCTTCACATACGTTAAGAGTTGCACCTTTCTCATACAGTTCAAGGTTATCAGGATCACGTATTTCTGCCCGCTTGTTTACAACAATAGCACCTACAGGGCATGCAGATGCGCATGCCCCGCAAGCAGTGCAGACATCATGTTCAATGACCTCTAAGATCTTTGGATGAACCATCCTCCAGATCCTCCCATTTATCCGATTATTTCCTTACCAATGAGCTTTATTGCTTTCTCCTTGTCAGGGCCTATCGGAGAGCCTGCAACGATCTGTGTAACGCCTATGTCCAAGAGCTCATTGATCCTTGCCTTGCAGTCTTCGGGTGTACCGCTTATGGAGAACGCATCTATCATCTCTTTGGTAACCATACCGCCCATCAGGGCACCAAAGTCACCTTTTGCAATAGCTTCACCGATGGCTGTCTTTGAAGCTACGTCAATACCATGGCGCTGTAGGACCATATCAGGGGAACCGGCGACTATGAAAGCAACTACGACCTTTGCAGCGTTCACTGCTTTTGCCGCATCCTTGTCAATAGAGAAACATGCATATGCTGCAACATCAATATCCTTTGGGTCGCGACCAGCTTTCTTTGCACCTGCTGATATCTGTTTAACCGCTTCTTCGAAATCCCTTGGATGGGAAGCATTGATCAATACCCCGTCAGCAACCTCGCCGGCAAGTTCCAGCATCTTTGGACCCTGTGCACCCATGTAGATAGGTATGTTGCCTGTCTTGAATGCCATCTTTGCTCCACTGAACTTGACAACATCGCCGTTCATGGTCACTTTCTTGCCTTCTAAGAATGAACGCAGAGCCTGAATGCTTTCTTTTGTTGTTGTGAGGGGTTTCTCCCACTCGATGCCCATTGCATCGAATGTTGCTTTGTCTCCTGGTCCGAGACCGAGAATGGCCCGCCCGCCAGATATTTCATTGATAGAGGCTATGCTTGATGCAGTTACTGCTATGTTCCTTGTATAGGGGTTGGTGACACCTGTACCGAGCTTTATACTGTTTGTGTTCATTGCCAGCACGGTAAGAGTGGAGTATACATCACGATTGTTGTAATGGTCTGTGATCCATACGTTGTCAAATCCTTGCTCTTCAGCGAGCTTAGCATAATGTGCGATCTTAAGAACCGGGTCGCTTGGTACGAACTCTATTCCGAATGTCATTTCAATCCTCCTCCGATATGAGTGTTGCTAATCAGGTAACTATACCTATTTATATGTTTGTTGGTTTAACATTATATTTGCACTTGCAGCTAATACACTCACCGAAGATACATATCATCTTGCATTGTCAATTATAATTAGACAACTGTTCTCCTGAAAATTAACCAATACAAATATATCAATTGACATAAAGAATAATGTTCAATTCGCTTGGGGGTGAAATGGGAAAACCCTTTTTCTGGGAGAAAATGTGATGATCCAAACAAGAGGATTGATTGGTATGTTTTTATCTTGAACAAGAAAAAGAAAGAGTGATGCCTATGAAATGCTACGAATGTGCTAAAGCCGAAAAAGATGCAGACACAGTTGCTGCTTGTATAATTTGTGGGAGAGGAGTTTGCAAGGACCATCTCGTCAGAGAAGAAACCCCCATCTGGGAAGGAGAATATAGTATCAAGCTAAGGTGCGGTATGGGAGTGGAATGTAAACTTAATGATATAAACCGCTGGAAAAAAGTGCTCTGCATACCCTGTCATAAAGCTGTGAAGGAAAACTACTAGGTGATATGATGATGAAATGTTATGATTGTATGGAGACTGAAAAGGATTCTAATGCAGTATGCATCTGTATCACTTGCGGTAAGGGTTTGTGTATGCACCATACAAAGGAACTGGAACTCCCGGTGACCGTAGGAACACCCCCCGATGTTAAGAGATTGCCAAAAGGTCTGCCAAGACTTGTGTGTAATTATTGCATCAGCCAGATAATAGAAGATGGATTTGATTGATCGGACCATGCAGGAGAGAAAGAAATGACCCAACACTACGATATGTTAAAGGATAAAGAACTTTTAAGATCGATGTCCGAGAAACTCGGGTTTACCCCACAGATACTTGAAACCCTTGGAGAGCTGGAACCAGAGTTCCTGACTAAATATAACAGGTGTAACCGCAGATTATTACAAGATGGAGCACTACCTGCGAAGGTCAAGATACTTATGGCACTTGCCATAGTAGCGTCCAAACAATGCGAAAAATGTGTGATATCCCAGATGAAGAGTGCACTAGAGAATGGTGCTACCAAGGAAGAGATTATGGAAACGATGGATGTGATATCTATTACTTCCGGTGCGCCTGCCGTTGCAGCATGCAGGGATGCTCTGAGACTGCTGAAATGAATCTTCCCAGGAGGCCATCATTCAGATGGCCTTCCATTGAGATCTGATAGATCATATTTTATTATACCACACGTATTGTTGAGGGGGTACGATGTATTAGAGCTATGAGAACCACATACGTGATAATGTTAGTAATGGTAACAGTGTACATGATAACTTCCAATACACTTGCAGCACTGCCCAATGCACATGGAAATCTATCCTCTGATATGTTCGCCAGCAGTAATAAGTGTGCACAATGTCATGCCATTACCTATGAACAGTGGAAAGGCACCATGCATTACAACGCTTACGAGGACCCATTCTATCAGAAGGAGGTTCTAGCTGCAAGCAGTGATACACAGGGCATAGTGGATGAATTTTGCTCCCGATGCCATACTCCCATAGGTGTTGTATCGGGCGAGATACCGCCAATAGACGGATCAGGTCTTAGTTCCATTGCAAGAGAGGGTGTACAATGTGATATTTGTCATGTTATATCCGGTAGCAACGGTACAGGTAATGCACCTTTTGTTGTCAGTCCGGGTAACGTCAAGTGGGGGCCCTTTGATGATTCAAAGTCTGCATATCATGGCTCAAAATACCTGGAATTGTATACCACTTCGGAATACTGTGGCATGTGCCATTATGTGACACATCCTCTAAATGGTCTTGTTGTTGATGATACATACACTGTTTGGAAGGAAGGACCCTATGCCAAAGAAGGTGTTGTATGCCAGGACTGTCACATGACCTCGGGCATAACCAAATTTGTAGCAAATCCTGGTAGAGCGGGCTCCGGTGCAAAAAAAAGAGAACATATCTCCACTCATGAAATAGTGGGTGGCAATGCCTTTATACCAGAGGTCCTTGGAGAAAAGGGATATGGAAAAATGGCTGCAGAGCGCCTTGAAAAGGCAGCAACTCTTTCCATTGATTCACTGCAGATGGGCCAGAGAGGAGATAACATCAGTCTGAACATATCTATTACCAATTCAGGAGCTGGGCACAAAATACCCACAGGAGTTTCTGAGATCAGGCAGATGTGGCTGGCTGTAAGAGTAAAGGATGCCAGTGGCAGACAAGTATACAATACTGGAGATGTTAATGCTAATGGAACTGTTGGTGATGCAAAGATTTATAATACCGTTCTTGGTGATGCTCAGGGACAGCCGACCCTTAGTTTCTGGCTTGCTCAATCAATACTTGAAGATAACAGAATTCCCCCCAGAGGAACAGTTTCAGAAAAACATACCTTCAGAATACCTGATGATGTGACATATCCACTTGCATTGGATGCAACACTTAAGTATCGCTCAGCACCGCAAGATCTAATTGACCATCTTTTCGGAGAAAAAGTACATGAAGTACCTGTCCTTAGTATAGCAGAGATGTCTGTAAACATCTATGAGGATGGGGAGACATCAACGGAAACGACAATACCAGCAACTCCAGGAGTTGGGATACTAGGGACTGCAACTATCTTGCTCTGCGCAGCACATTATTACATGGAAAGAAGGAAAATCTGATCGAGATTTATTCCGGGCTGTAAATCACAGCTTGGCAGTATGTAACAGGAGGTAAGAAAAATGACAGCAAAAGTAGATCCGGACGTATGTGATGGAATAGGAGCATGTAAGGAAGTGTGTCCAGAGGACGTCTTTGAACTGGAAGATGATGGAAAAGGGAATCTAAAATCTGTGGTCGCACATCCGGACAATTGTATAGACTGTGGATTGTGTATAGATGCGTGCCCCATGGGAGCAATAACCATCGAATGAGCATGGATAAATAGGATATACAAAGGAGTGTCTTGATGACAGGTGATGCTACTATCAGATTGCTTGGAATATCGGGAAGTCCTAGGAAGAAAGCCACGGAATATGTAGTAAACGAGGCTCTGAAATATGCCCAAGAGAAATTCAATGTTGAAACAGATTTTTTCTCTGCCAGTGGAAAAGACCTAAAGTTCTGTATCCACTGTGATTATTGTGTGCGCAAGCAGCAAGGGTGTATCCACAAGGACGATATAGTGCCATTATATGAAAAAATGCTGTGGGCTGATGCCTGGATCATAGGCACTCCTGTGTATCAGGGCACACTAAGTGCACAGACGAAGACCATAATGGACAGATGCAGAGCGGTTGTGGCCCGTGATCCAAAGGCCTTTAAATATAAAGTGGGTGCTGCAACAGCGGTGGGAGGTGACAGGATGGGAGGACAGGAGCCCGCTATACAGAATATATTGAACTTTTATACGATCAGTGAGATGCTACCCATTGCCGGAGGCTCATTTGGTTCAAATCTTGGAGGGACTTTCTGGTCTCAGGATAGGGGAGCGGAAGGAGTATCTGAGGATAGTGAGGGTATAAGAAGCCTTCATCGAACGGTAAATAAACTGATCAGGGCCGCCCAACTGATCAAAATGGCTCAGCGGGAAGGGGTACATTGAAGTTCGAAGAAAAAACGATCGATATCATAAAAAGGACGCATGATGTAAAGAGCTTCAGATTCAGGCGGCCTGAAGATTTTGATTTTAAACCCGGCCAATACATACTTGTGAGCCTTACAGTGGAAGGGAAAGTAGTTACAAAGGCCTTTAGTCTTTCCAGCAGTCCTACCGAGAAAGACCATATAGAGTTCACTAAAAAACTTACCGGCCACCCGTTCTCAGAAGTCCTTGACAATATGAAAGTAGGGGACAGTGCCGTAATTAGCGGACCTTTCGGGAAGATGATCTTCGAAGGGGAGTATGCAAAAGTGGCATTGCTGAGCGGAGGGATAGGTATCACTCCCATGATAAGCATATGCAGATATTGTACTGACATGCGTCTCGATACTGATATTATGGTGATATACAGCAATAAGACCGAGAGCGACCTTGCCTTCAGGGAAGAACTTGACGAGATGATGCGCAACAACAGTAATTTAAAAGTGGTGTACACCCTGACCCGTGCATCGGAAAGCTGGACAGGTTGCCGAGAACGTATATGCGAGAACATGGTGGTCCGTGAAATACCAGATTATAGGGACAGGCATTTCCTGATATGTGGCCCGCCTGAAATGGTCAGGTCCATGGAAGAAATGTTGTCTGCAATGAACATCCCAAAGGATATGATAAAGAAAGAAGAATTGGCAGGGTACTGATAAGTGGAGAGATGATATGAAAAGGATAGCATGGGGAATAACAGGTTCAGGAGATCTTATAAAAGAGACTTATGATGCAATGGTCTACATTAAGGAAAAAACAAATATTGAATTCATGGTGTTCCTTTCTAAAGAAGGGGAAACGGTTATGAAGTGGTACCATATGTGGGACGACATACAGAGGGATTTCCCTAACTTCAAAACAGATGCTGGCCCAAATTCCCCATTCATTGCAGGACCTTTGCAGATTGGGCATTATGATATGCTGATAATTGCACCTGCTACGGCTAACACTGTGGCAAAGATAGTCCATGGTATTGCTGATACACTTGTGACAAATGCCGTTGCACAAACAGCTAAAGGCGAGACACCCATTTATATTCTTCCTGTAGACCGACAAAAGGGAACAGTGATAACATATGCTCCCAGCGGAAAGGAATTGAAACTCAAAATGAGAGATACTGATGTAGAGAACACTGAAAAGTTGTCCCGTATGGAGAACATTACAATACTTAACAGTCCCGAGGACCTATATAGAATAATGGGTATTTCCAAAGAATGAGCTTTCAAACAAAAGTGAACCCTTCATATATATAGGGTTCGCATATTTCTTTTTGCCGGAACAGTGTGTGCAGGACATTGAATACAGAATACGCTGCTATGATGCTGTCCAGGGCATCACCGCCAACATTTTGTAGAGCCTTCATTCTTATTTCATTAGGTAGCTCCAATGCATTTCTTTCAAGATGGTCCAGAATATGTTCCCTGGATGTTCGTTCTTTTGTTCTTTTACCTTTATAGGGTAAGTACACTCCCTCCTTTTTCAGAGTTGATGCCGGGCATATTTCCATAAGCCATGGTACATCCATTCTAATTGGATGCATGGGTAAAATGCTGGCAGCATCTGAGACCACAAGAGGTCTTATGATATCCCGTATACCAAAATAGGTCTGCCTGTACATTCTTAGGTTATAGACACAAAAAGGAGCCTTTACCTCTCTGTCCGTTGTCCTTTTGAGCTCAATGTTGCCCGAAAGTCTGCGGTTTATAGTTATGAACTCATCTTCATTGGCATAGATTTCCGGGAAATGCCTTATGAACTCATTCCAGCTGAACCCCTGCATGAGCGGAAGGGGGATCCCAAAAGGAAAATCCATGCCAAAAATTGAATTTTTATTAGAACATATAATATCAAGTAAAATATGAAAGCAATGTTCCCTGGCAATCCTGCCTGAACTTACTTCGCTTAGAGGATAACAGTTCACAAGCTGTAACCTTTCACCTTTTATCCGCCCTTGGCTGAGCCAGATCTTATTGTAAGCATCTTTTTCACCACTAAAATCCACACCGAAAATATCACGTTTACCAGGAACAAGGAACATGCGTTTAGTTGTCCCTGGTACCTTTAATGAACTCAAGGGTCATATTGTAAGCTTCATCATCAGTGAACTGCTTGGGAGGATGTTTCATGAAATATGCAGAAGGGGAATAGAGTATGCCACCGATACCTCTGTCCAGGGCAAGCTTGCAGCACCTTATAGCATCAATGACCACACCGGCAGAATTTGGGGAATCTTCCACTGAGAGGCGCAGCTCAATGTTCATGGGTACATCACCGAATAGCTTGCCTTCCATTCTGAGGAAACATACTTTATTGTCGTTCTGCCAGGGTACATAATCGCTTGGACCCACATGTATGTTATCATCGTCCAGACGTTCCCCTACGACAGACTGTACAGCTTCTGTCTTTGACTCTTTCTTAGAGGCAAGCCTGCTTCGATTTAACATATTAAGGAAATCAGTGTTACCACCTGTATTCAGCTGATATGTTCTTTCAAGTTTGACGCCTCTTTTGCGGAAAAGATCAACAAGGGTGCGGTGTGTGATTGTAGCACCAAGCTGGGCTTTGATGTCATCCCCTATTATAGGGATACCCTTTTCAGCAAAACGGGTAGCCCACGTTGGGTTGCTTGCGATGAAAACAGGCATATTGTTAACAAATGCTACACCTGCTTCAAGAGCACATTCAGCATAGAACTGGGTAGCCAGTTCCGATCCTACTGGCATGTAGTTCAAAAGGACCTCAGTCCCAGAATCTTTCAATTCCTTGACAATCTGCTCTTTTTCCGATTCAGGTGCCTTTGAGACAATGAACTTACGGGAATTTGTATAATCTGCCATGTGTTCTGAAACTCCATCCAGCACCTTTCCCATCTTTACAGTGATCCCTGTTCTGGGAACATTGCAACAGAACACAGTGGTGCAATTGGGCAGAGCAAAGGCTGCTTCTGATAAGTCCTTTCCAACTTTTCTTTCATCTACATCAAAAGCAGCTACTACTTCTATATCAAAAGGTCTGTAACCGCCCAGGTCCCAGTGCATCAGCCCAATGGCATCCTTTGGAGATTTATCTTTATAATACTCAATACCCTGAATGAGCGAACTGGCACAGTTACCAATTCCAGCAATAGCTATCTTTATTTTGCCCATTAGATTACCTCATGATCAAAAGAATTGAAGAATATGATACCACATGATAAATTTAAACTTCATAATGGAGACGAGGTAATAAAAAGGTTTCTAACATATGTTCACTGACTTGTCTTTCAATTGATAGGCCGATCGTACAAAATGTAAAATATATTTCTAGAAGTAATGTGATTTGTAATTATGGTCAGAATGTGTGGGGAATATTTATTGGTCTTCAGCCATACATACTTATCTATACGATCAATATAGATAAAATCAGGGAGATGACTAATAATGAAAGATGTATTAGAGGAGATTTCTGAGCAACTTGACCAGTTGGATACATTGGAAGAGGCCATTGATGTAGCTATCAAGCTTGAAGAGGACGGTATGGCATACTATCTTGAAAAATCAGGCTCGATGACAAATCCAGCCGCTCGTGAAATGTATGCATTCCTTGCAGAGGAAGAAAAAAAACATGCTGAGATGCTTAGGAAATTCAAGAATGGAGATAAGAAAGCTGCACATGTAAAACACCACTTTCCAGACTTTACTCCTTCTCTGACACAGGAGTTCTCTGACAAGAAACTTGAGGAAATAGGCATCCTGCTTGCTGCCTTACGCTTTGAATACAAAAGCGAATATTTCTATATGGAACTTGGAAGAAGAGCAACAGATCCTGAACAAAAAGAGTTCTTTGACAGGATAGCTGCAGCGGAAAGAGAACATTACAGGCTTATAGATGAAATGCTGCAGGCCTCTACAGAGTTCAGGATGCAGACATAAAAGGAGGGATATGATTGGACAATGATCTACAAACTGTGCAGATATCCGAAGGCATTTACTGGGTAGGTGCTATTGACTGGAACCTGAGGGATTTCCATGGATATGAGACACCGAAGGGGGGGAGCTATAATACATATCTGATAATTGATGAAAAGATAACTCTTATCGATACTGTAAAAGCACCTTTCTTTGAAGAGATGTTGGGCAGGATTTCCCAGATTGTGGACCCTTCAAAGATAGACTACATTGTGTCTAACCATGTGGAGATGGACCACTCCAGCTCTTTGCCTGCAATGATGGAAGCATCTCCAAAGGCAAAGCTAGTTTGCTCTGCTAAAGGTAAAAAGGGGCTTTACGAGCATTATCGTGAGATGGGATTTGAAAAATGGGACATACAGGTAGTTAAGACCGGTGATGAGATCAGCATCGGAAAAAAGACCATGCAGTTCATTGAGGTTGTGATGCTCCATTGGCCTGACAGCATGCACACATATCTCAAGGAAGACAGGATACTTTTCTCAAATGATGCGTTCGGCCAGCATATAGCAACCTCGGAAAGGTTCGAAGATCAGGTGGAAGGAGTTATGGAGGATGCTCAGATATATTATGCTAACATCCTCATGCCCTTTGGTAAACAGGTACTTGGATATGCTGAAAAGGTAAAACAGATGGGGCTTAAGTTCGATATGATAGTCCCTGCACACGGAGTGATATGGAGAAAGGAACCTGAAAGGATAATAGAATCCTATGTTAAATGGGCAAATGCTGAGACAAAACCACAGGTGCTCATAGTGTACGATACAATGTGGAACAGCACTGAGATAATGGCAAAAGAGATCCTGGAAGGCGTGCAATCCGCTGGGGTGGATGTGAAACTCAGGAACCTGCGTAATAACGACTGGAGCAAGATAACAACAGAGCTAATGGATGCGTCAGTAGTTGCCATAGGCTCCCCTACGCTGAACAATGGTATGTTCTTTACCGTTGCGGGGTTCCTTAGTTACATAAAAGGACTCAGGCCAAAGAACAAGAAGTTCTTTGTTTTCGGCTCTTATGGATGGGGTGGCGGTGCAGTGAAAGGGGTTGAGAAAGAACTCATAGAATCAGGTTTTGAGATCTCTGAACCTGGGCTCCAGGTTAACTTCAGACCATTTGAAGAGGACCGAGCAAAGTGCAGGGAGATCGGAAAACGGCTTGCTTCCCTTGCAAAGGAATAAATCACATTATAAAGGAATAGTCTTGGAACAAAGGAGTGATATCATGCAATTAGGCACACCACTTGAAGAGGAGTTTTTTGAAAGATCTAAGAAAAATGCAATCCAATCCGGGTATAGGTTGAACCCTGACTATGATATAATAGTTACAGCAATAAAGGGTATATCCAACAATAAGAAGCAATATGGAGAATGGTATTGCTTCTGCCAGAAGAGGACGGGGGATAAAGAAGTTGATAAGAAGATCATCTGTCCCTGTGCAGCCAGGAGCCGCGATATAGAATTGCGTGGGTCCTGCAGATGTGGCCTATATATTAAATAAGTACACTTTCTCATATCCCTTTTAAAGGGATAAATTATCTTTTTTGGCCGGTCTTTTTTTTATCACATCTCTTCATGCATCTGATCAGACTGATATGTTCTGTGGCTAGGAGTTTACTCTGTTCTCAAATGCTAAAATGAACGTACAAAAGAACAGAACTGCTATTATCTGATATAGATGAACATGAAATCGTTCATCTGGGAACGATGATGAAAGCGGTGAGCATTGTAGGGGTCTGGGATAGTTTGACTGGGCGTATATATTAGGACTGCAATGAGCTTGTTTTCCATGTGTGTACACAGAGCGAGAACTATATCTCAAATGATTTTTCATATTCATTTAACAGGAGAATGGCATGAGGACCGAGGAAGTTCTTTTGGAACTTAAAAGTTCACCAGGGGGACTATCGAATGAAGAAGCTAAGAAAAGGCTTATAAGGTACGGACCTAACCAGCTTGAAGAAAAGAACAGGATCACACCATGGAAGGTCTTGGTAAAGCAACTGACAAATGTAATTGTGTGGGTACTGGCTGCAGCTGCCATAATATCGTTGATGGCTCATGAGGTCATTAATTTCTGGGCTATAATCGGTATAATTCTTTTTGTAATATTCATGGGGTTCCTGCAGGAATACAGGGCAGAAAAGGCCATAGAGGCCTTAAAGAAGTTCGTACAACCGTCCACAAGAGTGCGCAGGGAAGGAACACTGAAGGAAATACCTTCCAGAGAAGTCGTTCCCGGGGATATACTAGTGCTTGAAAGCGGTGATATGATACCAGCCGATGCTATTGTGATGGAGATGATAGGGCTTCGGATAGAAGAGGCAGCACTGACCGGGGAAAGTATGCCTGTGAACAAAGAAAAAGATGAGATGATCTTTGCAGGTACACAGATAGTACACGGTAAATGCAGTGCTCTTGTTGTCTCTACAGGTATGGGAACGAAGCTTGGGGAAATAGCCGGGCTGGTACAGCAGGAGGAGGAATCAACCCCTCTGCAAAAGAAGATAGCGAAGCTTGCCCGTAAACTGGCTATCATAGCCATGATAGGTTCCCTGGTCACTTTGGTCACGGGTTTATCAAAGGGAGCTCCTGTGACAGAGATGCTTTTGATCTCCATTGCGCTGGCTGTGGCGGCAGTGCCTGAGGGTCTGCCCCTTACTATGACCATAACCCTTGCCAGTGGGATGAGCCATATGGCAAAGCATAATGCCATTATAAGAAAAATGCTGGGTGTGGAAACACTGGGCTCGACCACTGTTATCTGTACTGATAAGACCGGCACCCTTACCCGCAACGAGATGGTCGTGAGGAGTATCATCATTCCTGACAAGGAGCTGGAGGTTACCGGAACGGGATATGAACCGATAGGAGAACTGTTTGATGATGGAACTCCTGTTGATGTTGGGAACCATAAAGGGCTAAAAATGTTGCTCACAGCGGGAGCTCTGTGTAACAATGCGTCATTGGAAGAATTGGGTAATGAATGGAAAGGTGTCGGGGACCCTACGGAAATTGCCCTGCTGGTGGCTGCAGCTAAAGCAGGGATATGGAAAGACAAAATGGAGAATGAATTTCCAAGGTTGCAGGAAGTCATCTTCACATCTGAAAGAAAGATGATGAGCACATTGCATGATATACAGGAGCAGCTCATGGTCTTTACAAAAGGTGCTCCTGAAATGTTACTTGGCAGATGCACGCGAATATATGGTCTTTTTGGAGTGCGGACTTTTACGGAGCAGGATAGAGAAGATATGTTGGAGAAGAACCGTGAGCTTGCGCAGAGAACATATCGTGTGCTTGCTCTGGCGTACAGACCTCTGAACATTAAGAACGGGGAGCTTGAAAAAGATATGATCTTCCTCGGACTCGTAGCTATGCAGGACCCACCCAGGGAGGAAGCAAAGAATGCTATTGAGACCTGTCATAAGGCAGGGATCAAGGTTGTCATGATCACAGGGGATAACCAGGAAACAGCAAAGTCCATAGCCAGAGAGATCGGCTTGTCTGAGGGTACTGTGTGCCTGGACGATATCACCGATGAAAAGATAAGGGACATTGTGGCTGACGGCGCAATTACCGGCACTGAACTGGACGAGCTTGATGATGAAGAGTTCAAGAGCGTGGTAGAGGCGATCAATATCTATGCAAGAGCACGGCCGGAACAGAAGCTCAGGATTATCAGAGCTTTGCAGGAAAGAGGACAGGTGGTGGCTATGACAGGTGATGGGGTCAATGATGCTCCCGCCCTGCGTAAAGCCGATATTGGCATTTCCATGGGTGTCAAAGGTACGGATGTGGCACGTGAGGCTAGCGTAATGGTGCTGCAGGACGATAATTTCGCCACTATCGTGGAAGCTGTGAAAATGGGCAGGGGTATCTACGCGAATATAGAGAAGTTCACCACATATCTTGTATCCCGCAACTTCACGGAGATGATGCTTATCCTCATTGCAATAACCCTTCTGGGTTCCAACTACATACCCTTGCTGGCTCTCCAGATCCTGTTCATCAATATGTTCAATGAGGTCGTACCTGCTATATCTCTGGGTATGGACCCGGTGAGAGATAGCATCATGCACAAGAAACCCCGTGACCCGAAGGAAGAAATCTTGAGCAGGCGAAACTTAGTGCTTGTGATCAGTATCGCACTTACCATGAGCATTGTGTCGTTCCTGGTGTTCCTGGCGGCTGATCCTTTCATGGATATACAGAAGGCCAGGACGCTTACTTTCGTGACCATAGTCAGCATGGCCCTATTCGTACCTAACGCCTTCAGATCCCTTGATGAGCCTGCCATAAGGATGGGAATGTTCTCCAACAGACTAATGCTGATAGGGATGCTTATTACTTTGCTGTTGATTCTAGCCGTGGTCTACATCCCGCTGTTCCAGGCGGTATTCGAACTGACACCTTTAAGCCTTGGGGAATGGGTGATGCCCATAGGAGCTGCTTTCCTCTCACTGCTAATCGCTGAGGGCATAAAGCTAGTTGCCAGAGGACGTAAAGAGGATGAAGCCATAATGGCCGGTGCTGATCTGTAGCTGTGAATAATAAAAATGCACACGGTCCGTGAGGACCTGTGCATCGGTATTTCACTTCAGTGAACAGAGCATTTTGACATACCGGTGGATAACGCAGAAGTTGAACTTCTCGATAGTGAATGTAGTGCTGCAATCAGAGATCATGTCCTTAAGTGTGGCAAATATATCAATGGATGGGAGATGGTTTTTTAAAATCGGTCATTTTTTCAGAAGATCTTTCTTATTACATGTTTCAATGATATCACTTATATTCCGCAGATGTCTTGGAATTTTGCCAATTATCTGAATTGCAGTTATTTTTCAAATACAAGTACTACTATTCAATGTATTAATAACACATATTGTTACAAATATTTGATAATATATGTACAAATTCCTGAAAAGAGAAAATACCTGTTTTTTTCTTGACATCTGCGGAAAGGCAGATATCATTGAAACATGCGAACTTCAGGAAGGAACAGATATTTTTCTGTTTTTAAGGAGTATGTGAAGCACTTTGATCCCTGTATTATCCAGGACATCTTTTGTTGGTTGGTCATGCACAATTCTGTGATGTCTTCGCAGCAGGGTGTTGGTGGTGGCTTCACACCCAACTCCTTATTTTAAACAATTGTCCAAACATATTTGAATGTTTCTAAATTGTTCCACGGCGAACAGAACTAACAATGTTCTTACACTAATGATAAAGTAAAAAGATTATTAACATATTAGAACATCATCCGGTGATAATGAACAGAAAAGATAGGGCACTGGAGCTTGAGCCTTATATTCTGCCGAAAGTCACCATACAGAAGGTCCATGACGCTATGCATGAAAATGTGACAGAGCTGGCGGAACTGTTCAAAGTGCTTTCAGATCCTGTAAGGATACACATTCTCAAAGCCTTGGAAGTGCAGGAGCTCTGTGTATGTGTACTTGTGGAGATAACGGACTACAAACACTCTGCACTATCATACCATCTGAAGCTGTTGAAAGAAGCAGGGCTCGTGGGATCCACGAGGAACAAGAACTATCAGATTTATTGCCTCACGGATCTGGGAAGGTCCCTACTTAAAGATATCAAGAGAACGTTCGATCAATGACTTTCTGCAGGCTGCGCAGTATTAAGCTTCACATATTTGACACCCTTGAGCGCCATCAGTTTTTCAGCTATTGTTTTTACCTCCTGGCCCTCTCCATCCAGGATAATTACTTCCAGACAGTTATCATGGTCCAGATGGATATGTATAGATGTCTTGATCAAAGAGGAATGATCATGCTGTATCTCCGTAAGGGAGCTGGTCAATCCACGCTTTGTATGGTCATATATCAGAGTGATAGTGGCAACACGCCTGCCTTTGACATCACTCATCCATTCGTAATGTGTGATATAGCTTCTGATAGCATCCCGTATACCTTCAGAGCGTGATGAATATCCTCTTTGCTCAATGATACCATCGAATTTCGTAAGAAGGTTCGAAGGCAGCGATACACCAATCCTCATTAATTCTTGTTCCATTGGATCACCCATAAGAGCTATATCCTACTAAATGAAAGTAAAGGCTAATAACATTTTGTATGTTTTATTGATATATTTATTAAGATAAGTAGTACGTGCATAGGAAAATCTAATAAAAGAACATTTCCATAGAGGGATACGATGAAAAGAGAACAGTTATACTCAGGAAAGGCAAAGACGATATACAGTACCGAGGATCCCTCAAGGTATATATCTGAGTTCAGGGACAGCCTTACTGCTTTTGATGGAAAGAAAAAGGGCGAGGTTTCTAAGAAAGGATATTACAATGCCCAGATATCAAAAAAGCTTTTCGATCTTCTGGAAAGTAAAGGCATCAAAACCCATTATATAAAGATGCTTTCAGACAACGAGATGCTTGTGGAAGCTGTGGACATCATCAAAATAGAGGTCATACCCCGCAACATCGCTGCAGGCTCCATCACGCGTAAATATCCCATAAAAGAAGGAACTGTATTCAAGAATCCTGTTATTATCATGGACTACAAGAGCGATGAATATGGTGATCCCATGCTCAATGAAGACATTGCTGTAGTCTTGGGCGTCGCCACATACGAAGAAATAGCCATAATAAGACAGCTTGCCCTCAAGGTCAACGATATCCTCATCAAATACCTTGATGAGCGCGGCATAGTCCTTCCAGACTTCAAGCTAGAGTTTGGGAGAAAGAATGGGCAGATCATGGTAGCTGATGAGATATCCTGTGATACATGCCGTTTCTGGGACAAGGAAACAGGAAGGTCCATGGACAAGGATATCTTCCGCTTTGACAAAGGTGATCTGACAAAAGCATATGAGGAAGTAGCAAAACGTATTGTCCCTGAGATTTTCCAGTGATCTATCAAAAAGGTTGTTATCATGAGAAAATATGATGTAATAGTTGTTGGGGCAGGCGTTACTGGACTACTTTCGGCTTTAGTGCTCGCAAAGCATGGAAAAAAAGTCTTGGTACTGGAAAGAAACAAACAGGTGGGAGGCAACTGTAATAGCTATGTGGTGGATGGGTTCCAAGTGGACACCGGAGCACATGCAATCACACATCTCATCGAAGGTCCGCTGAAAAGGCTCATGGAAAGTTACTTTGATTACCTGCCTGTATTTGAGGACTACGGAGATTACTTCATCCGCACGGACAAACGTCTTATGAAAGTACCTTCCAATATCAAGGAATTCGTGACTTTTGACATATTGCCCAAGATGGATAGATTGGTACTTAGTCAGGCAGTTACCAAAGCACTTACATATAGGACATTCGGAATGGATTTGTCCAAGCAATCTGTATATGATTTTCTCCCAAAGAACCTCTCACAGGACACTTATGACTTTGCCAACACCATATCTTATTTCCTTACAGGCAAGGACATGAAACATACATCAGCACAGAGGGTACTTGAAGGGAGTGCGTTCGTGCGGGACAGCATAACACCAGAACAGTTGGATGAGATCCTAAAAACAGAAGAAAAGAACGGACAGGAAGAAAAAGTACTGCAGAACCTGATCCCTCTGAACCTCCATACATCATTGCAAACCCGACTGAACAAGGTATCAAGCCCTTTAACAACTTTAGGAAGACTTGCCACTAACAAAGTAAGCTATTCCCAGGGATATCCGCGTAAAGGTCTCAAATCACTTCTTAATTCCATACTGTATTCTCTGCCCAGGTCAGTGGAGATCATGGCAGAGAATCCTGTGAGTAGGATCCTAACAGAGGAGGGGGTGGTTAAAGGCGTGGTGGCAGATGACACGTACCTTGCTGATATGGTCATACACACGGGTTTTGCAAAGGACCTGCCATATCTTGTGGAAGGCCTACCCTCTTCCTATGTTAAAGAACTAGAAGGTATAGTACAGGCAAAGAGCCTCACTATATGGATTGGACTGAACACAATTATGGAAGCTTTCAATTACATAGGTTCTGAGATCTGGTTCAAAGACAAGCCCTACTGGGCAATGCCCATCAGTAACTATGATTCATCCCTAGCACCTGAAGGGAAACAACTGGTAGGTTTTTCTTTTGTAATTGATCCGGAAAAGGATGACAGTTCTGAGATCAAAAAAGCCTATGAAACAATATATAATGCTGTTCCCGGTATCGAGGAACATGTAGAAATGAAGCATGAGCAGATCATCATTCCAGAAAAAGCTGCAGTTACCATTGATGGGAACTTTGCAGATATCAGGACGCCCATAAAGAATCTGTATGTTGCAGGAACAGACACAGACAGACGCAGCATGGGCATCACCCGGGCTGCTTATTCTGTAATAGAGATGCTGCGTGTATTGAACACTGATGGTAACCTGCACAGGAGATGAGCGAGTAGCTCATCTTCTTAATACCATGCTTCGTAACCTGTCCGCAGCACTCTCGGTATGGTCAGCAATACGACCTATGCTCTTGGTAAGCTCCAGGAAGAAATAAACACCTCCACCACCAAGCAATTCTTCCTTCTCGAAGATCTGTTTCATAACTTGTTTTTCTATAATGTCGACTTGGTGTTCCATTTCTTCTACCTTGATAACAAGCTTTAAGGTCTCGTTCACATCCTTTTTTCCAAAAGAGGATTCTAAAAGTTCGCCTAGTGTGTCAACAAGTAGTTCATACATCTCCACTGTTGCCAGGGTCCTGGACATTAGTTCGCGTAACCCCTCTTCAAGTTCTTTTGGCACCTGACAGCTTCGTAATGTGAGCCAGTAGGCTACATCCTGACACTCATCAGAAATGGAATCCTGTGGTTTAAGGAAATTAAGCAGATCATCTGCATGTACCGGCAGCATGATAGTGGAAGAAAGCTCTGCCCTGATGGTCTGTTTTATTACATCTGCCTCATGTTCTAGGATATCTATCTCTTTATTGAGTTGTAGCACAGTGGAGGTATCACAAGCGAAGTAAGCAGATAGCTCTTCGCTTAACTTCCGTACAGCATCCCCTCCTTTGGTGGCATGTACATGTAGAGGTCTGAAAGGAGATTTTGCAAAGATGCTTAGCACAGAGCGTATATATTCTCTTTTTTCTCTTTTTTTCAAATTCCTATCCCCATAAATCCTGTGAATATTAGAGCCGATGTCAACGCTGCCACAGGCACTGTGATTATCCAAGATACTGCTATCTTTCCTATCACACTTAAATCAACCGCTGCAAGACCGCCTGCAAGACCGACACCTATCACAGAGCCAACAAGAGTATGGGTGGTTGAGATAGGCAGGGAACTATAACTGTGCAGTAGCACAACAGACGCTGTGGCGAACTCTGCACAGAAACCTCTTGTAGGGGTAAGTTCAGTGATCTTACTGCCAATGGTCTGAATTACCTTGTAACCCCATGTAGCAAGTCCAAGCACCATACCGAACCCTCCGACCACCATGATCCACGTGGGTACCTGCACACCATTCATTCCCAGCACATTAAGTCCAGCGTATAAAGGACCTATAGCATTTGCAACATCATTTGAGCCATGTGCGAATGCCATAAAGCATGCTGTCATGGTCTGAAAGACTATGAACTTCTTTTCAATAGCAAAAATATTGTCTGTACGCTGGAGGATAAAATAGGACACCATCATAAAGAGCAGGTATGCAATAAGAGCTCCCAATAGGGGTGAAACCAGCCAGCTTGCCGCGATCTTGAAGAGAACATACCAGTGTATATCATTGTAAGGGATTATTCCATGATATGCTGCAACTAGGCCAAAACCAAGAACAGCACCAACTATAGAATGTGTGGTAGACACTGGTAGATTGTAGAATGTGGTCAACGTGACCCAGAAGCCTGCAGCCAGGATCGCTGCAAGCATTCCGACAACGACAAGATGAGAATCGATGACTTTAATGTGCTCTATTGGAACGATGTTATTAGCAATGGTTGAAGCAACACGTTCTCCGAAGAACACTGCACCACAGAACTCAAACACTGCTGCGATCAGGATAACCTGCTTTAAAGAAAGGGCCCCACTACCCACTGAAGTTCCCATGGCATTGGCAAGATCATTGGCCCCTATGTTCCAGGCCATGTATAATGCCGCAGCTATGAGGGCTATCACAAAAGGATTAAAAATATCCATTTTACATTGTCCTCCTATTAACTAGGTGGACAATTTAGTAACACATAGATAAATGTAGGTACAATATTCTATATATTGATATATAGTAATATAGACTCAAAGGAAAAAATCAAGAGTTTTCTGATACTTCAATTCATCGATGAGACTTGCCTTTTGCCTCCATGATCCAGCAGGTGTGTGAATCCTGGAGGACATCTCTGACAAAGCCGTATCAATGCTTTCAAACTTCTGAGGAGGCTTTTGTAAAGCATTGCGCACGGCTTCCCTTATGACCCATACACCTAGGGGTGCCCAGTAATCAGGTCGGATCTCCCTTATCATGAACACAGTGGCCTGCCTCCTGATACTGTTCAGATACTCAAGTACCCCAAGACGCGCCGCATAATAACCACCTGTAAGAATGGAATAACCTTTTTTTCCTTCAGTGCCCTCACCGTCAGCACCTATCCATGTGGAGCCACCCGACCATACAGCTCTGGGCATCCATATTTCTATTAGTTCATAGGAAAATGCTCGGGGGATCAGGAGTATTTCAAAATGATTACCGAAAGCTCCTCCGCTAAAGAGCATAATATTGCTTATCAGGGTATTATCTCGGACCTTGCGCAACATTTCCTTGCCCAGCATATCGTCCACTGCTGTTATAGACCACCTGGTAGGTACCAGCTTGCGCTCTTTTCCAAGCAGTCCAATAGATAAGAGACGGGTTATGTGTTCCTGAGAGATATTAGAGGAATTCAGCTCTGAAACCACATCCTTTGCCAGTGCGTCGTCATCATATACCAGATAATCAACTTTTTTCGGGACATCTGGGTTCTCTGCTATATCCATGTCCTTAAGATCACCGGATGGGCCCATGGGAGTAAGCACACTATCGAACTTCAATTTGTTGCTAAGGGGTTTATTGAACCATACTTCAGTATCTACCGGTGTCATTGAAAGAGCGAGTTCCTGAGATTTCAGTAACAATGGGTCTTTGGGATCTGCAGCATCCTTAACTTTCATGCGTGCTCCCGCTCTCACAAGCATGGAACGTGCCGCAATGATCTGATCAATGTTCATGCCGAGCAGCTGCTTTGGGTCCTCAAGCATGGAAGATTCATTTCTGCTCATATCAGGAGGCACCATGGGTCCTGACATCACTGAGGGATAATCATGCCTTCCAATGAATATTGCCGGAGGAGAGGCTCCAAATATGGAAGTTACTCCTTTACTGGCCGTTGCATATGATTCTATAGATCTGAACTTTTCAAGAATGGGACATGCAGGACGTCCACAGAATCCCCTTCCTTTGCATTGTACACATTGATTATGGCTCAACTTTGCTCTTTATCTCCGCATAGGATGCATAATCCTGCTTCAGGTATGTTCTTATCGAACCAGCCAGAGCGTTGCACGAACCTGCAGATATTGCACATGCCTTCCACCTGGTCCTTTTGGTCCATACCCTTAAGTAATCTCACAGAGAATTTTCTCACTTCTGCACGGACCTCTTCTGGGAAATCGACCTCAGCTCCTCTTTTCTCGCTCATATACTGTGAAACAGCGGCTCTGGACAGACAGAGGATATCAGCTATCTCCTGCTGGGTACATCTATGTTCAAAGAACATAACACGTGCTATCTCTGCGCGTATGGCTGGAAGGACCTTTTGTACCATTATCTCACAAGTCGTCTTCAAAAGATGGTCCTCCACTGTCAAATATTATGTTTGTTCTGATAATCTTCAATTGCCATCCTTAAAGTGTCCGGCGCAAAGTTCGAACAATCCATCTTGCCTGGAGGAAGACCACCCAAGGCTTCAGCTACATCTTCCTTGGTTATGTTCATAGCTTCTTCTATGGTCCTGCCCTTTGCCATTTGTGTTACCATACTTGATGTAGCTATGGCCGCTGCACAGCCGAAGGTCTTGAACTTCACATCTGTCAGCACCCCATCCTTTACCTTTATGTAGATAGTTATCACATCGCCATCTGCAGGATTCCCCAGTTGACCTACCCCGTCTGCATTTTCGATGACACCTACGTTCTTAGGATCAGTGAATTCTTCCAGAAGTTTTCTGCTGTACATCATTCCTCCTCCCCGAAGGGTGACATCAGACGCAGCTTCATGACAGCCTCCTCAAGAAGACCAACTGCAAGATCGATCTCTTCCATAGTGTTTTCCCTTCCCAGGGTGAACCTCAGTGAACCGTGTATATAGTCAGCACCCAGGCCGATAGATGTAAGCACATGAGAAACCTTTTGGGATTTAGAGGAGCAAGCCGAACCTGTGGAAACAGCAACGCCTTTCATATCAAGGAGCATAAGCAAAGATTCACCTTCCACATACCTGAAACTCATGTTCACATTGTTTGGAAGACGTTTATTTTCATGACCATTAAGCTTTGTATACGGTATTTTGCTACGGATCTTTTTTATCATATGGTCCCGCAGATATTGCATATTCCTGGAATCAGTTTCCAGTTGTTCCCTGACAATGGTCATGGCCTTTGCAAAACCCACAATGCCTGGAATGTTCTCAGTGCCTGGACGTAGTCCACGTTCATGACCACCGCCTTGTACAATAGGAACGATATTCACACCATTACGTAAATAGAGGGCTCCCACTCCTTTTGGACCATGGATCTTGTGGGAAGAGATAGACAACATGTCCACACCCAGCTCATTCACATCAACAGGTATCTTGCCCACAGACTGGACAGCGTCGGTGTGAAGGATAATGCCTCTCCCTCTTATGAGCTCACTGATTTCCTTTATGGGCTGAACGGTCCCGATTTCATTATTAGCATGCATTATGCTTATGAGAATGGTATCTTCCCTTATGGAATCCTCAAGGAACTGCATATCCAGTATGCCTTCATTATCCACAGGCACATAGGTAACTTCAAATCCCTCTTTCTCAAGCTGCCTACAGGTATGTAATACCGCGGGGTGTTCAATAACAGAACTTATAATATGCTTGCCTCTGGAAGAACTTATATATGCAGCACCTTTTATTGCCATGTTGTCGGATTCAGTGCCGCCTGATGTGAAAATTATCTCCTGCGGTTCAGCACCTATAGTTGCAGCTACCTGTTCTCTGGAGAAAGACAGTGCATCTGCAGCTTCCTGGCCAAAAGAGTGTAAACTTGAAGCATTCCCAAACATCTCATTAAAATAAGGAAGCATGGACTCCAGAACTCTGGTATCCACGCGCGTGGTTGCACTGTGATCCAGATATATACGTTTCATGCTTCACCTTATGAATTGATAGTATTTGCACCTCGTTCCTTGAAAGTATGGGTCTCAGACCTAAAAGATAACAAAGACGGGACAATTGGATATTAGAATGCTGAACATGTCAGTCCTTGATCTGTTCCGGGGAAAAGCCCTTTTCAACAAGAACATCCTTCATGCGAGACAGATGGTTGCCCTGCAACTCAACAGCATTACCCCTGACAGTTCCACCACATGCGAACTTGGATTTAAGATATGTCGATAGTTCATGGAGGTCGATCTCATGTGCATCGAAACCCTCTACTACAGTTACTTCTTTCCCATATCTTCTTCTGTTGACCTTCACGGTAATTCTTTGCTGTTCTTTTGCTACTTCTTCGCAGATGCACAATTCCATTGGCAATCCGCATACAGGGCACATTTCTGAACTCATCTAGTGATATTTCCTCCATGATCATTAAACTTTTTGACCATAAACTATACTTAAATAGTCGTATAAAGTAAACAGCAATGATATTAAAACCTGATGGTGAATTAGTTGCATCTGACATTGAATTTGCAGAAGGTATAATCAGCCGGTCAAAGGGGCTTATGTTCCGAAAAAGCATTGCAGAAAGATATGCTCTTATCTTCATATTGCCTTCCCCCAAGTCTGTTTCTGTGCATATGCTTTTTGTATTTTTTCCAATAGATGTGATCTTTTTGGATATAGGTAAGAAAATACTTGCCACATCAAGACTGAGACCTTGGATAGGTTTGACACAGTCCCCAAAAAAGACAAAGTATATTATAGAAATGCATTCCGGTTCCATAGAGCGCTGCAAGCTTATTCCTGGGGAGAATCTCGTTATCGATCATTTGTGAATGAGTGGGGACAAGATTACGGTCTGATTTACGGTATAATGAAGGAATCTTTTTTAAACTTGAGTGCTTTTAAGCCTATAAAAACACAGAAATGAAATAGTATTCTGAGGCACACAATGTTACCAGAGAACGACTTGAAGCTTATCACTGAGAAAATGGGCAGAGAACCTAATATTGTGGAACAGGGATGTTTCCTCAACTTGTGGAGCGAGCATTGTTCATACCGTTCCAGTGGACCTTTACTGAAGACTTTTACGACCACTGGCGAGAAGGTCATCATTGGGCCTGGGGATGACGCTGCCATCGTGGACCTCGAAGACGGATGGGTGCTTGCAATAGGTATGGAAAGCCACAATCACCCATCATACGTGGACCCCCATAACGGTGCTGCAACAGGTGTGGGAGGTATTGTGAGGGACATTATATCCATGGGGGCAAGACCAATAGCCCTTATGGACCCCTTATATTTCGGGCCCCTCGATACTCCTAAGAACCTTTACCTTTTCGAGCACATCATTGAAGGTATCGCAAGCTATGGTAACTGTATAGGTGTGCCTGTAGTAAGAGGTGAAGCATTCTTTGATGAAACGTATAGTGGTAACCCCCTTGTAAACGTTGCATGTGTAGGGCTTGCAAGGAAAGAGAACATAGTGACAGCAAAGGCCCAAAGGGCAGGGAACAAGATAGTCCTTATGGGATCCGCCACTGGCAGGGATGGGCTGGGAGGTGCATCCTTCGCATCCAGAGACCTATCAGAAAGCTCTGAGGCTGAGGATAGGCCCAGTATCCAGATAGGTGATCCGTTCACAGAGAAACTGCTTATAGAAGCGACATTAGAAGCAATTGAGGCTGGCTATGTGAAAGCATGCAGAGATCTGGGCGCAGCGGGTCTTGCAGGCGCCAGCTCAGAAATGGCATCCAAAGGGGATCTGGGAATGCATATAATCGCTGATAATGTCATTCTCAGAGAAAAAGGCATGGTCCCTTATGAGATCCTCATCGCAGAGTCCCAGGAGCGTATGCTCTTTGAAGTGGAACAGCAGAACGTGGAAGCTGTGTTGTCCATAGCTAAGAAATATGATCTTAACGCCAGTATGATAGGAGAGCTCACTGAAAGGCCCTATTATACAGTAGAGTTCAAAGGCGAAACCGTTGCTAATATTCCTATCAAGCTGCTTGCTGAAGGTGCACCTGTCTGTGAAATGGCTGTCAGTCCACCCAGCGAGGAGATGTCATGGGAAAAACCAGAGATGCCCTCTGATCTGAAACACTCCCTCCTTGAAGTGCTTTCCTCTCATAATGTAGCTTCAAAGGAATGGATATATAGACAATATGATCACGAAGTGCAGATAAGGACCGCAGTAAAGCCCGGAGATGATGCTTCGGTCTTACGCATAGAAGAAAACAAGGGAATAATACTCTCATGCGGCTGTAACCCCAGGCATACCATGCTGGACCCCTATCATGGAGGGAAGGGTAGTGTTTATGAAAATGCTATGAACATTGCAGTCAAAGGTGGTAAAGGACTGGCTCTTGTGAACTGTTTGAATTTTGGTAACCCTCAAAGATCTGATATATACTGGTACTTCAAACATGCCATACTTGGATTGGGTGATGGTGCCAGAGAATTGCAAATACCCGTGGTAGGTGGGAACGTATCTCTGTATAATGAAAGTGATGAATTCGATACTGCAATCCTTCCCACTCCGTCCATAGGGGTTGTGGGAACAACAAATAATATTGCAGGCACTCCCTTGTCCTCATTCGCCAATGAGGGCGATACGATAATACTTGTGGGAACAACAAGGGATGAACTGGGAGGTTCTGAATATTACAATCTTCTTGGTAAGAAGAGGGATGGTAACGCTCCTAAGGTATCTGAGAATGCTGCCACTATAGTGGATTCAGTGATTTGCGCAGTGAACACAGGAAAGGTCACATCCTCCCATGATGTTTCACTTGGTGGATTAGGAGTTGCACTCTGTGAAATGTGCACACATATAGGAGCGAATGTGGACCTGAGTGAAGCATGTGAAGGTCTAAGAGCAGACGATGCCCTGTTCTCTGAGTCTTATACAAGGGCCATCCTTACGACACCTGAACCAAAAGCAATAGAAGAGGCACTGCGGGGGGTAGTTTATTCGATCATAGGTACCGTGGGCGGTGACAAATTGAGGATAAAACTCGATAAAACATCCATTGAACTCTTAGTTTCCGAGATAAATATTGCAAGGAGCAGTCTCACAAGACAGATGATGGGATAAAAAAGCATTAAAAGATAGGATGTAGACAATACTTGCCCTGATGCAGTAGTTGAACATAAGTACCATCAGTCCGGGTCTTGAGATATCCTTAAAAGCCTCAGTTGAGGCCCCAATGATATCGAACACCAGAGTGTGGTCCAGTATAAAATCTGTGTCTCCGATTTAGACTTCGGATAGCAACCATATGTATTTTTATGCATAGGATAAAAATAAATACCTATAATCGGACTATATATGAACTCAATTACAGGATGACATTATGGACGAAGTACAGATCAAGGTTGAAAAAGCACATCCGAACGATTTCGGTCGTGGCATCATTCGTCTGGACCCCAGCACTCTACTGAGTTTGCAACTTTCTCCAGGAGACATAGTAGAAATAACAGGAAAAAAGAGAACGTGTGCTAAAGTATGGAGAGCAGACCGTCAGGATTGGGGACAGGGTATTGTAAGGATAGATGGCTTCATCCGACAAAATGCAGGAGTTAGTATAGGCGAAAGGGCTACCATCAAAAAAGCAGAATTCGAACCTGCTATACATTTAGTACTTGCACCTCCAGAAGGCGTGGTGATAGAGTATGGCGATCACATAAAAGAGATCATCAAGCGGAACATACTAAAGCGGCCTTTTGTAGTAGGTGATGTAATACCCATCATCAGTTCTATGACACAGCCCATGGCGAACCAGTCCTCAGGAGGGCAGGCAATACCTCTTATTGCTGTTGAGGCTCAGCCCCGTGATGCAGTACTTATGGTCACTGAGACAACAGAGGTCGAATTGCGACAGAAGCCGGTAAGAGGGTATGAAAGCGCAGCCAGGGGTACAACCTATGAGGATATAGGGGGACTTGGAGATGAGATCCAACGGGTCAGTGAAATGATAGAACTACCTCTTAAACATCCTGAACTCTTCCAGAGGTTGAACATCGAACCACCTAAGGGTATTATATTATACGGACCCCCCGGGACTGGAAAGACTCTTATAGCAAAGGCTGTAGCAAACGAATCCAGAGCAAACTTCCTTTATATCGCTGGCCCTGAGATCATGGGTAAATACTATGGTGAAAGCGAAGAGCGTATCCGCAAGATATTCGAAGAGGCTGAAGAGGATGCCCCCTCCATAGTGTTCATTGACGAGATCGACTCCATTGCTCCCAAAAGACAGAACGTCACTGGTGAAGTAGAACGTCGTGTTGTAGCCCAGTTGCTCACCATGATGGATGGCCTGGAAGAGCGTGGACAGGTAGTGGTTATCGGAGCTACGAACCGGTTGGATGCTATTGATCCTGCACTGCGCAGGCCAGGCAGGTTCGACAGGGAAATAGAGATCGGTATCCCTGACGCAGATGGACGCTTAGAGATCCTGCAGATCCATACAAGGGGCGTGCCTCTTGGAAGTGATGTTGATGAGAAGTACCTTGAAGACATAGCAAAAAACACACAAGCATTCGTAGGGGCCGATCTGCTAGCTCTTGTACAGGAGGCTGCAATGCGGGCATTGAGAAGGGTCTTGCCCGACCTTGACCTTGACGATGACCTGATACCACAAGAGAAACTCGAGCAGATAGTCTTGACCAGGTCCGATTTTGAGAATGCTTTAAGGGAAATAGGACCTTCTGCAATGCGTGAAGTATTGGTCGAGATACCCTCTGTGAAATGGGCTGATGTAGGAGGGCTGGACAATGTCAAACAGGAGATCATTGAGGCAGTGGAATGGCCTATCACAAAGCCAGAGAAGTTTGTGCAGATGGGTATAAAACCTCCTAAGGGGATCCTGCTGTTCGGTCCGCCAGGTACAGGCAAAACCCTTGTAGCTCAGGCCGTTGCCAATGAATCCAATGCTAATTTCATCAGTATCAAAGGACCTGAGATGCTGTCTAAATGGGTGGGGGAGTCAGAACGTGCGATCAGGGAGATTTTCAAAAAAGCAAGACAAGTAGCTCCCTGTGTGGTATTCTTCGATGAGATCGATTCTATTGCATCTGCAAGAGGTCTCATGTCCGAAGACTCAAAGGTATCTGAAAGGGTTGTGAACCAGTTGCTTACTGAGCTCGACGGTCTTGAAGCTCTGAAAGAGATAGTTGTCATTGCTGCAACTAACAGGCCCGACATGATCGATCCTGCATTATTGCGAGCAGGAAGGTTTGATAGGCTTGTGCTCGTGGGTCAGTCAACAAGGGAAGGAAGGAGAAATATCTTCCGGATACACACAAGAAATATACCCCTTGCAAGTGATGTATCGATCGATGAACTTGCGAACATCACAGAGGGATATGTGGGTGCTGACATCGAAGCGGTGTGCAGGGAAGCTGTGATGCTTGCCCTGAGGGAGGACTTCAATATAGAGAATATAAGTATGAAGTATTTCATGGAAGCACTAAATAAGGTAAGACCCACTCTCTCTGAAAGCCTTATGGAATACTATAAGAGGATACATGAGCTTTTCAAGGGTGGGATGCCTAAAGAAGAAACAAGTTCTTATATAGGATACAGATAAATATATGAAAAGTTTAGAGTTATTGGGTGAACTACATGACGAAGGTATTTGCTAAGAACCTCTCCAGCAAACAGGTAATGGCTACGGATGGCACTGAACTGGGTGTGCTCTTTAATATAGTCATGGATGGGAAAACAGGAGACCTCATTGATCTTATAGTCAAGCCGGACATGAGCCTTGACACTTCAAAGTATAAGACAGACGACCAATATATCCTCCTTCCATTTACTTCTGTAAGAGCAATCAAGGACTATATAGTAGTAGATAAAAACACTGCATTAGGCAAATCTGTTGAATGAACTGCTTTTGCCTTTTATGTCCTTTATAGCAGGTTATGCTCCAGAAGGTAGGTGATTCCTTCAACCGTCCCGGCCCCATAAGATGATGTAGCAGTATAATCAGCAACTGACCTTAGTTCCGGATCGCTGTTACCCACAGCTATACCAAAACCTGCTACTTCGAGCATCTCTACATCATTTACGGAATCACCTATGGAAACGAAATCCTTTGGCCCAAGGCCCATCAGCTCTGCAACTTTAATAAGGCCAGTACCTTTGTTCACTTTCCTGCTCTTGATATGGATGGCGAAATGCGTGTCTATGATCTCTACACTAAAGCCATGCTCATGCAAAATCTGTCTGGCAAGTTGTAGATCAAAATCCCTTCTAAGTACTATCTCAGCCTTACGATGCTCTGGGTCCAGCTTAGTTAGCTCGAACTTACCGGAAAGCAGATCAAAGGCCTTTTGACATTCGCTGATAGATCCGGATACAATAGGAATCATATCAAAGCCTGGGGAGACGATACCACCATTTTCAGCTATCACTATCCCACCCACTCCTATAAGCCTTGCAGCAGCATGGGCATAACAAAGGGTATTGCCTGTGGAAAGCACAACAGGTGTATCAAGGGAGCGTAAGATACCAATTGCTGCCATATCAAGACTTCTATCCCTGAAAGTTATGGTACCGTCAATATCAACTGCAATGGCCTTGAATTTCATGATTGGTAAATTAGAAAAAAAGTTTAAAAATTTACCGTTCAGGGATCACGCAAGCCTGCAACGGTAACTGAAATAACTGCTTCAGCATCCGGAAGGTCCGGAGCGTCCACAAGCTTAACGATCCTTTTATCCCCTTTGGATTTGCGCATATAGAGTCTGAATGTAGATGTATGGCCGAGTATATGCCCTCCTATGGGTTTTGTTGGATCACCAAAGAACGCATCCGGTTTTGCCATGACCTGATTTGTCACTAACACCACTGCATTGTTAAGATCGCCAAATCTCTGAATATCGTGGAGATGTTTGTTAAGTTTTTGCTGTCTGTCAGCAAGAGTCCCACGTCCGATGTACTCTGCTCTGAAATGTGCGGTCAGGGAGTCAACTATGAGCAGCCTCACGGGTTTGTCAGAATCCTTGAGCTCGTTGGCAAGTTCCGATGCAGCATCCACGAGCAGGATCTGATGGTTCGAGTTGTATGCTCTTGCTACATGTATGTGTCTGAGGAACTCTTCATAATCATAGTCCTCTCCATATAATTCTGAAAGGCCCTCTACCATCTGTTTTATCCTTTCAGGCCTGAAGGTGTTCTCTGTATCGATCATGATCACAGAGCCGTTCAATCCGCCTTTCTCCTGAGGCAGCTGGACATTGACCGCTAACTGGTGAGCAAGCTGTGTCTTTCCTGACCCGAACTCACCGTATACCTCGGTTATGGCCTGAGAATCTATCCCGCCACCCATAATGTCATTGAACTCTTTGCAGCCCGTTGAGAGCTTACCTACCAGCTTCCTGCGTTCCATTACCACATCACCTGTTTCAAAACCACCAATATCTGCAGCTTTACGGGCTGCCAGGATGATCTTGGCTGCTGTGGATTCCCCTATATCCGCGGATGTCGCGAGCTCTGCGGGGGAGGATACAGCAATAGCTTCAACTGTTGAAAAGCCTGCATCAGTGAGCTTTTGGGCGGTGGCAGGACCAACGTGGTCCAGATCCTCAAGTAATACTTCTGACATTTATATGACTCCTTTCTGGTGCACATGTTAACCTTCTGGTGCACAATTCGATGAATAATTGGTCTTTGAAATATATATACATGAAGAAAGCACAGTGAAAGTAATTATTTCAGTAATGTATCGACCAATTTTATACTTAGAACAATCTACGCCTTTTCAGGCAAACATTTATTTTATAAAATATCCTTTGTACCATCAATGCCCAGAGTAGTTGTCGGTGGAACTTTCGAGTGTCTTCATGATGGACATAGGGAGCTTTTAAGAAAAGCCTTTGAGCTTGCTGGCAATGGAGAAGTAGATATAGGGCTCACATCCAATGAAATGGCAAACAGACGCCCGCGCAAGATACCTGACTACCGTATCCGTAAGGAACGGGTCTTCCAGTACGTACAACAAATTGCAGAGGGTCAGAAATACACGATCGTAGAGCTGAACGATCCTTACGGAAAGACCCTTGAAGTGGATTATGACTATATTGTGGTCTCTCCTGAAACGTATCCTGTTGCCCTGAAGATCAATAAGCTCAGGGCTGAGAAGAACCTGAAGGATATAAGGATCATGAAAATTGATTACGTTCTAGCTGAAGACCTAACACGCATCTCCTCTACAAGGATAGTGCTCGGAGAGATAGACATCCACGGACGTCTGAAATCTTGAGATGGTACAAAATTTTATAAACTACCTTCTGCAATTAGAACTCATGAGCAGAGTATTCAGTGAAATGGACAAACAGATCTTTAACAAGCTTGCACCTGAGCTTGGTGGAAATACAATGTCGTCAGGCGGACACAACTACCCATTCATCTTAAGACCTGTGTCTCATAAGATAGCACAGTCTGCAGAGGATTTCAGGGATAGGATGGAGCGTCTGGATGCAGAAGAACTGGACTACCTGGTAGAACTTGCATTGGAGAACAAGGAAGATATACGCTCCCTTGAACCTGAAGATATTGACACTATCATGGAACTCGTTGAGCAGAAGATCTCTCTGCAGCGCATGAAAGAGTTGAAGCTGCATCTGGGCATAGTGTGATGAGCCAGAGGGGATTGTTTTTTGGTACAGCCGGAGCACCCTATTCCTCAGCTCAAGGTACCACTGTGGAAGGCATTCGCAGAGTGAAGGAACTTGGACTCGACTGTATGGAGATAGAGTTCGTACGCGGAGTGAAAATGGGGGTCAATTCTGCAAAAAAAGTACAGATAACGGCCGCATCTCAGAATGTAGTCCTCAGTGTACATGCACCATATTACATCAATCTAAACTCTTCGGAGCCCGAAAAGATAGATTCCAGCATGAAGCGGATATACGATTCCGCATATATAGGCTCTATCTGCGGAGCTCGCTCAATAGTGTTCCATCCTGCATACTACCAGAAAGATAAACCTGAAGACGTATTTTCCAGGGTCCTGCAAAAACTACAGGAGCTCACGGTCAGGATGGCTGATGAGAACATTGATGTGGTGCTAAGACCCGAAACAACAGGTAAACCTACACAGTTCGGTAGCCTCGATGAAACCCTCAATATGTGCAGCCAGCTGGATAAGGTACTGCCATGTATCGATTTTGCTCATCTGCATGCAAGAAGCAATGGGAAAGAGAATTCTTTCGAGGAGTTCACTGCCGTACTTGAAAAAGTGGAAAATACGCTTGGAAAGGAAGCTCTGGAAAACATGCATATGCACATATCCGGCATCGAATATGGACCGAAGGGAGAAAAAAAACACCTGGAACTAGAACGATCTGATCTGAGGTATATCGAGCTGATGCAGGCCCTCAAGGACTTTCGGGCAAAGGGTCTTGTGATATCTGAAAGCCCTGATAATGAAGGAGATGCTTTGCTCCTTAAAAGAACATATCAGGGTCTTTAGTCACCCTTCAGACCCTGGTGCTTTTCCACAGATTGGGAGTATGATACCAGACCTGTACAGGCTGTTGCAGGAGAGGAGATGTTCCCATTCTCATTTATGATATCAACATGGATGTTGATACCACTTTCTTCAATATAGTGGCCAATACGCTCTAAAGCATGATGGACCATTCCACCATGTGTGATTATAAGACATCTCTGTCCGCGCAGGGCATTAAGAATGGAACGATCGATAACTCCTGAAGTGATGTCCAGGCGAATGTTGTTCCTCTCAGCTATGAGTTTGCTTCTCTTGCCCATGGCACCCACAGTATCTACATCGCTGTTAGAGATGAAAAGCTTTAAGAAACCAGTATCATGATGGTCTGTATCATATATCATGATGGAACCTGCACGCACGTAATGTCTGCTGAGTTCTACTATTGCCATACAGTTCTCATGGATATGGAGGACCTTTCCGTTGACCGCTTCCATAGGATAGTTGAGTGCGAACTCGCCGTGCAGTAATCCTAAGTTCAGGCTATCCCCTGTCTTGACATCAGGAGATACTTTTACCCACATGAGCTCCGGTTCTTTCAGTGTCCTGACGAGGCCGGGTATATCCTTGGGACAGCCGTTCTCCTTGACCAGACTGCGCCTGCGCAGCTCCTCATGTACCTCAAGGATCAGGGGTTTTCTCAGGTTTGCCTTCTGGAGCAACTCCTCATTTCTGAAAATATCCTCAGGTATCCCTTCGCCGATCACCTGATGGTCCGTCATTATGAACACATGATCGGCCCATCTATAAGCAAGGTCCACATCATGGGTCGAGATGATTATTGTTTTGCCGAAATAGTTAAGCTCGTTCAGTAGGTCCATCACTTCATCCGCACCAACCGGATCAAGATTGGACAGTGGTTCATCAAGAATGATGACCTCTGGTTCCATGGCAACAATACCTGCAATGGCAACTCTCTTCTTCTGCCCGCCACTTAAATGGTGCGGAGGTTTTTTCTTGAGTGGATTAAGCCCTACATAGTCAAGGGCACTCTGCACCACAGAGTTTACTTTTTCTTTAGAATAGCCCAAGTTCGTGGGACCAAAGGCCACATCCTGGTAAACGCTAGGTGCAAAAAGCTGATCATCAGAGTTCTGGAATACAATGCCCACGTTCTTGCGCAGTTCCCGCAGGGACTTTGCATCATACTTCACAGGCCTGTCATGGAAGAGCACTTTGCCTTTTTTCGGGGTCAAGGTGCCGTTAAGAGTAAGGAACAATGTTGACTTCCCAGAACCATTACGGCCTACAAAGGCTATTTTTCTACCCATCTCTATTCTGACATTCACATTATCCAGAGCAATCGTGCCGTCCGGATAACTGTATACAAGATCTCTGGTTTCCAGGATTGTCATGGTCTACCTCAGATAAGAAGGATGTTCCTCGTGAAATAGAAAACCACTAGGACTAAGACGAAATATGCAGATGTAAGTACAACTTCAGAAATCCTTACCGGATGCTTCTCCTCCAGTAGTACGAACCTGCCATCATAGCACCTTGAGTTCATGGAAACATAAAGCTTCTCCCCCTGTTCCCATGCCCTTATAAATAGAGATGTACCCATCATGCCCATTGACCTGAACGAGGTCCTGAAATCCTTGTATCCCAGTCTTACCGTCTGGGCGTACTTGATACCCATGGCCACTTCCATAAAGACAAAGATATAGCGATACATCATCATGGCTATCTCTATGAAGGAATCCGGGAAACGGGTCGCCTTCAATACGAAGAATAGCTCCATCATGGGAGTTGAGAGCGAAAGGAAAAAAAGGCAGGACATACCACTGATAGTACGTGCAAGCACCACCAAAGCCATATTCAGACCTCCGGTGCTGACCCCAAACCTATGGTCCCACAGATCAAAACCGAAGATTTCACTGCCATTGCCTGAGAAGAAAGCAATGATGACCACGCTGACCAGCACGAATCCTGCAGGTGCAGCCAGTATCTTTAAGTAGAGGCTTAAAGGCACTTTACTGAAGCGGATGGTTGCAATACTCATACAGAGAGCTATTATAAAAGGCGTTACAGGAGAATTTGAAGAAACACCTACAACTATACCGAAAACCGTTATGGCGATCTTGAGCCAGTTGTTCTTTTCACGCAGAGGGCTGTTAAGAGCGTAATCATCCAATATAGATGTCATGATGTGTCCTGTAAACCTTATTAAATCAACAAAATCTGTTTTATAAAAAAGCTCCTTTTCAAGCTGGATTGAAAGTTATATTAGATAAGTTTTCTGTTTTATATGATCATTTTGAAAAGTATAGCAGAAAGGAAAAAAGGGATTTTTTGAAAGACGTAATGGGTTTTACAACCCATTACTGATCTGACCGGTTCTTACCTCTGTAGTATCCAAAGAAGTAGCCAATAACTAAGGCACCGATAGCTGCCTGAAGGGCAAAGAGCAAGCTTTCAGTTTCCCCGCCAGGCGGCTCGAACTTAGGGAAACCCGGGTCCCATGGTTCATAATCGGGATCAATACCTGAGATCACATCCTCTGCTGCACCATCTGCACCTTCGAATTCTGAGCCAGGATTGACTGCAAGCCCATAAAAGAATTGGGCTACGAAGAGTATTGCTATAGCTCCTACGATGTACTCTAATTTCATCACATAGCCCCCTTGAGCTTATTAATTGTATCTGATGTGAGGACCTGCAGGTTCACAAGCATATCTCCTTTTACTTGTACCACATATTTCATTATAAGGGCAGTGAGCGCACCTTCCATAATGGCAAGTGGTACCTGAGTTGTGGCGAACACCGCCGCAAATGCGGTGAACGAAGACAGGAAACCTGAAACTGTAAGAGCACCGCCTGCAGGAAAAGCCAGTGCAAGCTGAGTGGATGTTACCACATAAGTTACCCAGTCGGCCAGTGCAGTAGCCAGGAACACATTTAGATAAAAGTTCATATTCACCTTTGCAGCAGCCTTATAGAATGCATATGCTATGAACGGGCCCACTATACCCATGGATGCAACATTTGCTCCTAATGTGCTTATTCCTCCATGACTGAGGAACAAGGCCTGATATATAAGGACAATGAGTCCGAGCACAGATGTTATTGCTGGACCGAAAAGTACAGCTGCCATTCCTGTACCCGTTGGATGCGATGAACTGCCTGTGACCGAGGGAAGCTTAAGGGACGAAAGTACAAAGATGAAAGCTCCAGCCACTGCAAGTAGTGGCACTATCTCTCTGCGCTCTCTCACTAGCTTGTTCAACCGGTACATACCGAACATTATAACTGGTATGGAAAATACGAACCATAACTGCCACCAGGGTGATGGCAAGAACCCTTCGAATATATGCATAATTGTTACCTTCCTATCGTTTTCCAACTGAGTAGTCAAGTTAATTTGATTTAGGTAAATGTGACTTATATGTTATTATACATAAAGATAACGATTATTGTTTTAAACGATTAGATATTTAGTAAAAAGGAGACAAATGTATCTGATAATTTCATTAGTATCGTATAGAAGGTCTGTTCATATAATAATGTAGCTAATGTGGCACATTGTTTAAAATTTGTCTCTACAATATTGGGTATGTGGATTTGTAAGTCATTTGGAACAAAAGATGTTCTTCTCTAGTATACAATGATTTATTGGCACTGGGATAACCCACATTTAGCATTGCACCACCAGAATACAATACATTCCCGACCCTGCAAGTGGCGGGTCTTGTACGGAACCAACTACTGCCCGCTCTTGTGGGTAACCTATGTTCTCATAAAGACAGATCTTTGCCTCGATACCCATTTCCTTTAAAAGGGCAGCTACCTCTGCGGAGCCAAAATTTTCTGCAGGCAATAGGAATATGTTCTTTCCCTGCTCTATCTCTCTTCTGAGAGCCTCCATGGCCGGGTATGGATCACGCCCATGTGCCGTGATCATAGCAAGATTGGACATCTCTACATGAAAGCGGGCACATGAAGCCTGAACAGAAGAAATGCCTGTGATCACCCTGTCATTTTCACCAGCGAACTTTCCAAGTCCTGAGAACATGGGATCGCCCGTAGAAAGTACCACAGCATCTACAGGTAGTAGATGTAGTTCCCTGTAGTTCTTAATGGTGTGAGCTTCACAGTTGATGAAGTCCTTTGCAAGCTCGATTGACCTTTCCGATCCATAGACAACAGGAGCATTACGAATGACCTCTATGGCTTCAAGGGTCAGCATATTGGGACCCACGCCCACACCTACAATGATCATATCTTCTTATCCCCACTATCCATGAGTACAGTGCCATCCCTGCCCACAACCACTACCCTTGCACCATGGGCTTTTTCCACGGCCATATCAAAAGCTTCCTTAAGTCTCTCATTGCCCGGGTCAAGTTCCAGCATCTCCATAACTGTTGCAAAACCGCTGCCATTAAGCATATTAGGATTTCCCCATTTGAGAACAAGGCCAGGAAGCCCACAAATAATTACATCACCCTTAGCTGCGGCTACAGCTTCTGATATACGACTACCTGCAAGCACAACTGTATATCCCGGGAACAGCATGGTGGAATAGCGTATGCCTATTCTGCCTGTCGTGAGCACTACTTTGTCAGCGCCGCGTATAAGGTCCTCTTTCATCTCACCCAGGTGGTCATTCCAAGGCTCCACAAAGCCCGTGGTGCCCAGAATGGATATGCCTCCTTCTACACCAATGCGGCTGTTCAGGGTCTGCTTGGCAACCTCAGCACCACGGGGAAGAGATAAAGTGACCTCAGCACCCTGTAAACCAAGTTCTTCAACAGCTTCGGTAATAGCTGCCTTGATCTGCTCCATAGGTCTGGGATTAATGGCAGGGTAACCTTTCTTTGATTCCAGGCCATCCCTTGTAACGATACCTATGCCCTCTCCTGTCCGGATAACGATGCCATAGGTCTCTCTGGCATCCGCCACAAACTCAAGTCCACGAGTAATGTCCGACTCATGATCATTATATACCTTTACGGCAACAGCGTGGCCATTGACAGCGTGCACATCCATCTCAGCCCTCAATCCCACAGGGGTGGGCACAGATACATGAGAAACAGGTTTACGTAGCGAGAGCACTGCAGCTTTGGCTGCAGCTGTTGCTGTTGTCCCGGTGGTATAACCCCTGCTGAGCACAGAGCCATCGCTTAAAAGAACAAGCCTTCCGTTTTCAATGCCTTTTATGAGCTCGTCCCTAGGTACAGTGGAACGTGCAACCCATTCTTCTGGGATCTTGGATTTGTTCACCGGGTCTATCATCGGAAGTCCAATTGTGGTACAAAGTTATATAAGTAGCGAATTCACCCTGTTCTTTTGAACATGCGGTCCAGTTCTTCCCTTGTAAAGGATATCATGGTAGGACGACCATGGGGACATGTATATGGATTTCTGCATTTCTTAAGCTGTCGGACGAGGTCGGCCATCTGTTCCTCGTTGCACACAGCACCTGCCTTTATGGCAGCCCGGCAAGCCATGGTACTGAACACATGTTCATATATCTGGGTATCATTCTTGATCCTGCCTACAGAGAGAAGATCAGACACGATATCATGTACTACATCAGGACTTTCCATCCTACCAAATATCACAGGCACAGTGGTAACTACATAGGTATTAGGACCAAACTCAGAGATCCCAAACCCAACATTTTCCAGGTAAGGAATGAACTCTTCCAGGATGATCTTTTCTTTTGGATTAAGTTCCAGAGTTACAGGATCTAAAAGCTCTTGCCATCCCGTATCCTTGAGGTCCAGCACACGTTCATACATAACGCGTTCATGCGCAGCATGCTGGTCTATTAGGAGCAGTTTCTCCTCCACCTCTGCAACTATATACAGGTCTTTAAACTGGCCCATTATCTTTACATAATCTGAAGCGAAAACGTTCTCTTCTTCCAATAGAGAAGTATCCAGCCTGGATTGGAGGCGTGAACTTGTTTTGAGCCTTTTTTCAGTGTCCTTTACAGAAGGATGGTAAGGAGTTGTCTCTTCATGGATCCGAACAGGTATATCCAGGTTATTTTGTGCTTCATTTACTCTTTCATCTTCATCATCGTACAATGGCTTCTGAACACGAGAAAGTTTATCCCCAAACTTGATTTCAGGAACAAGATGAGCTGAGCGCAGAGTTGAGTCCACAGCAGATGTAATAGCGTCCATGATCTCTTTCTCATGGCTAAGCCTCACTTCTGTTTTTCGTGGATGTACGTTCACATCCACTCTTCCAGGGTCTATCTCAAGATCAAGGAAAGCTGCAGGATACCTCCCCTTGGGAAGAAGAGTATAGTATCCAAGCCTGATGGCATTACTTATAGATTTTGATGAAATGCTGCGTTTGTTGATATAGAATGACTGAAGGTACGGGCCACTGCGGCTAAGCTCAGGCTTGGAAATATAACCTGAGATCTTCACAAGGTCATTTTCCCATACTATAGGTATCAGTGATCTGGCAACTTCTGCACCGTGGATATACACGATGTTATCGAACATACTAGTGGTAACAGGAGAGCGTAAAACGGTTTTGCCTTCATTCAGGAGAGTAAAAGAGATGTCTGGATTGACAATGGCATAGTTGGTAAGGACCTCAGTTATATGTGCCAGCTCAGTGCGTCTGCTTTTCAGATATTTCCTCCGGGCAGGAGTGCTATGGAACAGGTCCGTCACATCCACAGTAGTACCTACAGGGGCACCTATTTCGGATATTGACTCTACACCATCACTGCCTGCCATGACCTTAGTGCCTGCTGTATCCAGGCCCTTTCGAGTGATGAGCGTGACCTTTGCAACTGCAGCCATTGATGAAAGAGCTTCACCTCTGAAACCTAATGTGCAGATAGTTTCCAGATCATCGATACTTGTAAGCTTGCTGGTAGCGTGTTTCATGAAAGCCATGGACGCATCAACATGGCTCATACCGCAACCGTTATCCTGGACAGATATTCTCTTGACACCTGAACCTTCTATTTCCACTTTGATCTCCGTGGCTCCAGCATCTATCGAATTATCAAGCAGTTCTTTCACTACTGAAGCAGGTCTTTCTATTACTTCTCCGGCAGCTATCTTGCTAATAGTGGCCTCATCCAGCAGGCGTATCCTGTTGCTGTCCACAGCACATGCATCATCGACCATATCAATCCCCACTTTCATCCAGTAATTTCTTAAGGTTATTGAGCCTGTTAAGGGCATCTATCGGAGTAAGGGTATTAACATCAAGGGACTTTAGTTCCTCTAACACAGGGTGTTTAATATTAGCTTTGGGAGAACTTCCTCCATCGAAGAGCATGAGCTGGGTATATCTGGCAGTGCTTTTGCCCTTGCCTTTCTTTGGTCTCCCCTCCCGATTGATGGCGCTTTCACTTTCTATTTCTCTGAGCACTTCCTTTGCGCGGGATGTGACTGCATGCGGTACACCGGCAAGCCTTGCCACGTGAATACCATAACTTCTGTCCGTGGCCCCTGGCACGATCTTGCGCAGGAACACTAGATTATCTCCTTCTTCTTTTACCGCTATGTGCAGGTTCTTTACCCGCTTGAGAGTGCCCTCCAGCTCAGTAAGCTGGTGATAGTGAGTTGCGAACATGGACCTCACGCCCACCTTACTTTTATTATGCATATATTCCACTACAGCTTTTGCGATACTGTATCCATCATAAGTACTCGTACCCCTGCCGATCTCATCCAGCAGCACCAGGCTTTTTGTAGTGGAATTGTTCAGGATGTTGGCAAGTTCCACCATCTCCACCATGAAAGTGCTTTGTCCGCTGGCAAGATCATCAAAAGCCCCTACTCTGGTAAAGACCCTGTCCACTATACCAATGGAGGCATGGGACGCAGGCACGAAAGAACCTATCTGTGCCATTATGACAATGAGGGCTATCTGGCGCATATATGTAGATTTTCCTGCCATGTTGGGGCCGGTGATGAGCAGGAATTGATTATCCTCAGAATCGATGTCTGTGTCATTGGGCACGAAGCCACCTGGAACAGTGCTTTCCACTACAGGATGACGCCCATCCCTGATAAGTATCCTGCAGTCACTGGTAACTGCTGGCCTGATATAGTTATTGTGCACGGCCACCTCCGCAAGGTTGACCAGCACATCGAAATGCCCTAGCAGGAAAGCAGCTCTTTGTAACTGCTTAGAACATGATGCTACAGTAGCATTGATCTCGCCCAGGATCTCATATTCCAGAGCATGTGCTTTTTCATCTGCTGTTAGGATGGAACTTTCCATTTCCTTGAGCTCTGGTGTATAGAACCTTTCGGCATTGGCCATGGTCTGCTTACGGATATAATCATCCGGTACCTGAGAGCTGTTTGTGCTTGTAACTTCTAAATAATAGCCGAAAACCCTGTTATATCCAACTTTCAAGGATTTGATACCTGTCCTTTCCCTTTCCTTTTGCTGGAAATCGGCCACCCACTTCTTCCCGTTACGGGACAGGTTCTTGAGCTTGTCAAGTTGGGGATTGTAACCGGGTCTGACCATACCACCTTCACGTGTGCTTAGCGGTGGCTCTTCAACTATGGCTTTTCCTATGAGCTCCACAAGGTGATCAAGTTCTTCAAGATCTTGTAGTTCCTCAATTATATCCCTGATAAGCTTGGAAGAAGTTCCATCACCCATGCATTGTATCAGCAGAGGCACTGCCTCCAGGGATAATTTCAATGCTATCAGGTCCCTGGCATTGGAATTACCATACATGACCCTGCCCACGATCCTTTCAATATCCTTTATATAAGAAAGATGGGACCGTAGGTCGAAACGTACCAGCGTCTTGCCGGCAATCTCCTCAACAGCATCCAGGCGCTCATTTATTCCACTGACAGAGATCAATGGCTTTAGCAACCATTTCTTCAGCATCCTGCCACCCATGGGTGTACTGGTCTGGTCTAATATCTTAAGCAGTGAGGTATCATTGCCCTCACCCCGGACATTATGCACGATCTCAAGATTGCGCAGAGTGATGGAATCCAGGACCATGAACTCTGATTCGGAATATGTGGACAGGGTTTGTACATGTCCCAGCTCTCTCATCTGGGTAGTGATGGCATAGTTAAGGGCAGCACCGGCTGCGGCTATGGCCTGAGGTAGAGTATCGCAACCCATACCTTCCAGAGTAGAAACACCAAAATGCTGCTTGAGATGTTCTCTGGCATTAGTGGTGTCGAAGGCCATTTCATCGAATTCATGTACAATGACCTTCAGTTCCTCAAGACGCTGCATCAGGTGCTCGTTCCCGTAAAGATGCAGCGGAACTATACATTCCGCAGGCATCATACGCGCCACTTCGCTGGCTATCCTGTCATAAGCTGGTTCATCGAAGAACTGGGTAGCTATGAACTCCCCTGTGGACACGTCCAGGAAGGACACACCAAACTCCTCGTTCTTTTCGGAAAGAGCCATGAGATAATTATTCGTGCCATCGATGAACATGGACGGATCTATGGCAGTGCCAGGTGTGACCACACGCACAACACCACGTTTCACAATGCCTTTGGCTGATTTAGGATCTTCGAGCTGCTCGCAGATGGCAACCTTGTAGCCTTTTCTGATTAGGCGGGGCAGATATGTATCTATGGCGTGGTACGGTATGCCCGCAAGGGGCATGTTCTTGCCATCCTCCCCTTTGCCCCGGGTGGTAAGAGTGATCTCCAGCTCCCTGGCAATGGTCTTCGCGTCCTCCCCGAAAGACTCGTAAAAATCCCCCATCCTGAAAAAGATCAGGGCATCGCTATACTCTTTCTTTACCATATAGTACTGGTGCATGGCAGGGGTCATCTTGCTCATGGTGTGTTGTTTTATCTATGTGGTACTATTTTTGTGTTTGCATAGGGAAGGAAAAACTAGTGCTGCTTTTTTCTTTTAATATTAACTCATTTCAAAACTTCCCTTCTACCTTTTTCTAACACTGCATAAGGCATGCAATATCTAACGATCCATTGTGGACCATGTTAAGCCTTTCATATCTGCTTGCCAGTTTTCTAGATCCCGTTCACAACCAGCTTGGTTTGTAAAAGAACTGTATCTCGGTACTTTTAAGAATAGAATGGATAACGATCTTGATCTTATAAAGGGAGCAAATTCATCTGCCTTGTTAGCAATGAACTTATGTTCTATCCATCATATGATGGTAAAGAGAGCCATAATCTTTAAATTCAATGTAAACCAGTTCCGTAATCGTGGTTTACAATACTTCTTCTTTTAATGATGGATCCACTGATCTGAAGAGAATGGTCTTTGCTGCCCTTTTCGCATCTCTGACAGCTGTAGGCGCATATGTAAAGGTGCCTTTGCCTGTTTCACCTGTTCCTGTGACAATGCAGGTATTCTTTGTGTTGCTTGCAGGTTCTATGTTGGGCAGCCGGTGGGGAACTATTAGTATGGTGGTGTACCTTTTACTTGGTATTACAGGTTTTCCAATATTCGCAGGGGGAGCTTCCGGTGTAGGAGTACTCTTTGGTCCGACAGGAGGTTATCTTGCAGGATTCGTTTTTGCAGCATTTGTAACAGGTAAGCTCCTGGAAATCCTGCCCCAGCATTCAATACTAATAAATTTTCTATGTATGATCATCGGATTAATCATTATTTATTCATTTGGGGCTTTCAGATTGATGTCCGTAGCACATCTTACATTCCAGCAAACAATGATCGCAGGAATATTGCCTTTCATTATAGGGGATATGGCCGCATTGGTGCTTGCTGCGTTCATATCTGTACGATACGAGGTATAAACTGTGATCTCTATTAAGGACCTTTCATACATATATCCTGATGGAACATATACACTTGATTCCATTAACCTTGAGCTGAAAAGCGGAGAACTTGTTATCCTATTGGGTCCCAATGGCAGTGGCAAATCCACTCTCTCAAGGCACATGAACGGCCTTTTAAAACCCACCAGGGGCTCTGTGGAAGTGATGGGTATGGATACCAGAGACCCTTCCACCATCTGGAAAATAAGACGAGCAGTTGGCATGGTTTTTCAGGACCCTAATGTGCAGTTCTTTGGTAACACACTGGAAGAAGACCTTGCTTTTGGTCTGGAGAACCTGGCTCTGCCAGCTTCGAAGATCAGGGTATTGGTCTCCGAAGCATTGGCAGTTACCGATATGGAAAGGTACAGATATACCTCTCCAAGTTATCTGAGCGGTGGACAGAAACAGAAGGCTGCCATCGCAGGGTCTTTAGTTATGGGTCCTAAGTTCCTTGTGCTGGATGAAGCGACCGCTATGCTGGACCCACAGTCATGTGGGGAAGTTCTCAATATAATATTATCTCTTAAAGAACAAGGGATTGGCTTGTTTTACATCACTCACAGACCAGAGGAAATCCTCATAGCAGATCGTATCTTGGTAATGGACAATGGTAAGATCATAGCTGATGGTTTGCCACTTACCGTTATCCGGGAACTTGGTCATGATCATGGTCTTTTTGAGCTGCCCCCTTTAATGAAGCTCGCACTAAAACTAGAGGAAGCAGGCGTGATCCACATGGATGGTCGTGCATTGTCTCCAATAGCTCTGGCGGAGGAGATATGGCGATCATTGTAAAGGATGTCAGTTTCTCGTATGCAAGGAAGACCCATTTAGAGTCTAAGGTGCTTGACGGCTTAAGCCTAGAGATAGAAGCAGGCGAATTCCTGGTCATCACAGGTGAGATCGGCTCTGGCAAATCCACTCTTATAAAACACCTCAATGGTCTTTTAAAGCCATGTTCAGGAAAGGTGACAGTAGATGGCTATAATGCCTCTTCTTTTCAGTCCAGGGAACTTATAGGTATGCTTTTTCAATTTCCACAGCAACAGCTTTTTGGGAAGACCGTGTTCGAGGATGTTGCCTTTGCTCCCTCTAATTTTGGGAGTTCCGGTGAAGAACTATGTTTACAAGTAAGAAGTTCCTTGAAATCAGTGGGGCTGGATGAAAAGATAGCTTCAAGGTCCCCTTTCAGTTTAAGCAACGGGCACATGCGATTAGTAGCTATTGCCGGTATCCTTGCTGCAAGTCCTAAATACATCGTTCTTGATGAACCCTTTACAGGGCTTGGACCAAAAAGCAGAAATGAACTGCTCAAGGTGCTTGCACAGGTGCATGCCAGTGGGACCACTGTAGTGATGTCGACCCACTATCCAGATCATGTGCTATCCGTGGCCACAAGGCTGATGGTTATGGAAAGGGGTAAAGTTGTCTTTGAAGGTACCCCCGAAGCATATTTATCATCATACACTTCAAATATCCCAGATATTACGTTGCTGATGAGGGAGTTACGCAAACGTGGGGTCGGAGTGGATGACCGGATATTCACTGTAGATGCGGCCTTTGAGGAAATTATGCGTATCAAAAAGGGTCAAAGCAACACATGAATGAGCTTTTCTTTTCATATGTTCCGGGAAGGTCTTTTCTCCACAGACTGGACCCACGCACAAAACTGATATCGATAATGCTGCTTAGCATCGTTGTACTAAGGGCATCGGATCTCCAGGACATTGTTGTGCTATTCGGTGTATTCCTTGTATTCTCTTTGCCTGCGGATCTGGGGATCAGACATCATTTTAAAGCTCTTCGTCCTTTGTTATTGTTCTTTCTTTTCATTTTCTTGGTGCAATCAATGTCTTCAGAGGGCGAGTATATATTTTCCATGGGGATGATAGGTATAAGTTATGAGGGTATCTGGAAAGGTGTGCTTGTTACCTCCCGTTTTATACTTCTTGTCCTCTTTGCCTCAATCCTTATTTCGACCACAAGCCCAGCGTTTCTCTCCTTGGGTATTGAGAGGATGCTGCGCTTGCTGCCTCTCTCCTTGTTAGGTATCTCATCACACGATCTTTCAATCATGATGTCTATTTCTATGCGTTTTGTACCCTTGCTTCATATGAATTTTGAGCAAATAGTACAGGCACAGGTCTCCAGAGGTATGGACCTGCGCCGCCATCCCTTAAAGGGTGTTTCTTCTCTGATGGTGCCCATGGTCCATAGTACATTACGTATGGCCGAGGACATATCAATGGCTATGGAAAGCCGCTGCTATCAGGGCATTTACAGGACCTCTATGTTCGAGCTGAAAATGCGTAAAGAGGACATATTTTCTCTTTTAATAGTTATGATCTTTGTTATTTTGTTCTTTCATCTTCAGATGTAGGGTTAGATATATGAACTAATGTTCATATATTCATGTATATGACACACTCATGTATCGACGATGTAGCGATCAAAGATATGATCAAAAGGTTACCCTCCGATAAGGTGCTCAGTCGCATATCTCAGATCTTTGGTGCATTGCAATGCAAAACACGCCTGCAGATCCTGTTACTTTTGCAGCAATGTCCATTGTGTGTAACCGATATTGAAAACATTCTGGGTCAATCACAATCGGCCATCTCTCATAGCTTACGCACTCTACGTCAGCTGGACCTCGTGAGGACAACAAGAGAAGGGCGGTTCACCGTCTACCATCTGGCCGATGAGCATGTTAGCGTACTGGTGGAAATGTGCCAGCTACACGCGAAGGAGGTGGAATCATGATATCTGAAATATCGATCATAGAGGTCCTATATGGCATTGTGTTGGCATCCTGGTCACTTTTCCTTGAAATGTCCCCTTATCTTTTTATGGGATTTTTGATAGCAGGGATACTGCATGTACTTATACCCGATGAAAAAGTGTTGGCCTACCTGGGTGAATCAGCAGGAAAAATACGGTCTGTGATCAATGCATCTATCATGGGTTTGCCACTGCCACTATGCTCCTGTGGTGTGGTACCCATAGCTCTGTCCCTCAAGAAAAGAGGTGCAACAAATGGGGCAACATTATCCTTCATGATCTCTACACCAGAAGCAGGAGTTGATTCCATTGCGATCACCTATGCTTTGCTCGATCCCATAATGACGGTCTTCAGACCAGTGGCCACGCTTTTCACAGCTATTGCAGCAGGTATAGTTGAAAACTTTTCAGCAGCAACTGAGGAACGTTCCCTCATAAGCAAACCTCTTGTCATGATGCACTCCCCTGCCGCTCAAGATTGTGGCTGCTCATCTTCAGATGGAACATGCTCTTCGAATAATGACATTGGTATAGTTTCCAGGATATCAGCTGGTATCAAGTATGCATTTGTGGACCTTCTTGGGGATATTTCAAAATGGCTGATCATAGGGACCCTAATTGCAGGTGTTATTGCATACTTGGTACCTGAAGAAGTTATCAGCTCCTATCTGGGAGGTGGAATTTTTCCAATGCTGATAATGCTCCTAATAGGTATACCTCTCTACATTTGTGCAACTACATCTACCCCTCTTGCTGCAGCACTGGTTGCAAAAGGGATGAGCCCAGGTACCGCTTTTGTATTTCTACTTGCAGGACCGGCAACCAACGCTACAACCATAACTATGGTGCTTAAATTTCTGGGAAAAAGAACTGCTATGGTCTATGTTGGTATGATAGCGGTCTGTTCCATAGGATTTGGCCTGCTACTGGATTACATATATCTGAGCCTTGGGATACAGGCAGCTGCAGTTGTGGGAAGTGGAGCAGATATTGTACCACCATACATTCAGCTTGTGTTTGCAATTGTGTTACTTCCCCTCATGGTCCATGGTATGTTCCGAAAAAAGTGTACGTGATGTTTTGAAAAAAAGGTTATGGAGGCTAAAAAACATCAATGTTCCTTTATTGCCCTTTTACCAATGAGCACTTCAGTGGACTTGATCACTGCAAAGACCTCGTCTCCTTCCTTTATATTCAGTTTTTCCACTGCCTCGGTGGTGATCAGTGAACTAAGTATGGTAGCCTCTATGGATAATTTGATCCTGGAGGCTATATCTCCCTTTTCCACTTCAACGACCTTTGCAGGTATCCTGTTGCGGGCAGAAATGTATAAGCCAAGGTCCTCCATGAATGTCTCATCATGCATCGTATCATTGAGCAACTGCTTGCTCATATCATATTCTTTTATGAGTTTGCGGCCAGCATCGGTGAGAAAGGTACCCTGTGCTTTTCCTCCTCTTACTGTCAATACTACATCTTCTCCCAGGCGTTCACTCATCTTATTGAGTACCAGCCATGCATGCTTATAAGATATATCTAATTTGATGCATGCTTTACGTAGTGATCCTTCTTCATCTATGGCCCTAAGGAGGGCAACTTTGCCTTCTCCTATTACGGGCTTTCCGTCTTCTGTGATCCAGACTTTTGCTCTTGTTTCCATATCTTTTTAAATGTCACTGCCATCGAATATAAATAGCTTGTCTAATGTGGTGTTCAGACATCTGCTATCCTGTATGCAATTTTTAGTGATGGGTTGTATTTACCATTTTCCAGAAAACCTATTGTCATATTCTTATCTTGATATGATGTATTTCCAACAACTTAATACAATTGATTAATTAATTTACAGTGCTGTTTGGATATATTATATGAAGTTGTATTACTAACTAAAAAAAGTGTTAAACTCAGGTGAATATCAATACATCCCTGGATGCAAATGAAAATGTGCAACAGCATCCCTGAAAAAGGTTAAGTTCTTCATACGCTTTGTTCGATACTTCAGAGATCAGTATCCTTCTCTCGTTGCCCGGTCCAATTGCTATGAGCTTGCTCGTACCTTTGTTGACTATGCTTATAACTTTCCCGCTGAAATGGTTTTCATGAACCTCTATATTATCCTTGTTGGAACCTGCAAGGATGATATTTTCCGGTCGTATGCCCCATGATACCCCTTCACCAGGTCCAAGATCAATGTGCCTGGAAATTATGCTCAGGTCCCCTGCCTTGAACAGTGTTCTATGTTCATCTATATGGCGTATGAACATAGCATCATCAAATATATTTGTCACACCGGCAAGTTCTGCTACATGCCTGTTGTTCGGTCGGTAGAACACTTCATCAGGCGTTCCTATCTGCTGCACCGCCCCTTCATGGTACGCTACGATCTTGTCAGCAAGGGTGAAAGCCTCTACAGGGTTGTGGGTGATGAAAAGCACGGGTATGTTCAGTTCTTTCTGGATCAGTTTTATCCTTTCCCTCAATTTCATACGCACGACCATATCCAGTGCGGAAAAAGGTTCGTCCAATAGCAATATGTCGGGTCCGGGTGCCAGAGCACGGGCCAGAGCCACACGTTGTTTCTGTCCACCTGAAAGCTGTGATGGGAAGTGGTCCTCCAGTCCCTCTATATGTAAAAGACGGAGCATTTCTTTCATTCTGTTCTCCTTTTCATGCCCTGTCCTTCCCCTGAGCCCATATGTGATGTTTTTCTTTACGTCCATGTGGGGAAAAAGGGCGTAGTTCTGAAATACGTAGCCAAGAACACGCTGCTGTGGAGGCAGGTCTACGTTCCCATTGCAGTCGAAGTATACTCTATCGTTCACAATGATCTTTCCCTCATTGGGTTTTTCCAGGCCGGCAATGCATCTTAAGGTCGTGGTCTTTCCTGAACCAGATCGGCCAAAAAGTACTACAAGTTCGTTGCCTGCTTCAAAGTTGACATCCAAAGTGAAAGAGGGATCTTTTTTTTTCTTCATGTTTTTGTGTTTGTAAAACCGTTTTTTAAAATCAACTTTGATCCCCATGTATTTAAACCTCAGATCTTCCAGCTATTTACAAGTTTTGTGGTGACAGCCATAGATACAAGGGACATCAGCACGAGCACTATCACCAATGTGTTAGCAAGTTCACTGTTCCCGCTTTGAAATGCACTGTAAATGGAGATAGCCATGGTGTTTGTCCTGCCAGGTATGTTCCCGGCGACCATAAGCGTTGCACCGAACTCCCCAACAGCTCTCGCAAAGCTAAGCACGATACCGGCAAATATACCTTTCTTCGCAAGGGGAAGGGTGATCAAAAATGCAGTTTCAAGCTCGCTCCTTCCCAAGGTATAGGCCACATATTCCAGCTCTCTGTCCACAGCCTCTATGGCAGCGGTAGCAGTCTTGACCATAAGGGGCAGAGATACTACAAATGCAGCTATTACTGCTGCTTGCCAGGTGAAAAGCAATTTGATCCCTGTCAGGTCGAACAAGACCTTTCCAAGGACCCCATTCTTTCCCAAAAGCACGACCAGCATATATCCTGTTACTGTAGGGGGGAGTATCATAGGAAGGGTGATCAATGAATCGATAAGCCACTTACCCATGAATTCCCTTCTGGCCAGTATATAGGATATCAATGTGCCCAGTATCGCCACTATTAAAGAGGATACAAACGATATCTTAAGCGTTATGTATAAAGGGAACCATATTTGACCGATCATGGGTTTCGCCCGGATCAGGGAATAGTGAAACCATACATCTCCAGTATGAACTTACCTTTTTCCCCGGTAACGAAGTCTACGAACAGTTGTGCATCTTCCTTGTGCTGTGTTGATGACAATATAGCTATTGGATATGTGATCGGTGTGGTTACAGGTACTGAGCTAATGATCTTTATTGAACCATGATCTGCCGATGATGCATCGGTACTGAACACAAATCCGGCTTCAGCTTCTCCGGTTTCTACATAGACAAGGGCCTGTTTTACATTTTCGGCTAAGAGCATCTTGTTCGATAAGTTATCCCAAAGCCCTGCAGTGGTCAGTGATTCTTTTGCATATTTTCCAGCAGGTACGGTATCAGGGTTACCAATGGAGATCTTTTCCACTTCGGTCTTGGTAAGGTCCTGTATACCGGTAAGTCCAAGATCGTTTCCTACTGGAACTACCATTACCAGCGAGTTTTCTACGAAATCCTTCCTGGTGGCGTTATATATAAGTCCCTTAGATGCGAGCATGTCCATCTGGTCCTCAGCCGCCGAAGCAAATACATCAGCAGTTTCCGGTGCAGCTTCTATCTGTGTGCGAAGAGTTCCTGATGCTGCAAAGTTATAAACAATGTCGATGTTTGGATTTTCCCCTTCGAACTCTTTTTCAATTTCCATGAATGCTTCAGTGAGGCTAGCAGCTGCAGCAACATTGATCTGTGTAGACTGTGGTCCTCGTTGCTGGTCATGTTGTCCAGCTTGCTGACCTTCATCATTTGAACTCGTGAATACAATAGCAAGAGCTATTGTCATAATGATCACTATTGCAACAAGAAGTAATACCTGGGTTTTTTTATCCATGCGGAACACCATCTTTTACATATATTATGAACACGTTGGGATTTCGCTGCCGGCAGACTTTAGTCATGTAATATTATCTTCTTAAGTGCTGTCAGCAGCGTTATGTCGGAGTAGACATATCGAATAATCAACCCTTATTATGCTATAAATAGATTCCTATATGGATGTAAAAGGGAATTCAGGAAGATCAGAGTTCGCTGAACTTTTTCATTCGTACTTACATGCCACTTTCTTTTAATTAGCAATTGCCTTCGCACCCTTGTATTTCCTGGCGCTGATATGCATTCCTTTATACGTGTTCTTTTGCTATTTTTTGGGATCGTTAGATCAAAATTAAATTCATCAGTTGTAGTCTCTTGGACCAATTATCTTTTCCAGTAGTTTCAACCTTCCTGTTTTTTCAAGCTGTCTGTATATGAGTTCCCATGCACATTCCTGTTCCGTGTCGACCTCACATTTACCGGATATGGAGCCTCCACATGGACCGTTGAGCAGACCTTTCGGGCAGTTTGCTTTAGGACATATACCACCGAACTCCTGTATATTGCATGCACCACACATCTCACAAAGATGGGGGATGACCTGTTCCTGTGACCTCCCTCCCAGAGAATCAGTATTATTGGAAGGATAGACAGGCACATCTACGAGCATGGACACTACTGAAGTGCCACTGCCACATGCCATGACAAGGATGGCATCAGCCTTCTGTATACCCGGACCTTTCTCCACAAGCTTTTCATAGGACTGGATACTGCAGGCGGCTGTGGGCAGGGCCCAACCGACCACGTTCTTTCCGGCAGCTTTCAGTTTTGCGCACATGTCAAGCACTTCAGGCTCACCTCCCACATGTAACCTTGCTGCACAGACATTGCAACCTATCACGAACACATTGTCAATTCCTTCAAGGAAAACAAGCACTTCCTCGAATGTTTTTGAAGAAGAGATGATCATAGCTACCTCAAATAACGATGATCCACATTATCATCAAGTTGCAGTGTATCTAGGATCATCCTAGAAATAACAGGCAGGTTACGGGCCTGACGCTCTAGTTTCTTAGCAAGTTTTTCCAGTTGCAGTAATGTTCCCATTACCAGGATATCAGTGCTTTCTGTCTCATGGGACACGGCATTGCGTTCAAGAGCTGCATCGCCCCCTCTTGCCAGTATCTCCTGCTTGATAATAAGGGCCTCTGTGGTGGTTATATTGGATATCCTCAGTACTCTTAACACGGATTTCTTTTTCATGATCTGGGCTCCGGTCCCGGTGACCCCCATCTCGTTCATGTTCCGCACAGCATCTTCAGGGTCCACAATGTTCAGTACAGAGACCTCAAATCCATTTTCTTTTACCATAAGGTGCCTGCTGCGCATGGCTGCTGCCACTTTTACCACATCCACTGTTTGTGACACATCGTGTGTCCTTATGATATGAGCTCCCTTATGTACCACAATGGCAGTAGCAGCCAGGGTCCCATATAACCTATCCTCTACCGGCCGATGCAGCACCGCATCGATACATGACTTGCGCGATATTGCTGCAAGGAGGGGTTTATGGAACGTCCTTAGTCTTTCGAACTGGTCGATGGTCTCAAAATCATATATTGGCATCTTTTCAGGCGTCCATTTACCTATTGCAGGGTCCAGAACAAGCTTACTGGTATCCATGCCTTTATCACATGCCTGCCTAATTATGCTGGCAAGGGCGTCCATTGTGGCATCCAGACCTATCGGATCACCGGGGACCTTCTCAGTGGCCATGGCCACTGCAGGACAGCCATGTTCCACCAGAGTATCCAGCATCCTTTCATCAGCCTTGAAACCAGAGACATCATTGATCATGTCGGCTCCCAGTTCAAGGGCCTTTTCAGCAATGTCAGCAAACATCGTATCCACAGAAATGAGAACATCAACATTATCTCTCAGAATATCGAGCGCGGGTACAAGCCTTTGCATTTCTTCTTCCCTGCTTATCACAGGCTTTGCCAGCAGCCATGTGGAACGTGCTCCTATATCCAGGATAGTGGCACCGTTATCCACCATACTGTGTGCCATCTCCAGTATGGAGTCCATGCTCACCACAGATGATCTGTAAAAGGACTCATGACTGAGGTTAATAACTCCCATGATCCTCACAGGGTGTTCATCACCGACCTTTAAGTCGCAGATCTCTGCATCAATTAGCATTTTTTACCTGAAAAGTATGTAATCGATGAATTAAGATGCATCTTTGGCTGCCCTCAGTACATGCTGCATGAGTATGGAGATGGTCATTGGTCCCACACCTCCGGGCACCGGGGTTATGAGGGAGGCTTTTTTGATAACGTTCTCAAAGTCCACATCCCCATATACCTTTCCGTCTTCCTCGGTGATCCCCACATCAAAAACAATAACACCTTCTTTTACCATATCGGCCTTGATGAGATGTTTGACACCAGTGCCAACTATGAGTATGTCAGCATCAAGGGTGTATTGTTCCAGGTTCTGGGTGAATACGTGACATACCGAAACTGTGGCATTGCGGTTGATCAGCATTGCAGCCATGGGTTTTCCCACGACATTGCTATGCCCGACAACAACAGCATGCTTGCCCTGTATCTGGATACCATGCTCTTCCATTGCCCGGATAACTCCCTTGGGAGTGCAGGGAACAAATTTCTCATTACCTATCAGTAGATTTCCCATGTTGCAAGGATGAAAACCATCGGCATCCTTCTTTGGGTCGATGGCCTGCATGGCATCCTTGTCGTCAAGATGCCTTGGAAGAGGTAGCTGCAGCAGTATCCCATGAATATCGTTCCGTTGGTTAAGCTGATGAATGTGAGCTATAAGTTCCTCCTGTGAGATCGTGGCAGAAAGATCATGATCCTCTGCATGAATGCCTACCCTTTCGCATGCCTTGTGCTTAAGACGCACATACATCTTTGAAGCAGGGTCTTCCCCTACAAGGATGGTGGCAAGCCCTGGGGTTATACCCTTCTCGGCTTTAAGGACCTCTACACCCATTTTTACTTCTTCCTCTACCTTCTTTGCAAGGCTGCGACCATCGATCACCCTTGCACTATATTCCTTGTCCACCACTCCATTCACCTCTTTACCTATATATCGGAAACCTGCTGCAGAGCTGTTCCACATCAGAGCTGATCTCCATAAGGGCCTGCTCGTTCCCAATATTGAGGATCACGCTTTCTATGAAACCTGCGATGTCCACCATTTCCATTTCTTTCATACCCCGGGTAGCTGCCGCGGGAGTACCTATCCGGATACCGCTTGTAATGAATGGGCTTTTGGTCTCAAAGGGTATGGTGTTCTTGTTGAGGATAATGCCAGCCTTGCTCATAGCTGCTTCTGCATCCTTTCCGGTTATATCGAACTTATTGAGATTAAGAAGCATTACATGATTGTCGGTTCCTCCGGAAACGATATTGAAATCTCTCTCAATGAGGCTCTCAGAGAGCATTTTTGCATTCTTTACAGTCTGTTGCTGGTCCAGTTTGAACTGCTTGCTCTGTGCTTCCTTGAAGGCTACAGCCTTTGCAGCTATCACATGCATAAGAGGTCCACCCTGTATTCCGGGGAATATGGCCTTGTCAAGGGCTTTTGCATGTTCCTCCTTGCACATGACCATCCCACCTCTGGGTCCACGCAGGGTCTTATGGGTAGTAGTGGTCACGAAATCTGCGTAAGGTACAGGACTCGGATGCACTCCTGCTGCCACAAGTCCGGCAATATGGGCAATATCAGCCAACAGATATGCACCAACTTCGTCGGCTATCTCTCTGAAGCGCTTGAAATCAAGAGTACGGGAATAAGCAGATGCTCCGCACACGATCATCCGGGGTCTTGTCTGCTTTGCCATGTCCATAAGTACATCGTAATCCAGTGTCTCTGTTTCCTTAGATACTCCATAGGGTACTATATTGTAAAGCTGGCCGGCAAAGTTGACCGGGCTTCCGTGTGAAAGATGTCCTCCGTGCGAAAGGTCCATGGACATTATTGTGTCCCCGGGTTCAAGCACGGAGAAATATACGCCCATATTGGCACCAGAGCCAGAGTGGGGTTGCACGTTCACATGCTCTGCGCCGAATATGGCCTTTGCTCTGTCCCTTGCCAGGTTTTCAGCAATATCAACGAACTCACAGCCTCCATAGTATCTCTTACCAGGGTAACCTTCAGCATATTTGTTTGTCATTATAGAGCCTTGTGCTTCCATGACCGCACGGCTCGTATAGTTCTCAGATGCTATGAGGTTGAGTTTGTAGTCCTGGCGGTTCGCTTCAAGCTTCAGTGCTTCAGCGATATCTGGGTCTATCTCTAAAATATAGGACATGCTATCATCCAATTACAAGCTTTTTTAAACGTTACTTCTCTCTGCGTAGTACAATCCTGCCATCCACTTTAAGTTTACCCTCTGTGAACAGTTTTATTGCTTCAGGAAATATCTTATGTTCCTGTTCCAGTATCCGGGCCGCAAGGGTATCCTCTGTATCATTATCCTTCACGGGGACACAACTTTGAAGGATTATTGGCCCGCTATCCATTCCCTCATCCACGAAATGCACAGTACACCCTGCGACCTTCACACCGTATTCCAGAGCCTGTTTTGGGCCATGCAGTCCTTTAAAAGAAGGAAGAAGCGCAGGATGTATGTTCATGATCCTATTCCTGTAAACCTGGATCACCTCACTCCCCAATATCCTCATATATCCCGCAAGCAGCACCAGGTCCACATCATAAAGTCGCAGTGTTCCAATTATCTTTCTTTCAAATCCCATCTTGTTCCCATAGGCTTGCGGGTCGATAAAAACAGCATCTATCCCATGCATTCTTGCACGTTCTAATGCATAGGCATCTTTAACATCACTGATGACCACGCTGAGCTTTACGTTCTTCAGATAGCCGCTTTCCACATGGTCAATGATGGACTGAAGGTTGGAACCTCTGCCTGATACTAAAACTCCTATAATGGTGGTCATTACAGGCTCTTAAGGTATCTTCATATAATTAGGTTTTTGGATTTTGCTCAGAACCGGATGAAAACATCAACTTTTTTTGAACTTCGTTTTCTCGTCAATGAGGCTTATAAACTCATCTGGTCCAGCCACTCTATCCAGTTCTTTCTCTTCGATAAGAACTGTGTTCTCCACAGTATCTGACTTGGTTGGACCTTTTATTATGAACACAGACCTTGTCTGGGTTACATTGGAGATACTGCTCATCAGATCAGCTCTTTTGATCATCGCATTACTGTAAGTGCTGACTCCTGTAAGCATTGTATCATGGTTATCTTTGGATATTGCTTTGAAAGGTGCCTGTGATGTCGAAACCACTTGGTAACCCAGAGAATGCAGCATATCAAGAACGTTATCATCTTGAGGGTATTTCTTTTCCTCGATAGGCATTGATGGCTCTTTGAGCTTCTTTTCAAAAGCCTGTAGTATATCTATGGATTTTGCAAGTGCAACGTCTAGCAACTCTTCCAGATGCAGTACAATATCTATGGAAGCATCCATTCTGCCTTCTTCATATTTGCTGATGGTCCTTCTGGAAACTCCCAGCTCAGTAGCAAGGGTTCCCAGGGACATTGCCTGTCTTGTACGTGCCTCTTTCAGAACATCACCGTCTATGGACACATACAATCCCCCGGGTGCCGCAGATATAAGCGGGGGTATGTTCTCCACAAAGTAATCATAAAGTGTCTGCACGTTGACCGCAGGTATGTCATATCGCATGTACACTACACTATCTTCAAGCATCTGATCACGGGTCTTGGCACCCACAAGGATGGCTGAGCCTCCCAGATATCGCACAAGCGATTTCATCTCATGGGCTGTTTCTTCGTTCAACCCATCGATATTGTACAATACTTTACAGAATAGTAGAATGTTATCTTTCCTTGCGGCAAGATCAAAACTCCTCGGCCTGATATTACAGCGCTTTGAAACGATGAAGTCCGCATGCTTCAGCACATCTACTATCTGACGTATGAGGATGTCTTTAGTCATGACTACTTAATGATTGTTTGCACATCTATATATATTTTTGTTATTTATCCATATTCTTATTCTTTATTAACTTATCTTCTTCTGCAGAAAACTTAATTACATACACCTCATCACTAACCCAAATTATCCAGGCCAACATCATGATCATAGGCATAGATGATACAGATTCGAGGGAAGGTATGTGCACAACATATCTGGGTGCTCTGCTCATGGAGGAGCTGCAGCAGTATGGCAGCGTTCGGGAGTATCCTTTACTTGTTCGTCTCAATCCCACTATCCCTTACAAGACCAGAGGCAATGCATGCGTAGGCATCAGTATAGGAACCCCCTGTCCGGATAAAGTGATGGAGCATGTCATTTCCAAGGTTGCGGCAATGTCAGCAATGGAATGTGATATGACAAATCCGGGAGTTGTCTTTGTGCAGGATGATGAAGCCGGCAGGGTCAGAGATGTTCTAGGTACTTTTTTCCAGCGTGCTGTACGAGAGGTCCTTTCTATAGAAGAGGCAAAGTCCATAATCGCTGACACTGGCCTGCATTCCAGAGGGTTCAAGAACGGCAGAGGTCTCATTGGTGCGCTGGCTGCATGTGGTGCCCTGCTGAATACAGGATGGGACCACACATTTGAGTATATCGCATACAGGCAAAGGGATAAATGGGGTACCCCCAGAAACGTGTATAAAGAAAGCTTCTTTGCTGCTGATGATGCCACTTATCCAGCTACGTGGGACACTGTGGACATATCAAATGAGCTCGTGGTGTGTGTACCTCATTCTCCGGACCCGGTGCTTTACGGCATCAGGGGCAGGGACCCGTTTGTAGTGAAAACGGCAGCGGAAATGATAGTCTCAGAACCCATGGAAAGATCATGCATATATTGCACCAATCAGGGAACTGATATGCATTTGATACCCATGGACAGTATATTCGGGATCAAAGAGATGCAATCATATATTGTCTCAGGGTTGGTTTCATGTAACCCTTTTACTATAGCAGGCGGGCATACGATCTTCTCTATATCTGATAGCAGTGGAGTTTCAATAGAATGTGCGGCCTTTGAACCAACCAAAGGTTTCAGATCACTGGTGCGTAAACTCGTTCAGGGAGATGTTGTAAAGGTTTATGGTAGTTTTATGAACAAAACCCTGAACATAGAAAAGATAGAGGTCATTTCCCTCGTACCCTTAGTGGTCTTCCATAATCCTGAATGCCCTTCCTGTGGAAAGAGGATGGGATCTGCGGGCAGGGGCCAGGGTTACAGATGTAAGAAATGTGGCACACGTTCATCGTCTTTGGTGCAGGTACATCAAAAAAGGGAAATTGGTCCAGGTATATACGAAGTACCCCCATGTGCCCGCAGGCATCTGGCAAAACCACTTATCAGGATGCAGCCATCAAACTCAAAGATATTTCCTTCAAGATGACATCATCTCAACATTCCAAGATCTGCTATTGGTATCGTTTTCAGCTTGTGTGCATTCATTTTGATCCTATGTATCACTGAACTTGCCTGTTCCACCGTAATACCTACAGTATCCCGTGCGATCTCGCTTGTTTCTCCTTTGAGCAACAGTGCAAGGAATCTGTCCACTTCTTTATATGTGATACCCAGTTCTTTTTCATCTGTCTGGCCATTCCAGAGGCCGGCAGAAGGTACTTTATTGACGATGATCTCAGGCACTCCCACCAAGGATGAAAGCTCCCACACTTCGGTCTTATAGAGATCTCCTATAGGCAGGATGTCTACTCCACCATCTCCATGTTTTGTAAAATAACCCAGCAGCAGCTCAGTTTTGTTAGTTGTGCCTATAACTATCCTGTTGAGCATGTTGGCATAATAATAAAGCACTGACATCCGGATGCGGGCCTTGAGGTTACCTCTGACATGGACTGCGCCCTTATCCTTATCCGGAATATTCTCAAGGTAAACTGTGAGGATCTTCGAGATATCTATGTTCCTGAACTCTATGCCTGATCTGTGTGCTACTTCAGCAGCATCTAACACGTCCTTTGCATGTATGATACCGAGTTCCGGAAGGTGTATACCCAATACTTTATCCATGCCCAGGGCTTCTGCAGCCAAATATGCAACAAGCGCCGAATCGACCCCTCCACTAATGCCAAGAACAGCCCCTTCTGCGTTTGCTTCCTTTGCTTTCTCTCTGATGAAACCAACGATCGCTTCTCTTGCTTTTTCTATGTCCATGTTCCTGTCCTCTGCAATGGCCTGAAATATGCTCCCCTTGAAATATGGTCTTTAATGTTTCTGTTCTTATTGCTGTGCCCTAATTAAAATAAAGTTTCCCGCTCAAAGGTTTAATCTATCTGGAAGTTCTAATGCAGCTGCATGCCTCTTTATATAGCGGACTCTGCTGTCTTTATTATGGGAAAGCCGGTCGATGCTATCCGTACCATCACTGTTCCTTCAGTAGTGGAAGAGCTCAAAAGCAGTGAGTCAAAGCTTCGCTTCGATCTTGCCAGGGAACAGGGTCTGGGAGTGGAATTGCCTTCCCGGGAAGCACTTGAGAGGGTTGCAGAGGTTTCTGGTGTATCAAAGGACCGTGAGGAGTTGTCCCTCACTGATGTTGATGTACTTGCCAAGGCCTATGATCTTAAGGAAGAGGCAGTGCTCCTTACGGACGATTACGCGGTGCAGAACGTTGCCAACATCCTGGGCATAAAGGTAGAACCAGTTGTTCAGAAGAAGATAAAGGATGTGCTAATATGGCAGAAGGTCTGTATTGGATGTAAGAGGAAGTTCGATTCCGGGGATATATGCCCAGTATGTGGTTCTCCTATGAGGAAAGGGCGCAAAAGAAAATTATAACAATACTTGTATATGCGTTAATGATATCTTTATAAGATATATTTTAGAATACACGTTAAGAAGATCACAGGCAGGGATCATATGAAGAATATAGAGAATCTGATTAAGAAGGCAGTGGAACTACAGTCCAACGGTTTTACCTCAAGGCAAATAGCAGATGAGCTGAATGTTTCAAGGGACACTGTGACCTGGCTTCTCACCCGTGCAAAGAAAGATGCTAGCACACCTGCACCCAAGGATATTTCTGTGAACTGGACAAATATAGGCAAGAACGCTTACAGATTGCACAATATTTCAAAAGTCCTCTGCGATTTGGTATTGGAGACATTGGAGCAGACAGAAGATAATGTTGATGTTATTGTAGGCATTGGGCTTAGTGGTGTGCCATTAGCTAGTCTTATGGCAGAAGAGCTGGACACAGACCTCGCAATATTCCACGCCTATTACGACCCAGCTGATGACAAGAGCCTTAAAGGCAACTTCAGCGGGAACTTTAGTACCGTCAGGGGGAAGAAATGTGTCATTGTGGATGATGTGATCACCAGTGGTTCCACCATGACGGGTGTGGTCAAGCGTATCGGTGAAGAAGGCGGTAAACCTGTTGTAATAGCGGTCCTGGTGGATAAGAAGGGCGCTGAGGTCATTTCAGATGTGCCTGTAAGGCCATTGGTACGTATAGTCCGTGTGGACTGAGAAAGTAAATACCATTTAAAACAATGGCAGTTGAAAGGGGCACTTACTCCACTTCCACTGCTCCTATCTTTTCTGCAAGCTTTGCCAATACCTGGGTACGCATTCCTTCTACGAACTTTATGCTCCCCACTACCAGGTGTCCTCCTCCGCTGACACCGCTACCTTCTATCTCATCATGGAGCTCTCTGACCATTTTTGGTATGTTCATTTTAACGTTCTTGGACCTGATCACAGCAAAGTCAGGACCGTATCCCAGAGTGACCACTGGCTGGCCTTCGTATTTCTGGCAAAGTCTGTCATGCACCTCTCCGGATGTTTTTCCAGGTGGCGGGAAAGTGAACTTATGAGCATGGTTCTCAACGTCCAGAACGTTCAGTATGGCCCCGTTGGGAAGCTTCTGCACCTTAACGTGTGTCATGCATGCTTCAAGCTGTTCATTGATCATGCCGTTGGCCTGTTCGCAGAACAGATCGACAAGTTCTCTATGTGTGCTATGGTCTCCCATATCCAATATATCGTCCACTATTCCTTTACCACTACTGAACTTGAGCCAGTATGCTGCATAATCAAGCGCAAGCGCCATCTCTTTCAAGTCCTGCAATGAATATCTGTTGGATACCAACTTTATATAATCCCTTGCCTCATCTGAATCTGCACGGTCCCCCACGGCTGCAACAGCAGGCAGGTGCAATATCTCTTTTTCCACATCCGGGTTTATCATGCGGGCAACTTCGGTGCACAACATGCCCGCTGTGATGCTATAATCACCCCCTACGTGTGCAGGGTTTACATGAGCCTTGAGGAACTGGTCAACCTCTTTATCGGGGTGGTGATGGTCAATGACAACCATATCAATATCATATACCTGGGCTATTCTGAAAGAAGGCAGATCTTCCAAGGTGGAACCATTGTCCACGCTCACGACCAGGGGCATTTTCTGCCCGTGCCTGGCCGCGTCTTCCAGCGCAAAGGAAACATCCCGGGTCACATCTGTCAGTTCATAGAAAGGAGCCTTTGAGGGAGCCCTTTTGTAAAAATAGTATTCACCATCAGCACCATTGACCTCTTTGATCAGTGGGAGTATTGCTCTTTCAATAGCAACCGCCGCGGTCATACCATCGGCATCGGCATGGTGCCTCAAGAGGATGGGTTTGGACCTGATGATAGCTTTACGTATCTCTCTAGCGACCTGTTCCATTGCCGGTCTGAGCTTCTCCAGCACATCGCTCCTGATCAGGAAATCGATCCCATGGGGCTCAGCCCTGCTGTCAATTGCCTTTTCTATGCGAGACCTTATGACGTTTTCATAGTCCCCGGTCAACCGTTTCATACTGTGGACCTCAAGCTGAACGTTCTCACCTCTTAGCTGCACCTCTCCGGTAACAGATACTATCATGTCAGTATCTATGTGCCGATATGCTCTCTCCCCCGCACTTTCAAAGGCTGCGGCAGATATCTGACCCGCCTCGTCGTCAATGGTAAATATGGTCGGGCCCGCAGTTTGCTTTACCTGTATAACCTCTCCATGGACCCTGACGGTCTTACCTACTTTTTCGGAAAGCTTTGAGGATTTCAGTTCAGGGAGCTCTTTCTCTATCTCTACTATCTGGTAAGCGCTGATGTTCCTGAGAAGGAGGTCCAGTTTATTGTTGTTCCTTATCTCCTTTACACTCACCACAAGGCTGTCCCCTATACTGGGAACTTCTTTAATGTTGCTCGAATGGATAAGCCCTCTAATTTTTGAGTTGATATCAACGAAAGTCCCAAAGGCAACATTGCTGTTCACTACGCAATGATATAATTTTCCTATCTCTATCTCATCAATGGTGCAAGAATCATCGAGCTTATATACTATCTGCTTCCTTCTGCAGCTTTCACATATTTCATCTTCTTCTCCTACAAGCTTATCTATGGCCGCACCACATGTTCTACAGGAATACATAACCCCTTTTCCTTTGCACTTGCTGCAAGTATCTTTTTCTTTTATCTCTCCGGTCCCTTCACATTTGGGGCATGCTGAACCGCTGCTGAGGAAATTTGCAACATCCTTCTCGGAGAGCTTCATAAGGTCTATTGATTTTGACTTCCCGCTACCTTTACATTCCGGGCATTTCTTCGAGGAGGTAACAATGTATCTCTTACCCTCGCATTCTGGACATCTTTCGCTCATTTTATCATGCTTTAAATGTAATATGTGAGATTTATGTCTTTGGTCTCTCTGCATAAGGTCGTTAAAAAATCAATATCAGGATGCATCCACCACAAACTGTGCGAGTTTGCAATTTCACACAACAAAATCAATCAGGTTAATAAAGCATAAAATCATCTTATTATTTGCTGGGTCTGAAATCCAAAAACTGTTTGCTTTCATACTTTCGTGTACATCCCCTTAAACAAATGTTCAGGCCCAAGCTCCTTTCTTCACTTTTATGGGTATCACCATTAACTTTTTAATATGTGGTGACCTTTTATCTATAAATGGACAATTATTAAGCAAGTGGTCGTTCCACTACTTGAAAGGGAGGTATTATGGCTTTATTTGATCTCATTCTTCCGGTATTCATTCTTGTGATCCTCATCTTATCAAAAGCGATCAAGATCGTAAATGAATATGAGCGTGTTGTTATCTTTCGTTTGGGCAGATTAAGCGGGGTAAAGGGCCCAGGTCTGTTCTTTATAATACCTGTGGTCGATACGGTAGTAAAGATAGATCTGCGTGTGATAACCATCGATGTGCCCAAGCAGAACGTGATAACCAGGGACAATGTTACAGTGGATGTGGACGCAGTGGTATATTACAAGGTCGTGGACCCGTCCTCTGCTGTCAATGAGGTGGAAAATTACAAGTATGCTACTTCCAATTTATCCCAAACCACCCTGCGTGATGTGATAGGTCAGATAGAGCTCGATGAACTCCTTTCAAAAAGAGAGGAGGTCAACAGGAATATCCAGGAAATGCTTGATGAATCAACTGACCCGTGGGGTATCAAGGTCACAGGTGTCACTCTCAAGGATGTGAAAATAGACGACACTATGCTGCGTGCTATTGCAAAGCAGGCTGAGGCAGAGCGTGAGAAACGTGCCCGTATCATTCTCTCAGAAGGTGAGTACATAGCTGCAGAGAAGATGAAACAGGCCGCACAGTTATATCAGGATATGCCTGCCGGACTTAAGCTGCGTGAACTGCAGACCATAGCCGAGGTTGCAAGAGAGAAGAACCTTATAGTGATCTCCAGTTCAATGGAGATCGGTGAGGTAGCGGCAATGTCAAGGGCATTTGCCGACAAGAAGAAGGTCTGATGGAAAGATCAGGATGATATCCAGGTATGGGACCTTTTTCTCCCTTCTTTTGCTCTTATTGTATTGCATACCCTGTACCAGCGCTGCTGAACAGGTATTGGTGCTACAGATAGAGGATTCTATAACCCCGGCCTCGGATGATATTCTGGCAGATGCCATGGCATTTGCCAAAGAGGGTGACTATCAGGCACTTGTCATTACACTAAACACACCGGGTGGAGTGGTGGATGCAACCTTCAACATGATGGAACAAATAACTACCTCGGATGTGCCTGTAATAGGTTATGTGTATCCTGAAGGTACCAAGGCCTGGTCTGCAGGTACTCTTCTGCTCATAAGCACAGATGTGGCGGCTATGGCTCCTTTCACTGTCATAGGCTCAGCTCAGCCAGTGACGGTAACACCTTCTGGTTCTGAACCTGTGAACGATTCCAAGATCGTGAACGCCCTGGTAGCCACAGCACAGGAGAATGCCCGCAAGCACGGGCGCAATGATACTGCTGCAGGTCTGTTCATCACGGAGAACCTTAATCTGAACCCTGAAAAGGCCTTAGAGTACGGGGTGATCGAATACATAGCTTCAGATCTCAATGATCTGCTAGTGCAGGTGGATGGACGTGAGGTCAAAGGTCGGGAACTTAGGACCAGTGGGGCAGAAATAGTGTTCTATGAGCCACCGCTGAGGCTTTTTTTCATGAACATCATCTCTGATCCTATCATCTCTTCCCTGTTGTTATTGCTTGGTGTATATGCTCTGATATTGGGTTTGTCGAACCCGGGCTTTGGAGCAGAGCTCTTTGGCATTGTGGCAATCGCCCTGGGGCTCATAGGTACTGGCTTCGATGTGAACATAGCATCGATATTCCTTGTGCTGGTAGGTGTAGCATTGTTAGTAATTGAGTTCCATTCTCCGGGCTTCGGGGTTTTCGGGATCGCAGGGCTTGTGTGCATAGTTGCGGGAAGTATATTGCTAGCACCTACGGATTTCCCAAGGAACTATACACCTGCTGAATTCCAGCAGACCATCATCCTTTCGGTAGTGGCGCCTACCTTGGTGATGGGTCTCTTTCTGCTCTTTGTCCTGTATAAGGTAGCAGTATTGCGCCATTCAAAGCCGAAGTTCGGTGAGCTTTTAGGTGATAGTGCTATTGCTCAGGATCCCTTTGCACCGGGAGAGTTCGGGTATGTGCGGCATAAGAGCGAGATGTGGAAAGCACGTTCTGAAGAACCCATAGAAAAAGGAGATAAAGTGGAGATCCTGGAAAAGGATGGAACAGTGCTCATCGTAAAAAAAATTCCATAATTCGTATATAATGTAATATCATATTTAAAACATAAAACTTAAATATTGTCCGAGACCACTTTTTAGGTAATAAGAATCGTGCTCGATTGGGTAGATAAAGTTATAGTTCAAAGTGGTATTTTTGGGCACGAATGCTGAATTCGTGTTCAACAGGATACAGTGTCCACATCACACATTCGAACCTACTCAGCTATAATTCTCTGACACAGGATGCTAAGATCCTACTCGTCCTACCCATTCACATGTTAATACAATTTGAACAGGTGGTATGGTATTATGAGAAATATAATAATTGGTATTTTACTTACTGCGTTGTTGCTCATCACAGCTGCAAGTGCAGCTCCAGGAGATGAGGACGAAGAGCTAGCAGTTGCAGGCATTGGGGAATTCGGGGGAAGCTCCGTAGCTCCAATGTGTACCACTTATACATATCCATTCGATATAAAATGCGATACTAACCATGTATGCATTACAGTTTACGGTAAAGGATCAATAACTGCTTACAGTGCAAGTGGTACATTACTTAATACAGTGTCATTCAATCGGGGAGGAGAGGCTTGTATTACTTCACCCGCAGCAACTCCTATAGCCCGCATTGTGGTCAGCAGTGATTCTAGTACAAGGCCTCGGAATCTAAAGGATAACTGCGGCACTAATAAATGGTTCCCGATAAATTGTGAAACTAATACAGTTTGTATTGAAGTAAGGGGAAGTGGATCTATACTCGCTTACGATACAAACGGCAACATAATTGACTCACAGCAATTTACCAATTGCCAAAGGTACACAAATGTTTGTGTTACCAGTGATAATGCTCCCATAGCCCGCATCAAGGTCGTTGGCGCTTCAGCGACTAGAAACCTAACATATGAATGCAATCCTGTGACACCAGACCCTGATCCAACTCCGGAGATACCGGAGTTCCCGACCATTGCTCTGCCCATGGCTGCCATCCTTGGACTGGCCTTTGTGTTCATGCGCAGGAAGAATTAAAGGGTAAGAAAGGGTAAGTTTCGCTCCATGGATAATGGAGCTCTTTTCTTTATTTTAATTTTATAATGCCTATTGTTTTGGGCAGAGACAGGTTAAAATTGACCTCTTTTTATCATTTCCACTACTCTGTGCTTTTTCCTAATGGCGTTCTCTGCCGCAATATCGATAGCACGCTTCATTTCAAGGAAGTCCCGGGGCTCCTCTTCCCCTACCATCTTTTTAACCGGGGTGTATGCGGACTCCCTGAAACGGGATGTGAAGTTCCTTATCTCACCCTCTATCTTTATCTCTGCACCTGCTCCATTCTCCACCCGGCCTACGATATCTATGGCAACATCCGATTCTTTCACAACACGCATGATGTCCCGGGCATACTCATGCGGGGCTATGATGAGCAGAGCATCAAGCGAGACACCCAGATAATCTATCTTGAGGGATTCGAGCATTTCAAGTACCACTGGATCGACCAGCGCTCTCATCCTCTCCTCATCGAATATAAGTTTCACACCTGCGGTCTTTGATATTTCTTTCGCATCTCCTCGAATACCGCCGTTGGTGACATCGGTCATGGCATGGATATGTGGCAGCAGTCCTGAATCGATAAGGGCTTCACATGCCTTCAGGAACTTCACGTTCATGGTCTTCTGCACTACATGGTGCATATTGTAGTAGAGAGCCGTGGTGGAAACAGTCCCTCCACCTGCACCCTCGGTCATGAGGACCACATCACCTGCACACGCCTGATTGCGGGCTGTCAGGTCCGAAGTGGTACCTACCGCACCTACACCTCCCGTCATGCGTTCCCCGATGACCATATCCCCACCTATGCGCAGAGTGCTGCCCGTGATAAGGGGAATGCCTGTAAGTTCGGATACTGTAGTGATACCTGCAATATGATCGAATATCTTTGCCACATCTCCATCATCAGCTACATGTATATCCGAGAGCAGAGCAACAGGTCGTGCACCCATCACATACACGTCCCTAAGAGATGCCCTTGCCACATGGAAACCTGCAAGGAATGGGAAATCACTAAGTCTTGAGTGTATGCCGTCAATGGTGACGATGATGTACCTATCGGTGCCATTGGCCAGTACCACACCGGAGTCATCAAGCTGCGCACTGTCCACTACTGCTTCTGTTTTTCCTATGACCTCTGCTATCTTCTCATGCGTGTAAAAATCACCAGTACCCCTCGAGCCCACACCGAACTCGCCCATAGTGACACCGGATATGGTAGGTTCCAGTATGTCACCCTTCACATTTAACGTGTTCCTGGCCTCCACGATACTTAACTGTGCAAGCCTGCGGGCATGCTGGGGTGTGGTCTTCTTTATCTCAAGGATCCTGGCAGTGAGCTTATCCTCAAGTTCAGGATCATTGGCACGCAGCCCTCTTTTTGCATATCCTTCGATATCCATGTTCTTGCCTCAACACATCTTTACAAAATTGTGTAATATCTTCAGACCAATATCCCCACTTTTTTCAGGATGGAACTGTGTGCCCATGACATTTCCGGGACCATTGACCACTGCAGCTGCAAAGGTCACTCCATATTCGCATGCTGCCAGTATGTTCTCCTGTGTGGTGTCCACATAGTAGGAATGCACAAAATAAACATAGGACCCATCGGGAATATCCACAAGCAGGGGATGCTCCTGTGTGATCTGTATGGAGTTCCATCCTATGTGAGGTATTTTGAGCCTGGAAGGGGGAAATCTGAGGACGTTACCATGTATAAGCCCCAGGCCGCTGGTCGGTCTGCCTTCTTCGGAGCGGTCCATAAGTATCTGCTCTCCCAGACAAATACCTAACATAGGCTTACCGGAATCTGCGCATTCTGCAAGGACGCCTTTGAGGTCTTCGATGTTCTTCATGGCATCTGCAAAAGCACCTACCCCAGGCAGGATGACCCCATCTGCTGCAAGTATCTTTTCCGGGTCACCGGTGATGGAAACTGAGGCACCTGTGTGTTCAAGCCCTTTATATACACTGCGCAGGTTGCCAATTCCATAGTCTATGATCACGATATCTTTCATCGGGAATTAGAGCTTGTTCTTTATACATCAATTTTGCGAATCTCGCGGATCAGCATTGTTCCAGGTTTTTAATTTTTCAATAATATAGTAGAACTTATATACTTTGTATTCTTTTTTAACATGAACCAATCTGGTGACAACCATGAAAAACAAAAAGAACACTGCGATTTCGTTCCACAGCGATGATGCTATGGAACTGCCTATTAACATTGTTGTAATGCTCGTTGTAGGAATGGTGGCGCTTGCAGCCCTTGTAGCTATCATTCCTCCACCCACTAAGAACATGTCTGTATATATCGACAGTGCAGGTGCATCGAGTACTACTGACATAATCATGACCGATGGCAATGCAGTTATAGTGAACTCGGCCATAGCACAGAACCCCTTCTATGTGAGGGTAACCCTTTCAGCTACGGACACCGATGGTAATCCTGTAAGAGATGCCAGTGTGGTACTAAGAGGGCTTGGCGGGGTCGCTACTGCCACCACTGGCAGCGATGGCAGGGCTGTGCTCACCACCGACCCGGCAATGGTAACAATGGGTCCTAACCAGAACGAAGGTACAATGGACCTTACCATCTCTGCCAATGGATTCTACGACTATGAAAAGGAAGATGCTGTGCTGATAGTCAGAACTGTATGAACATCTTTTCGACCACTGGATTTTGTAAATACTATGGAGAACAGATGTTTTTTCAGGGATGAGGAGGCTGCAATAGGCCTTCCCATCAGGATGGTGGTGCTGACCATCGTGGGTATGGCAGGCATGGCAGTGATGCTGGCTGCCCTTGCAGGCGTGCAGACCACACCTGGTGTGCTGTTCGTGCTGTCCAATACCACTTCTTTTTCTATCAATGGCAGCATTGATGATTCTCCTTATATTCGACTTACAGTGATCAATTCAGAGGATGAACCAGTGCCAGGGGCAAGTGTGGTGGTCTGGGCCCCCGATCACAGGACAGCTAAGGCAGGTACCACCGATGCTTTCGGGGAGTTTGTTTTCAGGCTGGAGCACATGTCATTGCCCACAGGAAAAAATGAAGGGTATATTGCCGTGAAAGTGATGCAGAACGGGTATCTGGACCTGGATGAGCAGTATCTTATCAAGGTCAGGACCATCTGATCACTTCCTGTCCTTTCTTCTTTATCCCATCCCAGTTTCCTTATTTGCCATATAGAACCTCAGCAGGGCAGCGCCTGCCAGTACCAGTGCAATGGAGAACGAGAAATAAGGGGACCTGATAATATCCCACCTGTCGCCCATGATGAGCACGCCTGTAAAGAATATAAGGGCTGCTGCCACAACTCCTGACAACTCCACAGGCACTTTGACAGAGCCTATGGTGATCCTGTTCTTCTCTTCCGCTTTTTTTAGCCGTTTTTCTATGTCCTCGAACTGGTCCTTCATGTTTTGGGTAAGTGCCAGTATGCTATCATCTGCTTTGCCGTTCAGCAGCTCATGCTTTGTCTGCTGGTGCATCTCGTTGAGCCTCTGGATATGATCTTGCAGTTCTGCCAGTTGCTGTTTCAGGCTGTCGATCTCGTTCACTCGGGGATCGGAGGCTTTATCGTCAAGAGAGCTTATCTGTTCCCGCAGCTCTGAGAGTTCCGCGCGCATTTGTTGGAGGATGTCGGTCTGCAGAGGTGCAGGGTCTTCCATGAGGTCCTGTGGAGGTACTTCCATGGAAAGCCGGCGTTCCACTGCCCTGAGCCTGCGCTCCAGGCTTCTGAGGTTCTGGTCAAAGGAATTGATCCTGCCATGCAGATCGTCCCGGGCCCTTTCTTCGGTCGGCATGCCCAGTTCACCAGCATAGCCCTTCATATTCGATCTTCACGGACAGGTCCTTTGGGTCAAGGAGATGCCTGCCGTCGATGACCAGTGGCCTTTTCATTGTAGCGAATTCCTTGTCCAGCCTGCGGAACTGGTCCCATTCGGTCATGAGCAGGCAGGCATCGGCATCCTGAAGAGCTTCGGCTGCGCTGTCACAGTAGGTGATATTAGGGAAGACCTTCTTCATGTGCTCAGTTGCCATGGGATCGTATGCGGTCACCAGGGCCTTCTTGCGCAGGAGCTCCTCAATGACTGGAATGGAGCGGGATTCCCGGATGTCATCTGTATCGTTCTTGAAGGCCAGGCCAAGTACAGTGATGCACTTACCCTGTAGTTCTCCTGTCTTCTGTTCGAGCAGCCGGACCATGCCAAGGGGCTGTTTTTCATTGATGTCGATGACCGAGCGCAGCAGTTTAGGTTCATAGCCAAGTTCTTCCGCTTTGCCAATGATGGCCCGCACATCCTTGGGGAAACAGGAGCCTCCGAACCCTGCCCCGGAATTGAGGAAATGGGGCGATATCCTGAAGTCCTTGCCCACTTCCTTCATAACGGCATACGTGTCTATACCCATCTTTTTACAGATGTTGCCTATCTCGTTGGCAAAGGAGACCTTGGTGGCCAGCAGGGTGTTGTTGGCATATTTGATCATCTCTGCGGTGGTGGGCCGGGTGTGTGTCACCTGGCAGTCAAGACCTCGATACAGCTCGGATACCATGAAGAACGTCCTTTCATCGATGGCTCCCACAACGATCTTGTCCGGGTGCATAAAATCGTACACCGCTTTGCCTTCCCTGAGGAACTCGGGGTTCATGGCAACACCGAAGTCCTTGCCGGCCTTTTTCCCGGAATGTTTTTCAAGCAACGGTATAACGAGCTTCTCTGTTGTCTCTGGCACTACGGTGCTCTTCACAACGACCACATGATAATGGTCCTTCTTCGCCATGGCCTCTCCCAGGCTCATGGCTGCCGATCTCACTATGGATAGGTCGATATTGCCCTTCTCATCGGAGGGCGTGCCCACGCAGATAAAGGACACGTCCGACCTCTGCACTGCAAGGTCATAGTCCGATGTGGCTATGATACGTTTCCCGGCATACTCTTCCAGCAGCTCTTCCAGCCCTTCTTCCCAGATAGGGGCCTTGCCGGCATTGATCATGCTCACCTTCCTCTCATCCACGTCCACACAGATCGCTTCATGGCCCAGTTCTGCAAAACATGCAGCACTTACCGAGCCAACATAACCGGTACCGATAACTGATACTCTCATGATGAACTCTCCTACAGGTAATAAATAGCTGTAAATATATATTAGTATGGCGAGATGGGAAGAGGGTTGTAATGTTTTTTATAAATCTGTTAGAGATCAGTGCATTTAAGTAAAATCTAAAACTATTTAACATGATCATAAATGTTTATAAAAGGCCAAATCTACAAAAGAAGTGAGCTTCATGATTTATATGGTGGTAACCGCCAAGGTGGTATCTCTCCTTCCCGAAAATCGGATATGATCTTTTTATTTACAGGTGATTCAGGAAAAGAGTATGGTTATGAGGATGGTTGGAAGGAAGATGATATATTTTATTATACAGGCGAAGGTCAGGTTGGAGATATGAAGTTTAATAGAGGGAATAAGGCAATAAAAGAGCATCTATCTAATGGTAAATCTCTACACTTATTTAATAAATTGAGTGGTGGTTATATACAATATTGTGGAGAAATGATTTTCATAGGTTATCATCTAAAAGATGGCTTTGATAAGCAAAATAATATGAGGCAACTAATTATATTTCATCTACAGAAAAAACATATTCCTAATAAAATAGACTGTATCAAAAGACCATGTTTATCTGAAAATTCAGCTCAAAACTATGATAAATGGCAAAGCAAAGAAGAAAAATTGAATTATTTACTTAATAAAGTTTCAATAGCTCAAAAAACAATGAATAGGCTCAAAAAATATTAGAGTAGCTTTCATGTCGTTAAGACACTTGTAATCTTAAAACTTTATTGAAATAATGTTTCCTAGGGTTTCAGATGTAACTATTTTTAAAAAATAATATGGACAACCATTTTTCTAAACGATCATAATTTATTTATATATTTTCAACTATTTTATTATTACTCATATGGGGTAAATTCAATGACTATTGCTAATAAAATTATTTTGCATAAGAATTTTAGAGAAACAATTGAAAATCTAAAAAATATAGGAGTTAGATTACCCCCTGACTTTTCAGACTCAGAAATGGATTTTTCTGCTTATGTATTTCCTCCAAATGGTGATGTGGTTCAAAACATGGAAGAAATAAAAGGGTACAAGTTAAACCCTAAGAATGGTGAATTTATTTCGAAGCAAAATTCCTTATTTTGTGCTTATGATGAGTCTTTAAAGAAATTTTCTTCATTAGAAGGTACAGCAGTTTCAATTTCTCATTCCCTTATAGTGCAGGATCAAATGGAATACATCCCTCAAATTCTTCTTACATTTAATTTCTATACAAGAGCAAAAAAATACATAGAAGGCAATGACTTCATTAAGTATTCAATCGATCAGGACACTGATTCTAAGAAAGACTATATTTCTGACAGGAACATTTTCTTGTTAGAAAATGTACCTGCAAATTCTTTACTATTAATCGATGGCCCTCTTATTGGTGGGCAAGTAAGTTCATCCTCTGTTACATTAAATGAAGAGCTCTTAGAAAAAAATATTATCCCTTTATTTTTTGTTAAAAATAGTGCAAGTAACTTAGTTATTAGTTACGTTCCTGCTCTTGAAAATAAATACAATTCTGATTTGCATTGGGCTTTTAGTACATTGAAAGTGGGTGAAAGGTCTAGTTTTTTTAGATATTTCGATAGTACTAGTGGAAGGGCAAAAATCTTCTGCTATTTGAAACCCTTTAACTCTAGTCCTCAACGAGTTGAAATGCATGAGGATACTTTTACTCGAAATGAAAGAAAAGTAAAAAATTTATTGGATCTAGTTTATTATTTATTATTAGTTCAGGGGAATATGAAAAATCCCCAAGTGAGATTAATTGCGATTGCTGAGATGTATGCTAGACAAGCTTTAACGCTGGTCGATATAGACTCTATGATGCAAAATTCTGGTATTGTTCCTACTATAAATCAAGAACGGTTTTGGTGATATTTTGGGATGGATTGTATTAGGTGAAAAAAGTGGAAATATTCAGCTTGTTTCGAAAAGTGAAGTTGATGGTTTATTGCCAAAAGGTTCATACCTCACCGTTGAAGACAAAAAAAGCAAGTTTATTTTAAGGGTCAGTGGAAGTAGTCAATCAGAACCATACTCTCCTTCACCTATGATCATAGATATGGATTTGTCGTCTTTAGTACCAGATCAAAGATGTCAAAATATAATCAATGCTTATCGTGTAAAAGATTTAAATGAGAGAGAAGATGGTTTAATTGACTATATTAAGCCTCAATCTTTGGCAAGAAGGTCTACTCAAGAAGAAATAGATCTTGCATTGGGGGGCATAAATGAGGGTCCAGATGTATTCTTAGCCACAGTTCATTCAGGCAAAAATCAAATTTTAATTGATGAAAATAGCGATTATATTAAGGTAAAATTACCAAAAGATATGTTTTTTCATCAAACTTTAGTTTGTGGAAAAACAGGTAGTGGGAAAACAGTTTCGATTAAATACCTCAGCCAATACTTTGTTGAAGATTTGAATGGAGCAGTTTTAGCTATAAATGTTAAAGATGTTGATCTATTAAAAATGAATGAATCCAGCAAATCTACAAGTTCACAGGTTTTAAAAGAATGGAAAAGTCTAAAAAAAGAACCTCATGGAATTAGTAATTTTATGATTTACTATCCAGCAAACACTTTTATTAGTCCTACAAAGGGAGTAAATCCTATAAACTGTCAAAAAATAACACTTGATGTTAAAGAAATTGATCCAGAATCTTTAACTGGTCTATTACAAGGGATATCAGATATTGGAGCCCAAAGTTTGCCTAATATTTTTAGACATTGGCAGGATCAGCAGGTGAGAAAAAACAATTTGGACGACTTCACTTTTTGGAATTTCGTAGATTACTTCCAGAAAGGAATATACAGTGATTGCACATTCGATACACTAACTGAAAATGGCCATAAATCAGAAATAAAACTGCATAGAGGTACATTTGATAATGTGCTCCGCAATTTGAATTTGGCATCAAGTTTTTTTGATAATACTGATGCTATATCATTATCAGAAGACGATATTCTTTCAAGAGGTAAGATGTCAGTAATTGATGTTGCAGGTAAAAATGGAATTCAATTTGGTTCAATTATTTTGAGGCATCTGTTGAGCAAAATAGTTGCTTCAAAAAGTGAAAAAAGATCTACCGTTCCCATTCTGATTATAATTGATGAAGTACATCAATTTTACAATACAAATGCTTCTAATCAAGCACTTGGTGATTTAGATACGATTTGTAGAACTGGAAGAAGCCAGGAAATTGGAGTAATATTTTCTTCACAAAATCCAACAGATATACCTAAAGGATTATCATCGGTTATTAATTCCACGATATTTTTCAAATCAGATCCAAAAGTTGCAAAATCATTCGATGTCTCTATCACTGCCGAAGAAATGGAAAGCTTAAAAAAAGGTTTTGCTTCGGTTTCTATACACGATTTAGCACAAGTAAAAATATTAAAATTTCCTCTGTCTTTTGCAGGGGTCTTTGAGGAGTCATAATATGGAATCTAATTCAGATATTTTGGAGCTATTTGATTCAATTTTAAGTGATGAACTAGAAAAAAAATTAATGAGGTTTATTTTAAATGAAAAAAAGCATGAAGAAATTGTAGAAGAAATCCTCCAATTGAATGAATCAGGTGGTATAGCATGATAGAATACAACTATGAAATAATCAGAAATGAACATGATGAAAACACGATATTCACACCTGATAAAATTCCAACCACTTTAAACAATTTAGTACGCATCGAAGGTCCTAATTCTGTAGGAAAAAGCACTCTTCTTCACATATTAGCTATTGGTTTATATGGGCTAAAAAATGATAGTATTCCCCAATCTCTGAAAAGGAAGATGCTAAATCTGTATGACTCCGATCATCAAAAATTGCAATTCAATATAAATATAAGTAATGGGGATAAATCTCTGCAAGTTATTTCACAAAAACTAAATCATGATGTTCCAGAAATAGAAGTATATGAATTAGAAAATGGAATGAAAAAATCACTTAGTTATGAAACTTTTACTCGTAAATATCGTTTAATTTATGACATTCCAGAGAATCCAACAGATCGTCTTAATAATCTCACTGCAGAAATTAGAAATTCTCAATTAGTTTATGGGAACAAAGTTTCCTTTTTTAAAGGCTATTTGCACGAAACAATTGCTGCTATTAGAAATTCTCAAGATCCAAATAAGTTAAGAGATTATAATATCCAATTAGAAAAAACACAAAATGATAAAAAGATTCTAGGACAGGAGATACTTCTTTCTGAAGAAGAACTGAATATGCTGAAAAGAGCAACATATTACAAGTATTATAATTACTACTGCGATTTACATGAGAGTTTGCAAGCAGATTTAGAACGATTACAAAAGCAAATAAAAAAAATTGTCAGAACTGAAAAAAAGCAAAATGACACATATAGGATTTTTAAGAAAATTTTATCTGATAAAACATTTGAGATGGACTCTGATTTCAACAGAGTTACGGGGCTTTTACTAAATCTTCTCCCTGAATCTGAAAAAAATCATCTAAATATATGGCAAAGAATTGATGTAAAACAAGTTCTTGAGCATTTTGAATTTAACGAAAGTTTAAAAAATGAAATAACTCATTTCAAATTTGAAATGAATGTCATGTGGGAAAAGTATGATCAAGATTCTCTGCAGAAAATTCGTTTCTATGAAGAATTAATTAAAATTTTGGAACACTACAAACTTAATGTGTCTACAAAAAACATTGATATCACATCATCTGACTTAATAAATGAGCTTAAATTAGAACTCGACTCAAATAAGCATCTAATTGTTCTCAAAGAGAATATTGAAAAGACTCTAATACTACTAAACAATTTAGAGAAAAATCAAGAGTATCTTCAAACTCAAATTATACCTAAATTCTTAAGCTTGAGCAAACAAATTCACAATGATTCAGATGAGATTTATGATGATTTAGAACAAAAAATTGACCACCTTACTACGAGTATAGGTCAAGCTTTAGAAAAAATCAAATATTATGAATCAGAGTTATATAAATTTGAAGACTTTGATCCCGTTTCAGTTTGTAATCTAGGAGTAGGAGTTTTAAGTGAATATTCTAATCATGATGAAGATCAATTGATTGCTGACATCAAGAATTTGGGTGATTTAATCGTAACTAAAAAGGCTTATTTCAATAAAGCGGAGTCAAGATGTCAAAACTTAAAATTTGAAATAGAACGATTAGAAAAAAAAGAGACTCATAAATATCAAAATAATTTAGATGAACTGAATGAGCTATATGCGCAGGTATCTGCTCTAGAGTCTAAAATCAAGACTAAATATGAATCTTATATTAAAGAGGTGCTCGATGGGAAAGTCAAAAATAAGTCTTCTCTAACAACAGAACAGTCTACATACTATGATGCTGTTTTTAAATATTTAGGAAAAAGACTTGGTAGTATTAAACATATTGATGGCTTTTATGAAGTAGAAAAAGTGGACTTGATTGACAAAGTTGTATTAACAGTTTCTGGAAAAAAAATTAAATTTTTAGATATGGGAACTGGGCAAAGTCAGAGCGCTTATATATTAAGTCTATTAAAAAATTCGGATGATAGAAAAATTATTGCCTTATTTGATGAAATTGCAATGATGGATTCATCATCTTTAGAACCTATTATTTCTGAAATTAGGTCTTTGAAAGATAAAGGTAAATTACTTTCTGCTTTGCTAGTCCAAAAAACAGATTTAAACAACGTTGTAATTACGGATCTTTGAGGATGTGAATATATGGACCGCACTAGAGATTATTATCTAAATAAGTTTTACTCCCGTTTATATGATAATATTGAAAGATCAAGTACAAAAATTATACCGAAGTCAATATTAATCTCTTTTTTAAACATGACGTCTAACAGTCGTCATTCTTTATTAAACAAATCTTCAATCCTTTCGTCAGAGGTTCCTAAGGATATATTTGAACAGATGCTCATTGAAAGATTAATTCGTGAGACAGATGAAGTTGATAGGTACGTTTTAACGGCTAAAGGAATCCTCGAGATTGAACAAAAAAAAGATGTATTCAATCCTCAAATGTTCATTCAATATATTGACGATAAATTTTTTGATGTATTTAAAGACTCAACAAAATCACTAAGTGACAAAGAAAAGATAATACTTTTATCCTTAATTTCTGCACGGGCTTTTTCTGCAGATTCTCCAATGGATCTTAAAAAAAGTGATAAAACTACAGAAATCTGGAAAGAAATTACTGACTCTTCCTACGATTTACTTTCATCTTTAGATGTATTAAAAGGTTTAAAGAAAGAAGATCTTTATGGTCAAAATTCTGAAAAGAGAAATGAAAGCCCTGTAAGCAATTTGTATCGGCATACTGATGCATTGCCCAAAAAAACAAAAGGATTGTATAATAATAGTTTAGGTAAGCAAAAATATTATCTTGATGTCAGCATGGATGGTTTTCTCTCTAAAGAGAAGTTGTCTTTTTTATTCTTAAAAATTTTTGAAAAAAAACAATTGTCTTATTTAGAGCTAACTGATGTTTATGATTATTGTAATTCCATATCTTTTAGTAAGAGTATCTATTTATTCGATCCGGTTCACTTATTTTCTAAAGTAGAATATGATCAATCCATACGTGAAATATTGTTCTTCAGCTGACTTTCCTTATTCATTGGTTATATTTTGCCCAAAGACCCATTAAACGTATTCAATATTGCATCGGGATGTGCTGTTTGATCTTTATTTTTTATAAGTTTAGTTGTCTATTCATCTCTTCACAAACTAATGAATAATACTCATTTGGAATACTATTTATTAATCTTTGCTTACTAGAATTTGAAATATCCCTTTTATTTATTTGTACAAAAAGTTCAACTGCTTCTTTTATATAGTTTAATTCTCCATCGTCAAAATAGAAAACTGTTTTAAAACCTGGTGCTTTGATCTTTTTAGCAAATCGTCGTAAATTTGCAGCAGGTGACAGGTCTGATCTTGGCTCTACAAATTTTGCTAGAGCTAGCAAGGTTGTTTCTCTAAGGTCATTATGTTTATCTTTCAAATATTCATAAAATACCCTTTCTTCATCAGTTAAATCTTGATACCTTTCCTCGTTTCCTTGCCTAGTCCTATACAGTCCATTTTTAATTCTCCAATTGAACACAGTAATCGTAGAAATATTTAATATATCTGCAATTTCTTCATCAGTATGCCCTTTTTCAAAAAGATTCTGCCTCAAAAGCTCTTCGCTTTCATTCAGATAATTGCCTCTTCCTCTCCCGTTGCTTTTTAAATTATATTTCTTTCTCCAACTATAAATCGCAGCCCTTGATACTCCACACTTTTCTGCAATTTGTGCATCAGTATACTTTTGCCTCCACAATTCTCTTCTTTTTTTATTTTCTTCAATTGATAGCATTATAATCATCTTTCATCTATACTTGTATGATTAACTGTAATTTTCTGTTAAGATCTATGTACAGTTTTATCACATGGCACATATTTATTTCCTTTGTACACTATACTTTGCTAAAAATAAGGTGTTGCCTCAAAATAAATATCATTGAATCAGTTCCTTCCTTCCTTCACCCACCTCCCCCTATACAATGTCTTTTTATACTCACATTGCCATCATGTGACCAGATCCAAAATCTCAATTGCAGCAAAAGTATAATCATATCTTACTCTTATTATATGGCAGGTCCGGATGAGCATACAAGAGGAGATCGCACAGGTCGAGGAAGAGTTAAAGAACACGGTATATAACAAGGCCACATCCCATCATATAGGCAAGCTGAAGGCTAAGCTTGCGCGTCTTAGGGACGAAGTGGTAAAGAGAGCTGCAAGCAAGTCCTCAGGAGAAGGCTATTCTGTAAAGAAATCGGGTGATGCCACTGTTACCCTGGTGGGCTTCCCTTCAGTGGGCAAGTCCACGCTGCTCAACAAGCTCACCGATGCCAATTCAGAGGTGGGGGCATATGAGTTCACCACCCTGGACGTCATTCCCGGGGTCATGGAATACAAGAGCGCCACCATCCAGATCCTGGACGTGCCGGGACTGGTGAAGGGTGCGGCAAGCGGCAGAGGCAGGGGAAAAGAGGTCATAGCCGTGGTCAGGAACGCCAACCTTGTCCTGTTCATGCTGGACGTGTTCCAGCTGCAGCACTATGACGTCCTTAAAGAGGAACTGTATCAGGCAGGCATCAGGCTCGACCAGAAAGCGCCTGATGTAGTGATCAAGAGGCAGGACAGGGGCGGTGTCATCGTGAGCTCCACGATGGAACTGGAGCTGGACGAAGACCTTATCAAGGCCATACTTAACGATTACAAGATCCATAATGCCCATGTGCTCATCAGGGAGAACATAAACGTGGACCAGCTCATAGATGTCGTGATGGGTAACAGGGTATACATCCCCTCCATCATCGCAGTGAACAAGGTCGATCTGGCCGACCCTGCAACCCTGGAAGCGGCAGAACGGAGATTCCCGAATGCAGCGTTCATCTCTGCTGACAAGGGTCTGAACCTCCATGTTGTGCAGGACAATATCTACAATGCCCTGGATTTCATCAGGATATATCTAAAGCCTCAGGGAGGACCCGCAGATCTTGAAGAGCCCATGATAGTACAAAGCGGTACCACAGTTGGTGATATCTGTGACAAACTGCACAGGGATTTCCGCAGGAAGTTCAGATATTCTCAGATATGGGGCAGGTCTGCCAAGCATCCCGGGCAAAGGGCAGGTCTTGACCACGTGCTCATGGATGAAGACCTGGTGACGCTCATAATCAATAAATGACAGTCGATAACCATAAGAACCAGCAGGTATATATCGACCCTGCGCGGTACGACCTTAATGGTACAGTAGTCCTGTAGGGTAGAGGTCAATCCTTTCGGCCTTTGGAGCCGAAGACGGTGGTTCGAATCCGCCCAGGACTATCAAAAAACGCTATGTAGTGTTATGGTTTAACTATCTTTTTAAATAAATTGCTTATTACTTTTCTGGCATAAAGAAGTTTAATGGTTTTTGTTCATACGTCATTGGTCAAAAGAGTATTTGCCTATGATAGCCTATTACTTTATCGTTTCTCAAAAAATCGAATATATTGTAGATTGGAACATGATATTAATTTCATGAAATTTGGTCATTAATATGGCAGATATCTGGTGTAAAATCAATAGTTTCAGGCAAGAATTCTCCTTAGCTGAAGACCAATTTAGATAACTGGCATATTAGGTGAAAAGCACAAGCTGCCAAAAGGTTCTTTCCGATAAAGTAATTTTTATACTTATTAAAACAATTTTTTATTTGAAAATAAAAATATCAAACTCAGTGTTAATATGCTTTTATATTGACTAAGCCTTCATTCTCAGTAGAGGTGGATAAAGATGCAGAAGATGTATCTACATCTATAATTAGTAAAATCATCAGACTAATTTATCGTCCAGTATTTACCAATGTATTTTTCTTTCTCTTCATTGAATACAATATGATGTTTAGCGTATTCATCAAGTGAATTTGTATGAAAAATTGATTTTACATCCTTTAATGCTGTTTCAGATATGATGTAAGAATCCAGCTTAATCTCCTGCTTAACTCCTTTATCTTTTAATTTCTTTGCAAGTATTACCTCGATTTCTTTTATGTGTTCGTGAAGTTTAATTTTTTCATTCTTGAAACCGTCATCATACATTTTTGTCAAACCCTTAGGATCTGCAATATAATGTGCTGTTTAGTAGGGTTTTTGATCCAAATGATGAACTCTTGATAGTAATTGAGTGTGTCGACAAAAAATCCAATACCCTTTTTTGGAAGATTTCTCAGAATGAACATCTGTTGCTGTGCTGTGAATTTGGATTTATTTAACTGAACATATTTTTTCAAGTTTTCAAGAAATTCCTTTTCGCCAGTGTTCAAGTTATCAGGGAAAATCTTGTATCTTGGTTCATTACTTTCATCTTTAACCAATAGGGGCTGATACAAGTGTTTATCAAAATAAACATAAGGTATTTCTTGAATTCCGTTTGCAACATATAATGTTCCAAAATTTGGGCTCTGTAGAATTCCTCTAAAAATCAGTATCATTAGCCTGAAACATCATTTTTAGACCGATATATACAGACACATTATTTGAAAATTTAGATTTCATTTGCTTCT
>MPPA01000013.1 GCA_001896725.1 Methanococcoides sp. EBM-47 | reverse complement strand
GCCTTTTTGCCCTGCTTTATCAAGTATTACATCAACCAAAGGCTTACCTGTTTTATCATCTACTTTACCTAAAATATCGGCGGTTATTTCTATTAGATATGAATTGAGTTCTCCTTGGTTCCACTCGGCAAAGATTTCTTTCATTTCAAGAGCAGTCATACCAAGCAGCTCTTTCATTAGAAAATAGGCTTCGCTAATAAGCTGCATATCACTGTATTCTATACCGTTATGAGTCATCTTCACAAAATGACCTGCACCATCCGGTCCAACATAGTCACAACAAGCAGCTCCGCCAGGTGTTTTTGCGGATATCTTTATAAAGATGTCCGATATTTGTTCCCATGCCTCTTTCGAGCCACCGGGCATAATACTCGGACCCTTCAGTGCTCCTTCTTCACCGCCGGAAACTCCTACACCCAAATAATGTATTCCTTTTTGTTCAAGTTCCTTTGCTCTACGAATTGTATCTTTAAAGTAAGAGTTGCCGCCATCTATTAAAATATCTCCCTTTTCCATTGAAGGCGCTAATTGATCTATTACAGCATCCACTGCAGTTCCTGCCTTTACCATAAGCATTATTTTACGAGGTTTTTTAAGTGATGCCACAAGTTCCTCTAGGGAAAAAACACCCTTTATCCTGCTTCTACCTTTAGCTGATGTTTCTAAAAATTCTTTAGTTTTTTCTGCAGTTCTATTATAAACAGAGATTTGATATCCGTTTCTTTCGATATTTAGTGCCAGATTTTGGCCCATGACAGCAAGTCCAATCAAACCTATATCAGATTTATTCATAATTACTGCTCCTGTTCTCTCATATCTTTTATCATTAATTTAGCCAAAATTTTTTTCATAAGCCCATAATCCTAGTGCCGGATTGCTTATATAAAATATTTCTTCACCAGTTTCTATGACATTAAAACCATTTCTAAATTTGCTAATATCGTATTTATTAAGTGCATCTTCAAGCGGCATATATTCAAAGCCAACACCTTCTACTTCAGCTTTTGACAGCTTATCTGTCGCATAGGTTATTTTAAATCTACCATCTGATGAACCATGAATCAAGTGAGCCGCAGCCGATAAATTATTCTGTAAATCATCGTTATCATGCGTTAAAGAAAGTATCTTATCTCTGCCTACATATCCATATTTTCTTATTAAATTATCAATACCTTTATCCTCTCCAAACTGTTTGACACCCGGAGCAATGATGATTAGGTGTCCATCATCCTCTATAGCCATACGGCTTCTATAAATAGCCTTGTTCCCTACCCATGTGCTTTTAAATTCTTCCGGCTCAAGATATACCACTATTTTTTTAAGAGGTTTTTTTAGAAATACTATGTTTTTTTCCTGACTGAGCTTAACCGCCTCTTCAAAAACTGCTCTTTCACGGCCTATAAAAAGTCCGGATAATTGATTTTCGCCTTGCTCTTGGGATATAACTGTTAAAACATACATTAAAGGTACATTGGCAAAAAAGTTTTCCTCTGCATAGTCG
>MPPA01000030.1 GCA_001896725.1 Methanococcoides sp. EBM-47 | reverse complement strand
TTTCGGTGTATTCCAGCCTGTCCTTCCCTTGTGATTATAGTCTATTTATTATATAATTAGACTATAAAGAAAAGGGGGTCCTCATGCCGATTCCAAAAGAGATCCTGGCCGTCGAGCGGCCGAAGAATTCCATCGTCATCGCATACGGAAAGAACCGCGACCGGTATGCCGTCAGGGCAAGGATCGGCTGCCGCAGCGACGGGGACCGGAGGCTTCCGGTCAACGGGCCCACCATCGGACACATCGTCGGCGGCAGGTACGTCCCCCTAGAGGAGGAGGCATGCCGCCCCGTCTCGGCATCGGCGGTGGACCTCAAGGATTGGGCCAACGTCGTGCTTGCGCAGAAGCTTTTCGGCAACATGCTCGACGAGCTTCGCGAGGTCTACGACAGCGACGACGCACTCAAGATCTGGTGCATCGCCGTGCTCAGGGTCTGCTTCGGCGGGATAAAGGACTGCGAGCTGAAGGATGCCTACGAGGAGAGCTTCCTCTCCGAGCTGCATCCGGGTGTCGCCCTCTCGAGGAACACGGTATCGGCGTTCCTCAACGACCTGGGCCGGACCTGTTCCAAGATCACGCTGTTCATGCGCAGCAGGACCGCCCGCGTGGGGTTGGACCACCACCTGCTGATAGACGGGACGCTGAAGTCGGACGAGTCGAGGGTCAACTCGCTCTCCGACTTCTCCCGCAAGGCCAGGACGAAGGGCACGAGGGACATCTCGGTGCTGTACGCCTACGACCTCGAGGCCGAAGAGCCGGTATGCTCCAAATGCTTCCCCGGCAACATGCTCGACGTCACCGCCTACAACGAATTCATCTCCGTGCATCATATTACGAAAGGGATCGTGGTGGCGGACAAGGGCTTTCCCCAGTCGGCCGCGAAGCAGCACTTCCAAGAGAATCCCGACCTTCACTACCTCAATCCGCTGAAGAGGGACTCCAGGATGGCCTCGGATCTGCACATGCTTGAGTTCACCGCCCTGCTGGGCGGGTATGAGGGGATAACCTACCGGAAGGAGAGAGCACCCGACGGCAGGTTCCTCTATTCGTTCCGCGATGCATACAGGGCGGCGAAGGAGGAGTCCGACTGGCTCAAGAGGAGCAGGAAGAAGAACGACTACAGCCTTGCCGGCCTGCAGAAGGCAAGAGCGGTGTTCGGCACCGTGGTCCTGGAATGCGACCTGGACACCGACGCCGAAACCATCTACAAGGCCTACTCCAAGCGGTGGGAGATCGAGTTGGTCATGCGCTTCTACAAGTCGGCCCTTGAATTCGATGAGACGCGCGTGCACGACGACTACAGCGTGATCGGAAGCGAGTTCTGCGACTTCCTCTCCTCGGTGCTCACCTTCAGGATGATCCGTGCATTCGACGAGGCCAAGCTGCT
>MPPA01000033.1 GCA_001896725.1 Methanococcoides sp. EBM-47 | reverse complement strand
TTTATTTATTTATTTAACTTTTTCTTTTATGTGGTCCACTAATCATTGATGAGATATATTAGCATCCTGTAGTGCCTCAATTTTACTGTAGATCCTCTCCATCTTAATTGTATCACTCTCCTATTGACACTTATATCAGGAACAGCTCTATCAATAAATTGTATCACACCATTGTTTAAACTCTCTTTATTGAGCACTCCGAGTTTGTAGCTACAGCCGTTGAGAATAACACATCACTTGAATCTCAAGTGGAATCCTTAGAAAAACAGTTCTCACCCTTACAAAATCAATATCAGAAAGACTAGAGTTTAGAAGTGGGCCCGAGGAGGTTCGAACTCCCGACCTCTGCCGTGTGAAGGCTCGCATATCGAAAATACAGCAATAACTGAATCTGTTGCATTACCAGCTACTGTGCTATCCTCTGGTCTAAAATCCTTCTGGGAATCTCACAAGGAAGAGTTCCAAAAATGGTTACTTCATAGGAATGTTTCCAGACATACCAAGCAAAACTACATTAGTGCATTGACAAGGTTCTTTGAAAGCAGGGATGTCCATAAACCAAATGATATCAGAAAATTTCAATTAAAAGACAAGGAATCCCGCGGGTTGCGCAACCTATTCAATTACTGTGAGGATGAGGAAATCGATGATGTAGCAGGGCATAGCATTGAAAAATGGCGAAGATTTATTATAATCCAAAAGTCAGGTGCAATGGAAGTCTACGTTACTGATGAAGAAATGAAACAAGCTTACGAATCCTGCCCTGAGACTGTAAAGCCCGTCTATGAGCTGCTAATGTATTCTGGAAGTAGATTTTCTCATATTCACCAAATGCTGAAGAACTTCGATGAATGCAACATAATCATAGACGGTGAGGTCGCGCATTATCCCACATCTTCTTTTTCAGAAGGAACAAAAAGAACCTTCCATGTGTTTTTCCCAACTTCTTTTGTAAGCAAGCTGAAAAGTATTGGCAAGCCTTATTCCTACTACTATTATACAAAGCACATAAATCACAACCGTGTGTGCTCAAAAACTATTCGCAAGTGGCATCTTAACCTGATGATTAGGGAAGGAATCATCGAGAGCCTAGCTGACTTCATACAGGGCAGAGCTGCTGTAACAGTTGGAAGCGCACATTACCTCAACAAAGTACAACAAGCAAAGGATTCATACAGGAAGCTAGTAAGGCGGTTAGAAATCACGTAACGAGGAGTTTAAAACTAACTGTTCAGGGGCACCTGCATATAGGCAGTATAGCAGGCAAAAGATGAGGACAAGTAGATGTGGGAAGTTTGAAGTTAAATTTCTTTATAGTTGCCTTGATTTATCTGCTGGTGGTTGGCGTAAAACTGGAGAAGGGTAAAACTGCTCAAATGGGTGAAACATGATTAGAAATTTAATAGAAATGAACTCGAAACCCAATTAGAATTACAAAAAAGTTGAAGAAATTTGTATCATCATCTATAAATTTATTACATATAACTGTTTATTGATATTAGGTAATATTATGACACCCAGAGGAATGAGTATTCAAGAAGCATACCGATTATATAGAGATGGCAATTTATTGGTGAATCGCAAATATCAAAGAAAACTTGTATGGGCCGAAGTTGAAAAAATTGCTTTAATAGATACTATCCTTAATAATTTTCCCATCCCTTTAATTCTTCTGGCAGAGAGAGCAAAATTGCATGGTCCTGGAAAATATGAAATTCTGGATGGCGTTCAAAGATTGAATGCCATCTTTGGTTTTATTGAGAATTTTTATGCTATTGATGGTAAGTATTTCGATGTGAATGAAGCTACCAGAGCCAAACAATTAGCAAATGAGGGTATTTTTGATATTGCCGCCGAAGATCTTCCCAAACTCGAAGCTAGAAAATGTGCAGACTTTTTAGATTATCAACTAGCTGTGACTATATTCCAAGCATATGACGATGAAGAGATCACAGAAATATTTGGACGAATTAACGCAAGTGGTAGGCAATTGAGTAACCAAGAGAGAAGGCAAGCCGGAGTAGTTAATGTATTTGGTGATTTTGTAAGAAAAATAGCATCGGAAATCAGAGGCGACGCATCCAAAGATATATTGCTACTCAGTGAAATGCCGGAAATTAGTATTGAATCTTCCAGATTAAGACAAAAATATGGACTTGTAGCAGATGATATTTTTTGGGTAAGACAAGGCATTCTATGGAATTCTCAACTCAGAGAAAGTGAAGATGAGGAATTGTTAGCTGATATAATTACCTCGATTCTATTAGGGGAACCATTCAAGAGAAGTAAAGAAGCTCTCAATGAACTATATGATAATAAAAGTGACTTGTACAAAAAAATTGAAAATGCTTTAGTTTTGTACCCGGAAGATGACTTAAATCGTGATATAAAACATGTATTCTCAATACTAAAATCCATGATTGAGGATTATGATTCTTCTGCAAACGCATTGCGTAATATTGTGGTAACTAATAACCGTAATCCTATAAAAACTTCTTTTTATGCGATATTCATGGCTTTCTATGAGTTGCTGGTACATCAACAAAAGTCCCCAACGGATTCTCGTTCTATTATGGCTGCATTAAAAAATCATCAATCAAAGATGGTTTTGGGTACACATTATATAACAAAAGAAGATCGTGAAGCAAATATTAACGTAACAGTAGGCCTAATTCATCATTATTTTGTATACGTAGAACCACCGATATTGAAACATGGACCTGGGTTAATTTTAGACTTTGAGAATTCTCTACGTAGGTCTAAAATAGAAACACCTCGTTATGAATTTAAACAAGGTTTATTGGAACTTGTAGAGAACCCCAGTTTTAGATTTGATTTACTAGATCGAATCATAAACACAATTTGCGGTATGGCAAATTTAGGTCCCATGTCAGAAGGTTTCATTTATATAGGTGTTGCAGACGACAAAAAAGATGCTGAACGTATCAAAAGTTTATATGGGCAGGATTATCTAAATTTAAGTGATAATTATGTGGTTGGAATAGACAGGGAAGCCAAAAAACTAGGTTTAACATTGGATAAATACATGGAAAAAATTGTAGAACATATAAGGGGATCGAAACTATCCGACCCACTTAAAACTCAGGTATTATCTCAAGTCGATACCATCATATATAAACATTTGACCGTCGTTAGAATCAGAATTCCACCCCAATCTGAAGTTTCTTTTGTGGATAACACAGCTTATATTCGAGAATCGAGCCAAACAAATGTAGCAGAGGGGAAAAAACTACTATCTATAAATTCTTTGTTTGGCTAATAACCTATATGTTAATTTATTATCAAGATGAGCTAGAGATTACTGGCTCATAGCTAATGTTTGTTTTAGTGTCTAGGTTATTTTTATTTTCTTTATATTATTAAATAAAAGCTATCAATTTTATATCATTAATAGTCTTTTAGCTTAGACACTTAGTCGTATTAATTTTATGACCCCCCCAACCTGTGGAGTAAAATCATAAGTTGTATAAACAGAAAATCAGAGATAGAGTGTATTTTAAAACTCTTCCATTCGTTCATGCAAACGCTCAGGAGAAATTACCATTATGATGTCCCTGGTGAAAAATCGCTATCATGCAAGAGCCCAGCCACCATTGACTTCATCTATTTTATAAATTTAAATGCAAATTAAAGGTTTATTACCACTTTATTTCACAAATAAACAGCGTAGGATTCTTATTTTTAATTCGGGGCGTTACAAAGTCTTTAATTGCTATTGATTTCGCGAGATATTGTCATGCAAAGGATGCGTAGATTGTTTATTTATGGGTTTGCCTGTGTTTACTCATATAGTAGTTCGCTGTGAAGTCTCTATAGTACAATGACATAGGTGAACTAAAAAAATAACATTAGTATAGTCATGCAAGAAAAAGAACAGGTTTCAAATTACCATCTTTCTTTGAGTTAAAAAATTGATAAAACAGGTTCAATAATTCTTAAAAAAGATATAGTGAGAAGAAGAATGAGCTTAGTGCATGTTTAGATGATGGGAAAACAATAATTGTGTATCTGGGTAAAATTGATATAGACCATTGTTGAGATTGATTATATGGCTCTCTCGATTGATTGAGCTGCAGTCTACGGAAACTTCAGTCTTTATGTATTCCAAAACCTCTGCTATGTAATTCATTCTGAACTGATGGCCCAACTTCTCTTGAGCTATTGATTTGATTAGATTCTCACCGCCAAGCCGATACACACCTCCATCGTAATGATAAAGTTCTCCGGTGTCGGAGAGTGTGAAAAAGTGCTCGCCCTCTAATATTTCATCGACCAGCAATTTCACAACAAACCTGCTTCCTTCGAAATATTTATCCCGTGGGTTTGTGCCCACAGGTTTAACATCTTCAAGAGATTTGGATATTGTCAAATTCTTGTAATCATCCCGGTCCCATTTATCTCTGTAGAGTCCAGAACCTGAAAAGATCCTGTCTATCTGCTTTGAATCTCTGGTTTGTGCAGCGAGAAGATTACAAAGCGCCAAATCCGCTTCACTTTGAGAAGGATATTTACCAACAGAAAGCCAATTGCCACTATACAGCAGCTCGAAAAGCTTGCCATTAGCAGCATTCTCACACTTTTCAATGACTTCAGCGTCTGTAAGTCTTGGGCCAAGTTTCTCAGCATCTTTGGTGGATGATGAATCAATCTTGGAATAAATCTCCAATATAGCTTCTTCAGGCGCTTCATTGATTGTTAATGGAGTTCCAGATATATGATTACCAGTAACCACAAAAAAGCGGTCATGGTCATACATCTCACGTCCATTATTACGTCTCCTAGGTCCAGGTACTTTACCAATAGCAATCACATGCACTCCTTCTCCACTTTGTGAGATCTCAGCATATGATGCAAGGCTCAGAATTTCATCCAAAATATCGGAGTAAAATTCTCCGGTTATTGGATTTCTTACATCGTCCCAATCAAATCCAATGAAGGGGTCATCTTTTGAGAATACAAAACCTAAGCCGGAGTATTCTTCAGGCGACTCTATATAGGCTGTACGTGCATCTTCAAAAGTCATCCATGTACTGGAGTCATTAGTCTTTGCTCTGAATCCATTCTTATTGTATGGAACCTTAGTATTTCGACCATCGTCGTTCTGTTCTAATTTCCACAAAACCCATTGATTACGTTCTTTGAGTACTTGTGGAACCATAGTAATATCTATATTCATTTTATATCTACTCCCATAGTTTATCTCACCCTTCAACACTTCATCTGTTGAGAGAAAGAATCAGAACCATGTGGCTCAGAAAATCAACAGATTTGAGAAAAAGGGGGTTATTTAACAGAACACATATGGTTCAAATACTTGCAATCATATTGAGTCCACCGTTTCAAGTGTCACCCAGTGCCATCATTATCGGTAGTGACATAATCCGAATTTCATGATGACTCCAGCGTCTCAACACACCCTAGTTGGCAATTCAAATTTCCAACACCTATCCAGCCAGATTAACGATACCCCAATGTTATATCATGTTATATCGCAACTCTATAGTTTGGATTAAGGTAACTTTTGCACATCTAATCTACACTCTTGGACCTGCCTTGGAGTTTTGATTAGAAAAGTCCCTATACCTCTAGCCTTATCCTTAGTGGACGTGGATAGGATTTCTAAAGGCGCTACATGTTCGGTCATTAATGGAACGCACAAACATTCAGAACGTCGAACAGGGGCTCCGAAAAAGGAACCAAAGAAAAGAACGACGCCAAAAAACGCCCTCAATATATAGGGTGATCAGGTACGGTTAATTTTCTTACTCATATTTAAGATTATCTATAATATGCACATCATAAGATTCTGTTTAAATTTTTTATTTACAATGTTTATCCATATTTTCACTTGTTATAGTACAAGCTATATAAAAATTTCATATATATATCAATAATCATGGCTATAGATCCTTAAATCTTTAGATAAAAATAAGGTTCAGCAAACTAAAGAAAAAACAACTATCTCATATTTGTAGTTAATTTTTCTTAGTCGTATGCAAGATTTAATATGCAGCATGTACCTGTTTTCAAAGCAGAAATCAGTTGTAAAATCATTTGTCTACTATCAACCGAAAAATATTATAAGAATATTTATTGTTATATAACCTTGAAATAGTAAGTTATAAAACCGTTTGATAACAATTGTCTATTATCTGAGGATAAAATTATGAAATTATTAGGGAAATCTAAAGTCATCACTCATAAAGCAAAACCTAAGATTATATACCCTCTAGTGAGGCTTCCAAAATCGGAAACTGATATTGCAGGAGAAAACGTATACATCTTCAAAACTGAATACAACAGCAAACCCGTGTATGTAATATCCCTTGATGAAGAATTCGATGGAGAACTTAAAGTTATAAAACCTATGAGCAATAAAACACTTGAAGATAGAGTTGAGATGTTAGAAAAACAGTTTATGTCTTTGCAAAAACAACCATCAGCTGAGGCTGATGTGTTGAGTGGGCCCGCTGAGATTCGAACTCAGGATCCCCGCCGTGTAAAGGCGATGTCATAACCGGCTAGACCACGGGCCCTTCCTTATCTTTAAATGATCGGTTATGCGGTACCCTAAATGTAACTAGGAGTATATAGTCTTTTTTGATGAGCTACAGATATCTGTCATGAACAGTATTTTAATAGAAAGATGGAAGTATAGCTACTATGTTTCGTCGTAAACGTCCTGAACACGAGAGTGAGATAGATATAGTCGAAGAGTACATTGGTGACTATGCCAGCATCTCGTCGATAGTACGTGAAGCGTTACCCTTTGAGATCATAGCTACCATAGGAGGAGTGATAGCAGGTATCATTCTTTCCGGTATGACAGAAGAACTGCAACTCATTCCCGGATTGATAGTCATCTCGCCTGCCGTGCTTGGTATGCGCGGCAATATTTCCTGTACTCTGGGTTCACGTCTTGGCAGTGCCATACACATGGGTCTTATCACCAAGATAGAGAACAATCCAGAACTTATCAACAACATTGAAGGTTCAATGCTGCTGAGCTTCATCATTTCAGCTATTCTTGGACTGCTTGGACATTTCGTGATCATCGCATTCGGTCTTGAAAGTGCCGGCGCGCTGAAGCTCATGTTCATAGCTGTGCTGGCCGGGGTATCCTCAGGACTCATATTATCAGTAGTAGCCGTTTTCCTGGCTCTTGGTATGTTCCGGTTCGGTTTCGATCCCGATAATGTCGTCACTCCGGCCATTGCGACCATAGGGGACATCGTTTCCATGCTAATGCTTTTCCTGGCTGCGAAGGTGGTGCTTCTCCTATGACCTATTACACAATAAGAGGCATCGTAGGAAGAGGGTTCCCGATCCTGGTGACCACCTCGTTCATCGGGCTTATCACCGGGCAGATCCTGAACTACAGGCTTGACCAGCTCGTTTCCATGCCCATCATTCTGTTGCTCATTCCCTCGCTCATCAAAATAGGAGGAGACACAGGCAGCATGCTGGGTGCCAGGATCTCCTCTGCCCTGCACATGGGTCTTGGTGGGCATATCACAAAGAACCCCGTCGTAAGGAACAGCGTCCTGGCGGCTCTGATAGTGGGTCTCACAGCCAGCGCGGTGTTAAGTTTCATAGTCTGGCTTACAGGACACCTGATGGGAATAGGGATCGGCATATTCGTGCTTTTCAAGATATGCCTGATCGCAGGCGGCATTGAGCTCACAGTTGTTTTCTTTATGACCGTGTTGATATCCTTTATGTCCCACAGGTTCGGACTGGACCCCGACGATACTGTGATCCCCATCATTGCGACCATGGGAGATCTGGTGGGTGTCGCAGGCATATTTATTACCCTGCGCATGTTCAGCATGCTATAATATAATAAACCCGAAAGCTATATCCTAAAATGAAAATAGATCAGAGCTGATAGAACATTATGAGTCCGAAAGAGATACGATATACCCCAAGAAACCTTAAGGATATGCTCATTGAGATGAAAGACACCTCGGAACTGATGGTGGACCTGGCATATTCTGCCATGATCTATGACAATGAGGACATTGCTGAAGAGGTAGTGCGTCTTGAAGACAAGATGGATACCCTCTATTATCACATGAAGATCACTGCCATGCTAAGTACAAGGCGTGTGGAGGAGGCCGAAGAGATGGCCGGTGTCCTGCAGGTTGCCCAGGCCTCGGAAGGTATCGCCGATGCTGCCGGGGATATTGCAAAGATAGTGCTCATGGAAATGGGTATACCAATGGAGTTGAAGCTTGCTCTAAGAGAAGCGGCTGAGACCATAGTGAGAGCTACGGTCAGTCCGGAATCCAAAGTTGCAGGTCATACTCTGGGGGACATTGAGCTCGATACCGAAACGGGTATGTGGGTGATAGCTATTCGCAGGCAGAATGACTGGATCTACAATCCAAATCATGAAACAAGGATCAGGGCCGATGATGTACTCTTTGCGAGAGGGCATGATGAAGGGGTTTTACTTTTTACAGAACTTGTGACAAATGAAAAGTGCATTCCAAAGGAAATAAAACACGAAAAGATATTAAAAGACCTTGAAAAAGCAGTAGATATCATTGTAGATATGAAGGATATGGCTGAAATGTCCGTAGGTCTTGCATATTCAGCATTGCTCTTTGATAATGAAGATATAGCTGAAGAGGTCAAAGCCATCGAATATAAGATGGATTGTATGAAATATGAATTGCAGCATTGGGTCCTTGAGACCGCCAAGCATGTTTCAGATGTCAATCAACTGCGTGGGCTTTTACACCTTGCAAACTCTTCCGAGTCCATCTCAGATGCAGCATATACTATAGCGGACATTGTACTAAGGGATATAGAACTGCATCCGGTTGTTACCATAGCCGTGCGTCAATCAGATGAGGTGATAACACGCCTGACTGTGGAAAGCTGCTCACCTATTGTAGGAAAGACCTTTGGCCAGCTAAAACTTGAAACAGAGACTGGGGTCTATGTCATGGCTATAAAGAGAGGGGAAAAATGGCTGTATAGTCCTAAAAAGAACACACAGGTGCAGACGGACGATGTCCTTATAGCCCGGGGTTCACGTACTGGTGAAGAAGCGCTTATAGAAATGTGTGCCTGCCCTCTTGACGTGAATAAATGATACCCTTTTTTTCATAGGGTATCCAGCCTTTTTACGGACCCGTCTGTATTGCCAATGAATACCGCATCCACCACATCGGTGAAAATCCCATGTTCTACAACTCCTGGACACATTGACAGGGAAATAGAAAGAGCTTCCACATTATCTATAGTTCCGAATGCTGCATCTATAACGAAGTTCCCATTATCGGTAATCACAGGACCATCTTTTTGTGAAGCTAAGCGCAACCGTGGCTCTCCACCCAGTTCATGCACGCATCTCATGACCAGTTCCTTTGCATAAGGCAGTACTTCTATGGGCACGAAATGGTCAAGTTGTTCCTTCATTTTTGACCCATCCACAACTACCACGAATTGATCTGAAGAAAATGCTACGACCTTTTCTTTTGTGTGGGCGGCTCCTCCTCCTTTGATCACGTTCAGATCAGCGTCTACTTGATCAGCACCATCGATAGTAATATCAAGTTCAGGATGTTCGGCCAGTGTTGTAAGAGGTATGCCTGCTTCAATGGCCAGCATTTCAGATTGATATGATGTAACAACGGCCAGTACATCGATTCCCTCATCAATCCTTCTGCCAATTGCTTTTATAGCAAAGGCCGTAGTTGAGCCTGTACCAAGACCGATCACACTACCGTCATCTACAAGCCTGGCAGCTGCTTCTCCAGCAGCTTGTTTACCTGGACTTCCCAAAGTAGCGTTTCTTTTCTGCATGTTATCACTTCAGGGAGATAATCTGCGCCTGTCCCTTGGGAACAGTACTACATCACGTATGTTCTCAACACCCAGCATTGTCATTACAAGACGTTCACAGCCAATACCCCATCCTGCGTGCGGAGGCATTCCATATCTGAAAGCCTTGAGATAAAAATCAAATCCCCCCGGATCCAATCCCTGGGACTCGATCCTTTTCTTAAGCATATCATGGACATGTATACGCTGTGCACCTGATGAGAGCTCCATGGTCCTATGCATCATATCGAAGGACTTGCTGAACTTGGGTCTGTCCTCATATGGCATTGCATAGAACGGCTTGATATCAGTGGGCCAGTCTATAATGAAGTAGTGGGAAACACCCATTTCATTGAACACATGTTCTCCGATCGTATGTTCGGATAAGGTGCTCAGGTCGTCCCCCCATTTGAGCATCTCTTCCCCATGTGCATTCACTATTTCCAGTGCTTCATCATAGGTGATCTTTGGAAATGGAACTGTTGGAACCTGCAGGTCTATATCAAGTATTTCAAGTGAACCCGACGCGTGTTCTTTTACGTGAGCATAAACGTGTGCGATCATGTTCTCAAGTATTGTCATGACATCGAAATGGTCGCAGAAACTTGCCTCTATATCGATCGAGGTAGCTTCATTGAGATGTCTTCTTGTATCATGTTCTTCAGCTCTGAATATAGGTCCTATCTCAAAGACCTTGTCCAGCCCTCCTGACATGAGGATCTGCTTGAAAAGCTGTGGGCTCTGGTTAAGAAAAGCCTCTCTGTCAAAGTATGTTATAGGAAAAAGAGATGTTCCACCTTCAGTAGCAGTTGCCACGACCTTTGGACTTGTCACATCGATAAATCCATTGTCGCTAAGATATTTTCGGACAGCCTGCAACGTTTCATGACGTATCTTGAAGATGGCTGTGGTCCTATCCCTCCTGAGGTCCATGAACCTTGAATCCAGGCGTGTGTCCAGTTCTGCTTCCACTTTGCCGGTTGTATCCATGGGCAGTGGTGACTCTGCTTCATTGAGTAAATTGATCTCCTTAGGTATGAGCTCATATCCTCCCGGGGCTTTTGCCTCGGCTTTGACCGTAGCAGTGGTAGCGATCACAGATTCCCTGACCAGTGCTCTTGCAGTTTCAAGAAGCTCGGGATCTGTTCTCTTTTTGACCAAAGTTATCTGTGCGCGACCTTCCCGGTCACGCAGTACGACAAAACAAATACCTCCAAGGTCTCTTACTTCGTATACCCAGCCAGCCAGGGTCACTTCAGCACCGTTCATAGTTTTCGGGTCTATCTGGGACGTATAATGTGTCCTTAAACTAAATGACATATATTCACCTTACATGAGTAGTGTTCTTTTTACCCACTAACGATACTTGCAGTATAAAAGTATATTACTTTTATATTACGCTGTTTTATTCCAAACTTCTTTCGTTGATCTCAAATGCAATGTTCTGGGACATTATCTTTTTCACAGCATCCGGGTCATCGGACATTTTCAGTGCCCACATGAGCTTTACCAGGGCTGTTTCAGGTAGCATATCCTCACCCTCAATGGCTCCGGCTTTTAACATATCCCTGCCAGTATCATAAACACGACCACATACCCGTCCGTACAGACATTGTGAAGTTATTACTACAGGGATATTCATGCTTGTTGCGCGTTCTATCATAGGTACCCATTCGTGTGACACATGTCCCAATCCCGTACCCTCTATTACAATACCTTTGTATCCGGCATCAAGGTAATAGGATATTATATCTGGACTTGCTCCCGGCGTGAACTTAAGAAGTGCGCATTTAGGTTCGAAGCTACCTCTTAGTTCGAGTTGCTGTGAGGACCTTTTAGTATATTCCAGATGAGTGTGGATCTCTCCGGTAGGGTATTCCACAAAACCAATAGGTTCCGAGTTAATGGACCTAAATGCATCTCTTCTGGAAGTATGCATCTTTCTGACCTTGGTGGCTCTGTGAATAGCACACATGTCATCTGATTCGCTCCCATGCATCACCACGCATACTTCGGCAATGTCGCTCACTGCAACTTTAGCTGCACATATCATGTTCATGACATTGTCACTGCTTGGACGGTCAGCACTGCGCTGTGAGCCCACGAACACGATGGGCACCGGGGTACGGACCATAAAGGCCAGTGCAGCAGCAGTATACATCATTGTGTCCGTGCCATGTGCAATGATTATCCCATCCGCACCGTTCTTGATCTCTTCTGCCACTGCCCTGGCAAGCTCTTCCCAATATTCTGTTCTCATGTTCTCGGAAAGTATATTGTAAACTGCCTTTCCAGAAAGATCCGCAATTTCCGTAAGTTCAGGGATCGTTCTTAATATGTTGTCAGCAGAGAAACTCGCTGTGACCGCACCGGTCCTGTAATCGATCTTGCTTGCAATTGTGCCTCCTGTGGAAAGAATGGAGACCTTGGGCAATTTGTCCTTTGTCGATTTTTTTGTCCCGAAAGCGTCGGGGGCACTAAGATCCTTAGCAACTTTCTGAAGCAAGATTATATTTGCATCCTCAGGAGAGATGCCTACATTATAGCCATTTGACATCTTAAGGACAATGTGGTGTGTAGTACTTGGCATAACTATACCTTCGTACTCTACATTGTCCTTCTCTATCCTTATCCTGTCACCCAGTTGAAATTCCATGAAGATCACATCTGTTGATCACATTAAACATGCTTTGTATATTGTTCCACGAGCTCTATAAGAGCCTTTAAAGAAACTTCCGAGGCATTTCTCAACGCCCGTATCTCTTTATCTTCTTGCTTCATAGCTCTTTTTCTTCTTATGATGGCCTGTTCCATTTCCTTGAACGCTGGACCGCCAATGACCTTTCTTTTCCTTATATTGGATATTGGGTCCAAAGCCTCGTATATCATTTCTTCTGTAAGTCCCTTGCTGCTAAGTTTTGTTCCCAGTACCTTGTCGGCCACAGCATCTATCTGTTGCAGATGAATGTCCTCGTTCTCCCTTGCAAGCACGCCTACGATCTGATGAGCTGTCCTGAAGGGTATGCCCGTTGCCCTTACCAGTGTATCTGCAAGCTCAGTTGCTGTGGTAAACCCCATTACAGACTTTGATGCCATGGTTTCCTTGTTGACCTTTATGGTACTTATCATACCTTCCATCATACGTACCGAGCTTCTTGCCGTTTCCATTGCTCTCCACATATTAGGAGTTGCTTCCTGCAGGTCACGATTATAGCTTAATGGAAGTGCCTTGCAAGTGGTAATAAGAGCCATCAGTGATCCTGCCACCACTCCGCTTTTTCCTCTCAGCAGTTCTGCAGTGTCTGGATTCTTTTTCTGTGGCATGATCGACGAGGTGGATGCATAGCGATCATCCAGCTCGATGAAAGCGAATTCTGAGGTGGACCAGATAACAAGTTCTTCTGCCATCCTGCTTAAGTTAATGGCAAGATTTGCGAGCACAGCAGTGCATTCTATAAGAAAGTCCCTGCTACTGACCGCATCCATAGAATTCTCAACAAGACCTTCAAAACCCAGTAATTGTCTAGTACGCTCCCGATCTATGTTAAAGCCTGTGGAAGCAAAAGCTGCGGCTCCCAGAGGACAAAGGTTAACCCGTGAGTAGGCACTTCTGAGACGATCTATATCTCTGCCCAAAGCATCCATGTGAGCTATAAGATGGTGGGCCAATGTAGTGGGTTGTGCATGTTGCAGGTGTGTGAAGCCAGGCATTATCGTCTTGAGGTTTTCAGCTGCAAGTGAACATAAAGTGTTACGAAGTGCGTGCAATTCTTCCATAAGGGCAAGCAACTCTTCACGCAGGGTCAAACGAATGCATGTTGCAACTTCGTCATTACGCGATCTGCCAGAGTGCATTCTGCCTCCAACATCCTCACCAACCATATCAATAAGCCTTGATTCCAGGGAAATGTGAATATCTTCATAGGTATGGTCCAGTTGTTCTATACCTTCTTCCCTGATGCACAATAATCCCCTGAGGATACTGGAACAGTCCTCTTCTTTTATAATTCCCTGCTCCTTCAACATGATGGTATGAGCAAAATCCACCATTATGTCCGCATCGAATATCCATTTATCCGACCTCATCGAAGAAGTGAACTTCATTATGTCCTCATCAGGCGTGCTGACCAAACGCCCTCTGCGCAGAATGTTACTCATGTGTTGCCTCTTTCATTTCATTGAGAATAAGGTTGTAGCGTGGTTACGGTCTGCACACTTAAAAATGGATCGGTATTGATCTATGCACTATCTTGCAGGATAGGAAGCAGAACATGCACAGTAGTACCCTTTTTCTCTTCACTTTCTATCCAGATCTTTCCCTTGTGTGCTTCCACGATGTTCTTGCAAATGAACAAACCAAGACCTGTACCACCATGTTTGCGTCTTATGGACGGATCGATCTGATAGAATTTCTGGAATAAATGAGGTAGCAATTCTGCAGGTATACCTATTCCGCTGTCTTCTATGCTGATATGTACCATTTTCCCCTCTTTTTTAGCAATAATAATGATCTTACCCTGTGGAGGTGTGAATTTTAGAGCGTTGTCCAGTAAATTCGTCAGCATATCGGTTATCTTTTTTGCATCAGCTTCTATTTGCGGTATATCCTCTTGTATATGGCGAAATACATCTATATTCTTCTCAGTGATTAATACCGCCATATCTGTCACAGCATTATCAATGACCTCAAAGATATCTACCTTACTAAAATCATACTTTATCTCCTCAACTTCAGCCATGCTTACGTACAACAGAGAATCAACGAGTCTTCGAAGTCTCTCTGTATTACGAATGACCGTGCTGACAGCCTTAAGTTGCTGATAGTTCATTTTTCCCAAGGTGCCTTCTATAAGTAGGTCACTGTACCCTTTGATGGAAGTAAGAGGCGTTCTTAGCTCATGGCTCACATTTGATAGAAGTTCGTTCTTCATCCTATCTACAGACTGTAGTTCTTTGTTAGCATTGACGAGTTCATCAGCATATTCCTTTAATTTCTCTTCGGCGATCTTACGCTCGCTGATATCCTCAACGATGCCTACTCCACCCAGCAGCGTACCATCATCTAATGTATTCGGACTGTAATCAACTTTTATAAATGCTGTTTTACCATTCCCCTGAGCCCTGTACTCTCCTTCGAAGTATCCTGGTCTTAGTAAGAGCACCTCGTTGAAGGCCGCTTTCATCTTTTCATCGCTCAGCGATACGCTCATATTGAAACCGATTATCTTTTCTTTAGGTATACCTAGGATCTCTGATATCTTTTCATTGCAATGAGTAACAGTACCATCCTTATCAAAATTGAAAATGCCAAGTGGAGAATTCTCAAATATCAACCTGTATTTGTTCTCAGATTCCTTGAGTGCCATATCCATTTCTTTGATGTGTGTGATATCAATAATGATCCCTTGGTAATAGCTGGGTCCTCCCATCTCATCTCTCGCAAGCATTGATCTTTCTGTGACCCACTTTATTTCTCCACTGCGCGTTAAGATGCGATATTCTTTGATGAAGTACGGTTGTCCCTGCCTTTCGAAGTCCGATACGTCAGCAGTAAGGCTACCGAGGTCTTCGGGACATACCATATCGCTATAGAGCAGTTTACCGGATGTGAACTCTTCTGCCTGATATCCGAACCTGGATATATTCTGAGAAACAAAAACTACCGGCCATCCAGGTTCCGCCCTCCAGAGAAAAGCAATAACAGGACTACTTCTGTAGATTACGTTCAGTTTCCTTTCCGATGGTCCATTCCCTTTGACAGATGCACCTATTTTCTTTGTACTGAAGTGTTCCACAGTCCCAACCATACCATCATAGGTACCGTTCTCATTTAGGAGAGGCAACAACTGGCCGCTTTGTTCCATAAGTTCTCCTCTGGTGGTGATGATAGGTAGCAAAGAATAGTTTACTGGTACCAGTTTTTCCCTGGCTATATGGAACAGTTCCTTAAAATGTACTTCATCCACGACCCCTTGATCAGGTAGTAACGACATAAGGTCCTTACCTATCAGATCATCTGACCTCAAGCCAGAAATGTCTTCCATTCCTTTATTGAAAAAAATGAACCGGTTCTCCCTATCAACAGCCCAGACCCCATCCCAGGCGTGCTCAAGAATATTTGCGCAAATATTATCCACATGGGCTTTTGGCTCATTATAGATTAAATATCTTTTCGGTCATTGAAGGAAAAAGGTACAAACATATAAAAAAACATTATGATCATAACGACCTACTCTTGCTTTTTATTTCTTTGACCCTAAGTATGAGGGAGCAGTATATGTACTGTCGTACCCCGACCTTTCTTACTATTGATCCAGATCTTACCTTTATGTTCTTCGATTATGATCTTGCACATAAAGAGCCCCAACCCATTACCTCCGTAGTTACGGGTCGATGATCCATCCAATTGGAAGAACATCTGAAAAACTTTTTCGAAATCCTTCTCTGCAATACCAATACCTGTGTCATTGATGATCAAATGAACAAAACCCTTTTCTTCCGTAACAGATACGGTGATCTTCCCGCCAATATTTGTGAATTTGATGGCATTATCTAGAAGATGAACAAAGACCCGGGGCAAATAATCGATATCGCCAATGATCTCAGGTAGTTCTAAGGGTATGTTTGCTTCCAGTTCAAGACCTTTTTGTCTCAGTTTTTCACTCACTATATTCAAAGAAATATGTAGCAGATTGGCTATTGACAATTGTTCAAAATTATATTTGATAGCACCATGAGTTGCAGAGCTGACGAACAACAAGGAATCCAAGATCATTTGTAGTTGTTTCGTTTTCTCAACGACCCTATGCATTGCTTTTTTCTGCTCAGCATTCAGCGGCCCGAGATCTTCTTCATGTACAAGTTCACTGAAACCTTTGATACTCGTAAGAGGTGTATTGATCTCATGCTGAAGATTAGAAAGGAACTCATTTTTAAGCCTGTCCAGCGATTTCAGGCTCTCGTATGCATTTGCCAGCTCTTGATTGGCTTTCATGAGGTTGTCTTCCGAGCGCTTTATTTCAGTTATGTCCCTCAGATGCTCAACTACCATTATTGCCCTCCCATCCGCATCAAAGATAGGGTAAGCTTTCATCTCTTTGATACTTCCATCTATAGGATTTTCCCAAAGAGCCTCTTTAGGGACACCTGTAGCAAAAGCTTCAAGTATATGGGATTTTTCACATGATCCCGCGTTGTGTGTCAGTGCCTCATTACGATTTGGTTTTTTTTGTCGTTCTTCTTCAGATATGTTCTCAAGGCCTTTCCAGTTACTGGTCACGATCCTAAGGTTCCTGTCCAGGACCAATATCAGATCATTGATCGCGTTAAAAGTATTGATCAAAAGATTTTTTTGTTGCTGCTGTACTTGTTCTGCTTCCTCTATCTTTGTTATATCCTCTACTATTCCAAGGCCGCCCTTTAATTCACCTGTGGACGTCAGTTCCGGAAGGTATATGGAACGAAGTTTCATAGGTCTTTTTTTCAGATCTACATCGTATTCGATTTTAACAGGTTCTGAAGACAGCTTGTGTGAACAAAATATCTTCCAAATATTCTCATCATCTATTAGATCAGTAACATGGAGCCCTATTATCTTGTTTTCAGGTATGTCTAGTATTTGTGCAAGTTTATGATTGCAATGAACAATATTACCTTTCTTATCCACAAAAAGTCCCACTGGGCAGTTGTAAAAAAGTGTATTGTAGCGGCGAGTGCTTTCCAGGAATGTTCTTTCAAGCTCTTTCTTTTCGATCAAATTGCTTAGAGACCTGGAGAGAATGTTTAGAATTTCGTGCGCTTGTGCCCATTGTTCAGAATTCTGCTTCTCTTTATTATACGATGCTGATATGTAGCCGCGGACCTTTCCATGCACAGTCACATCCACAGATATGGATGGATACTGGTAGTTTTCCAGGGATCCGTAGATATTTTCATCTATTTTTATACTGATGTCGTATACCTGAAGAGGTAGCATTGCTTCAGATAAGGACCTTACAAGCATACTTACTAGAGAACACACCGGCAGACTGGAATTAAGTAAGCCTATTATCCTCAGTAATGCAAAAGGGTTGTCTGTGGTGTTTTTCTGGATGTTCGATGCACATTCTCCAAATATGCAGGTGTCGTTTATCAAGCCCATATATTATATTTATATAATTATAATATTTGTATAAAAAGATTTCTATGGACATATACAGTATGCCAAAACCAATACCCATATATTTATGCGTAAAGTATAGCATGCAGGTCTCCATTAGATAAACCTTTTACAGGTGAAAAGATGTACTCAGACAGAATCAATGCTCTACCACCTTATCTCTTTGCAACGATCGATGAATCCAAAGCCAAGATGTTGGCAAAAGGAATAGATGTGATAGACCTGGGTATAGGTGATCCTGATCAGCCCACACCTTCACATATAGTAGAATCCATGTGTCAGGCGGTCAGGGATCCTGCCACACATAGATACCCATCATACACCGGTATGTTAGAGTTTAGGAAAGCTGCTGCCAGATGGTGTAATGAAACAAAGGGTATCAATATAGATCCCGAAGGTCAGACGCTCACACTTATAGGCTCCAAGGAAGGTGTTGCTCATGTTCCTCTGGCTTTCATCAATCCTGGTGATGTGGTGTTGTGCCCCGATCCAGCTTATCCGGTATATAAGATTGGTGCACAGTTCGCAGGTGGGGAACCTTTTACAATACCGCTTCTGGAAGAGAATGATTTCCTGCCAGATCTTGATGCCATACCAGCGGATATGCTGGCAAGGGCAAAACTGATGTTCATAAATTATCCGAACAATCCTACATCTGCAACAGCTGACAGGTCATTCTTTGAAGAGGTTGTGGAATTTTCAAAGAACAACAATATCATTGTGGTCCATGACAATGCATATTCCCAAATGGTCTATGAAGGATATCAGTCATCAAGTTTCCTGAGCGTGGATGGCGCCATGGACGTTGGTATCGAACTTTTTTCTCTTTCAAAGACCTATAATATGACCGGATGGCGTCTGGGTTTTGCAGTAGGTAATGAAAAACTTATCAAAGGATTTGGAAAGGTTAAATCCAACATTGATTCCGGCGCATTTGATGCTATACAGAGGGCAGGGATTACCGCACTCACAGGTTCTCAGCAGTGTGTAAGTGATATGAACAGGATATATGAAAAGAGAAGGAACGCACTGCTCAAAGGTCTGCATGGTATAGGCCTTGATGTTAAACCTCCAAAGGCGACATTCTATATATGGGCTCCAGTTCCCAAGGGTTATGATTCTATGGGTTTCTCACAGCTTTTGCTTGAAAAGGCCGGGATAGTGGCTACCCCAGGAGTGGGTTTCGGACCGTATGGCGAAGGTTATATTAGGTTCGCCCTTACACAATCCGTGGAAAGGATAAATGAAGCAGTTATAAGGATGGAAGAGCTCAGAATATGAGATTGATCGGAAGGGACAGGTGTAACCTATTCCCCTCTGTTTCTTTCAGAATTCATATTAATGGACATTTCAGCTATATCAGCACTGTACTCAGATATCCTTTTAAGGCTTTCGATGATGTATATCATTTGTTCGGATGTGCAGCGTGATGTTTTCTCTTCATTGTACACAATGGTGTATTCCTCGAATTTTCTTGTACAATTGATGATTTTATTGGAATAGTTGGTATCCTTCTCTTCCATGGCCTTTATGGAATCTGCAAAAACCTTCTGGGCTAGTTTTCCCATGGCAAAGACAATATCCTTTTCAGGGACCGGGCTATCCATAAGAATGATCTGATGTGCTATTCTTTCCACATGGTCACCTATATGCTCGATGATCTTTGTAACAAGCCTGTATCCCAAACATTGTCGAGGTCTTTCTATTCCTATTTTCTTGGCAAGTTTTGGGTCTTCTACCGCAGATTTCAACTGCCTTACGGTCAAAAGGTAGAATCTGTCCACTTCATTGTCCCTGCTGATTATATCACGGGCAAGTTCCAGATCATGTTCCTTCAGGGCGATCATCACGTCCTCGAGCATTGAAGTAACAAGCCTGGACATGTTCTGCAAAGCTTTGTCCAGTGTCAGTTCCTGATAGTTCATAAGACTTTGCAATACAATCTCATTTCTAGATTCTTCAATGACCTCTATACCAATGAGACGCTGACGGGTAGCATCCTTGAAGAACTTGCGGTCCATCGCATGGAACCCTTTGCTTGAGACCAGCCGGATAATATCACTTCCTGCAAGATAATGGGATACGAGTATCCTGAAATTATCTTCTTGCGTATCCTCCTGAGATATCATGACCACAGATTCTTCTTTACTGTTATCTATTTTTGAACCAGCAGATAACAAAAGAGTGCAATCACTTTGTGGAATAAGCATTAAGGTGTCCCCTGGGTTAAGATCACAGTCGCGTACCCATTTGATAGGTAAAGAGATGATATATGTGGAGCCGCCTGTCAACTGAATCTTTCTTTGCTCATAATTTATGACAACACACCCAGTATTTCGATACATTCGCATATATTCATTTAGGATATATAGGTATGATGCATTCCTATATATACATGATAATTTAGCATTGCTTTAATAGAGATAATAGTATATATCAGTAAAAAAAGTTTATTTACAAATTATATATATGTGTATGTATATCCTTGAAATATGTAAAACCTCGAAGTCAATAACATGTTCATTTCTACCTTTTAATGATGAAGGGCACAGGTCACAACCACCATACAATGCCTTTTTTTATTACATATGGGAAAAAAATATCAAATATATACAGGACCGATGAAACCGCTACGCAGCATATGATCTGCAAGCACGATCGCAAACATCGCCTCGGTCACAGGTACAATCCTGGGAGGTATGGTCGGATCGTGCCTTCCGTGGACCTCTATCTCACATTCTTGGACCTTTTCCATATCCACTGTTCTCTGCTTCTTTGAGATGGATGGCGTAGGTTTGACCGCAACCCTACAGATTATGGGCAGACCCGTGGAAATGCCACCAATAATACCGCCTGCATTATTGGTCGGACATGTGATCTGTTCGTCCTTTATTATGAAAGGATCGTTCATTTGGCTGCCTTTCATGCGTGCACTTGCAAAACCTGCACCTATCTCCACTCCTTTTACAGCGCCTATGCTCATCAGTGCCTTTGCAATATCAGCGTCCAGCTTATCAAATACAGGCTCACCAAGACCTCTGGGAACCCCTGTAGCAATGAGCTCCACTATACCACCAAGACTGTCACCTTCTTTGCGTGCGTCTTCTATTGCTTGCATCATCTTTGAAGCTGTCTTAAGATCAGCGCAACGGACAGGTGTTTTCTCTACATTATCCATCACTTCAGTAAAAGACATTTCAGAAGCTACTACAATGCCACCCAATTCGATGACATGTGCAACGATTGTGATGCCGTGGAGGGAAAGTAAATGTTTTGCAATGGCGCCTGCAGCCACTCTTCCAAGGCTTTCCCTTCCGGATGATCTCCCCCCACCTCTGTGGTCCCGGACCCCATATCTTTCCCTATAAAACAGATCGGCGTGCCCAGGTCTTGGGACCGCTCTCAGATATTCATAAGCACTTGAGTTTGCATCCTTATTACGAACCATCATGGAAATTGGCATACCAGTGGTTCTTCCCTCGAACACGCCTGACAGTATTTCAACAGTATCGGCTTCATTCCGTGAAGTAGAAGAACTGCTTTGTCCGGGTCTTCGCCTATCCAATTCCTTCTGTATAACAGAAGTATGAAGAGGTAGACCTGCAGGGGTTCCATCCACAACCACTCCTAGGGCATTGCCGTGTGATTCACCCCAAGTGGTAACTTTAAAAACAGTTCCAAAAGTGTTCCCAGACATCGTCAGTAAATCATCCTTATTTATCTTATAGTTTATCCCGTCCTTTTGAGTTCATGGTGCAGGTTCAAGTGGAGTGGGTTCTATGTGGATCATCACATCCTGTACTCCTTCAAAATGTTGCTTAATCTTATACTCCACAGCCTCAGCAATATCATGGGACCTGAAGGTAGACATCGAGGGATGCACTTCCACGCACAGGTCGATGTATATGTGACCCGCTGTCCCCCTGCTCCTTATATCATAGCAACTGATGACCCCTTCTACCGAACATACCACATCATAAATTTCCTCTGGTTTGAGCTGAGATGCATCACACAGGACAGAAGAACTTTCCATGATTATCCTGATACCTGTATAAACAATGATCCCTGCAATTATTATCGCTATGAGAGGATCAAGGATAGGAAAACCTGCTTTTATGGCAACAAGCCCAAGGATAACAGAAAGAGATACATAGATATCACTTTTGGTGTGCATGGAATCAGCTATCAACACTTCGCTTTGTAATTTCACACCATAATGGTGTTCATAAATAGTTACCATGTAATTGATTGCCATTGTACCGATCATGACCAGAAAACTAAATGTGGTCACTTCGGGTATGGTCCCACTTCCAAACCGATGAAAAGCTGAGATCACTATATTGAAGCCTGCAAACATCAACAGTACAGCGATGAAGACAGATGCCATTGTTTCAAACTTGTGATGCCCATAGGGGTGCTCTGTATCCGGAGGTTTGGAAGCCATCTGTACACCTATTAGACCCACTACATTAGAGACACCATCGAACAGAGAATGGTAACCATCAGATTGCATACTTAAGGTATTGGTCAACATGCCATAGATGATCTTGGCAAAGGAGACCGCAAGGTTCAGGAGCAGGACCTGGATCAGTATATTTTTTATCTTCCGGGATCGCGCGTCCATTCTCTTCCTCAAAAACTGTTCAAATTCATAAATAAATGATGATGCAAATATATGAAAAAGTCAAGCCCATGTTCATTACATTTACATTTGCTACATCATATATAACTTATATCGTATATAATAACAGGATACCGGAAGATATAATTTATATTATGTACCTGTTCAATGCATGGTGAAAATTGCTGTCACAGGTAAAGGCGGTGTGGGTAAGACCACACTTTCGGGTACTCTTGCGAGGATGCTTGCAAGGGATGGCTTTGATGTAGTAGCCATAGATGCTGATGCAGATATGAACCTAGCTTCGTCTATCGGCATAAGTGATCCTCCAGACCCTCTAACTGACTATCAGGACATGATAGAAGAGCGGGCGGGCGAGAAAGGAGGTATGTTCAAGTTCAATCCAAAGGTCGACGATATAGTAGACAGGTTCGGTGTCGTGGGTCCTGATAATGTAAAGATGCTTGTGATGGGCACCGTTGACACTGGGGGCAGTGGTTGTATGTGTCCTGCATCCTCTTTCCTTAAGGCTTTTCTCAGACATGTGGTGCTCAAAGATACCAGCGCAGTGATACTTGATATGGAAGCCGGGATCGAGCATCTGGGCAGAGGCACCACGAAGGGCATCGATCTCATGATAATCGTCGTTGAGCCAGGCAGAAGATCAATGGAGACCGCTGAACGGATCAAACACCTTTCCGAGGACATAGGTGTTAAACATCTGGCAGCTGTTATCAACAAAGGTAAAGCTGTGAGCCTAAAACCTCAGCTTGAGGCTCTTGGAATACCTGTACTTGGAGAAATACCTTATGATGAAGATCTTGTCCTAGCAGATCTCGAAGGTATGGCACCCATCGATAAAGGAGGCAAATGGTTAGTCGATGTTACACTGATCAAAGACAACATGATGCAGATGATCAGTAATTTCAAAAACATTTCAGATGACAAATAATCATCCCTCTGCAGTTTAAACCCGAAAGCTATTTATATCGTACCCTGACCGGTGAACCAAATCTTTATATTTTCCATAATGATGGTATTGCAAAGTAGGACATCAGTATAACAACATATTAATGAACAGTATGGAGCATAGTATCAATAAATAATGATATACAGTGTTCAGGTGATAATATGAAAGTTAAATACGCTACTATCGTGGTCGAGGATATGGATGAGTCAGTTAAGTTTTACACAGAGGTTATGGGATTTGAAATAGCTAGCCAACATAATCCTCAACCAAAAGCAACGATCACAATATTGAAAGGGGAAGGAGATGCCATGGTAGAGCTCATAGAAAATGCAGAATATAAGACTGGTCTGTTTGCGGTGGGAATGGATGTTGAAGATATGAACGCCACAGTGAAAGACCTCAGATCCAAGGGTGCCAAAATCACCATGGAACCCATACCGATAACAGTTGGGACCCTTGCCTTTCTGGAAGATCCGAATGGGGTCAGAATAGCGCTGATCCAACATCACTGATCCCTCTCGACCACCTATGGTCATTATATGCTTCTGTGACCTATGAACGCTTTAAGATAATAGGATTCTGCAGAATCTCTTGCTTTTTTCAAAAAAGGGTCTAAAATATCTGATCCCAGGCATTTCATTTCATAGAAAATACAGAAGAACCGGCAATAATATCACACCCATAGCATTACTTTTTCTTACATTCATGAAAGAGGGCAATAGTCCTATGGATGTAGCCATAAGGAATATTACGATGCCGAACATCCCTGTGAAGGAGATGACCATCAGTACAAGACCTGTCAGTACTGCGATACTAAGTTTCCTGTAGTCGATTTTCTCCATGAACAGATGAATCGTATTTCCGATCTTGATAGTTGAATAGTAGGAGAATATGGATGCAAGTATCACCACACATAACAGGATAAGGATAATGGGTACATCGATCGTTGATGGTTCCAGGAAAGATGACATAGCCACTATTGCTCCGTTGCGGGCCCTGCCAATAAAGAAAAAAACAAAAAGACCAAAAACGGCATTTGCTGTGTTAACACCTGACACTGAAACTATGAACTCTCTAGCTTCGTCCAGTGGGTCTTCTGATACAACACTGCTGCCTGGATTTTGATTGCCGCGTATCCTGCTTACCTGTTCTGCCAGCAATGTGGCAACAGAAGATGATAATCCTGGCAGCCAGGCTACAAAGGAGCCTGCAATACTTCCAGAAGCTATTGCTTTTATTGTCTTTTTAGCAGACAGGGTGATCACAGAAGTACGCTGGGGCGGAATTACTGAACCTGTGGTCAGACTTACTATTAACTGTGAAGCCCCAAACAGACCACTTAACAGAGGAAGCAATATAGATGGACTATCTGTTTCAAACAATGAGTTTGCCAAGTTTTCTTTCCCAAAAGCGAAGATACCCAGCAGTCCACTCAGTACAAACACTACAAGTGCATACAATATATGCCTGTAACGAGCCAGGGACCCTTGGCCCGGCACATACTCACCTCTCTCTGTAGTGATCATCAGCAAAGCTATGAAAAGGAGCATCCAGCCAATGTGGTCCTGTATCAATGGATATATTGTGTACAGCAGGATCCCAAAAGGCAAGAGCAGGATGATGGATACAATGACAGAACCTGCACTTCCCATCGCTGAAAGGCGTATAGCCTCGGGTCCTCTGCCATCGAGCAATAGCTGATGTCCAGGGAGTACTGCCAGTGCCATGTCAGAGTTAGGCACTCCTAGATAGATAGCAGGTATGATATCATGAAAAGTGTGAGTGATGCAACTTGCCAGGATCATGAAGATAATATATATGGCCGGTATACCTTTTCCAATTAGCAAAGGGGATACCGATACTAGTAGCATAGCAAAGTTATTACTGTGCAGACCGGGTATGAGCCCGGATGTTATACCCATCAGACATCCTGCAAGCACGGACAATAATAAAAGAGGCACAGATATATTTTCAATGATCAGAGGCATTGTTTCATCCTTTTCGTTTTTAGAACAGTGGAAATTATACCCTAAAGAGGCATTCTATCTTTATAAGTTTATCTAGCTAGTTGTGATCCCAGGCAGCAGCTGTGTTCAGCAAGATCATCTTCTCACCACAATAATAAATAGTAAAATGTCTTTTTTGATGCAGGAATGAACCCATGAGTATCAAATGTGATAAATGTAAACATGATTCTATTATATACCAGAGATATTCCGGTATGCATCTATGTAGAAAGCATTTCATGGAAGATGTGGAACGGAAGATAAAGCTCACCATTCGTAAGCATTATCCGGTAAAAAGGAACGAGGTCATAGCTGTGGCTGTTAGCGGGGGCAAAGATAGCAGTGTGCTCCTCTATATGCTCCATAAGATACTTGGAGAGCGCCCGGATATCCGGCTCATTGCTCTTTCAGTGGACGAAGGTATAGCAGGATACAGACACAATACGCTGGAACAGGCAAAAGGACTTATCAGCCGGCTTGGTGTGGAGCATATTGTTCTTTCCTTCAGGGAAGAGTATGATAGAACAATGGATGAAATAGCTTCCAGTGACCGTGAAAAAGGCACCTGTAGTTATTGCGGTGTCCTGCGAAAATCCATTCTCAACCGCAAGGCACTGGAATTAGGTGCCACTAAACTTGCAATTGGCCACAACCTCGATGATGAGGCTCAAACGATAATGCTTAACCATCTCAGGGGAGATGTGGCGCGTATGGTACGCCTTGTTCCTACCTGTGAACTGGAAGGTCTGGTCCTTAGAATGAAACCTTTGCGCTATATTCCCGAAAAAGAAGTTGCAATGTATGCCTACCTCAATGGTCTGCCGCTTAGCACTGGTGCCTGTCCATATGCTCACGAGGCAATGAGAGGCGAAGTGAGGGAAATGTTAGATGGTTTTGAGGATAAGCATCCAGGAACAAAATATGCTCTCTTAAGTGGTTTTGACAAGATTGTAAACGTTCTGGGTAGGGAAATGCCTGTTGCAAAGCTTGCGTATTGTCGCATCTGCGGACAGGCATGCAGTGGTGGGTTATGTCAGGCATGCAAGTTGTTTGGAAAAGCCTGAGACCCTATTAAAAGGCATACATGTCAAAGGAATAAAGGTCCTTTCCTGTGCGGTCCATATACATACGTGTGATCCATACGGTTGTAAGGGGTTTGATCACAATCACTGAAATGAAAAGGTATACTAGGCTCCATACGTTTGCAAGCATCTCCACTGAACCAATAGCGCCTCCGAACATTTCCAGTGCCAGGGAGATCGCAACCACTACCCCGATAATGGTGATCACACCCATCTTGTTCTTCCTAAAGAACACAAAACTCATTTCAAGTGCTGAAATGGGGTCCAGGTCATCCACAACCAGGGCATACTCCACAAAGAAAAGCAATATGCTGACGATCAGAGCGTACAGGAACCAGGCTATTGCCCCAAGTACCAACAGTATACTTCCTGTGGAGGCTGGGTCGGTCGCTAATGTCTCAGGATTATCGGAAATGAGCACACCGGGTATGAGAAAGATCACTCCGGCCATTAGTATAAGGCCAACGAGTGTTCTAGCAAGCAGGAGGTTCAGGACATGGTGACGCCCATATGTCCACATTTGACCTATAGATGTGTCGCCGCTAAGTAGTGCAGCGCGGCACATACCAATAGCCCCTGCCTCAAAAAATGATCCAATAAGCAAGAACAGTATTAATAGGAATAAAATGCCTGCTATGAAAAGCAGTAGTTTTTCTTTTAAAAGAGAACCTAATATTTCCAGATATAGTTCCGGTGGTATGTTATCGGCAACGGTGGAAGAAGCTAGTTCAGGCATTACAAAGGCTATTAAAAAAATTATTACAGCTACCACGGAAAAGATGATCGTGGCCATCAGTTCAAGAATGAAAGGGACTGCTATCACCATGTTCCTTGTCCATGTTCCATAACCCTTGTTTAGCAATGTGCCCATGTCTTCGTGCATGCTTCTGCTCCTATAGCTACCTTATACATTTTAATATAAAAGATGTTCCTAAAAACCTAATAAAAGAATGAGGCTCAATGGCCTCATATATTCTCACCGTTTACAGCAGTCCTTTGCCAATAAAAAGAGCTGAGAACAGGATAGCGATCATATTGACCACCTTGATCAGGGCATTGAGGGCAGGACCGGAAGTATCTTTGAAAGGATCGCCCACTGTGTCACCTACAACTGCAGCTTTGTGTGCATCTGATCCTTTTCCGCCATATTCTCCGTTCTCTATAAGCTTCTTGGCATTGTCCCAGGCACCACCACCGTTATCCATAGTAAGGGCCAGCAGCAAGCCTGCAACTATAAGACCTATAAGCAGTCCACCAAGGGCAGATGGACCCAGTAGTAAGCCCACTGCAAGCGGAACTACTATTGAAAGGAACCCCGGAATGACCATTTCGCGAATAGCCGCAGCAGTAACGATGTCCACGCATTTACCATATTCTGGCTTTGCTGTACCTTCCATGATCCCTGGTATCTCCCTGAACTGGCGGCGTACCTCATCGACTATCTTAACAGCAGCCTTACCCACAGCCTGCATGGTAACAGCTGTGAAAAGGAATGGTAACAATCCACCGATCAAAAGTCCTACCAGTACTACAGGCTGATCGAGGCTAAGGTTGAGGGCGGTTCCAGCAACAGAAACCTTGATTTTATAGTCTGCGAACAAGGCAAGGGCACCCAGAGCAGCAGAGCCTATAGCATAACCTTTTGTGACAGCCTTTGTGGTATTTCCTACAGCGTCCAATGCATCAGTTACCTGACGTACGCTTGAAGGCATACCGGACATTTCAGCGATACCACCTGCGTTGTCAGTGATGGGGCCATAGGAGTCGAGCGCGACTATCATACCGGTTGTTGAAAGCATTGCTGCTGCAGCAATAGCTATTCCATATAAACCTACTACCGGATCAGCAGCACCACCTACGACATAATATGAAGCAAGAATGCCTGCTACGATCGCCAGAACAGGTAGGGCAGTACTCTCAAAACCAATAGCAAGGCCTGAGATAACGTTAGTTCCCGCACCGGTCTCTGATGCAGCTGCTATCGTCTTTACAGGACGGAAGCTTGTGGAAGTGTAGTACTCGGTGAAAACCACCATAAGGACCATTATCACTATACCTATTACAGCAGCAAGATAGATCCTCATATCGCCCATCAGTGAATTGGTGATGATGTAGAAGAATACAAGACTGATGATCGCAGAGCCTGCAACACCTTTGTACAAAGCTTTCATTATTTTGCCATCATTTCCTATCTTTACAAAGAAGACCGAAATGATAGAAGCGACAATGGCAGAAGAACCCAATATAAGGGGATATAGTATAGCATTAGGATATTTATCAATTACAAGTGAGCCAAGCAACATTGAAGCTAGCACAGTGACAACATACGTTTCGAAAAGATCTGCACCCATACCGGCACAGTCACCTACATTATCACCTACATTGTCAGCAATCACAGCAGCGTTACGCGGGTCATCTTCAGGTATGCCTGCTTCGATCTTACCTACAAGGTCTGCACCTACATCCGCAGCCTTAGTGAATATTCCACCGCCAACCCTGGCGAAAAGGCTGATAAGACTGGCACCGAAACCAAAACCTACTACAAGGTCTACATCACCGTAAAGTATGTAGAACCCGCTGGTACCGAGCAAGGCAAGCCCGACCACAGCAAGACCTGTGACCGCTCCACCACGGAATGCTACATGCATTGCCTTTTGCAGACCATCAGCAGCGGCGTGTGCTGTCCTTACATTAGCTCTTACAGATACGTTCATTCCTATATAACCAGCAATAGCAGAACTGATGGCACCCACCAAGAAACCGATGGCGATCTTATCTCCATGTGGCAGCAATACATATATAGAGACTGCCAGAATTATTGCCACAATAGCTATTGTTTTGTACTGACGGTTCAGATAAGCCATTGCACCTTCCTGTATGGCAGCTGATATTTTCTGCATCTCCTTTGTTCCGGTGCCTTCCTTCAGGACACTGCTTGCAAAGAAGCCAGCAAATATCAGACTGACAAGACCGGCAAGAGGTGCCAGGTAATATAAAACATCCATTATATAACTCCTCAATTTGTCTTTGGTTCAGATTTGATATATAAGTATCATATTAGATAAGCTGTGTTCACAGCTCATGTATAAATGAGACTGGCTGGGGCTAATAATCTCCAATACTATATAAAAAGTTGGTTACGTAAAGCTCCGGAAAGTATCTTGGTACACTAAAGTAAAGTTATGTTTCTCCCCCCATCTGCACCATATCGAACTCAATGGAGTTAGGGACCTCTACGGAGAACACAATGACATTGCATCCTAATCTACTTGCTACCGTAATAGCGTTCTCCTGTTCATACGTGAGCTTCCCATCATGGCTGGCGATACAGAACGCTTTTCTTCTACCTTCGTACTTCACCATAAAATCAAAGTACTGTGCATAATCCCTCAGGAACTCTATAAGAAGCGATAGCTCCTCCCAGGTATCACACATATGTATCCCTTTTGTGGCTGAATTCTCTACATACCAATCCCTGCTCATGTATGGGTACTTGTTGTATTGTTCTTTTATTTCCTCAAAGGTCTTCATGACCTTTTGTAGGTCCTTTTTCAGATTGATCCATCTCCATCTCTGCTCGGAAAAATAACGCGAGGCTACTATTGCAACTATGGCATCCTTATCTTCCTGTTGAAGTATCATGGTAACACCTAAAATTCATCATCCTGTGCATAACTTCTACTAAACTTTAAGGCGATCTCAGCTTTTTTAAGCTCTCTTCCGAGATAGCCGGCATGTTCCAAGGTAGATACGAGCTGCATGTCAATAAGAGTATCCAATACAGCTTTTGCATTGGCACCCACTATCACAGATGTTTCATGCTCTGCAAGTATCAAGCCTTCTCCCGTTATTTTGTCATCAGGGACGATCCCTATCCTCACACTTCCGGCAGGATCTATCTTCCACATCCTGTGTTCTTTAGCTTCTTTGAACCCGGAAGGTATAACTGCATCTGTCCGTCTCCTTTTTTCTTTAAGCTCTATGAGGTCTATGCCCAGGTCCTTTGGAGAGCTCTGCCTCTCCAAGGCAAGCATTATCATTTGAGAGGCGACCTTTAATTCTCTTATCGATCCTTGGGTCTTGGTACTGTATTCAGGAGTGAAAAGTATACTAGCACCCACTTCTGCTGCTATGCCACAAAGGGTAGCATTGGCCCCATGGGAATCAGCATCCAGGAGTTCAGTTACGTTCCCTGCTCCGAAGAAAACGGGGATCTTGGGGAGCAATTTATGGAACTCATGGTAACGCACAATGGAGCCGGCTATGTCATGGCCAATGGGTTCGAGCACAGGGTCTGCGATGATCTTTCTGATACCCAGTTCTTTTGCTTTTTTGATATTTTCAACAAGACTGTCCAGTCCTCCATAACTATCAGGTATGATCACAACAGGGACCCCTGCACGTGCTGCGAGGGGACCGATCTCATCAAGATTACTGCTATTAAGACTTAAGACCAGGTCCACACCGGTTCCTATTGCACGGGTGAGAAGAACGTTGTCAAGTGTATCGATACTGATGGGTAGTGCGGTTACTTTTCTGGCAGTGCGGATAGCACGCTCAACATCTTCCGGCGTGGCATTGAGGGACGCTCCAAGATCTATCATATCCGCTCCCCGGTCCACAAAAGTCAATATTCTCTTTTCAAGTGCAGCAGTTTCCATACCTGTAGCATCCACAATCTCGGCCAGTATTTTCATACGGCTGCCCCCTCCAAGCTTGATGCCCTTTATACACATTAAAGGATCACAGGAGGCTTCCAGTTGTTCCACTTTCTCTAAAGCTATTTTTTTTCTGAAATCTGCAAGCAGCTCGCAGGCAGGGACCTTAGTGGAAAATTCTACCTCTCCTATAAAATCCAGAACATATCCCAGGTCATAAGCATGTTTTGGGCCGAGGTATATCTTACTGCCAAGCTCTTCTGCAACTCTGGAAAAATCCCCAGATACCAGACCAGGAACGAAGATGATATCGTAATGCTTCTGTAATTGTTTGCTTTTCAAAGCTTCAAGAAGCCTTCTTGGTGTTATAAATGCTGCGATGTCCATATCCAGCACTATGGTATGAGCTTTTGAGCCCACAGCCTTCTTTACAGTATCTTCTGCAAATTTTGCTGTAGCAATCAGGATATCCATGTAACCTAATTGTACAGGTAGTTAAAAAGAATATCTGCTCTAAAAAAAGTAAAAGCCCAGGCGCAGCATTGTGGCCCGGAAATTATGTTCTTAACCTATTATATCGATTATCGACCCGCCATTCTTTCTCTGGCCAAGGGGCTCAACTACAGATTGGCGTGTCCGGCCATAAACAGACTGTTTATTGCTTGCGGTCAGTGGCATTGGATTTACTGCACTCCTAGGGCCAAGCACCTGTGCAGACTGGACCCCTGTCATGATTGCCATCACACGAACCTTGCCTTCGTAGTCTTCCCTTATCCTTGCACCCCATATGACATTGGCATTTGGTGAAAGTTCATATGTAAGAGATGAAGCTATCTCTTCTGCTTCTTTTAGACTGAGGTCCGGACCACCTGTAATATGTACAAGGCTACCTGTAGCTCCTCTATAGTCTACATCCAGCAAGGGATGATTCAATGCAGTACGTACTACATCATTGCTCTTATCCTGATTCTTACTTTCTCCCACGAGCATGACAGCAACGCCTCCACAACCCATGATCGCTCTTATGTCTGCATAGTCCAGATTAATGAGAGATGGTTGTGTGATGGTCTCGGTAATGCCTTTTACTGTTTCTGCAATGAGCTGGTCCATTACTGAGAAAGCCTGCTCTATAGGCAGGTTTGGTACGTATTCCAGCAATCTGTTATTGTCAAGCACTATTACAGTATCAGCAGCTTTGCGCAGGTCCTCGAGCCCTTCTTCTGCCTTGACGGTCCTTGCCCTTTCGACCCTGAACGGACTGGAGACCATGCCTACTACTATGGCTCCTTGTTCCTTTGCGACCTCTGCTACAACAGGTGCGACACCGGTGCCGGTTCCTCCACCCATCCCTGCAGTGATGAACACAAGGTCTGTTTCCTTGAATATGTCTTCGAGCGTACCGCGGGCCAGTTCTGCTGCCTTTGCGCCTACTTCAGGATAGCCCCCGGCACCAAGCCCGCGGGTAAGTGTCTTACCCACTAGGATCTTCTTGTCGGCTCTTATATTGTCCAGATGCTGTTTGTCTGTATTGACAGCAATAGTATCAGCACCTTCTATGCCGATATTGTAGAGTCTGTTAATGGTATTGTTTCCTGCACCACCACAGCCTACGATCGTTATACGCGGCATTCCAAAGCCGTCAAGCTGATCATCTACTGCTACTGTTTTTCGATACTCTCTATCCCTTTCTGTGTGTTTTAATGCTTCCTGTACTATGGATTGCACGTTCATCCCCTCGTTGGATTACTGAGTACACTTGTGTAATGAACATGTGAATGACCACATAGCTGTAATATGCAGACTTTCACGAATTCCTTCTGTATGGAATTATATCATTACTCTTACAGTGCTACTATATATTTCTACTAGTTTTTATACTTACGCATTTATATTTAAAGTTCGAGGTAAGCACACATACCTACATGCAGGGCAGCTTGCCTCTCCCTTATCTCTCTTTATACCGTCATGATGCTAAGCGTGATACAGGGCAACAGACGGAAGTTCAAGTGAGGTCCTCTTCCGTTTTTGCGGGAGTCTGCTGATATCAGACAGATCTCAGACTAAAGGTTATAAGGATAACACCATCATCCGATATCTATCATCCTCATACACAACTTTACCAGCGCTATATTTTACAGATTGCTATATATATGTGTTTGTCGATGAAGGCAGACAGCACTAAAAGCAAAAGCATATAACAATTGTCGCATATGAGTTCACTAAAAGAGACATGCTCACGAATATTCATCTTTCTCCGGAGACAGCATCTCAGAGGATCTTTGTATGCTTTAGACGATGGCTGTTCATTAGCGTATGCCTAGTACTATTGTCCCATGTGTGTGCAGCAGATAACACAACCATGCCAACCATCATAAATGATACTGGTCCTGCTGATATTTCTTTTCAGCAGTATATCCTTGATATTGATATGAGCTCTGCAGCTGGGATAATTGTACAGGAAACATGGACCCTTCTGCCCGGTAATTCAAATATTACAAATATTAATATGATAGGTATCTCGGTTCCAGCAGATTCTACGATAATGCTTTTTCAAGAACAGGATATGTCTGATGCCACTTCCATAACGGATATAGAATACGACCAGATGGAAAATATTCTCTTTTTTAGTAGTAATATCACCTCTGCATCATCAGGGCGGCCACGGTTGTATAATCTGGTCTATCTTTTACCTCAAAGGTCTGGTGGGCAGTTCACCAAAATGCTCACAGTACCAGAATATCAGCCAGCTTTGATCCACTCCCTTGTGCTGAACGTGAAAACTGATCAGGGTTTTGATCCTGTGCTATTTGACGGGAGTGGAATGCCATTATCTTCTAACTCCAGGCGTGAGGGTAATATCACGACTTTTTTATTCTCTCATCCATCCTTCGACAAGATCACGGTGTCCACAGTAAATGCAAAGGTATCAAAGGGTCCCATGCGTCTGTCTGCTTTTTTCTTCTCCATCGGTTTGTTAGCCCTTGGCAGTGCTGTCTATTTGAATAAAAGGGAAAAAGATATGCATAAAGGGACAGATGTCCAGGAACTGAGATACAGGTATGCTGCAGTACAAAAAGTCCTTTCAGCAATTGATTCGGACCTTAGGGAAAAGATCATCGATGAAAATATTCACAATTCTATGCTCATGAAGTATAAAAAAGAAGAAAACATAATAAAAAAGGAACTTGATAAAGAACAAAATAAATGATCAGTATAACAGAAATATGCATTTTAAACATCCAACATCATATATCTATCCATTTTGGTCTGTTATAAGCAAATGAAAAACTAATCTTTTTAGATATCTTAAGAGAAATGTCCATAGTCTGTATTGAACGACCTGTTATGGAAAGGGATATCATTGATATACTCCCAGAACAATAGTGCCATTCATGCAGGTCCCTGAAACAGAACGCATTGTAGGTATGGAACTATATGCAACAACAGCTGAAGGCATTGGAGGCATGCTCAGACAGGAGCCAGAAGATTTCATAGTAAAGGAAGTGTCAGGCTGGGATGTAGAGAATTCAGGAAAATACCTTATATTGGAACTTACCAAGAAAGACTGGGACACGCATCATATCATAAGGGACCTGTCCAGAGCTCTTGGTATCAGCCAAAAGCGCATTGGTTTTGCAGGTACCAAAGATAAAAGAGCTGTCACTAACCAGCGTATCAGTATATTTGATCTTCCTGAAGCAAGCATTGCAAATATACATATCAAAGATGTGCAACTCACTCCCATTGGAAAGCACAGGAGAGCTGTGGAACTGGGAGACCTGCAGGGAAACACATTCCAGATAACCATACGGAACATTGATCTTGACAAGAATGAACTGAAGCAGAGGATGGATGAAATAACCTCCGAAATTAATTCCATAGGAGGAGTGCCCAATTTTTTTGGGATACAGCGTTTTGGCGCCATCCGGCCTGTAACGCATCTGGTAGGAGAAGCTCTGGTCAGAGGCTCGGCTGAAGAAGCTGCCATGGTATATATTGCTGCAAGTTTCAGGGACGAGCCGGAAGATACAAGGATAGCAAGGGATGAAGTAAGGAACACCAGGAACTTTGCACAGGGGCTGCGAACATTTCCCCCGCGGCTTAGGTATGAACGTGCTATGATGCACTACCTGATGGAACATCCGAATGACTATAAAGGCTCTTTTTCAATGCTGACAGAAACCATGAGCAGGATGTTCGTACATGCATTCCAGTCATATATATATAATAGAGTGATATGTGCGAGAATTCAAGCCGGGATCCCCCTTAACCGGGCCGTTGAAGGAGATATCGTATGCTTTAAGAACAGTGATTCTCTGCCCGATACTTCAAAAACGCAGCGAGTAAATGCCGTGAACCTGGATGGAATGAACAATCTTATAAAAAGAGGACGCGCATTCGTCACAGCACCACTTTTCGGATACGACACCGAAATGGCTGCAGGTGTTCCAGGAGAACTGGAATCGACCATAATAGATGAACTCAAGCTAAAACCTGAGGATTTTCGTTTAGAAGAGATGCCTTCAATGGCTTCCAGAGGACAGAGAAGAGAGATACTGCTCAATGTACAGCCACGGTCCGAGGTACTTGAAGATGAACTGAACATCGGAAAACTGAAAGTGGTGGTTGACTTCTTCCTTCCTAAAGGAAGTTATGCCACCACGGTGCTGCGTGAATATATGAAGGTGGACCCTCTCAAAATGAGCTAGCACTTCCCACTCTGCCTTTCCAGCATGGCGCACATGAAAGCCTTGAATGGCGGGGAAGGTCTTCCTGGTCTTGATTTGAACTCCGGATGGAACTGGGATGCAAAGAAAAAAGGATGCCCTGGAAGTTCACATATTTCCATGCGGTTCCTGTTGACCCCGGAGAACACTAGTCCCTTTTTCTGCAATTTGTCCACGAAATTGGGATTAACTTCATACCTGTGCCTGTGACGTTCAACTATAGTACATGACCCATAGATCTTTTCTGCAAGAGAACCTGGTTTAAGCTGAGCCTCGTAATCACCCAGCCTCATCGTGGCTCCCATGTTCTTCACACCCTCCTGCTCGGGGAGGATATCTATGACCGGATAAGGCGTATCTTCATTGAACTCAGTGCTGTTCGCCCCTTCAAGGCCCACCACGTTCCTTGCGAACTCCACCACTGATAGTTGCATTCCCAGGCACAGGCCCAGGAATGGGATATTGTGCTCACGTGCATACCTGATGGCCATCATTTTTCCTTCAGTACCTCTTTCTCCAAACCCTCCGGGAACTAGAATGCCATCGTAACCATCAAGGCTTCCAAGGCACTCAGAACCTTGTTCAAGCAATTCTGCATTAAGCCAATTAATGACATAGTCACAGCCACATTCGATAGATGCATGTTTTATGGATGCGCTGATACTGAGATACGAATCCTCAAAGTGAGTATATTTTCCTACTATGCATATTTTTACCTGTCCCTTCAGATTATGCATACGTTCCACCATTTCGTTCCAAGATGGATCATAGCTGGCAGATTTCAGGCAGAGCCTTTTCATTAGATATTGGGTGAGGCCTTCCTTATCCATCAAAAGAGGTAGTTCATATATATCACTTGCATCATGTGCACTGATAACAGCTTCTTCAGGTACATCACAGAACAGGGATATCTTTGAGATGGTGCTCCTCAGCAGAGGTTCCCTACACCTTGCTACTATAACGTTCGGTGTAAGTCCCAGTTCCCTTAGCTCTTTGACCGAATGCTGAGTTGGCTTTGTCTTTTGCTCACCTTGGGTATCGATGGGCACCAGCGTCACATGCACAAAGATGAGATCTTCCACATTCTCTTCCCGATGCATCTGCCTGACAGCTTCAAGAAAAGGCATACTTTCAATATCACCTACTGTGCCGCCTACTTCAATGAGACAAACATCTGCCCCGCTCTTTGCGGCAACTTTTCTTATTCTGCCCTTGATCTCATTAGTGATATGAGGAATGATCTGAACGGTTTTCCCAAGATAATCCCCCCTGCGCTCTTTCTGGATCACTGACTGGTAGATCTTACCTGTAGTTAGGTTATGGTCCCGGGTAAGTTCCGTATCCAGGAAACGCTCATAGTTCCCAAGGTCAAGATCAACCTCTCCCCCATCCTTTAGCACGAAGACCTCCCCGTGCTGATAAGGACTCATAGTTCCCGCATCAATGTTAATATATGGATCGATCTTAATAGCTGTTACCTTATAACCTATGTTCTTAAGGTTCCTACCGATGGATGCAGCAGTAATGCCTTTGCCAAGGCCGCTCATAACTCCGCCTGTGATTATGATGTATTTCATGTAGATCAACTATCCAGATCATTTGAATATTGGAAGTTTTAGTAAGAGATATACACAGAAAGCTGTGAAAAGTATCGATAAGACAATCGCTAAATAAAAACCTAGCGCAGGACTGATCCCATTTGCAAATATGCTTGAGACGGTCAGGATGAATAAAAGGAGCAGCAGGATCCCTGAAAGAAATAACGTGACCTTTGAGACCATATGTTCATAACCGTTTTTCAACACTCCTGCCGATATACTTGGAAGCTGCTCTTTCCAGGTACCTGTAGACCTCTTGTTCTTTACATAGATCTCATTAGGTGCTGAGAGGGAATCATCTATCTGGACACAATTTGCATCCTTGCTACCAAGAGGCTGACCAAGGATCATAGAGAAACTACTTTTCTTTGCACCGTGGCTAACAGTTACATACACATCTCCCTGATAGATCTTTTTGCCGTCAAAAGGAATTCTGACCACCACAGGGATATAATCTTCATGGGTCACGTATGGATTATCCTCAAGTATTACAACATTATGCTTTAAAGTATCACTTACAGAAATATGTACATGGGTTGGTGAACTGTAATTAATGATCACTATCTCAAAGCTCTGTTCTTCCCCTGGGGAGAGAGGTATCTCCATAGATTCCGTATCGAATTCAATGGAATTTAGCTCCAGTCTGTTAATATGAACTACCTGCAATTTACCTTACCTCATTTCCTCAGCTGTGGGGGTAGCATATTAGGTATGCCATCATCTATAGGATAATATTCATTACATTTTTCACAGTACAATGTACCTGTTATAATTTCGTCCTCCTCTTTGCTCTGCACGTTCAGAACAAGGTCACCTTTACATAAAGGACATGCAAGAATCTCCATCAGGTCCTCTTTCACAGCTGTTCACCATCACCAACATACATTACAGTAAATATCAAGGTTTTGGTGAAATATCAAGGACCAGATACATTAATCTAGATACTATCCATTACATATTTGCATGCTCGATCTTCTGCTCAGAGTTCTCGATTTTGCTATCCCGATACTGATAACAATAGCATTGGGACTTTTTGGCACGGGACTTCTAATAGAGCTGGGACTGATGCAAAGATTATCCATAGTGGCTGGTCCTCTTTTTCGTCATACCAATCTTCCGGATAGCTGTGCTTCAGCATTTGTGGTCTCTCTGGGATCAGCAGTTGCTGCTAATAGCATGGTGGTACAGGTCCGCAACAGCGGCTGTATAAACGATAGAGAGGCAATGTTATGCGCCCTGCTTAACAGCACTCCGGCATATATAAGAGAGATACTTACATATCAGATACCAATAGTACTACCAGCCCTTGGGTACTTTGTAGGCGGCTTCTATGTAGGCGTATTTATAATTACAGCAATAGTGAAGATCTCAATAGTGATCATCCTTAGTAAGCTGTTACTTAAGAAAAACAACTGCAGGATGACCGATACAGTAACCCAGAAAAGAGTTTCCTTTAATGATGCGATAAAGAGAACATTTGCAAAAGAGAAACGTCTGTTCATAAAAATAGCATCAGTGTATCTGGCTATGACAACAATTGTTTTCTATTTGAGGGAAAATGGGGCCTTTGAAGTTTTCAGCGTTCTGCCACTTGCAAATATCTTTCACATCCCTTCTGAAAGTATAGTTCCTCTCACGACCTATATAGCAAGCCCTATCATGGGGATCTCATTGCTTGGACCAATGCTGAGCGACAATGGGATCTCTCCTGTGCAGGCAATGATAGTACTTATGCTGGGGAGCATGTTCATGTTACCAATGTTTGGTATAAGGTCACTTCTTCCCAGATATGTATCGCTGTTTGGAGCGAAAGTTGGTACAAAGATAGTAGGAATATCAGTAGGCATTAGTGTGCTTGTCAGGTTTACAATATTGATCATCCTGCTACAGTTAGCTCCATGATATGAGATCATAACAAGCAAATAATAGAGCTGAAGGTATTGAACTTTGCATGGATTTCGTGCTGATCATATCCGCATTTATTCCAGATGAATTATATGCACTTGGGCTGGGCAGCGATAAACTGGAAAACTTATCTATAAATACTTGTTACACCACAAAATTCATATTCAAGATCCATTGCTCATATTGTTATGAGCTCGGAAGATACCGTCCTTTTCAGGGAAGTGCAGCGTTTCGATCAATGGTGGCTATGGTTACTGGTCTTTATATCCACCTCTATGATATGGTATGGTGCCATACAGCAATTGGTCTTTGGCAGACCCTTCGGTGAAAACCCAGCATCTGATACTGAGATGTCATTGCTCCTTGTTATTTTTGGGGTGATATTGCCTCTGTTCATGTATTCCCTTAAGCTTATAACTGAAGTACGACAGGACGGGCTGTATATATGCTTCTATCCTTTTCATTTTTCTTATAGACGTTATCCATATGAAAGTATAGCCAGTTATAAGATACGGGTGTACTCTCCACTGAAAGAATACGGAGGATGGGGTATACGTTATGGATCTAAGGGCAGGGCATACAATGTGAGTGGGGATCGTGGGGTGCAACTGGAGTTCAATGATGGAAAAAATCTGCTCATTGGATCACAAAAGCCAGAAGAAATGGAGCGCTGTATGCATATAGCTATGAGAAGATAAATTTGCCTTTTACCAAAACCGGACCTAATATTTTTATGTATGCTCAACCTAATACATCACGGAGATGTTCTATGACCGATAATACACAGATCGTACTTGAAGCAATGAAGAACGCTGGAAAGCCACTAAGGCCGGGAGATATTGCCAAGATGACAGATATCGACAGCAAGGAAGTGAGTAAGATCATCAGTGTCCTTAAAAAGGAAGGCAAGATAATTTCCCCTAAACGTTGCTATTATTCTGCTGAATAAGCAATTAACTTCTTTTTCACGTGCACTTTACGTTTGTCTGATCAGTGTGATATTTACCCTTCTCTGGCGAGGTCCGTCAAGTTCCACAAAGAATATCCTTTGCCATGTGCCAAGTGCAAGCTTTCCGTCCATGATAGGTATCGTTTCACTGGACCTCAGGAGCATAGCCCGCAGATGAGAATCAGCATTGCTGTCTATACGATCGTGCTTATAACCTGCTCCAGGAGGTACCAGCTTGTTAAGCAGATCGAACATATCGGATAGCAATCCTGGTTCATTCTCATTAATGATAATGGCAGTGGTTGTGTGAGGCGTACTTACAACACATATGCCATTAAGTATTGTACTTTTGTTAACTTCTTCTATCACATTGTCTGTGATGTCTATCAGCTCGACCGCAAGGTTCGTATCGATCTTCATAAAACCACTCCACTATAGTATTTGTCATGCTCTGATATAGGTCTATGGGAAATGTTACCACTAATTTTGATCTCATGGGCGAAACATGTTTATTGTATAGCGGTATGTATTTACATAGGGATATACAGCGCTCTACTATCGTAAGAATGTGCTGAAAGTATATCTTTATATACCACTTGTTCGTATAAATTAGAACAAATGGGGATAAGTAGGTCAGTAACTTGATTTGCTAAGAGCCTACAAAGGAGCTATTATATGGACGACAAGAAAAAGCATCCTTTCGATGAGAATTTTGATAAGAGCCCGATCATAGACATCGAACAGCTTATCCAGCACTTGCTGTCCATGTTCTCCAGAGATGCTGATGACCTTGGTGAGTCCTTTATCTATGGCTATACCGTCTTTCAGAAGGTCGGTGAAAAGCCTGACATACAAGGTTTCAAAATTGCCCACTCTTCTTTTTCAGAGGACGATGAGTATGAAGAAGGGGACATCTATATCAATAATACTGAGCCAATGGTCGAGGTCTTTGAAACCGAAGACACAGTGTATGTGACCGCAGAGCTTGGCGTGGATGAAAAATATGTGGAGTTCTCTCCTTCTGCAAATTCAGTGGAGCTTGTGGTCATAGCACCCTGTTTTGGATACTCAAAAAAGTTGGAACTGCCTGTACCGGTTGATCCGGATACTGCAGTATTTACTTGCAGGAATGGCGTTTTTGAGATATCCCTCAAAAGAACTTGCCCAGAATAAGATCAAAGAGCATTATCTGCACTTTTGTTGTTATATTTTTCATTCATCTTTTATCGGTTTTTAGTTCTTTTACAAGTCAGATAGATGTTATTCCCAGAGCAAGCTAAATGAGATCTTTCTATTCCTTTAAAAGAGGTCAAACAAAGTAACTAGCTTACCTGCTAAATGTTATAAAGGTCCAAAAAAGAAAACAAAATAAAAATAACTGTGTAGGTTGTTACATCATCTTCGTAGCTTCGGTCTGCCGTGGGGCCTTGATCACCAGAAAACGGAAATTCTCGGTTCCCTCGTTCATAAGTCTATGAGGTATCTTTGCAGGGCTTTCTATGAGCATATCCTTTGAAACCAGTTCCTGTTCTTCTCCGATCTCCACAATGCCTTTTCCTTCAAGGATGTAAAAACATACATCTGTAGGTGTGGAGTGCTTTTTCAGACCTTCCCCTGGCTTAAGTTCCATGTGCATGATCTGCGCATGTTCTGTATCATACAATTTATTCACAGAGACACCATGAGGGTTCTCATGTTTAGTGGCTTTTTTTGCATCGATAATCTTCATTCATATCACCTAAAAAAATTTAGACGAGGACCTTCATGTCCTCTTCTACAGTTGAGTTTGGTCTGATGTTAAAGTTTTCCACCAGTACATTGAGCACATTAGGTGAAACGAACGCTGGTAAAGTTGGTCCGAGCATGATGTTCTTCACACCCAGGCTCAGCAATGCAAGCAGCACGAGCACTGCCTTCTGTTCATACCATGCAATGTTATAGGATACAGGAAGGTCATTTATGTCCTGCAGCCCGAATGCCTCTGCGAGCTTCTGGGCTATGACGACCAGTGAATAACTATCATTACATTGTCCTGCATCAATGACCCTTGGGATACCGCCTATGTCTCCCAGGTCCAGCTTATTGTAGCGATATTTTGCACATCCCGCTGTCAGGATCACAGTATCCTTTGGCAGGGCCTGCGCAAACTGTGTGTAGTACTCCCTGTTCTTGTTCCTTCCATCACATCCGGCCATCACCAAGAACTTTTTGATCTGTCCGTCTTTGACCGCTGCAATGATCTTATCGGCTACGGAGAGAGCAGACACATGTGCAAATCCCCCCATGATAGTGCCCTCTTCAAGTTGTACAGGTGATCCACACTGTTTTGCCTGCTCAATGATCGTAGAGAAATCCTTTGTTCCGTCCTTGTTTGCAGTTATGTGTTTGACCCCATCAAAACCCACTACGCTTGTGGTGTAGATGCGGTCAAGGTAAGAATCCTTGGGAGGTACGATACAATTAGTGGTCATAAGGATAGGACCATTGAACTTCTCGAACTCTTCTTTCTGCTTCCACCAGGAACCTCCGTAGTTGCCGACAAAGTTGTCATACTTCTTAAAGGCAGGGTATGAGTTCGCCGGGAGCATCTCACCATGTGTGTACACGTCCACGCCTGTTCCCTGGGTTTGCTGCAGTAATTGCTCCAGGTCGCGCAGGTCATGACCGCTGATCAGTATTCCTGGATTATTGCGCACGCTGATGTTCACAGCTGTAGGTTCTGGGTTACCATATGTAGATGTATTTGCTTTATCGAGCAGGGCAAGAGTGGTCACACCCACAGAGCCGCATTCCAGTACCAAAGGAATAAGCTCGACTACACCCATGTTATCATCCATTGTTGCAAGCAGGGCCTTCTCTGTGAAAGCAGAGATCGCATCATCTGTATACCCGAGAACTCTTGCATGGTGTGCATATGCTGCCATGCCCTTAAGGCCATAGGTCAGCAGTTCTCTTAGTGAACGTATGTCCTCGTCCTCTGTGGCAAGGATACCTGTGTTTATGTTAGCCAGACTTTCAGCAGTGACCTTTGCTACAAGGGGTAGTGGCTCTCCAGCTTTCGGGCTGGTGCCCAATAGCTTTTCTTTTATCCATTTCGGGAAAGATGAACTGGATCCCTCATCAATGATCTTTGCATTGAGAAGTTTCTTTTTGATCCCATCTTTGATATCAAAGCCTTCATCTATCATGGACTGGATATCTGCTTTAGAGAAATTTGTATTTGTGACCGTTGCAAAAAGTCCGTCGAAGATGAACTCATCGGTCTTTGCCTCATTGAGCTTGTTAGCCCTTGCCTTTGAGTTGTAGAAAGCAATGCTCTTAAGAACATATAGCAGGTCATCCTGCAGGTTGGCAACGTCTTCTTTCTTTCCGCAGACGCCATTCCTTGTGCAGCCTGTTCCATTAAGGGTTTCCTCACATTGGTAGCAAAACATCTTTTCACCTTATGCAATTTGATATCTTTTTGATACTGGCTTAATTGTAGATACTATCATATAAGTGGGGCGGTTTCCTTGTGGATACTCTGAAATCTTTTATGAAAATCTATGAGATAGAACAGGAGAGTGGCATGAAGGATAGGCTGCATTGAAAATACCTGTTTTTCTATTGCTTAAAGAGAACTAAGGTTCTCTATCAAATAGCAATTACAACCTATTCCATACTTGCCTAATTTAATGGATAAGACATATAAAGATCATCATACCGCATCAAAGAACTTGACCGCAAAGTCGCAGAACCTGATGATCACATCTTTGTCTAGTTCGAATTCCTTCCTGTTACCAAGATAGTTACGCGACGAGGGAGTTATCTCCTTGCCTGCTTTCAGTTCATCATACGTGATACATTTTATGTGCTTCTTTGACACAATGATAAAGTAGCAGTTCTCATAAGGGTAATCTGGCCCTATGTCATTGAACGTGAATGTTTCATTCTTCCTGAACTTGACATCAGTGAAATATACTTCGCCACTGGTCGGATGCTGTATCAAGAGATCGGGCATTCTTTTGATGTTTATTGCAGCATCAGTACGGACACCTCTTAGAAGCTGCATCACTCCAGGAAAACTGTTTGCCATATTGTACCTGAACACATTATATCCCAGATATGTGAACAACTCCCTTACAAGGGTTTCAGCTATCCTGCCCTTGATAACGTTCTCTATAAAGAGACTGTCTTTTTCTGAAATACTATTTGTAATACTTTTTTCAGGACCAGTGCACTCTTGAACGTTTATGATTTCATTATCTAGGCTGTACTGTGATCTCTGATGTTCCCTACAGAGAGGGCGTTCAAATCTATGTAAAGAAAAATTATATTCTGCTTCAGTGATGTTGGCATTGCATTCTGAACAAAAGTTATCCATTTTTTAACACCTCTAAGAATTGGTGGCTGTATAAATATATTAATAGTATTTTAACTTTACTCTATATAAAAAACTGATATGTTATCAAATGGAATGGTTCACAAAACCGATAACATATAACGGTGAGATAAATGAATATGGGCTGTATTGACCGACCATGGCATTAGATATTATGTGCTCACATGGCTGATGTAGGGTCTGTTACATTTTGTGGCTGTTGAAGATATTCACTGGTGCTGGGATCAGCGGTGCCGCGTAACAGAACAACGTGGCTATTATGTTCTATAGTGAGTTGCCCTGGATGAGGTGATCTTTTTTGGTCCGATGGACGGTAAACTGCACATGTTCATACCGCCTCAATCATTTATTGAATTCAATGAAAAGGAACTTTAGCAATTCTCCGCAGCAGATCACTATGAAAGATCTCTTGAGGAGCCTGTGGTAATAGAGTGAATATCAATATGATATGACTTTTGCAGTTCCGATAAATATCATGCCTTGATCTTTGCTTTTAATTGCTGGTAACAGTCTTCAAAGATCTTCTGATCACCGCCATTCAATTCCAGTATCTCAAAATCGAATATTTCTGCGAATTCCTTTATTGCGTCATCAAAGTTCTCAGTATAAGCAAGGCCCGTATCGATCTTTGCTACCCTTTTGTATCCGATCATCTCATGGGTCTTTTTCATCATTTGTAATGCCTGGTCCGGATCGCCGTGCAATCTGCCGTTTATATCAAGCAGTTCCTTCCAGCCTTTGCTATACATGGGTGTAAAGAGATATGTCCCTGCATCACTCACTTTTTTAAGTATTTTCAGGTAGTTATCCACTCCACCTACAGTAGCTCCTATACAGTCATCTACTATCCTGTCCTTATTATCTTTCAGAATATGCACGGGACATGATAATGAGCTTGCAGCAAAATCCTTTTCGACATTTCCAAGTACATTGCCGCATAAACCGTAAAAAAGTAAGATGCCTGATGAATAAGGAATAAGGGTTTCTACAGTTTCATATACATTCTTTTTCAGCTTTTTAGGGTTCCTGTGCAGACCCAGTTCCATAAGATAGATCATGACAGTGTATTTGAACCCTTTTTCTGCTTCACAGACAGGGGAAATATTACTAAGTGGAAGTGTTTTGTAGATAATGTTCGTTCTATCGAGCTTTTTCACAAACTCTCCTATGTTCTCATTGTCAACAATAATGATCTCGTTGATCGCAGGGTCGTTTTCGAGTATCCACAGGATCTCATCCTGCATGATCTTGCATGAGACTATAGTCATAGTAGGCATTGAATTCCTCCAGATCGGATCGTTTGTCGAGCTGCTTTTTATTCACTGGACTGTATGTGCGAAAGGCCTAAAAAGGCTTTTGAACATTTATTTTTCACCAGTTCATTTCCATCTCAAGCAGATCGATCCTACAAAGCAGATTTACATACTACTCAATTATTTTTTGTCAAAACACTTAATAGTATCCATGACAGCTCATGGTCCGTAGTGAGAGCTTTCTGCAAACTCTGTAGTATGTACAAAAACAGTTCCTTTGCAAGCACCAATATCCAAAACTATATCTTTACTCAGATCATCAAGTCTTAGCGGAGCCGTCAAGATGCGCATAGGGGTCTATATTTGTCATTGCGGACTGAACATCGCACATGTGATCAATGTGCATAGCCTGCTGGAGAAGATAAGTAAGCTGAAGGATGTGGTGCTTGTAAAGGACTTGCAGTTCATGTGCTCGGACTCCGGCCAGGATTCCATAGCCGAGGACATAAGAACACATGATCTTGATCACATACTTGTGGCAGCCTGCTCCCCTAAGCTGCACGAACCCACTTTCAGAAGAGTGCTCCAGAAGGCCGGGCTTAACAAATATATGCTGGAAATGGTGAATATCCGGGAGCAATGTTCCTGGGTGCATATGGAAGAACCCCAGCTTGCCACCCAGAAAGCCTTTGACCTCATACGTATGGGTCTTGCACGTCTTAAATTATTGGACCCGCTCCAGATAAAAAAAGTCTCTGCCAATAAAGAGGTACTGATCATAGGTGGAGGGGTTGCTGGCATTGAGGCTGCCCTTACCCTTGCTGATAGCGGGTATCATGTGCACATGGTGGAAAAAGAGCCCACCATCGGCGGGAAAATGGCACTGCTCAATGAGGTGTTCCCAACGAACGATTGCTCTATCTGCGTGCTTGCACCTAAGATGACCGATGTACAGCAACATCCTTCCATCGATCTTCTGACCATGGCCGAGGTTTCCGAGGTAAGGGGCTTTGCCGGTAATTTCCAGGTAACTATTGTAAAGAAACCCAGGTATGTCATCGAGGACAAATGCAAGGGATGTGTGGATGAATGTGCAAGGGTCTGCCCTGTGGAGATACCGAACCGTTTTGATCTGGGTATGGGCAGGACAAAAGCGATAAACATGCCCATACCCCAGGCTGTGCCTCAGGTGACGTACATTGATAACGATTATTGTGTAGGTTGCGGATTGTGTTTACAGGCCTGCCCGGCAGATGCCATTGACTACAACATGAAAGAGGAAACGATATCTATTAAAGTGGGTGCTATTGTCCTTGCCAGTGGCTACAAGCCGTTTGACGCAGCCCGCAAGGAGGAATATGGATATGGTGTGTACTCTGATGTCATAACCAACATGGAGCTGGAACGCCTGCTCAATGCTTCCGGACCCACAAGAGGAAAAGTGCTTGTGCCCTCTACCGGGCAAATACCAAAAAAAGTTGCATTCATCCAGTGTGTGGGTTCAAGGGATGAGACCGTAGGCAATCCGTACTGCTCGCGTGTATGCTGCATGTCTGCTATGAAGAACGCCCAGCTGCTCAAGGAACGTTATCATGATATTGAGATCACGATCCACTATATCGATATACGTGCTGCCGGAGAGATGTATGAAGAGTATTACATCCGTTCCCAGTCCATGGGCATTGACTTCATACGGGGTAAAGTGGCAGAGGTACAACAGGACCTCAATAGTAAGTTGTTCTTGAGGTTCGAGGATACCTTAAGTTCCGAGATAAGAGAAGAAAACTATGACCTTGTGGTGCTTTCCACCGGGATGGAAGCCCCTGATGATGCTGATAAGATCTCAAGGGTCCTTAATCTTTCCCGCCGTACGGACCGCTTCTTTGCCACTGCCCACCCAAAGATGAGACCCGTGGATTCCCATGTGAAGGGAATTTATGTGGCAGGCTGTGCTTCTGGTCCAAAAGAGATACAGGCAGCTATTGCCCAAGGAATAGCAGCCTCGGCTAAGGCCATGCAATTACTTTCCCGGGGTGAGCTGGAGACCGATCCCCAAAGTGCCCATGTGGAAGAGGAGAAATGTATAGGGTGCAAGATATGTGAGGATGTGTGTCAGTTCGGAAAGATCAAGGTCAACAATGGCAAGGCTATCGTGGATGAAATATCATGCTATGGATGCGGTGCATGCAGTGCATCATGTCCTACTGATGCCATATTGATGTATAATAGTACCGATGAGCAAATCCTCGCTCAGGTGAGGGCAGCCACCGAGGTGAAATCTGAGTTTCCCCTAATTGTAGCATTTCTCTGTAACTGGTGCAGTTACACCTGCGCTGACCTTGCTGGCGTTTCCAGGATCCAGTACCCTACAAACATCAGAGTTATCAGGGTCATGTGCGCAGGTCGTGTGGACCCGGGGTTCGTGTTGGAAGCTTTTAAAGGTGGGGCGGACGGTGTGCTGATTGCAGGATGCCGGCTCGGTGAATGCCATTATATCTTTGCCAATTACAATGCCAAAAAGAGGATGGAAATACTGCAGGGAGTGCTCGAGGACATAGGCATCGATCCTCATCGCCTGAAGATGGAATGGATATCAGCAGCCGAGGGCGAAAGATTTGCCAGGTCCATTGAAAGTTTTGTGGACGAGCTCAGGGAGATAGGGCCCATAGGGTCTGAGCTGCTGGAGGGACACAATGACGGATGACCGGGATGAAGCATCCATGTCCCTGGAGAAGGAAATGGATGTGGATGGCACACACTTCATCTATAGACAGATCAGCAACAGGTCCAGGAAAGTACTGGACTATGACTATAAACGGTGCATAGGCTGTGGCATATGCGTGGGTCTGTGTCCCACGAAGGCCCTGGAACTTGGCCCTATGAAGGAGATCTCTATGGGATTGGATGCTCCTCCGGTAACCATGGACCTGGATAAGTGCACTTTCTGTTCCATGTGTGTACAGTTCTGCCCTATGCATGCTTATTCTATGACAGAGGAAGGAGATTTCCCTTCACATGATAAGTTCCCCAGGTACGATGACTTTGTACGGACCAATGACAAATGTCTCCCATGTGCCCTGTGCGAGGCAGCATGTCCGGAAGATGCCATTGTGCTTGAGCTGGACATGCCGATCAAAGCTGAAGTTTCACCTTTTAAGGAAGGTATGGAAGGTCTGATCGAAATAGACACAGAAAAATGCAACCTATGTGGCCTGTGTGCACGGTTCTGCGATGCTTTCCTTTTGATCGAAAAGGAAAAAACGCCTACGGACGTCAGACCTTTCGAGCAGCTGCTGGTGGATGAAGATAAATGTGACTACTGCACCTTGTGCCAGGACCTGTGCCCTGAGGAGGCCATTCGCGTGGTCGGCGAGAAAAGAGGGGAAGCCCCACCCGTGGCAGGCAGAGTGCTGATAGATGATATGAAATGCACTCGTTGTACTTGGTGCCAGGTAGTATGTCCTTATGATGCAATGGACATCAAAAAACCTATTGAAGGCAAGATCACGCTCATAGCTCCCAACGTGAGCAAATGCGATCCTCTGGGCTGCCATGGGTGCTTCAATGTCTGTCCTTCACATCTGTGGTATGTATCCAAAGACGGTAAGATAGCCATGCAAGAGGATATGTGTACCTATTGTGGTGCATGCGTTAATGCCTGTCCTAAGGATGTGATGCATGTGGAACGACACCTAGTGCACCATACAGAGATACCTGACAGTCCTTGGGCCAACCAGTGGAGAGATGCCCTTGATTCCATGGTAACTGGAAAACGCCATCTTCCGGATGTATCCCGTACCCTAGAAGTGGAGCCGGAACCGCCTAGAGAACATGTGGAAGTTGAGCCGCCCAGAATAAACAGTGATCTTCTGGCACTTGCAAGAGAGAATCTTGAAAAGGTCACGCCGGTATTCAGCAACACTTCTATCCGCAGGATGCTGGAAAGATCTGATGATGTTGAACTTCTCAGGGCTCGCATAAGGGAACAAATGCTTGAGAAAGAACAATAGGGAACAATCATTAATACTTGCCTTAATATAAGGTCAGCGAGTTGTAGACAAGATAACATTCCTGAAGGGGATAGATTCTCATGGCTGATAGATTAGATTACAGAGCTCTTGGTTTGAAATGCGGGCTTGAGATCCACCAGCAGCTGGACTCAAAGCAGAAACTTTTCTGTAGATGCCCCACGATCATACGGGACATTAAGGAATCAGATTCGGAGTTCTTCAGGTTCCTGCGGCCCACAGCCAGTGAGATGGGGGAAACTGACAGGGCTGCCCTGGAACAGTCCAAGCTCAATCGTAAATATTGCTATAAGGCCTATGATTCTACTTGCCTAGTGGAAAATGATGATGAACCACCCACCGAAGTTAATCCGGAAGCTTTGGACATTGCCCTTGTGATCGCAAAACTGTTGCACATGCAGCCTGTGGACCAAATGCACATAATGCGTAAGATCGTAGTGGACGGTTCCAACACCAGCGGTTTCCAGCGCACTGCTTTCCTTGCAAAGGATGGTTATCTAGAGACCTCCCAGGGGCGCGTGGGTGTGGATGTATTGTGCCTCGAGGAAGAAGCGTGCCAGAAGATAGAGGATCAGGGCGATGTGGTGATATATTCCTTGGACAGACTGGGCATACCTCTTGTAGAGATAGGCACTGCACCGGACATCATATCACCTGCACATGCAAAAGAAACAGCACAACAGATAGGTATGTTGCTGCGTTCCACAGGCAAGGTGAAACGCGGTCTTGGTACTATCCGGCAGGATGTGAACATCTCTATAGAAAAAGGTGCCAGGGTGGAGCTTAAGGGAGTGCAGGCTCTGGATATTCTGGAAATGCTTGTGGAAAGGGAAGTGGAGCGCCAAGTGAACCTGCTTGAGATAAGGGATGCATTACTGGCAAAAGGTGCTTCTGTATGCGATAAGATCTTCGATGTGACTGACATCTTTGAGCAGACCACATCCAAGGTCATACAAAGGTCCCTGAAGAAAGGCAAGGTGCTTGCCATACTACTTCCAGGATTTGCGGGATCCGTGGGCAGGGAAGTTCAGCCTGGCAGACGGCTTGGTACGGAGTTTTCAGACCGTGCCAAACCAGCGGGAGTAGGTGGAATATTCCATACTGATGAACTTCCGAATTATGGTATCACTGAAGCAGAAGTGCTTGCACTGCGCCAGACAGTGGGTGCAAGGGAAGACGATGCGGTCATAATGGTGGCCGATGTTGAGAAACGTGCCAGAGGAGCTATGGAAAATGTCATAAAAAGAGTAAAGGAAACTCTCATGGGTGTGCCGGAAGAAACACGTAAGGCACTTCCTGATGGCAATAGTTCCTACCTGCGGCCACTGCCGGGAGCTGCAAGGATGTATCCCGAGACCGATGTGCCCAAGATGGATATTTCAATGGAACAATTCGAGAGCATTCAGATGCCTGAGCTACTTACTGAAAAATCAAAAAGGTTCACTGCTGAGCTGGGCCTAAGTGGTGAACTTGCAGATATGATCGCGTATTCACCGCATCTTCCCTTATTCGAGGAACTGGTCTTGTATTTCCAGGATGGGAAAAGTGTGACACCCACCCTTATATCCCGTACCCTTACAGGTATGCTGCCTGAGCTGAAACGTGATGGAGTGGACATTGACAGGCTCTGTGATGAACATTTTAAGCAGGTGTTCTCTCTTGTAGAACAACGTATATTTTCCAGGGAAGGTATCGATCCCGTGCTTAGAGTGCTTGCACAAAATCCGGAACTGTCAGCAGAGAAGGCTGCTGCAGAAGCTGGTCTTTCAAATAGTGATACTGACATGATCGAAAAGTTCATTGAGTCCATGATCCACGAAAGGCAGGATTTTGTGAAACAAAAAGGTCCTGCTGCCGTAGGCCCGCTTATGGGGGTAGTGATGGCTGAGTTCAGGGGCAAGGTCGATGGAAAGATATTGAGTGAACTGCTCAAACAAGAGATCAATAAATTTTTAAATATATGATAAAATTAATTTTAAATTTAAAATCAATATATAAAATTAACTGTTAATTTGCCTGAAGGGGTAAGATCTGCAGATCTAAAAGAATATATATACTGATATCTACCGAAGTTCACGTTATCATCGCAATACTTATAGCCTATTCATTTCATGTATACCCAGGTTCTTACAATGAATGCAGTACTAGGATTAGAAGATGGGACGATTATTCAAGGCACCGGGTTCGGTGCTGAAGGCATAGTTTCTGGAGAACTGGTTTTTACTACTCAATATACAGGCTATGAGGAGGCAATTTCTGACCCTTCATATAAAGGGCAGATCCTGATGTTCACTTATCCGCTTATCGGTAATTATGGTGTTAGCAACAATAGTTTCGAATCTGACGGGATCAAGGCAGAAGGCCTTGTGGTCAGGGAAGCTTGTCGGGAACCTTCCCATTATAGATCAAAACGTACTATCTTCCAGCTTATGGAGGACGAAGGAAAGCCCGGCATATCCGGGGTTGACACGCGTATGCTGACCATAAAGACGCGTGAACATGGTATACTGCGTGCTGCTCTCATTAACGGAAGTGACGATGGGGAAGAAGCTGTAAAGCTTGCCAGAAAACAGCCGCACATATCAGAATTGGATTATATTTCAATGGTTACATGCCCGGCACCTTACAGGCTGGAAAGTCCCTTAAGGGACCCTTACGATCCAAAGCATGTTGTACTCTTGGACATGGGCATGAAGCGTAGCATCAGCACCAGTCTGCTCAATAGAGGGATCGACATCACGGTAGTGCCTGCAAATGCCAGCACCTCGCTGATAGGATCATACGAGCCTGATATGCTTTTCCTTTCAAATGGTCCGGGGGACCCACAACAGGCAAGAAACGCTATAGCGGTCGTAAAGGAACTTGCAGGGACGATGCCTATTGTAGGCATATGTCTGGGACATCAGATATTGTCCCTGGCGCTGGGCGCGGAGACCTACAAACTAAAGTTCGGACACAGGGGAGCTAATCAGCCAGTCAAGGACCTTGAAACAGGTATAGTACACACGACTTCTCAGAACCATGGTTTTGTTGTGGATGGAGATACATTCGGATCCGAAGATGTGATCGTAACCCAGATCAATGCAAATGATAAGACAGTTGAAGGTATAGGTCATAAATATCTTGATATGTTCAGCGTGCAGTATCATCCCGATGCACACTCGGGTCCCATGGACATGGAGAACGTATTCTTCAGTAAGGTGCTTAAGCTCCTGGAGGGTGAGCAATAATGCCCAAGAGGACAGATATTAAAAAAGTACTGCTTATAGGCTCAGGTCCCATCACTATTGGTCAGGCAGCAGAGTTCGACTTTTCAGGCAGCCAAGCATGCCGTTCCCTTAAGGAAGAGGGATTACAGGTAGTGCTAGTGAACTCCAACCCTGCCACCATTATGACAGATCCTGAAATGGCAGATGCTGTCTATATAGAGCCGCTTGACCCCAGAACTGTGGCAATGATCATTGAGAAAGAAAGACCTGACGGTATCATTGCAGGCATAGGTGGTCAGACCGGCCTTAACATCACCAGTGAGCTTGCTGAAATGGGCATCTTCGAGAAGTTCGGCGTAAAGCTGCTAGGCACGCCGCTTCAGGCTATCAAGAACACTGAGGACCGTGAGCTCTTCAAGGAAGCCATGGAGGGCATCGGTGAGAAGGTGCCACGCAGTAAGGCAGTGTCCACACTGACAGAAGCAGAAGGGCTCATTGATGAGCTGGGTTTACCTCTTATCATAAGGCCAGCCTATACCTTAGGAGGCGCAGGTGGAGGTATCGCTCATTCCCGAGAGGAGCTACTGGAAATAACAGAGCGGGGACTTCGCCGAAGCCGTATCAATCAAGTGCTTATAGAAGAAAGTGTGCTGGGGTGGAAGGAGTTCGAGTACGAGGTAATGAGAGATGCCAACGATACATGTATAGTGATATGTAACATGGAGAACATAGATCCCATGGGTATCCACACCGGCGACTCCATCGTGGTGACACCTTCCCAGACACTCAATGATGAAGATAACCGGATGCTGAGGACAGCAGCCATTAAGATCATCCGGGCATTAGGAATCGAAGGTGGTTGTAATATCCAATTTGCTGTGAAGGATGGAGAGTACAGGATCGTGGAAGTTAATCCACGTGTATCCCGCTCATCGGCCCTGGCATCAAAGGCCACGGGTTATCCAATAGCAAGGGTCACTGCAAAGATAGCAATAGGCATGGCCTTGGATGAGATCCTCAACGATGTTACTAAGAAGACCCCCGCATCCTTTGAACCTACCATTGACTATATTGTTACAAAGATCCCGCGCTGGCCATTCGACAAGTTCGTGACAGCAGATAAGACCTTGACCACTGCCATGAAGAGCACAGGAGAAGTAATGGCTATCGGCAGGACCTTTGAGGAATCATTGCTCAAGGCCATAAGGTCCCTGGACATTGATGCGTACTTTGGGGAAGGGGAATGGAGCAATAATGAGATCACGACACTTCTGAAGACCCCTACGAGCGAGAGGCTGTTCGTTATCTATAAAGCCCTAACAACAGGCTTCTCAATAGAAGAGATCAGAGAGCTCACATCTATCGATCCTTTCTTCCTTAATAAGATAAAGCATATCATCGATATGGAAAACGAGCTTAAGGAAGCAGGTCACAAGAATGACCTGTCAGCAGATCTGCTCAGGAAAAGCAAGCGTATGGGTTTCACCGATGAGCGCATTGGTGAGCTTACTGGCAGGACCCGTGCAGAGATCAATGACATGAGGCGCAGCGCAGGTATTATCACCACTTACAAAATGGTGGATACATGTGCTGCAGAGTTCGCGGCTGCTACTCCTTATTACTATTCATGCTACGAGCAGATGTGTGAGACTAAACCCTCTGACAATAAGAAGGTCCTCATCCTGGGCGCAGGCCCTATCAGGATCGGCCAGGGTATTGAATTCGACTATTGTACAGTACATGCTGTAACAGCTATCAGGGAGGAGGGTATAGAAGCCCATATCATCAACAACAACCCTGAAACCGTATCTACTGACTATGACACTTCTGATAAGCTCTTCTTTGAGCCTCTTACCCTTGAGGATGTCATGAATGTCATCGAAAAGGAAAAGCCGGATGGGGTGCTGGTGCAGTTCGGTGGCCAGACATCTGTGAACCTGTCAATACCTCTGGAAAAGGAACTAAAGAGGCGGGCTGATATCCCTACCGTTATCATGGGCACTTCTCCGGTGGACATGGATATTGCAGAGAACAGGGAAAAATTCAACATTATGATGAAGCAGCTGGGCATCAACCAGCCTGAAGCAGGTTATGCCATATCCCAGAAAGACGCTTTTGAGGTGGCTGCACGCATAGGGTATCCTGTGCTCGTGAGACCATCATATGTACTTGGCGGCAGGGCCATGGAGATCGTGTACGACCAGAACGATCTGGAAAAGTACATGCGTGAGGCTGTAAGGGTGTCACCAGAGCATCCTATACTCATTGATGATTTCCTGGAGAGTGCTGTGGAAATCGATGTGGATGCAGTATGTGACGGCAAGGACGTGCTTATCGGGGCTATCATGGAACATATAGAGGAGGCAGGTGTGCATTCCGGTGATTCTGCCTGCGTGATACCGCCTCAGTCATTTGATGAGGAGACCCTGGAAACGGTCAGGGACTACACACGTAAGATCGCCCTGGCACTGAACGTGAAGGGATTGCTGAACATCCAGATGGCAAAGCAGAACGATATCATATATGTACTTGAAGCAAATCCGCGTTCAAGCAGAACAGTACCCTTCGTTTCCAAGGCAGTGGGGATCCCACTTGCCAAGATCGCTGCAAAGGTCATTATAGGCCATTCCTTGAAAGATATGGGTTATTCTCTTGAGAAAGAACCTAAAATGAACCACGTATCTGTAAAGGAAGTATTGTTGCCCTTTGATAAACTGCCGGGTGCTGATCCGGTGTTGGGACCTGAGATGAAGAGCACGGGTGAAGTAATGGGCATAGACTATGATTATGGCCGTGCTTTCTTTAAGGCGCAGCTCAGTGCAGATAATCTATTACCGCTTACCGGAAAGGTATTCATGTCCATTCGAGGGAGTGACAGGGTCCAGCTTGTGGAAGTTGCCCGCATATTGAAGAATGCTGGTATAGAGCTTATAGGCACTAAAGGCACTGCAGAATATCTTGCAGAACATGGGATCATGATGGACATTATAAAAAAAGTACGCGAGGGAAGTCCTAATGTCATTGACATGATGCGCAGGAACGAGGTATCCCTGGTCATCAACACACCTATCACCAAGCAATCCCGCAAGGATGGTTACATGATACGCAGGGCTGCTGTGGACTTCAAGATACCGTACATCACTACCATCCAGGCTGCGATAGCTGCAGCCAGGGCCATTGAGGCCATGAAGGCCGGTGAGATCGTCACTAAGTCCATCAATGAATATCATAGGAAGGTTCTCAATTAAGGATAGCTTTTATTTACTTTTCTTGTTATAGTTCGAGTATATTCTGAGGAAGGAAATCATGTCAAAGAAAGTAGTGCTCGCTTATTCAGGGGGACTGGACACTTCCATATGTATCCCCATACTCAAGGAAGAATACGGTTACGATAAGGTCATCACAGTGTCAGTGGATGTGGGACAGCCCAGGCAGGAAGTACTGGAGGCTGAACAAAAAGCAAAAAAGATAAGTGACGGACATTATACCATTGATGCAAAGGCTGAGTTCGTGAAGGATTATATCTTCCCCCTGATCAAAGCCAATGGCGACTATGAAGGTTATGTTATGGGCACTGCCGTGGCTCGTCCGCTCATCGCACGCAAGGTCGTGGAGGTTGCAGAGAAAGAGAATGCGGTGGCACTTGCTCATGGTTGTACCGGTAAGGGTAACGATCAGCTGAGGTTCGAGGCTGTTTTCAGGCTCACTGACCTGGACGTTGTGGCACCTATGAGAGATATGAACCTCACCCGTGAATGGGAGATCGATTATGCAAAAAAGCACGGCATCCCGGTGGCGGCTACCAGCGCCAGGCCATGGAGCGTGGATGAGAACATCTGGAGCCGCAGTATCGAGGGTGGCAAACTGGAAGATCCCAGCTTCATCCCTCCTGAGGAGATATATCAATGGACAGTATCTCCAGAAAGAGCACCTGAGGCGCAGATCATTGTGATCGGTTTCGAAAAGGGTGTGCCGGTATCCCTTGACGGCAGGAAGCTTGATGGTGTGGAGCTTATCGAGCAGCTTAATAAGATAGCAGGCTCACATGGTGTGGGACGTACCGACATGATCGAGGATCGTGTACTGGGCCTCAAGGCCAGGGAGAACTATGAGCACCCCGCAGCTACTGTATTACTTGCAGCTCACAGGGATTTGGAGAAGCTGGTGCTTACCAGACCTGAGCTAAGGTTCAAGAAGATAGTGGATGAGCAATGGTCTGAGCTTGCATATTCCGGTCTTGTGGACGAGCCTCTGTACCACGACCTGAACGCTTTCATTGACAAGACCCAGGAACGTGTCACCGGTACTGTTACCGTGAAGCTTTACAAGGGTAGTGTTACACTGCTGGCCCGCTCATCACCATACGCACTGTATTCCGAGGATCTTGTGTCCTTCGACACATCTTCCATTGACCAGAAGGATGCCGAGGGATTTGCCAAGTACCATGGTTTCCAGGCACGGTTGTACAAAAAGTTCGTTGAGAAGTAGATCGTATACCGGAAAGGCATACACATATTTTCACTTTTTTGAAGGGTGTATCTATTTAAATTGATTTTATTATTTTAATTGAATAAAATATTTATATCACGCATGTCTTTTCTAGTATGGAGCTTAAATTTGGCTATATAACAATGTATAATTTGTTCGTTAAAAGAAGAACAAAAATCTTATCTAATATAACACAATAAGGTCATAATCACTAGAATTTCCTGACAGGTATTCAGATGGCATTAAATAAATTATTCCTTTCAGTTTGCACAATATTGATATTGGTTTTACTTTTTGTTCCGTGTGCTAATGGTATGAGTTATGAGGCAAGGTCCTTCAATGAACAAGGTCTTGAAATGAGTCGCAACGGTTCGTATACAGAAGCCCTGAACTTCTTTGATCAGGCACTGGAGCTCGATCCCCTATCAACTGAAATCCTTGAGAATAAGGCTGAAGCACAATACCTTATGGGAAACCCCAAATCTGCCCTAGAGTCCTATGAGATCATCCTGGGCATGAAATCTAATTCCAGTGATATCCTTTACAAAAAAGGCATCATGCTGGAAGCTTTAGGCAGATATAACGAATCTCTTAACATCTATGAGACCTCTCTTGAAAAATTCGGTGTGCAATATCCAACTCAATCTTCAGGTCAGTCATCGGCTTCTTCTTCTTCTTCTTCTTCTTCAAATGGATATGTTTTAAATGATAACAACATTACAACTTTTGATATTGAGTATATTAAACTGGTATATCATAAAGGCAAATCCCTTGATGGTCTTGGAAGGAATGATGAGGCAATGGCCTGTTATGATGAGATACTGAACATTTTCTCAAAATATGCGAATTCCATATATGATACGGGTTATTCCTATTTACATGTAGGAAGATACAATGACTCCATTGCCTCTTTCAATACAGCCCTGGCAATAGTCCCAGATGAACCTGACATCTGGTTTGCAAGGGCAAATGCTTATGAAACCATCGGTGAACTCGAAAAGGCCATTGCAGATTATGACAATGTTCTGAAGCTTGAGCCTCTCAATACTGAAGCATTGTCTGGGAAAGCAAGATCAGCAGTTGCCCTTGGAGATCACACATCAGCTATAGAGGCATATAATATCCTTCTTACCCATGACCCTTACAATATAGAGGCTTGGTATCTGCAGGCACTGAGCTATGATAGTCTGGGACAATATACTGATGCTATTAACTGTTATGATCAAATGCTTACGCTCGACCCGAAAAATGCGACTGCATGGAACAAGAAAGGTAGAAATCTGGATTCTCTGGGGAGATATTCTGAAGCAATAGAATGTTATGACCGTGCGCTACAGTTAAATCCCGATGGTCTGAGCGGTTTGTATGTGGCAGACATATCTTCTTACCTTTTTATAGATGAGGTCAATTCAATGGAATGTTATACCGAATCCCCTCAATTCAAAACCGACTCAGCGCATATATGGTACAATAAAGGTACGGCATATTATAAGCTTGGTAATTATGAGGATGCAATATCATCCTATGACAAGGTAACGAAGCTCGAACCCAACTTTGCTATAGTCTGGTACGATCGTGCAAAAGCTTTTGACATGGTCCAAAAGTACGAAGAAGCTGTTGCTAGTTATAGTAAAGCCCTCAATGAAGAGTCTTGTGCAAAAGTATGGTTTGAGAGAGGTATGGCCCTTGACAAGCTCGGTCGGCCAGTAGATGCCATAAAAAGTTATGATAAAGCCATTAAAGAAAATCCAGGATTTTCAGCTGCTCTATATGCAAAGGCCTCTAACCTTGAAACCATGGGAAGATACACAGAGTCGCTCAACACTTATAATAAATTGCTGGAGCTACATCCGGAATCTGCTGATATATGGTATCTCAAGGGTACAGTTCTCGACAAGCTTGGAAAATATGAAGAAGCCATTTCTGCGTATGAGCAGACACTTGTATTAAGTCCGGGATATAAGGAAGCTAATTTCCGTATAAATATAGATAATAATCTTATAAAAGCAGACAATGCAATTGAAAATATGAACAGAAAGAGAAATGATAAAGCTACGATGTTCCAGATCTTCAAGGGCTTGGCCCTCTCTCCCATAGGCAATAATGAAGCATCCAGCATTGTGGTAAGGTCCGTTAACAATGAAAAAGAACCTCATGCAAAATATTTTACCGTGAACGCTATTGATGTATGGGATGCTAAGGGTATTTCTTACCAGAACACTGGTAGTTACGATGATGCTATCGCCTGCTTTGACAAAGCCCTTATGCTTGATCCGATGTCTGTTAAGGTTTTATGTGATAAAGGCTCGGTCCTAATGGAAGCTGGGATGGATCTGTGGGCCATTGAACACTATGAGAATGCTGTGACCATTGACCCATCCTATTCTCCTGCATGGTATTCTTTAGGAGTTGTTTCTTTCAGCACTGGTGATATGGACAGAGCATTGATATGTTTTGATAATGTACTTGCTCTTGAGCCTCAGAACAGTCCTGCCATGCTGCAGAAAGGGCGTGTATTTTACAGTACAGGTTCCTATGAACAAGCTCTTCAATATGCAAACACCGTTCTATCCATAGATCCAAAGAACTCTCAGGCCCTATGTGACCGTGGTGATGCCTACTATGCACTTGAGAAATATCTGGATGCAGCATCTTCTTATAATAAGGCACTTGAGATCGAACCTGATAATATCAGTATCCTTTATAAGCAGAGCACAGCGTACGAGAAGCTTGGACAATTTGACATGGCCATAGGTAGTTATGACCAGATCATTGCAATGCAACCTCAGAACACGGATGTCATCTATCAGAAAGGCTTGGCACTTGACAGGATGGGTAGACACGATGATGCCATCGCTTGCTATGACCAGTTGCTCCAGTTGGAGCCGTCGGACACCCTGTTAATGGGAACAAAAGCCTTCTCCTTCTACCTTAAAGGAGACTATCAGCAAGCTCTGGCAGAATATGATAAGGTGCTGGCAATTGATCCCACATCTGTATCTGCAATGTACCATAAAGGTACTATTTCGTACCTTGTTAGCAGCTATAAGGGTTCAATTTTCTATTATAACAAAACCCTTGAAATGGATCCCATGTGTATCCCTGCCTGGTACAACATGGGTTTCATATTCAATATAATGGGCCAGGTCGAAACTGCTGTATCCTGTTATGATAGCGCTCTTGCCATTGACCCTGCCTGTACATCAGCCCTTTACAACAAGCGATTCGCTCTGTATAGGATAGGTAAAGCTGAGGAGGCAGAAATATGTAAGCAGACATTGGAATCCATCGATCCCGGTTTCGAAGCATCGTTAAAGGACCGCGGAACACAGTTCTTCCTTCCTACAACATACAGTGAATCGTTGGACTATCAACTTCCTGCAAGATGGTATCCGGAAGATGATACCACTTCCCAACAACAGAACGGAAGCATTGGATATGAGCTTCAACCCACTCGTCCTTCCTTCAGTCCGGGAAACTGATGGCAAAAGACCTATTGATCTGCCATTGTCCTTTTTTATTTTTCTATTTATTACAAAGAGATTGTCATTCAAAGCATATTTATTGGTTCAGACTTACTATACGTCAGAGAGGCTATAAAAACAATTTCAGGAGATATATACATGTCCATTCATCCAATTGAATATCGTTATGGTACAGAAGAAATGAAATTTGTCTGGAGCGAATCCAATCGCCTTAAAAAACTGATGATCGTAGAAGCTGCACTTGCTAAAGCTGAAGCCGATATAGGTCTGATCCCTAAGAAAGCTGCCGATATCATATCAGACAGCATAGGACTCGTAGAACTGGAACGTGTGAAGGAGATAGAGGATGAGATACACCATGACATGATGGCCGTGGTGATAGGGATCTCAGAAAAATGTCCGGAAGATGCGGGTAAATGGGTACATTTTGGTGCCACTTCCAATGATATTCTTGATACTGCCACTGGTCTTCAGCTTAAGGAAGCAGTACAGATCCTAGAAGACAAGATGCACATGCTGTTGGACGTGTTGCTCATGCAGGCCGAGGCCCATAAGCATACTGTATGTGCTGCAAGGACACACGGACAGATAGGTGTGCCTACAACATATGGCCTGAGATTTGCTATCTGGGCTTCTGAGGTTGCACGTCATATCGAACGTCTGGAACAGCTCAAACCCCGCCTGTTAGTAGGACAGATGACAGGTGCTGTGGGTACGCAGGCAGCTTTTGGCAAGGATGGAATAGAGATACAGAAACTTGTAATGCAATATCTTGAGATCGGTCCTGTGGATGTTTCAAATCAGATCATACAGCGTGACAGGCATGCTGAGTTCGTCATGTGGATGGCCAACACTGTAACGACCCTTGATAAAATAGGCGTAGAAATACGTTCTCTTCAAAGAACGGAGATAGCTGAAATAGAAGAAAGCTTCAAGAAAAAGCAAGTAGGTTCATCTACCATGCCTCACAAACGCAATCCTATCAAGTCAGAGCAGATATGTGGTCTTGCAAGGATCGTGCGTGCAATGGTGGAACCCGAACTTTTGAACAACACCCTGTGGGATGAACGCGACCTCACCAACTCCTCATGCGAAAGGATCGTGTTCCCTGAAGCATGTGTGCTCACAGATCACATTATCAAACTGGGTATAGGCGTTATAGAAGATCTAAGGTTCTATCCGGAGAACATCCGCCGTAACCTCAACCTGCTAAGAGGACTGAACATGGGAGAAGCTGTTATGATAGAGCTTGCAAAACGTGGTGTTGGCCGTCAGGAAGCACATGAAATCGTACGTTCCAGTGCCATGGAAGCTCACGATACAGGAAAGCATTTCAAGGAGGTCTTGCTGTCAAAACCTGATGTTGCGAATTACCTCACAGAAGAGGATATTAACAACCTTGTTGATCCGGATAGATATATAGGAACAGCAGTTGAACAGGTTGAAGCGGTTATTGAGAAATTGAAGGGAAGATGATCTCTTCTCTTCGAACCTGGCTTAATGATCGTCTGAACCTTTGAATGGTTTCTTTTTATTCATACTTCGTCTGAGAAATTCAGCTGTATAGGATATTTCATTCTGTGAGACGTCCTCGGGTGTTCCTTGGGCTATGACTTGTCCACCTTTTTCCCCACCTTCGGGTCCAAGATCGATGATCCAGTCAGCGGTCTTAATGACATCCAGATTATGTTCGATGATTATGACGGTGTTCCCACTGTCCACCAGTTGCTGCAACACTTCCAGTAGCTTCTTAACATCATGGAAATGAAGGCCTGTTGTGGGTTCGTCCAGAATATATACTGTTTTGCCAGTGGAACGTTTGCTAAGTTCCGTTGCAAGCTTAACACGCTGCGCTTCACCACCGGATAATGTTGTGGAGGACTGACCAACTTTTATATAACCCAGGCCCACGTCATACAAGGTCTGAAGCTTGCGTTGGATGACAGGGACGTTCTTGAAAAAATCCAATGCCTCCTCTACCGTCATATTCAGCACATCCGCTATATTGCGGTCCTTATAAGTTATTTCCAGGGTCTCACGGTTGTAACGCTTGCCATGGCATACTTCACAGGGTACATACACGTCCGGGAGGAAATTCATCTCTATGGTGATAGTGCCATCCCCTGAACACGCTTCACATCTGCCCCCACGTATATTGAAACTGAACCTGCCGGCCTTATATCCCCTTGCTTTTGCAAGTTTCGTCTGTGCGAATAGTTCTCTGATAGGCGTGAACAGGTTTGTATAAGTAGCAGGATTGGACCGCGGGGTTCTGCCAATAGGGGACTGATCGATGGTGATCACCTTGTCCACCTGTTCCATTCCGCTGATTGACCTATATTTCCCTGGCCTTTCCCTGGCCTTGTTGAGTTCCTTTGCCAATGCCTTGTTAAGAGTTTCATTTATGAGCGTACTTTTTCCGGAACCAGATACACCAGTGACGCACACCATTATCCCAAGAGGGAATTCCACGTCAAGGTCCTTGAGGTTGTTCTCACCGGCACCGTAGAGAACGAGCTTGCCGGTGGGTCTTCGGCGCTTTTCAGGAACTTCAATACTAAGTTCTCCGCTCATGTATTTACCAGTGAGAGAGTCCTTGTCCTCCATGATCTGTTGCGGGGTACCTTCAGCAACTACTTCACCTCCGTGGATACCAGCTCCGGGTCCCATGTCCACAACATGGTCAGCACTTTCTATAGTTTCCTCGTCATGCTCCACTACAAGGACAGTATTACCTATGTCACGCAGGTGTTTCAGCGTATTGATAAGCCTCAGGTTGTCCCTCTGATGCAGCCCTATACTGGGTTCGTCCAGAATGTAGAGCACTCCCATGAGGCTGGAGCCTATCTGTGTGGCCAATCTGATCCTCTGGGCTTCTCCTCCAGATAGTGTGGCTGCAGGCCTGCTCAGTGTGAGATAGTCAAGACCCACGTCCATAAGGAACCCCAATCTTGATTTAATCTCCTTGAGTATCAGGCGGGCAATGGCATATTCCTTGTCATTGAGCTTTGTCTCAATGTTCTGGAAGAAGTAAAGCGTATCCTCTACGGACATATCTGTGATGTCCATTATGTTCTTACCATCAACAGTGACTGTAAGGCTTGCAGGCTTCAGTCTTTTTCCATTGCATACAAGGCATGGCTTGGTGCTGATGTACCGCGCCATCTTATCCTTTGTGTTCTCTGATCCTGTGTTCTCATATGTTCTGGAAACATTGGCAATAACTCCTTTGAACCTGCCTGTGTGCTTCCATATACCGCCGGTGCGGCCCACATGTATGTAGGGTATAGGCTCGTGTGTGCCATACATTATCGTATATTTTACCTCTTCTGATAATTGCTCATATGGCGTATCCATGGAGAATCCCATATGCTTTGCCAAGGATTCCAATGACTGCATATAATAGCCATCAGCAACCCTCCAAGGTTCCACCGCACCTTCACGCAGGCTCAGGGACTTGTCCGGTACAATAAGGTCCGGGTCGAACTCCATGGAAGTGCCCAGCCCATGGCATTCCGGGCAAGCTCCCTGAGGACTGTTGAATGAGAAAGCAGGAGGTTCCAGGTCCTCAAAACCCGTTCCACATTCAGGGCACGACATTTTCTCACTGAAGGTCAGTTCTTCACCATCTAATATTTGTATTGTCATGGTACCTCCGCTCTTTGCAAGAGAGGTTTCCACATCCTCAGCAAGTCTTTCCTGGATGCCTTCTTTTACAACAAGCCTGTCAACAACGATATCGATGTTATGTTTGTTATATCTGCCAAGCTCGATTTCATTTGCTTCTTCAAGTGAGTAGATCTCTCCATCAATACGGACCCTTGAAAAACCATCTGCCAGCAGGTCAGCCAGCAGTTTCTTGTATTCTCCTTTTCTTCCTCTTACCAGAGGAGCCAGAATATGGATCTTTGAGCCTTCTTTGATGTTCATTATACTGTCTACGATCTGGTCCACGCTCTGGGGCTCAATGATCCTTCCACAATCAGGACAATGGCGAATGCCTATCCGAGCATACAAAAGCCTCAGATAATCATAGATCTCGGTAGCAGTACCCACTGTGGACCTGGGATTCTTGCTTGTGGTCTTCTGTTCTATAGAGATGGCCGGAGATAACCCCTCTATATATTCAACATCGGGTTTTTCCATAAGCCCAAGGAACTGCCGTGCGTAGGCAGAAAGCGATTCCACATACCTGCGCTGCCCCTCTGCATAGATGGTGTCAAAAGCAAGGGATGATTTACCGGAACCACTGAGCCCTGTAATAACAATGAGCTTATCCCTGGGCAGTGTCAGGTCTATGTTCTTCAGGTTATGCTCCTTAGCTCCTCTGAGTATAATATTGTTCAAAGACATGGTCTGATACGTCTCTTTATAATTAGTTCAGCGTAAAAAAGCCATCAGGGACAATGCATTTTCCAGCATGCCCAATATTTGTATATCATCACCCTCTATTATATTTAAATAATTCGGCAATTTAGTATAAGAACGAACTGCCTTCTAAAATGAAATAAAATAAAGATAATTATCTCAAGTCTTATCCCGATATTCTCCAATGAACGTTTACCTTAGACCGTATCTAGAATTTCAAATTAAGCCTATTAGTAGTCACTATCCCCCATGCTCCCGAATATGATTCGTGTCAGTGAACCTTTCAATGTGCTTTGATGTACTCTATCATCTTCGGTGTTAGCAGAGGTGCTATCTGCGGAAGCATATTCGGCATCAGGTTCTCCATTGCAGCGGGCATGAGATCAGGCATCTGTTCCAGCATGTAATCAGGCATTGGCACCCTTTTTTCCACTGCCTTCAGCATCTTTGGCATGACCTTTGGCATCAGGGATGGCATGAGCAATGACATCATCCTTGGCATCATGGGCTTCATAAGAACATCCATGCCTGGTACATATTTGACCACTTTCATCATCTTCTGCATGTATGAAGGCATAGCTCCTATCATATCAGGCAGCAGTTCCACCATCATCTCGTTCATGTTCTCAGGCACCATAAGATCTATCATCCTATCGAATGTTGCCCAGGCAGTAAGGGCAGCATGCGTGGTATCAGGAATATCATATCCCAGGCTGCGGGCTGCAAGTGCACCGAGGTCTTGGATCTTCAGGTCCACATTATTGTCCCTTGCAGCTATCCTGAACTGCACCATACAGCATGGACAGAGAACGGCCATTATATCAGCATCCTGGTCAACGGCCTCCTGCAAACGTATGTTCCCTATCCTGCCTGCCACCTTCGGTTCATCTATAAGCGTTACCACGGAACCACAACAGAGTGCTTTTTCTCTGTTATGCTCCATTTCTCTGAACTGCACACCGGGTATCGCCTTGAGCAGTTCACGGGGCGGTTCATACACACCTGCGCCAGCCCTGCCAATGTGGCATGAATCATGCCAGGCTACAACCTTGTTCAGCGGGACCTTAAGCTTAGGCTTCAAAATATCCAGTTTGTCCATCAGCATCTCCGAATAATGCCGGGCTTCGATATGATATTCCATGCCCAGTTTTCTGGCCCACTGAGGATATATGGTCCTCCACATAAGCAGACAGGCAGGACACGATGTAACAACCGTCTTCACCCCCCTTTTTTGCATATTTGCAGTGTTCATCTTCATTATTTTCTCGAAGACCTTCCATTTACCTGCAACAAGCATAGGTATTCCGCAGCATGCTTCCTTGTCTCCCAGGTATGTGAATTCAATACCTGCTTCGTCAAGAAGACGCACAGCACCCACAGCTACATCCTTTTCCACAAAAGAAGCAGTGCATCCTGCAAAATATGCTATCTCCGCCTTATCCTTTATCTTGGCACGGATATCGTTGGGTAGCCAACCATCCCTGTCCTTCCTGTAATTTGCCCAGATGTTCCTTTCCTTTTCAAGGCTCTGTGCCATGATCTCAAATGGTGGTATTGTCATCATCTTCTTCTTCTGGACAAAGTTTTCCCTGAGTGTCATCCAGGAGCGCTCGATAGGTAGGTCAAGTTGGCAGTAATGGTCACACATCTCACAGGTAGTACAGGCAAGGAAGGTATCCACCTGTTCCTGGTCCAGTTCCACTCTGCCTGAGATGTATTCCTTCAGGAAGAACCATTTTCCCCGAGGGGACTGAGATTCCCATCCCCTGCCATAATACTGGTCACATCCGGGCACACAATAACCACACTGGGCACAGGTGAAGGCATGAGATAAGATCTCACCGGGTATGCCTTTCTGTTCGGTGAACTTATGTACACCAACACCGGAGCGATTACCTACGAAACGTGCAAGGGGCTCAAAGCTCTTTACCATGGAAAGTCCTGCCTTCATCATGGGTTTTCCGGTTAGTGTCTCAGGGTTCATTACATCCTTTGGGTCCACCTGTTTTTTAAGTTCTTGGACCTTGGCTAGCTTATCTGTAAAAACCCTGTCTATATTTTTTGCAAAGTATAACCCAGATGTGTAGATACGTCCTCCATTCTCTTCGGCGATCTTCACTATACTGATAGCGAGTGGAAATGCCATGTTGAACTTAAACGAAAGTTCTGAGTGCGGTATGAAGCACAACAGCACTGCCTCATTCCCCTTTGCAACCATACCTTCCACAAGCACGGTAAGAGCTATCTTTTTATCAATATCTTCAAAAACCTTTCCAATGCTGGACACAGGTACAATGATCTCTGCCGGAATGAACGATGGGCCTAGTCTTTTGACCTTCATGGACCTGAACCATTCTTCTGTTTCATGTTCAGCGATCTCATCAGGTAATATCTCTCCACCAGTCCCTTTGATGATATCTTTGAGAACACTAACGTCCCTTGACCCTGGATAGGCAAAATTACAGATATAAGCATTTGGAAGCTCTGGCCTATGTTCTTCCACTGACTCCCCGTAATGTGTCTTTGGGGGTGCCCTGTTCTTCATCTGGGCCCATTCGGGATTGATGAACGATACCGACCACAGAGGAACTTTATGCTCTCCTACAAGTGTGATAGCTTTCTGCATGCTGGTGGCATCTGGGAACTTTGCAGATATAGCTGCGGTCTTCTCTAATTTCCTTACTTTTAGAGTGAGCTGTGTGATGATACCTATAGTACCCATGGTACCTACGATCTTCTGCAACTCATCGCCTTTGAAATCCTTTATCTCTCCATTAGGGAGCACCACCCTGGCACTTTCCATTGTATCCTGTGACCAGCCATACTCATAGCTGCCATATCCCAGGCCGTTCTGTGCAAGCCATCCACCTACAGTAGCCGACATTGCGCTGGAAGGTACAGCCTGTGCTGCAAGCCCTATCTTATTGAGCTTGGATTCCAGTCTTTCCCATATGATACCTGCACCCACTGTTACCTTCATGTTCTCTTTGTCGATGCTAATGATCTTGTGCATAGGGGTCACATCTGCAATGATGCCTCCTTTGGTGGGTATTACACCTCCATAGCCCGAGGATGCACCTGCCCTGGGCACAACAGCTATTTCGTATTTGCGGGCAAATTCCATGAGCTTTACGATCTGTTCCTCATCCCTTATTTTTACTATGGCTGCTGGCTGTGTATTTCCCAGGAACATCTTTACAACGGGCGGCAATGATCCAACATCATGAGTATAAAAACGCCTTTCCTTTTTTTTGAAGTTCACATCTTCTCCAAAAATCAAAGAAAGATCTGCTTTCTGTTGTTCGTTCAGCTCGTACACTGCTTTTACCATATTCTTACCCCATGTGATCTTATGAACAGTTATAGTATTGATGTTGTATAGCAGTAATATTTAAATGAATGCAAGTACTGTTGAAAGCTTGCTATTGACAGAAGTACCGATCGTATGGTAATAAATCGTATACGTAAACCATAATAAGTACCAATGACAATGTCTAAGCACCAATATCAATATGTGTTATTATGCCATCTGATCATAAAACTAAGATCGTATGTACTATTGGTCCCTCCTCCTCCTCTGAAGAAATGCTCAGGGGATTGATGCTTAAAGGTATGGACATAGCTCGTCTGAACTTTTCCCATGGTGATCTTTGCCATCATAGGGAGATTGTCCACAGGATACGGAAAATAGCAAGTGAGATGGGAAAGATAGTTGCTATTCTTGTAGACCTTCCGGGACCTAAGATCCGGGTTGGCAAACTTGCTAAAGAGCCATTGATCCTGCAGCACGGAGAAACAGTGGTGCTCACTTCATCTACAGAGCCCACTGACGGATCTTTGATACCGATAGACTATACAAAACTCACAGAAAGTGTTTTTCCAGGCAGTCTTATTTATATCAATGATGGGTTTTTGCAGCTTGAATGTCTTGAAGTGTCCGGAAAGAACGTGAAATGCAAAGTGATCGTTGGTGGGGAGCTTACATCTCATAAAGGTGTGAATCTCCCGGGTGCTGGTGTTTTTCTGGAACCGGTAACAGATAAGGATATACAGATGATCGATTTCGCTCTGGATGAAGGGCTTGATTGTTTCAGTATATCTTTCATTGAATCAGCAGATGATATAAAAAAGGTAAGGGAATATGCTGCCTTAAAAGGCAAACAGGTTTTCCTGGTGGCAAAGATAGAAAGGGAGAAAGCAGTCCATAACATCAATGGCATTCTCAATGAAGCAGACGCTATAATGATCGCAAGGGGTGACCTTGGTGTCGAAATCCCTATCGAGGATGTTCCAATTGTCCAGAAAAAGATAATACATAAGGCGAACCTTCTCAGCATTCCCGTGATAACTGCTACACAGATGCTGGAATCCATGACCTCTAACATAAGACCTACACGTGCTGAAGCAACGGATGTGGCCAATGCGATCGTAGATGGGACAGATGCTGTGATGTTGTCAGCTGAAACGGCTGTGGGCAAATATCCGCTGAACACCGTAGAAATGATGGTAAAGATTGCAAAGCAGACCGAAAAGTGGCGCAGTAAATCTAAAACAGGTATCTACCAGATGAAGAAGGCCATGAGCAAAATGCATCTTCAGATCGATGATATCATTGCCCTGCAGATAAACGAGGCTTTACAGCAGTTACCTATTAAATATGTACTTGTTCCTACTGCATCAGGAGAAACCAGCAAGCGCATATCCAGGTTCAGACCAGACAGCTGGATCATAGGTCTTAGCAGGTATCCTGATACGTGCAACAGACTGGCTTTCCAGTACGGGGTTTATCCTGTGCTGGTAGAGGGAAAGGTCATTGATTGGGAACGTACAGCTTTTGAAAAGCTCAGGCAACATGATATTTATGTTCCCGGAGAACTGGTCATAATCACTCAGGGGCAAACTGCAGGTCATGGGAAAAAAGGAGGGACGAACCTGCTTAAATTCATCCGGCTGGAATGATGCTGAAAGGATCCTACTACATCCTACAACTACCCATACCTCCCTTTTCAAAATATTGCTGATGATATTCCTCTGCCCGGTAAAAAGTTGATGCAGGTACTATCTCAGTAACTATGGGTCTTTTGAACTTACCTGAGCTCTGTGCTCTTTCCTTTGATTTGATCGCTGCATCTTGTTGTTCTTTGTTGTGATAAAAGATAACCGACCTGTACTGGGTACCAATGTCTGGTCCCTGACGGTTCAGGGTGGTCGGGTCGTGAATGTTCCAGAATATATCAAGCAATTGCACATAGCTCACTATCGAAGGATCGAAGAGGATATCAACAGCTTCAGCATGTCCGGTCCCTCCGCTACACACGTCCTTATATGTGGGATCCTGAAAATGACCACCTGTGTATCCTACTGCTGTTGCTATTACTCCTTTAACCCTTCTGAAATTAGCTTCTACTCCCCAAAAACAACCTGCTGCAAAGGTAGCTTTTTCCATAGTTTGTCACTCCCATTTCTATCATTTATGTTTTTCGGGCCTTCACAACATTGAACGGGTAAGTTAATATGTCATTTCATCTAAATCATTTTTTAGTGAAAGATAAATACCTCATTCAACTTGCTCTGGAAGTCAGAGGATGCTCAGTCATTACGTAGGCAAAGCAAAAGAAAGGGATATATCAGAGCGTAAAATGGTCAGGTTGGATGAGACAGCCATTAAAGAGTGCTATAACCATGTCACTTTGTTCTGTGATATGGAAGAAGCAAGGATCAGGCAGATTGAAAATGGAAAAGCAAAGAATGTGTTCCAAAAATTCTGAGCAGAGATCACTGACAAGGTAGATCATGAGCAAATCCAATATACATGTCTATGGACATGTATCCGTCATTCAAAAGTGGAGATGAGGAATATTTCCCAAAAGCTATGATCGTTTTTGATAGGCTCCATGTGATAAAAGTGATGCATGAACGGGCTTTTATGGGAAGAAGTTCGTTACCTTACAGATACATTTCAGGATATAGCTGATAAATACGAGCTTTGGATAAAAGGGGGTCAATATAATGACAGAACAAAAGTACAGATTAGGAACACTTGCACTACATGCAGGACAGAAACCGGATCCGGCAACTGGAGCTCGGGCTGTGCCTATATATCAGACCACATCTTATGTTTTCCGTGACAGCGGTCACGCTGCCGATCTCTTTTCCCTCAAGGAACTTGGAAACATATATACTAGGATCATGAACCCGACAACGGATGTACTGGAGCGGCGTATCGCTGCCATTGAAAGGGGTACAGGTGCACTTGCCGTTGCATCCGGTTCAGCGGCCATAACCTATGCCCTATTGGCTATCACACAGCCCGGTGATGAGATAATATCCGGTAATAACCTTTATGGAGGAACGTATGAACTGTTAAACTACACATTCCCCAAGCTAGGTAGGAAAGTGGTTTTTGTGGATTCCTCTGACCCAGATGCTTTCAGAAAGGCCATAAGCACAAGAACACGAGCTATCTATATTGAATCTGTAGGTAATCCAAAGTTGGATATTCCTGATTTTAGGATAATTGCCGATATTGCCCATGCTGCCGGAGTACCACTTGTTGTGGATAATACAACTGCTGTAGGACTTGTGCAGCCAATTGAGCACGGAGCTGATATAGTTGTACACTCTGCTACAAAGTTCATAGGAGGACACGGTACTTCCATTGGCGGCTCAATAGTGGATTCCGGTAAGTTTCCCTGGGACAACGGCAAATTCCCAGAACTAACAGAACCTGACCCCAGTTACCATGGTCTTAGATACTGGGACACTTTCTCTAACTTCCCTGGACTTGGCAATGTAGTGTTCATATTCAAAGTAAGGTTGCAGTTGCTCAGAGATACAGGTGCTGCCATCTCTCCATTTAATTCTTTCCTATTATTACAAGGACTTGAAACATTGCATCTAAGGATACAGCGGCATTCTGAAAATGCTTATAGGGTTGCAAAGTACCTATCTGACCACCCCAAGGTATCATGGGTGAACTATCCTGGTCTGCCAGATCATCCTAGCCATGAGCTTGCCTCCAGATATCTCAAAGGAGGTTATGGTGCACTAATGGGATTTGGTGTAAAGGGTGACGAGGAAGCAGGGAAAAAGTTCATAGACCAGCTTAAGTTGTTCTCACATCTTGCTAACATCGGTGATTCCAAGAGCCTTGTCATCCATCCGGCTACTACCACTCACCAGCAACTGGCACCGGAAGAACAGGTAGCGACAGGTGTCACGCCGGACTATATACGCCTTTCCATAGGTATCGAGGACATTGAAGATATCATCGCAGACCTTGAGCAGGCCCTTGAAAAGGTGTGAGCATGCACAGATCGGTCGGTACAACAAGAACAGAACATCTGACATTCAATGAGCCATTGGTCCTTGAAAGCGGTGCATCCCTCAGTCCTGTTACGATAGCCTATGAAACCTATGGCAGGCTTAACAGAGACAAAACAAATGCAATTCTTGTATGCCATGCGTTTTCGGGAAATGCTCATGCTGCAGGTTATCATGCAGGAGATGACCGTCCAGGATGGTGGGATACGATCATCGGTCCGGGAAAGGCACTGGATACGGATGATCATTTTGTTATCTGTTCCAACATCCTTGGAGGTTGCAACGGGACAACAGGTCCGGCATCCATCGATCCAAAAACAGGAGAAATATACGGCCTTTCGTTCCCTATTATCACCATTGGAGACATTGTCAATCTACAGAAACGTCTGATCGATCATTTAGGTATACGACAGTTATTAGCCGTGATAGGTGGATCAATGGGTGGGATGCAGGCTCTGCAGTGGTCTGTCTCATATCCGGAGATGGTACGCAAGGTCGTTGCAATAGCGACAACGGCCAGATCAACTCCCCAGCAGATAGCTTTCAATGAAGTAGGCAGACAGGCCATTATGTCTGATCCAAAATGGAACAAAGGAAAATACTCCAATGGTACGATCCCGGAACGCGGTCTGGCACTTGCGCGGATGATTGGGCATATTACCTATCTTTCAGACGATTCAATGCACAACAAATTTGGTCGCAACCTGCAGAATAAAGAAGCTGTCGGATATGATTTCTCCACCGAGTTCCAGGTCCAAAGTTATCTGCACTATCAGGGAGAATCGTTCACCAAGCGTTTTGATGCAAATTCCTATTTGTATATCACAAAAGCTATCGATTACTTTGACCTTAGTGTCAACGGCTCTCTGACAGCAGGATTTTCCAAGACCGGGCCGATCTTTCTGGTGATATCGGTGACATCAGACTGGCTCTATCCGCCATATCAGTCTGAAGAGATCGTAAGTGCACTGACCGCCAATGATATTGAAGTGCAGTACTGTGAGATACGCTCTAGTTATGGACATGATGCCTTTTTACTAGAATCGGGCCAGTTGAACTATATAATAAGCCAGTTCCTTGACAGGTTACTGGTCCGTGACGTGATGAAGGACAGTCTGACCGTCAATGAACAGTTGTCAATGCACGATGCAGCCAGGATCATGATAGAAAATGGAGTGAACCATCTTCCTGTCATAGAAGAAGATGGGCAACTTACAGGGATTGTTACCTCCTGGGACATAGCCAAGGCCGTTGCCTGCGGATATCAGGACCTTGATCAGATCATTTCAAGGCACGTATTTACTACAACTCCAGAAGAATCGATCGCTAAGGTTGCCAAACTGATGGAAGAAAAAGCCATTTCGGCCCTTCCCGTAGTTGATGATAAAAAGAGGCTAGTGGGAATTATATCAAGTGACGGCCTCAGTACACTGCTGGGCAGATGCACACAGCCAAAGGAGCATAACTGAAAACGAAAGTGACATAATAAAAATCAGATCACCTCCTGATGAAACAGAAGAGATCGAAATAAGTTATGCACGCAGATATTACCATTTCCACACTATGCACTTGCATATTTTAGAGTTAGTCTCATCAACAACAAGCAGGGATGGAGTTTGCATGGTAAAGAATTCTGGCCAATTATGCAATTTACTCCCTCTCGAACCCTTGGCTCTCGAACTTCAATGTCCTGCTATTCTCAGTGACAGTCCTCACCACATTCTCCGGGACACCGGAAGGAACCTCGGCTTCAATCTCAAGTGTTATTGTCACTTTTGATCCAACGAGACCTGTCAGATGTGCTATGACCTCTTCACTTATACGGCCAGCTTCAGAACTTATCCTTAGTGGATTTAGGGTTACACTACCGTGGAACCGCTTAGGTTGAGTTATAATGGGTTCTATTGGGTCTTCTACATTTCCCTTTGTTATGACAACAGTGGCTTGAGCATTCAGACCCTCTGCTTCTGCCAAGATGGAGAACTCGCCTTCTGTAGAACCAGCACAATAAACACCTTGGCTGTCGATAGTACCTCCCTGTGCACTCCAGCTAACTCTAGATAATTTCACAGTTTGGTCACTAATATCCCAAGCCTTTACCATGAAGGAGAATGAAGCTCCGGGATTAAGTTTCGTTTCAACTGGAAATATCTCTATCCGTGCAGGTTTGCCACCTTCTATCTGAATACCTGCAATATCGGATTTGACCAGCAGACCTGTATCACCTTCCTGAATGGAGATACTTTGTCCGCCACGTAACCCACGATAACGTCCTACAAGCTCATCGTAGCTGTCAGCATAAGCAAATGATTCCTGCATCCAGGTCAGAAGCCTCAGACCGTCCTTTATAGCCCCTATGAGCACACTTGGTTCAGTAATCCTAGGTAAATAGATATAGCTTGCAAAATCTTCTGCCAATTGCTTTATTGATACATTATCTCCACGCCACAAGGGGATCTTATCGAGTTCCATCCGAAGGCGTGTACCCGCCATCGCTGCAATTAACAGTTCATCATTTCTCAGCTTCTTGCTGGCTCTTACTGCAAGAGCATCCTGTCCAGAAAGACGTATAGCCTGCCACTCCATTTGTGATCGTGGACTTGCCTGAACTGGTACCAGTAACCACTGATATGTTTCAGGTATCCTTGCATCCACCGTATCGTTTGCTCCCTTCAGCTGTGTCTGGGCTTGCTTTACCTGATGAGGTGAAAGGTCCAGTTTTTCCTTTTCATCAAGGACGGAGTCCCATGCGAGATACTTCCGTATGGCTTCTTCCAGGTCCTGCAGTCTGGTCTTATCTGCGGCAAGAAAAACAAGGGTATTACGATAGACACGTGGACTATTACCACGGGTTTCCAGTATGACCCTGGCAGCCTTTTCAGCATCATTACCAGGTTCTTTGCTATAAGTATTGTCCATGCCCAGCACAACCAGCCGTGCATCCAAATCATCAGGAACATCGGCGCTGGAAGTTGGTAAGGGGTGTATGCGTTTGAACTCTCCTATTTTGCGAAGGTCATTGCGCAGACGTTTGTCCAATTCCCTTATGATCTTATCAGGGTCACGTTTAAGCTGCTCAGCACGGTCTTCGGCAAGCTTTGTGACAGTAGGCTGAGTAGAGTACCAGTAACGTGGTCCATCCTGATACAGATATGTAGCCGCTCCAGCGAGTCTTCTCAATGCATCACCGAATATTGCAGGGGATTCTCCAGGTATCACACAACCTAGTTTTACACGTCTGTCTTCAAGACCGCGGTTTGCTGCATCACTGATGGGTGCAGAGCCCAGATAAATAGTCCGTGCTACCCGCCTGCAGGCTGAATATTTACCCAGGTTCGGTAGATCTGCATCCATCTGTAACGGGAGTGAGTTTGGACCATCTACATCTTTCTCTATGATAGGTACCCAATTATCAGAGAGATAACGGGTCAGTTCAAATTGCACACGCTGGTCCTCAATGGGAATGTTCGCTGGGAGGATAAGAGGGTTCTTATCACCTTTTTCCCAGAGGCTATAGATCACTACAGCCATTAGACGCAATACTCCCCGGGTACGCTGGAACTTAACTAACGTGGACCAGTCGTTATAAAGCCTGTCAAAGATCTCAGGATGAATGGGGTATGCGGCCTTTAGGCGTTTTTCATAGTCTGCATCCCTGCATTCAGGCGGAAACTCCTGATGTTGGGTGCGATACAGGTTAGCAAAGGTGCTTGTTACCAAATCACGATCCTTGAACTGAGATGGTTCTGTCATTGGTTCAAAGAGCCTTCTGCGAACTATCTCAAAACCTTCTTCTGCACTTGCCGGTCTCCAGGAGGACTCTACACGGCCTACCACATTACGCAGACGGTCCAGTGCTTCACGTCCCCGATGTCCACCCACCTCTACATCATCTGCCTGTGAATGCATGGTAGCCGTATCTGAGGCTGGAAGACTTATTACAAGGAGGCAATCCTTTGCAAGCTTTGCTGACTCTGTAAGAACCTGAGCAAAGGAGAACTGTGTCTCAAAACTTCCTGCAGGCAGGTCGCTCTGGTCGTGTAACTGACGAGCATACGCCACCCACTCATCAATAAGAATGAGACAGGGGCCGTATTCATTGAACAATTCCCGCAATACATCGCCTGGATTTGTGGCTTTTTCATCATCAGCACGCACACGTTCATAGGCAGCTTTCCCTCCAAGCTGCCAAGCTAGTTCTCCCCAGAGAGTACTTACTACAGTGCCATCAGTTTTTGTGGTCGGATTACCGGGTGATATCTTGTTCCCCACAAGCACGACACGTCTGGCAGTTGGGAGGGTAGGAATTCCTGAATCAGCAAGTATGCCTTCGATACCAAGGAGTTCCCCAGGTGAAGCATTTCCTGAGAATAGATGATAGAGCGCCAGCATAGAATGTGTTTTACCGCCACCGAAATTGGTCTGCAATTGTACCACTGGGTCTCCGCCTGCACCTGATAGTCTTTGAACTGCTCCCACAAGAAGGAGCTTAAGACTTTCAGTAAGGTATGTTCTACGGAAGAACTCCACAGGGTCACGGTATTCATCGGACCCTTCTCCCAAGTGAACTTGCCAGAGATCAGCTGCAAATTCTGCCTGCTGATACCGGCCACTGGCCACATCTCTGTGAGGTACAACTATATCCCTCCATGCTTTGAGGTTGCCTGTGGAACTTTCAATGATGGTATTTGCGGTCTTACGCCGTTCATTTCGCACCTGTTCATCGAAAATGATACGACGTAGTTCCATCTTTCTTTTACGGACCTCTTCAGCCTGAGGAGCAGAGACAGCAGTCAATAACCTTTCTATGGAGTCAAGGGCACGGTCAGCATCATCACTGGAGATGGCTTCCTGATGTGCCCATTTGTTACGTACGTTCCTCAATTCACTTACAATGCTGCGTTCAGTAAAACCAAGGGTATTGCGGAATACATCGTTCCATTTATCCCACATGATCTTAAGCAACGCGGATGCATCCAATTCTGCAATGGGTCTGTTTGAAACCAGGTCTTCACCCAGAACCTGTACAGCTTCTGAGTGTGCCTGCTCATGATATGTATTTTCCATTTCACGCTGTACAAAAGGTCCGAGGCCGACCTTAAGCAGTTCCAGCGCTCTTCCCACACGTTCGTAGTTGGTCATTGACATCGGTTATTCCTCCTCGATTAGGTGCATCTGTCCCTTTTGCAAGGTCATTCCCCCTTTTGCAAGTCGCATTATCTCTGGCCAGCTTTGTACCAGTGCATTGTATGAAAGTGCTTCTGATGACCTTTTATTGCGCTCACAGGACACATAAAGACGATAAGCGAGTTCTCTGGCAGTATCGGCCTTACTACCAAGCTTTGCCACAAGCTCTGCAGCAGCGGTCTCGCCGCCTGATTCCAGTACACGGATGAGATGGTGTACTATTTCCCATACCGTCAGACGTCCGTTCTGAGCAGGGTCCCAATCTGCAGGCAGTTCAGCGGGTCTAAGCACACGCACCTTTCCACCACGTGATTCCAGTATACCTGCCTCTACCATTCCTGAAACACTGGTGTTCTTGGCCTTGGAAAGTGTTTCAGCAACACCATATTCACCCGTATCGAACCCATACTGCTCGAACCATGCAAGGGCCCAGCGGCTGTCAGCATCGAAATCCCCTTCCTGTTCGGTCAGTACCTCATCCAGGGTCTGGTTGATGAGTGCAAGGGCTTCGCGTACTGTCATGGCCTTACCTTCGGCATCCAGTACCTTAGAATAACGTGTGTAAACCGCCATTCCCGGACCAATGGCAGCCTGTGCGAGGTCCACAGGAGCAATATTACCATACTGCAGATGTTTGAGGGCTTTTGGGAGCTCGTTTTTGAGAGTAGTTAAAAACTCACGACGAGTGACAATGTAGGCCTCTTCATCTTGTGGACGGCAGACGAGAACAGTACTGGATGCAAGGGCGTTAGTACCTGTCTTCATTGCAGAAGTCTGTTCTGTTCGCATTGGCCATGTTCCAGTGAGCGCAAAACCTGCATGAATAACTGCTTCTAGAAAAGTTTCCCAGCCCGTGGATACCGTGCCTTCTTTCTCAGTTTCTGACTGTTTGAAAGCGTAGTAGATAGTAACTGGAAAGGCGGGATGTGCTTGCTCAGCCAGCCTGTGCATTGCTTGAGTCATGCCATTTAGGAAAAATGCCTCAGCCTTTTCCTTACTACCATGTCTGTATGGAGTAGCCACCAACTCCTCTGCTTTTGGCACTGCAAGGGTTCCGAAGATATTGGGATAGATGAGTCTTAGAGAGCGGCGCAACCACACGTAGAAAAAGTCAGATAAATCGGCGTAACCAATGTTGTCATAATAAGGAGGGTCTGTGGCAACAATCTTGTTTGCTGTTATCTCTTGGATTGAAGCATCAGATTGAGTAGCAAAACCGAAGTTATAAGGTGCAAGTGACTTAATCCCTTTTACTTGTCTTTCCTGTAGATTTCCTAGACTGCCAGTTGAATTTGAGAATGGATTCGTTTCAGCATAGTCCCAAGTCATAGCTAAAGCCTGTCTAGCAAATGTATTCTTAAGTTGCTCATTGTTTACGTGCCATGCACAATTCATGGAGAGATGATTGCTTAGCTGGTCAACTTGAAATGCCAAATAAACAGCCACAGCATCCGCATACGCCTGTGCTCCTTTTCCTCCTGCATCCAAACTGAGTTCTCCATCATCCATCCCGGTGGTCAATGCATCAATTTTTACCCGCTCACGTGCTTCCATCACCAAGTCGGAAAGCGTTGTCAGTGCCACGAGCTGGCGGGGGGTGAATATTTCACCAAATGTGTTAATCCCGTAAAGTGGTAATTGGTCACGACATTTACCGATTAGTTCGTTTTCAGGTTTCCACTCAGGCTTAGCTTGGAGTGCAACTTCCTCGTGTTCCAAAGTTGGTGTAAGATAGAAGCGTCCCTTTTTCCCCTCTGCAACAATAGCCATCAATCGTGAACCCATGTGGTCGGCAACTCCCTCAGCTTTGATATAATCTCCTTTAATTGGAGTTCCTGACATCAAGCACTTGAAATTTGCACCACGTGAGAGTTTAGTGCCATTCTTCACGGCCTCAATATCCTTTGGTTTTCCCACTTTCACAGTGAATCTATAACTATCACCTTCTATCACTGGCTCTACATAAGCCTCCTTGCCAGCTTTAGTAGCAAGCATAAAAGTGGACACCAACGGTACATCCACATGTTTAAAGGCAGGGTTTGGACTTTTCACGGTACGTGCCCACAGCCAGGCAATGACAGTAAGCTTTTGCCCGATGTACTGTTCAAGATCAGGTCTTTCCTGAGCCATCTCTTCAGTGATCTCTATCTTCGGATACAGATGACCAATACGCTTCTCTGCTTCATCCCTCATCCATTTGCCATAATAGCGGACATCCTCGGCAAGCCCCTGTGCTCCCTTCCAGCCATCAGCAGTTATCCCTTTCTGTTTGCGGGACTCGGGGTTCATTGGTGGCATGTTCGCAAACTTCGGTGGTATCTCTATCATGGCCTTATTGATGAGCACAGCCACAGGGTTAAGGTCTGATGCATAAGCCTCAAGTCCGAGCCTCTGCGCCTCCAACGGCAAGGCACCACCACCAGCAAACGGGTCATGGAAGGCTGGCAGTTTGTCCGGGTCGAACAGTTCTGCTGCACGCGGATGGTCTTTGTTCTCTTCACATGTATAGCGCCAGCTTTTACGTATTTCCTTCCTCGCCTGATTGAGCACATGCTCATTAGTGGTATTCTCCCACAGTACCAGTTCCTCTATCAGCCGGAACAGTCTCTGACGCTCTTTTTCCTGCTCTTCCTCAGTGGGGAACAACTCGGGATGGGCTGATGGGTCATCTACCATCTGAGCAAAAATAACAGCTCGGGCAGCAGCAAGAGGACGCCTTGCCCACCAAAGATGCAATGTGCTCGGGTGTCCATGACGAATGGATTTCTCCCTGGCAGAAGCCTTATTGATGGCTTCAAGTGGTAAAGCGACCTCGATAAGTTTCTTTTTCATTAATGAACAACTCCTAAGTGTTTTTCAAAAATACAATAGCAGAAATCATCCCGGTGCCTCCCCACGGGCAAGTAATTTAGCAAAACTATAATTCACGCTGATCACATCAAAATCAGGCTCACGCTTGAAAGGCTGGCGTATATAATGGACCTGATGCGTGCCATCCTGCATAAATTCCACAATAGCAAGAATGAAATCATCCGGCTTGTTCAGTGAATACAATATTTCATTTGTGGACACAGTGACCGTATCAGCCCCTGATACTCTCCCTTTTACCTCAATAAAACGTAGCTTCCCGGTGCCAGGAACTCTGCTTTCGATATCGTATCCGATCTTCTCATATTCTCTGTCGATTGGCTCAAAGCCCAGACTGCGTTCAACATCCATAATTATGGCACGGGCACGAGCACCGATCTCATTGGTATCCACAATTGAAGGCAGTGGTTTCCCGGTCATCTTGGATATCAGACCTATCGGTACTACCAATAGACCACCCAAGACCACGGGAGGCAATGATGAGATATGCCTCTCAAGTTTAAGTTCCTTCATACGCCTCTGCAGACGTCCCTCCAATACATCTGCACGCTTGCGAGCTTCCCCGGAGTTCAGTTTAGCATTGATCCTGCCTGCCTGCTCCTGCAGCTTCAGCTCCTCTGCACGATGGTCCCAGTAACTGATCTCCTTGGTAAGCCTGTCCTTCACAGCAGCCTCGGTCTTATCTATAAGTTCGACCTTACGCGCACGCACTTCGTTCAGATGTTCCTGAACTACATGTGTAATAGCATATTCCTGTGCTTTCTGCTCAAGCTCACTTTTTATCCATGCACATTCCGGCCTGGAAAGGAACTCATCAACACCCGGCTCATCCGCAGCAAGAGGTCTATAGTCCAGATATGGCGCATAATGCAGATGTCTGGTATTACCAGCTTCATCCATCTCAACATATAGCATCTGCTTGGAGATAACACGCCTCTCACCCAAACGGGTGATACTGGCATCCTGAATGGCATGTTCAAGATAGAAAAGAACACGGGGTTTAGTTCCATGATCACGCTCGTCCACCAGTATAGTACCCCGGCGCAAAAGGTCACGGTTACGTTCAAGCGTGAGGTCTATAACAGCATCAAGTAATGGATTACCCGGGCATACAAAGGCCGCCGGAGCCTGTCCCTGTGGCGATACCAGCGACTTCTCAAAGGCAATGCGTTCATACCTTCGGGTCACATACTCCCCTCTGCCTATCGATCGGTCACGGTTACGGATAACAGAGGGCACGTAAGTAATCTCATAACGGCGAGGTTCACGTTGTTTTATTGAGCCGCCCAGAAGCTGAAAAGCCTTCAGGAAGAACGCCTCAACATAGTGAGGTTGTAGTCTTCTGGCCTCTGCACGTTCCATCTCTTCTCTTATGCGATACACCCTGCCTGCATCCATAGAATCACGAGCCAGTGCTCTTTCTTCTAGCAGGTCTTGTAGATTTTCCCGGTCAAAGACGTTAGATACGACTTGAGTAAGCCGTGCACGTACCTCTTCCTTCTCACCATAGCGGATCGCTTCTATGAGCAGATCCCTTAATGGCCTGCCTTCGAACTGGAGCTTGCCCAGCACATCGAATACCTGTCCGCCCAGAGCTTCACGTGCTTTTTCAAGTTTCTCCAGTAACGTACGATATACATCTCCCTCCCTGGTCTCCTCGGCCACAAGGTTCCACAAATGACACACCTCGGTTTGTCCTATACGGTGGATACGTCCGAAACGCTGTTCTATACGATTAGGGTTCCATGGAAGGTCATAATTTACCATAAGATGAGCACGCTGGAGGTTTATACCCTCACCAGCCGCATCAGTAGCCAACAGCACCTGTACTTCTGGATCATACTTGAAAGCATCCTGTGCTCTTGCCCTTTCTTCACGTCCCATGGCACCATGTATCATGACAACAGCTTCTTTCCGACCAAGAAAGGTAGTGATACGTTTCTCCAGATACGTAAGAGTATCACGGTGTTCTGTAAAAATGACGATTTTCTGACGTGGTGACGAGGCAGGCATTGGAACCGCCTGTGAAGTTGAGATCTTAGACGAGCTGTTATCACTGGGTATATATGTGAATATTTCATCAAGCAGCGTTGCAAGTTCACGCCATTTCCTGTCCTCACCACTGTGAAATACATCCCCGGCAAGAGCTTCCAGTCTTCTCAGGGTCTCAAGCTCAGCCTTCAGTTCATCAATGGTACGGGCTGCGGTTGCCTGGTCAAGAACTTCCTCTTCAACAGCTTGAATCTCATTATCAGGCGCTTCTTCAAGGTCCTCTACATCTTCAGTATCCATTATTATGGCATCTGGTAACTCATATATCTGATTAATCTGGGACCCGTGTTGTAGTAACTTTAATTCGTTCAGCCTGCTCTCAAGGCGTTCACGACGACGCCTTAATGACTGAGCTATGGCTTCAGGAGATGACGCTAAACGACGTTGTAATATAGTGAGTGCAAAGCCCACAGTGCCCGCACGTTTATCATTCTGTAATGCTTCCGCCCGGTTGAATTCCTCTCGCACATACTCAGTAACTTCTTTATAGAGCAAAGCCTCTTTGTTTGATAGTTTATATGGAACGGTTGTAGCGATCCTTTCAGGAAAAAGAGGTGTGGCATCGAACTTGAACAGGTTCTCTTTTACCATCCTTCGCATCATGTCCGACACATCTACAGTATGCGTACCATCTCTGAAACGACCTTCAAAACGATCACCATCAAGCAGTGCCATGAACAGCTGGAAATCCTCCTCTTTACCGTTATGAGGTGTTGCTGTCATCAGCAGAAAGTGCCTGGTAAGGGTAGAAAGTAACTGTCCGAGCTTGTAACGTTTAGTGTATTTGATTTCACCACCAAAGAACGTGGCAGACATTTTATGTGCTTCGTCACACACAATGAGGTCCCAGTTACATTCCGGAGCTTTGAGTTTTTCCTGCACATCTTCATTGCGTGATAACTTATCCAGCCGCGCTATTACAAGGTCGTTTTCCATGAACCAATTACCCGTACGTGCAGCTTCCAGCTTGTCATTAGTTAGTATCTCAAAAGGTAAGTGGAAACGGTTAGAGAGTTCGTCCTGCCATTGCTCCGCAAGGCTGCCGGGGCATACCACAAGGCAGCGATGCAGGTCCCCACGAGCTACCAGCTCTTTCATCAACAGACCTGCCATTATGGTCTTACCTGCCCCAGGGTCATCAGCCAACAGGAAGCGCAGCGGCTGGCGTGGCAGCATTGCATCATAAACAGCAGTGATCTGATGTGGAAGTGGCTCCACCATGGATGTGTGGACCGCAAGAACAGGGTCAAACAAATGTGCTAGACGAATACGGTGGGCTTCGGATACTAGTCTGAAGAGAGTTCCATCTCCATCAAAGCTCCATGGTCTCCCGTGCTCAACGACCTCTAACCTTGATTCATCTGAACGGAAAAGAAGTTCAGAAGCAGGCTTACCTTCAGGAGTCTTGTAGATGAGCTCAAGCGCATCTGAGCCTGACCACTTTACACTCACTACGGTTACTAATGCATCCGGGAGAATGCCAAGTACTGCAGCATTGGGTTGGAGGTCTTCAAGCTTGCTCATAGTAACATACTCGTGAAATTTAAGTAAACTATAAACAATATATCTCTAATATTATCTATATTTTACTATTTAGTCAATATATGATTGGGTTGAAAAGAAATTCTCTAACCTTCATAGTTGTTCACAATACTCTACTGAGGTACAGGACTGTCCTACAGAAACCTATCGTATTTACGGTACAATTGTCCTTTTATCTCTACTTCCTATATAAGAAAAATAGAAAATTTATTATATTAAATAATTGATTTAAGTGTATGGTCAGCCATATAATAGCACAAATGAACAAAAACAAAATAAGTTCAGGCTTTTTTTTGTTCATGGTTTTTATGTATTGCCTTTGTTCAGTAAGTCCTGGAAGTGCATATACTGAGATCATGGTCGATCCTATTCCTGTGCCTGCAGGTCTGGTCATTGTGATCGTGGATGGATTAGGCGCACCATATATCTACCCGGAACACATTCCACATGCCCTTGATGGTACCCCTTTGGATGTACCTATATTCCATAATCTATCAATGTTAGGTAATACCGGGGCCAAGGTCTCGGTGGTAAGAGCTCCACAAACATACACTGAAGCAGGTCATTCTGTACTTGTTACAGGTGATCCGAAGGCATTATCAAAGACCTTGAGAATGCCGATGTCTACTATCTATGATGTTGCTCATGACTATGATCATCTGGCGTTTGGAATCATGGAAAAAGGAGATTTTGCCAGTATGTGTGATAAACATGATGTGATAGTCCATGATACCTCTAACTCTATGAACAAACCCGGCATGATAGTGCAATCAACATCATCTGCTCCATATGATCCCATTTGTTTTGACATAAAGGAGATCATGCAGGAACAAGCTCTGAAACTGCCTGCCCAGCTGCAGGAATCCAAACAGGCTTCTCAGGAAAGATATGACACGTATAACAGATGGGCCCTGACAGCTGCTGCAGAGGTTGTTGAACATATGGCTGAAGAAGCTCCTGAACAGAAATACATCCTGACGGTAAATGTCGGAGCGGTCGATGCTGCTGGCCACTACAGAAAATACAAAGGCTATATAGGGACCATCCAGGGACTGGATAAGGATATCATGTCACTATACAGGACATGCACAGCGAACAACGTTGCATTCATATTTACAGCAGACCATGGAATGGGTTTTACATCGTCTGACAGCAAAGGAGGTCATCAGTCAGATACTTATTCAGGCATGGATGAAACCCAAATGGTCCCTTTTTTAGTACATGCGCCGGATGTGCCTGCAAAAGTGTTCTATGAAGCACATGGACAGGAGGATATTGCTCCTACTGTTCTGAGCATATTGAACCTGCCGAATGGATTGAAGAACTCTCGTGGCTGCCAGATCCCTGTAAAGGCACATACGACACTGGGAGTTCGGGGACCATCTACAGGCACAGTTGAACTTTGGAGCGGGGGAGAAACGATACAACGGGCCTCCAATGATGATGATTACCTGTTCATAGGACTTGACAGAGAGAAACGATATGTTGTGAAGTTCATCCCTGATGATACAGGATCTTTGATACTGGAACAGGAAATAGAACCGGGTTTTGACCAGATCGTCGTTTTCACTATGGATATCACTGATTCTGCTGGGGCAGATTATCAAAGACCTAGATATATGATAGGGGCTTTTTTGATAATATTGATCAATCTAATAGGATTGCTTTATATAATAAGGATACTGAAGAGCAATGACCAGTAAATAAGATGAAATCATAGTGATCGGCACACATCAGGCATCAAACACGGACCGGATAGATGAGCATGGGGCAGTAGGCACATATATCATGAAACAAAAGATGCCAGTATTATTCTTTTCATTTAACGGAGACATAATATGCTTGACAAGATAACCTATCTGGACAACGCAGCCAGCACTCGTCTGGATGAACGTGTCCTGAAAGCTATGAAACCATATTTCTTTGATACCTATGCAGTGGCAACCTCAGAGTTTGGCTACTCCATGGGAATAGATGCCAAAGAAGGGCTTATGGCTGCCAGAGGGTCCATAGCAAGGACCCTGGGAGCGTCGGCAGAAGAACTGGTGTTCACTTCAGGAGAGACCGAATCCAGCAACATGGCCCTCAAGGGCGTTATAGGTGCCCTAAAGAAGAAAAAAGGCTCACATTTAATAATATCCAGAATAGAGGATTTCCCGGTGCTCAATACCGCAAAGGGTCTGGAAAGACAAGGGTCGAAGGTCGACTACCTGAATGTGGATAATGAGGGGGCTGTGGATCTGGAGCAGCTTGACAGCCTTATTACAAAAGGAACAGCGTTGGTATCCATACAGCATGCCAACCAGGAGATAGGTACGATACAGGATATCAAGGCGATTGCAGAAGTGTGCAGTGATAAAGATGTACTTCTGCATACTGATGCTACACACACGTTCACCCGTGTACCGCTGGACATGAAAAAGGTCCCTGTGGACCTGGTAACGATATCCGCACACACTATACACGGCCCAAGGGGAGTTGGTGCCCTCTATATACGTGAAGGTACACCTCTGGAAAAATGGATGGATGGAGGCTACCAGGAATCAAACCGCAGAGCTGGTCCGGAAAATATTCCGGGAGCAGTGGGTTTTGCAAAGGCCGTGGAACTTGTAACCCCCGAAGAAAATGCCTCCCTTGCCAGAATGCGTGACCATATTATCACCAAAGCCCTGGAGGACATTCCCCACGTAACCCTTAATGGTAGCCGCATCGATCGCACACCGCAGAACGCCAACCTCACATTCCATTACGTGGAAGGAGAATCTATGACACTGCATCTGGATATGCGAGGTTTTGCGGTGAGTACCGGATCTGCATGTTTTAGCAGGTCACTGGAAGCCAGCCATGTGATCCTGGGTATCGGTGGTGATCATGAAAGGGCGCATGGTTCTTTAAGATTCACTTTTGGAAGGTATAACACAATGGAAGATGTGGATGCAGTTCTGAGTGCCCTGAAGGAGATCGTGGAAAAACTTAGAGAGATCAGTCCGTTATATGCTAATAGCAGGTGATAATTTGAAGTTTCCTTATACTGAGAAGGTCTTGGAGCATTTCCGCGACCCAAAGAACGTGGGCAAGCTGGAAGATGCTGATGGAAAAGGTCTTGAAGGCAGCCCTGCCTGTGGGGATATGGTTGCAATATATCTGAAAGTGGACCCTAAGACCACTGTGATAGATGATATAAAGTTCGAATCCTATGGATGCGCCTCCAATATAGCAACTGCATCTATTATTACCGAGATGGCAAAAGGAAAGACCATAGCTGATGCAAAGAAGATCACGTGGCAGGAGGCCACTGAAGAACTGGGGGGTTTGCCTCCCGTAAAAAGGCATTGCTCAGTGCTGGCTGTAGAAGGTTTGAGATCTGCGATACGGGACTATGAGGAAAAGCATGGCCTTGTAAGTGAGCAGGAACCAACCACTGAAGAGGTTGTAAGAAGCAGGCTTAAGCATGTCATGAATCCCATGGCAGGGCTTGATATAGTTCGTACGGAACTCGTAACAAAGATCGAGGTCAAAGAAGGTATTGTCCGTGTTCTCCTTGATCTGCCATCCGGTCACCAGTTCGCAAATGCCATAAAGGAGGACCTCGTAGAAAAACTGGAAACCCTCTGGGATATCAAAGAGGTAAAGGTGGTCTTTACCGAAGGCTAGAACAAAGAAGACAGGTGCGGTCATGAGTGAAAAGCAGGAAATGATCATTAGAAGGGCTTTGGAACTCGGATTAAGAGCATACCCTGTAAAAACAGCGGATATACCTGTGGAGAACAGGGCACGTATAAAGTGTGAATATGGATGCAGAGGTTATGGTAAGCGCTTAAGCTGTCCTCCCCATATCATGGATATCGATGAGTTCAGAAAGATCCTTCTTGAATACGATAATGCCCTGCTGCTGATCGAAGAGCATGATATGTCCCATGAGGGCGATATTTTAAGGACTTGGTCTCTTTTGCGCAGGGGCTCTTTCCATAAAATGCTGGAGCTGGAATACCTTGCCTTCAGGAAAGGTTTTATCTATGCTCAGTTGTTGCGGCCTGGTGCATGCAACGAGTGTGATGTGTGCTCCGAACAATGCAGAAAGCCGGAACTGCGCAGATTCCCGCCGGAAGCTGTTGGTATCAACGTGGGAAAGATCATTGAAGCAGTAGGTGGAACTTTAGTTTTTTGTGATCCTCCTGACATCAAGTGTGTTGGGATCCTGCTCATTGAATAAGGATATTCTGAGAAATGAACTCAAAGGAAGTTCTCAAAAAGGAAACTGCAGCAGTCTCTAATAGATATGTGCTGATGGGTGATAAAGAAACAGACCCGAAGAAAAAAGAGCACTATTACAGAATGGCCCTTGAAGTGGAACCGAAAAATGTATCTGCTCTCAATAAAATGGGCCTTCTATCTTATCATTGCGGAAAGTTCCGGGAAGCTATCCGGTTCTTTGATGCTGTGATCGGCTCTGGGAAAGTGCAGAACCTATATCCTATCTATTTCAATAAGAGCATGGTCTTGAAAGAATTGAGGGAATACGAGGCTGCACTTAATTACATTACTAAAGCTTTGACCTTTGATCCCAAAAACCCGCAGGCTGGAGCAATAAGGAAAGAACTTCAAGATATAGTTGATGAAAAATACAGACGACAGGCTGAAAGAGAAAAGCAGGCTGCCTATAGTACTTTAAAAAAAGAGAAGAGATACAGTTCCTGGGACCCTCCTACCATATCCACACTTGCGAACATAATGTATTACAAAGATTGGCATTTGTACAAACATCGCAGGAACTTTGGGATTACCGATGAACAGAGGGAGAAGGTAGCTTCTAAGCTTGCAAGTAAAGAGTTCTGTTGTGAGAGATGTAATTTTTACAGGAAGGGCATGTGCAAAAAGAAAAAAAATATACAGGTAGATAAAGAAGCCATCTGTAAAGCTTTTCAGCCTGGGGATTAATTGGTTTGTGCACTTCATTTTATGAAGTTGAACAGTGCAAGACCTTTTGGTTTGGCCCATCCAGCCATAGACACTGATATTTGAACTTTCTGTTGACCGTTAGTCCCTCTTCTGGATACAGCCATAAAATATATATAGTATCAAATACAGTTCTCAGTGCTTTAAGATATAAACTGTTCAGATGACGTATTGGCCTTAAATAGTGTTACTTTTTTGTATATGCTGTTTTTCCGTTATGTTTTCATTATAGTTGGGTCTCTTAAGCTTTAACATAAGGACGTGAATGTATGTTCGGAAATGAACCAACTGCTCCAGTGGATGCTGGAAAGGAATATGAAGTAAAGATAGAGGACATCGCCAGAGAGGGAGATGGCATTGCCAGAGTAAGCGGTTTTGTAATATTCGTGCCAGGTACTTCCGTAGGCGATGAAGTGACCATAAAGGTCACAAAAGTAATGCGCAAGTTCGCATTTGCTGAGGTCAGCAACTAAATCTGATTTTTGTGTTATGACAGGCAGAACAATATCCTGTCAGCTTTTTTTTACTGTTGTTCATTAAAAACGTAATCATATGGGCAGCACACATGAACTTCACTATGAAAAAATCACATCCAATGACTTGCATATCAAAGGATGCTGGACATGTATTTCTGCAGAAAGCATGAAGCAGATATCAATGTAAAAATTTTTATTCTATTTTGACAGTATATAGATGATATTAAAAATATCTGATCACTTATTGCTAGTTCAATCATTTAATATTTTATGTGGAAGTAATTAAATATAAGAAGGGCATATTTTTAGTTGCATTCCGGAATTGCTGCATTGCAAAAACATAACCTCCTATGGGGCATGCACCAATAATGCACGAGAAAACAAAGGATGAAAGTAGGAACTCCAGTTCAGGGTGATCTGTGGGACTGTTTATGCTCTGAACTGGGGTCAACTACAAGCAGAAGGAAAAGATCCGAATGGCCTTTTCTGTTATACTCGCTGCGATCCATCAGGTGGTCCTTTTAACAGTTATTTCATATTATCAGACCTGAAACCAATACAAGAGCAACGATCATAAGCAAATAAGTGACCAAGACAACGGTCACCCGCTTCACCCGGTTTTTATTTTGCATACCTACCACAATTAAAACCATTCTATATACATATATAAATCTTTCTTATTTTACTTGAAAGACCTTTTTGCAAAAATCTTTCAAAAAAGTGAGACCTTTTAAAGAAATATAACATATACAGTATTGGATTTTTTGGTTTCATTGCGTGTTACTGTCAGCTGGATTCAAATTTCAAGTGGCAGCTATCAGCATAGAATTAAAGGGACATCGAGGTCAGATATTTAAAAACTATCTTATTAAATTTATCATACTGTTCAATAGAGCACACATGTCCGCAATTATCAATTATTTCCATCTGGGAATTGCGTATTTTCTTACTGTGCTTCAATGTATCTTTTAAAAAAAGATAGTCCTCATTTCCTGACACATACAGAACTTTAATATTATCATTTAACTCATTTAACCAGCTTAAACTCTTTGTTGTTTGCGGGATGACATCCAGCCATTTGCAAAACTCTTCATAACCTAATTTTCTCGCTTCATTCACAAAGATAGCTCGTGATCTCATATGATTCTTTTTAGGCATTATGATATAAGCAAAAAACCTGTAAAGGACCATGTAATGGACAAATCCCTTAAAGGTGATTGCCAGAAAAAGCAAAAACCTTGTTTTCAAATTGAATTTGAGTATTCCCCCACCCATGATCAGTGAATCCACTTTTTCTGGATATAGTACGGCAAATCGTAAGCATATCAGTGAACTGAAAGAAAAGCTTAGAAAATGAGCTTGTTCGATATTATAATGATCTAATGTATTATTCATAAGCTTACAGATCTTATCCAGGTCCAGGTCTTCATTTCCATTCCTCTTATGCATTTCCAGCACAAGCAGATTATAGTGCTTTGAAAAGAAATCTATTTGTTTTTTCCATGTTCTTGCACTACCCCCAAAGCCATGGACCAATATGAGCCATTTGGCTGGATCGTTCTTATAATAAACTTCGGCATCAAAGATCTCTTCTTCTGCCATCTGTGATTCCTTTCTTAAAAGCATGATACTTCAAGAATCTGGGGAAGTTTTTCCGAACGTGCTCCGGCATTTTTTTGAACAGCTCCTCTGACATTCCTTCCCACTCTCTGGCCCTCTCGATACTTTTCATTGCGAGAGCTTCAGCAGATTCCGGGCTGGCCAGATGTGTTGACCTTGCCCCCCCTGCATTGACCACTTCGATGATGGCCTGTGGATTATCTATCAACGGGCAGGGCCTTAATGGATTTTGTGAGAATGGCTGTGCATTTCTAAAAGCAGTGAAGAATTTAGATCTGAGAGCTTCTGCAAGCGATACTTCGTATATGTTCGAATCAGAATAATGACAGAAGGCACAGGGTTCCACATCACCTTTAGCATTTATATGGGCAAAACCAATACCTGCGCCAATACAACCAAAAGACAGATGACCGTTGTTCCAGAAATCTATGATCACATAGTCATGTTTTATACAGTAGTCCATGATCTTTTTCTGTACGTATGCCCTTTGCTCTGCGGTACATACTAAAGAAGTATCGGCATTACTTCCGACCGGGATATACTGGAACAGCCAGCCGAACCATGCGCCTTTTTGACGCATATGATCAAGGAATTCATCACTGGCTATTGTCCTGTAGTTCTTTGAATGATAGCAGGATGAAAAAGCAAAAGCAATACCTCTGGACCTTAAAATATCCATAGCCTTGATCGCTTTATCATAAACACCGGTTCCTCTTCTGAAATCGGTTTCTTCTTTTGTCCCTTCGATACTTATAAAAACATTCAAATTTCCCAGTTCAGCCATTTCATCAGCGAACTGTTCATCGATCAAAGTTGCATTAGTGAATGCACCAAATGTCATTTTGTTATGTTTTTTACATAATTTTAGAATATCAGCTTTCCGGAGTAGAGGTTCACCGCCGGTCATTAAACAGTCCATGATCCCTAATTTTTCAGCTTGTTCCAATATATCATCAAATTTTTCATATGAAATATTATGACCTTGTTCATAATCTTGTGACCAGCATCCTTTGCACTTCAGATTACAGTTGCTGGTCGGATCTATCAGAAGAACCCGCGGAATAGAACATTTATTTTTAAACCCATTATATAGTTCTTTCAAAGTAACAAAGTTACCCATGGTCAGATGAGTTGTCAGGCCCTTTGCAAAAAAGAATTGCTTACTCCTGTAGATGTATGCTTTATGATGTGGAAAAGGAGGTATTTCCTCTCTTTTTCCATTGATCATTAAATATTTCAAATTCAACCCCCTTAGAACTTACTTTGCAGTTACGGATACTTTTTGTGGAATGATCCCATCAAATACGAAATTACCCTCCGAATTAGATGTCAGACTGGTTATTTCAAGCCCAGGGACAACTGTATAGATGCGGGGGAAATATTCCTCCATTGTGTTTACGCTATCCTCTTCCAGATATCTATCAGGAAGCGATACAGCTCCTACATTGAATGTTTCGGGGTCCCCGCTTAACTTATTGTTCGTAATAATGATCTTTCCTTTACTATAGATGTTCATTTTATCTGGCAGCGGAAGAGGAACATCATCTGCAACATCCGAATATAGATCGGCCTTAAGTCTTTTAATGTCAGCAGTGCTCGATCCTTCCATGGTACCATCTGGCAGTACTTTTACCTGAAGGTTATCGAACCACCAGAACCCAGGAGCAAGCTCGTTTAATAAAGCAGTGGCCTCCTCATTAGTTAAAGTGAATTCTTTTCTTTCATATTCTGAGAATTCGAAATTATAATCATGGATCGATTTCTTTTCGCCAGTTCTTTTATTTTGTTCTTTATACTCTTCCAGTGCTTCTCCGGTCAAGCCTTCATAGTCGACCTGAATACCGGTTTTTTTTAGAGCGCTAACATAATCCTCATGAGTGTACCTAACACCCAGGTCTTTAGGTCCCAATAATGAAAAACTTGCATAGGTCCAGAATACACTAGCCAAGATCAATACAAACAATACTATAAATATATATTTGGCCTTTCCCTTTTTGCTGTCCATTGTATTACCACCATTATAGTATAGTTATTATAATATATTTATATTCTATTCTATTATATTTAAAATAGTATCCTAAATACAAATAGCAAAAAACATCACTTCAACATTGTATGTGGCTAGATCATATAATATTTATAAATATATTAGAATTATATCGCCCGAAGCTTTAACTACTTCTGTTTACAAGATCATCCTCCCACTTGATGCCCTGTGAAGTGACAGGCTTTGAAGAAGCTTCCCATGGCGGCAAAGATATTTTGATACTCTGCAACCAGCTATTTCAGCATCTTGCTGGAAGGTGTATGATCTCAGGACTCTTTAAATCAATATTTATCCCAGACTTAAAACCGCTGGAACAAAACAAAGAACGATTTTTTTATATCTGACCTCTGCATTTATCCCATATAATACAGAGGATCATTAACTAAGATCTCTTTGGGAGCATAAATGTCAGTTCATCAAAATGTAAAGGTAATCCTCAAAGAGCTTGGAAACACAAAGCTTGTCTGTGTCACTAAAACAGTTGATGCGCAAAGAATAAATGAGTCCATAAGGGCTGGGGCCACCATCATAGGGGAGAGCAAAGTCCAGGAATATGAAAGCAAATGTGATGATCTGCTACCCTGTGAAAGGCATTTGATAGGGCATTTACAGTCAAATAAAGTTAGAAAAGCTGTTCAGCTCTTTGATGTGATCCAGACAGTGGATTCCCTGAAACTGATACAGGACATCAATAAGAAAGCAGGGGCTATTGGAAAGGTACAGAGGGTCTTCTTGCAGATAAATATTGGAAAAGAACCCCAGAAATTTGGCTTTATGCAAGACGAGATATTACAGACGGCCACAGTGATCCGCGGGCTCAAAAACATTCGCGTGGAAGGGCTCATGTGTATCCCTCCTTTTGGTCCACCTGAGCAAACAAGGTCCTATTTCAAAAGGATGAAAGCCCTTTATGATGAAATGCAGCAGAATGGTCAGGAAAACTTCGATATTCTGGAGCTTTCAATGGGTATGTCCGGAGACTACAGGATAGCTATCGAGGAAGGAGCCACCATGGTGAGGATCGGTTCTTTCATATTTGGAGATAGAGAATAATAAAAGGGATAGACTGTATTTAGAATAACTTATAGGACATCAAAAAATATTATTCAGGCATAGACAGGGGACTGCATATAAAGATGAAGCTGAACAGTTTTCAGAAAACAAAAAGCAGAGGCTTATAAAGGATTACCGTTTTTCTTGACAGCTCCACTATAGTGAGGCTGTATAAACCCATTTGCTAAAATGTTTAATGAATAACTGTTTTTCCTTTGATCTGTATATGAGTCTCTGTCCATTAAGCCACCGTTTTTCACCTACTAAACTTCGGTTAAGGCTTATTATAGAACTGATACTATATAAAAATATTCATAATATTATATGAAGGAAAGAATATAATTATGTGGTGGTACTGTGTTAAATTATAGTACATAAATATTAAATTTTTTGTATAAATCCCACATTGCCTTATTTCTGAAAAGAATGGTCAGGATCGATCGAAAAAACAAAATCGTTCATCATAGATCAATATGATCTAATGATCTTATCCGTCATTTCCTATGGCATCAACAGGACAAGCACCCATTGCATCATCACAGGCATCCTTTTCCTGATCGTTTTCAGGCTGTTTAAAGACATACGCCTGTGGTCTGTCATTAGCCATTTTAAAATTATCCGAAGCTATAGTTACACATAGTTCACATGCGATGCATTCATTATCAACATAATATGGGCCTGGTACATTTTCAGACACTTTAATGTTTATATCTGCTATACTGTATTCCCCCTTAAATGTATAAATTGCATTTGAATTGCATGGTATTTAAGTCAATACGATCAAAAATGCCATGATCCAGAAGTGACACTCCATTCAGATAAAAGAGCAAATGGTAAAATAATTCAATTTTCTTTGGTCTTCTCATTTTCTATGGTCCATGCTTTTTATTCTGGTATTCAGGTCCTTGAACAGAGATCAAATACATAATGTGGAGTTTGGCGGAGTTTGTACCAATCCGCGATCTAAAATAAAAGTTAGAAAATTGTAGCCAACTCAGTCCATTGACAGCGCTTCGACCGGGCATTCATCTACGCACTGTCCACAATCAACACATAGGCTCACATCGACAACGACAATATCATCAGAATCCAATGAAAGTGCTTCTACGGGACAAAAATCAATACATCGCCCGCATCCTGTGCAAAGTTCTCTATTAATGATAACTACCATGTGTATCACGTTCCTTAATTGCACCTTTTTAGGAAGATGCTACAAACATATGTCTGAGCATTAGATAAATACTTGTCGAATTCAGTAAAGGGCACTTTAGGAACCTGACCATAATATCCTTATGGGTATTTAGAAAAAAGAAGTGTCTTGACCTTAACGAACCGTATATCGCACATTTCCTCTGCAGGTATGGTCCTCATGATATTGGATATGCCATCCATGCAGTCTATATATTCCTTTTTTCTTCTTCTATGACCGTATCTGACATTACTTTCAGGAGAAGTTTACTCACTTCAGGATAGATGTAATCAATACTGGAACTCGGCTTCAGGGCTATCCGTATGCTTTTTCGTTATCTCTGCGTATGGATGTAAATAACTGTTTAGCAGTGTCAAAAGAGGATAGCTTTCTCACAGTACCTTCAATTGAACATTCAGATGACACATTGATCACACAGCTAAAATAGAAATATAGAATAATAGATATTATATTATATTATATTATATTTTATGTTTTCTATTGTATTATATATAAAAGAGCTGAACTATAGTTGATATATCTCACAAAAACAATTCAGAAAAATCATATGTGAGACCGTTCTATCCCAGCCTGGACCACATATTTGGAGGAAAAGATTTCTTCATAAAGGGATCTATCATATGTTAAGAGACAAAAACATTCAGGGCAGGCCCTTATGACAATTCCATCATTCCCACTGTATGGGAAATCTCGTAATTTTTTATTAAGTTTTCTAAATCATTTTGCTGAAAATCCATTTTCAACCTCATTATAGTAAGAACTCTTATAACTGTCAGGCGTTTTCAAAAGCAGGGAACCAACGACCTTTTGCTTCCCATGCTAGCCCAAAAGCAATGATAAAAGGAAAATAAAGAGTGACCAGCACGGTCACTGATAGCCAGATACATTAATGTGCAAGCTAATAGGAACATGACCAAGTTTAAATAAATTTAGGTTACATACTATATTGTTCATGAAGCTAGAAGAAAGGTTAGAACAATTGAAAGAACAGGTCCAGAGCGATGATTTTCTCAAAGCCAGGGGACTTGGTAATGAAGTTCCTTTCTGGATATTCGATTATCCTCCTAATAAGGAATTGTTGATAAGGGATACTATCCTCAAGATCAGTTCATCTTTGGAGAAAAGGTCCATTAACGTTCTTATATTAGACTTGTATGAGATCTGCCTAGAGCTCATAGAGAGTAAAATAAAGTTACAACAGATCGATCAGTTCGAAAAGAAAAAGGGTCCTGATGAATTGCTCAAGAAATTGAAGCTCATGCTCAAGCCTGAAATATTGAAATATGCCATTCAGGCCAAAATGGATAGTAGTGGGAATTTTCAAATGATCTTCCTGACAGGTATTGGTAAAGCCTGGCCGATGGTGCGTTCACATTCCATTTTAAATAATCTGCAGCCTGTATCAGGTAATATTCCTCTTATCGCATTCTATCCCGGAAGGTATAGTGGTTTTGATCTTAGTTTGTTCGGTAAGTTCAAGGATGCGAACTATTATCGTGCCTTCAGGCTGATCAGTGTAGGAACTGATCCGTAGATTTCTCAACCTAAAATGTGATCTATATGACTGCTGCAATAAAGATACATGATCTATTCCAAAAAGACATCAGACGAGAGATCAATGGTGTCATTAAAGTAGATCAATATGATGAAGATAGCATATACACTGAACTGGACGAATATGTTGTAACCAAAGAGACATTAAAGCATCTGGACATTTTTTTTGAGAAGTATCTTCACGCAATGTCCGAGCCTACCGATAAGATCGGAGTATGGGTCTCAGGTTTCTTTGGGTCAGGTAAATCACATTTTATCAAGATGCTGTCCTACTTGTTGGAAAATCAGGTAGTCAGAGACAAGAGAGCACTGGACTTCTTCAGGGATAAAATAGATGATCCTCAATTGTTGAACACTATCGAGAGAGCTGTTACTTTTGGAACAAAGGATGTCATTCTTTTTAATATTGACTCAAAGGCTAACACATTGAACAGAAGCGATGAACTGATAGTGAACATTCTCATGCGTGTGCTCAATGAGAAAAGGGGTTTTTATGGAGATGTGCTCTGGATCGCTGATATGGAAGAGGACCTTGTGAACAAAGGTCTGTATGATAGGTTCAAGGGTGAGTTCAGGCAGCTCAATGGAGAATCCTGGGAAGAGAAAAGGGACACTTATATTTTTGAGCAGGACCATATCATTGAGGCACTTGTGAATTGTGGCTACCAGAGCAAGGAATCACTTGAAAGGCTGTTCCAGTCCGATGGCAGCACCTATCATTTTAGCGTGGAAAAGTTTGCTGAGAAGGTGAAGAAGTATTGTGATTCCAAGGGTAAGGACCATCAGGTGATCTTCCTTATCGATGAGATCGGACAGTATATTGGTGAGGACAGTGATCTGATGCTGAACCTGCAGACCATTGTGGAGGAACTAGGTACAAAGCTTGCAGGCAAAGCATGGGTGGTCGTTACTTCCCAGGCTGATATCGACGCTGTGACCAAGGAAAAAGTTAAAGGTTATGATTTTTCTAAGATCCAGGGACGTTTTGATACACGTCTGAGCCTTTCCAGTGCCAATGTGGACGAGGTCATCAAAAAGAGGATACTTGCTAAGAAACGTATCTATGAGGAAACCTTGTCATCATTGTATGAGAAAAAGAAGACCATCCTTAAGAACCTGCTGACCTTCTCTCCCGGCGGGGCAGAAATGAAGTTGTACAAGGGGAACAATGATTTTGTGGACGTGTACCCTTATGTGCCTTACCAGTTCTTTATTTTGCAGAAGGTGTTCGACAAGATCAGACAGACCGGTTTTACAGGGAAGCATCTGGCAAAAGGTGAACGGTCCATGCTCAGTGCCTTCAAAGAGGCCACTGAGCAATATGCTGAAGATGATATGGGAGCACTGGTACCATTCTATTCGTTCTACAGCACCATTGAGAGCTTCCTTGATCCTATAATCACCAGGACCATCGAGCAGGCAAAGGACAATGACCATCTTGAGGAAGGGGACTGCGATGTATTAAAGATACTTTTTATGATCAGGCATGTGAAGGAACTGCAGCCAAGCCTTGATAACCTGGTCGTACTGTCCGTATCCCATGTAGATGAGGATAAACGTGATCTGAAGAACAGGATCGCTGGATCATTGCAAAGGCTTGAGGGCCAGACCTTGATACACAAATCCGGTGATCGATACTATTTCCTTACCAATGAGGAACAGGAGATCAACAGGGAAATAAAGAATATCGATATTGAGAAGCATAAGATCCTCGATGAGATATTCGACTATGTGTTCGAGTCCAATGAGATATGCCCGATAAAATACAAGGATTACAAGTTCAACAAGTCCATTGATGATAAAACCAAGCCTGTGGCTGGTGCGGACCTGATCGTTAAGTTCCTGACCCCTCTTTCTGATGATGTGCTAAGAGGCAGCAGCCAGCGGTCATTGTATGGGGACAGTCTGAGCAATATAGACTCTACTGATACTCTTTTGTTTATCACTCCTGCTGATTCCGAGTTCGTGGACCAGATACGTAATTATCTGAAGATCGACAAATACCTCAAGCAGAACACTTCCAATACCAATATCGGTGAGGTCAGGGAGATCCTCAGTAACAAGAGAAGCGATGAGGAAAACCTGCGTCTGGCTGCAAAGAAATCCATGGAGAGAAGTATTTCCGAGGCAAGGGTCTTTGTGGATGGCAAGGAGGTCACAAGTATTGAAAAGGAAAATCCGAAGGAAAGGATCAAAGAAGGTCTGGACCTACTGCATGATACCGTGCACAAAAAGGCAGGTTATGTGACAAAGGATTTCGAATCTACTAATGAGATATTAAAGATGCTGCAGGCTGATGACCTTGAAAAGTTCGGATTCGGAAGATCAGATACCAATAAGCTTGCTCTTAAGGAAATCCTTGATCATTTGAATTTAAAGCACCAGAGGAACGACAGTGTTGTAATGCAGGATATAAAAGATAAGTTCAGGCGCAAACCATACGGATGGAAGGATCTTACTGTATCGGGTCTTGTTGCTACGCTGTTCGTAAGTGATGAGATCAAGCTAAGATACCAGAAGACGTATATCGTTCTTGAAAAACCCAATGCTGAAGAAGTGGTGAGATATCTTACAAGAAAGGATTACACTGATAAGCTTGTGGTGGAGATTCGTGAAAAAGCGAATGCAGAGGTCATGAGAGTGGTCAGGTCGGTCCTGAGGGATGTTTTTGATAGGACCAATATCCCTGAGAAAGAGAACGATCTTTTTGCTTTCACACATTCTTTGCTCAATGAGGAGTTCATCGAGATAGAGCAGATATCAGGTAAGTACGAAGAGGAGAAGAGGTTCCCAGGAAAGGATGAGGTCAAAGTCTATGCAGGTTTTCTTAAAAGGGTCCTCAATATCACGGACCCGCCTGCGTTCCTGCAGAAGATATCCGATGATAAGGAAGAGCTTGTGGTATTGCGTTCTGAAGTTGAACCTGTGATCTCGTTCTTCGGGGGGCGGCAGGTGGAGATCTTCAGGCGGCTTTTGAAGAAGATCGATTATTTCAACCGTGACAGGCAGTTCATGGACGATGAAACAAAGTCCAAAGTACGTGATGTTGAAGCTATCCTAGGATCAAAGGAACCTTATTCCGAGATAAAGCATCTGCCACCACTGGAAGCTAACATTGAAGATGCTCTTTCTGCTGCTCTTGATAAGCTCAAGGAAGAGGCTTTCGGAGAAATTGGGTCTATCACGACTGAATTACAAAAATATATGGCATCTCATGAAGAGTTAGATCAGGCTTTCAGGGATGCGGTGCTAAAGCCTTTCAATCAGCTGATGGAGAGCATTACGCAGGCAGGGGACTGTGTGTTCGTGCAGGCACAGTCCGCTACATTGAAGTCTTTCTATGAGCAGGCATATGATAAAATAAAACAACAGCTCCAAACCATCAGGGAGAAGGAACAGGAAAAGGGCAAGGAGAAGACCGTTGCGGTCAGATCGACCAGGGTCATCAGAGATGTGTCAGTTTTCAGGACAAAAGATATTATCAGGTCTGAAGAGGAACTGGACAAATATCTCAAAGAATTGAAGGCCGAATTGCTGAAATTACTGGAAGCAGATGATATCAAGGTGCTGTGATATGGATAAGGCGCGCATCGTCAGGTTCTCGGATACAGTACGGGAAAAACTGCACCAGGAGGTGACGGGCAGGGCTGCCTTCTATGGCATTCACCCAAAAGAGATCCTGCCTGTGGATTCCGAGCATGAGGATTCCATGGTCATCGGGGGTAAGGTCCATAATAAGAGGATCAAGGACCAGAGGGAGAAACTGGTCAGGGAGATCAAACGTAAGGGATACCAACAAGTGATGGATGAGGTCACATACATCTGGTTCAACCGTTTCGTTGCCCTGAAGTTCATGGAGGTCAATGGGTACCTTCCTGTGAAGGTGTTCACTTCTGATAGCGGGGACAGGACAGAGCCTGGCATCATCACACACGCCCTTGAACTTGATTTTCTGGACCTTGATACTGATCAAGTGTTTGACATGAAGGCTGAGAATGAGGATGAAGAGCTGTACAAATACCTTATCCTGCGGTTGTGCAATTACCTGCACAAGACCATGCCTTTCATGTTCGGGAGGATAGAGGACTACACTGAGCTATTGTTCCCTGAAAAGCTGCTTCGTGTTGATTCCATTGTGAAGGACATCAATGACATTATCCTTGAGGATGACTGGATGGAAGTAGAGGTGATCGGCTGGATATATCAGGATTATATCGCTCCCAGGAAGGATGAGGTGTTCAAGGACCTGAAGAAGAACATCAAGATCAGCAAAGAGAACATCCCTGCTGCGACCCAGTTGTTCACACCTCACTGGATCGTACGTTATCTGGTGGAGAACTCACTGGGGCGTTTATGGATGCTCAACCGTCCTAATTCACGGCTGTGCGGGCAGATGGACTATTATATCAGATCCGAGGGGAATGAAACGGACTTTCTGAGAATAAATTCCCCGGAGGATATCAGGGTATGTGACCCTGCCTGCGGTTCAGGACATATGCTGGTGTACGCTTTTGACCTGCTGTATGCCATCTATGAGGAGGAGGGTTATGACCATTCCGAGATATCGGAGATGATCCTGACCCATAATCTCTTTGGTGTGGAGATCGATAAGCGTGCCGGGCAGCTGGCGGCCTTTGCGCTTACCATGAAGGCAAGGGGAAAGAACCGTAACTTCTTCCGCAAGCCTGTGCAGCCCAATATATGTGTGCTGGAAAGTGTTGCTTTTGAGGAGGATGAGCTCAATGCCTATATGGATGCTATCGGACATGAGCTGTTCACAGATGATATCCGGGATACACTGCTCCAGTTCAATGAAGCAGACAACTTCGGTTCTCTCATACGTCCGAAAGCCTCAGATGTATCAAGCATCTTGAAAGTACTGGAATCAAAGAACCTTTCAGATAACCTTTACCTATTATCAACTCATCAGAAGGTCCTGCAAGTTCTGAAGCAGGCAGATTACCTCATCCCCAAGTACCATGTGGTGGTCGCCAATCCGCCATATATGGGCGGCAAGGGGATGAATGCAAGGCTAAGCACTTTTGCGAAGGATAATTATCCTGACAGTAAATCTGATTTCTTTGCCATGTTCATTGAGCGTAACCTTGACCTTGCGATGCAGAAAGGCACGGTGGCAATGATCACTATGCAGAGCTGGATGTTCCTTTCTTCCTATGAGAAACTGCGGGAGGGTATTCTGGACGATCATACCATTCTGTCAATGGCACATCTGGGACCACGGGCCTTTGACAGTATCGGCGGCGAGGTTGTCTCTACTACGGCTTTTGTTATTGAGAATGCACAGCGTCCTGAGTATAAGGGAGCTTATATCCGTCTTGTGGATGGAAACTCGGAGGCAGAAAAGGATACATGGCTGCGTGAGGCTATCATGCAGGTGAGAAACAGCGCCCAGCAAACGGAGGCTCAATGAAGCCTCCCATTTCCCGGCTCATCAGCATGCCTGAGGGCAAGACGCTGGAGTTCAAGCGGGATATCTCGTCACCAAAGAACATTATCAAGACGCTTGTAGCGTTTGCCAACACTGCCGGAGGGCGTTTGATGATAGGAGTGGAGGATGGGACAAAGGAGATCATAGGTGTCCCAAATCCGCTTGATGAGGAAGAGAGGCTGTCCAGTATAATTGCGGATCATATTGCTCCAAGGCTTGTTCCTAATGTTGAATTGATGACAGTGGAGGGTAAGACCCTCTTGGGTGTTGAGGTCTATCCTAGTAGTTCACGTCCTCATTGGGTCAAGAATGAAGGTCATCTTGATGGTGTTTATGTAAGGCTTGGTTCAACTAACCGGAAAGCTGACAGGGAGCTTATTGCCGAGCTTCAGAGAAGCTCTTCAGGTAGTTCATTCGATGAGATGCCGATGTCTGACCTGTCTTCCGCTGACCTTGATATTGATGTTGCTAAAAAACGCTTTAAGGGAGTACGGGAGCTGAACGAAGAGGAATTGATCACGCTTAAGCTTCTATCCAGGGAGCAGGGCAGACTGGTTCCGACCACAGGCGCTATGCTGCTTTTTGGAAAACAGAGGGATTTTCATTTCCCGGATGCATGGATACAGTGCGGGCGCTTCAAGGGAAAGGATAAGGCATTTATTTTTGACCATACCGAGATATATGAAGACCTTCCGGGGTCTGTTGAATCCGTAATGCTCTTTTTGAAGAAACATGCTTTCAGAAGCGCCGATTTCTCTGAGATAAGACGTAAGGACGTGTGGAGTATTCCCCTTACGATCCTGCGTGAGGCTCTTGTGAATGCCATCGTCCATGCAGATTATTCTCAAAGGGGTGCACCTATCAGAGTGTCCTTCTTTGATGACAGGATTGAGATAGAGAATCCCGGCATCCTCCTTCCCGGCATGACCATCGACGATATTAAGCAGGGAGTCTCAAGGATCAGAAACCGGGTTATTGCGCGAGTTTTCAGGGAACTTGACATTATCGAGCAGTGGGGCAGTGGTTTCCGTCGTATCCTTAAGGATGCTGAAGAGCTAGGACTCCCCCAGCCGGAGATCATAGAAATAGGAATGCGGATGTGGTTCATTGTCTACTTAGCGGAAGCCATAGAAGTACCCACAGAAAGCTATTTAGCCAAAGAAGAACCCGGTGTCCAGTCACCGACCCAGTCACCGACCCAGTCACCGACCCAGTCACCGACCCAGTCAGATAATCCTATTCTAAAATTAGTACTATCACTCCAAGACAGAGAAAAATCTTCAGGAGAACTTCGCGACATTTTGAATATCAAGCACCGACCAACCTTCAGGGATAACTATCTCCATCCAGCTCTTGATGAAGAATTGATAGAAATGACGATCCCAGAAAAACCAAGCAGCAGATTGCAGAAATACCGCCTGACAGACAAAGGCAAGATTTTCCTTGCTAAAGAGGTAGCAAAACATGACCAATAACACTTCATCAACCAACCCCGTTCCCAACTTCTACCGCGCCTCTGCGGCTGATTTCAAGAAGATCCCCGGCAGTCCGATCGCGTATTGGGTAAGTAAAAATTTTTTGAAGTACTATTCTTTAGGTAAAAAAGTAGCAGATATTGCTCTTCCTAGAGTGGGATGCCAAACAAGTGACAACGAGCGCTTTTTAAGAATTTGGCATGAAGTTGAAAAAAATAAAAGTTCGTTCTCAAGAGGACAAAAATGGTTTCCTTATTATAAGGGTGGCTCATTTAGGCGTTGGTATGGTAATAGAGAACTCGTTATAAATTGGGAAAACAACGGGAAAGAAGTTATTCAATATGCTACAAATTTATATCGATCACCTACGAGAACAGTTAAAAATCAAAACTATTATTTTTGCGAAGGGATAACTTGGTCTACACTCTCCACTGGCTTAATGTCCTTTCGTTATATGCCAGAAAATGGTATTTTCGATACCAAAGGATCAGCATGTTTTTCAGAGACAAGAACCCTATTGGATTATGCTAATGGGCTATTAAATAGTAAAGTAGCTCAAAAATACATAGAGATTAGTAGCCCTACATTGGATTACTCAACAACTTCTGTTGGTAATATTCCATTAGTGTTAATTCCAAAATTAAATTTAGAGTTAATAAATACTTTAATTGACATATCTCAAAAAGACTGGGATTCCTACGAAACTTCCTGGGATTTCACCACCCTTCCTCTGCTCCAACCCGAATACCGCCAGCCGACCCTTCGGGAAACCTACGCCAAACTTCGGGCTCACTGGAAGGAGATGACACTGGAGATGCAGCGGCTGGAGGAGGAGAACAACCGTATTTTCATTGAGGCGTATGGTTTGCAGGATGAGCTTACACCGGATGTGCCGCTGTCAGAGATCACGCTGACATGCAATCCGCATTACAGGTATAAAGGGAATAAGAGCGAGGAAGAGCTGGAAGCTCTGCTGCTTGCGGATACGATCAAGGAGTTCATCTCCTATGCTGTGGGGTGCATGTTCGGGAGGTATTCACTGGACAAGCCAGGGCTGGTGCTTGCAAACCAGGGCGAGAAGATAGGGGATTATCTGAAGCAAGTGCCGGAGCCGAGCTTCATGCCGGATGAGGATAACATCATACCCATACTTGAGGACGACTACCTAGAGAACGGTATTGTGGACAGGTTCAAGGAATTCCTCAATGTGACCTTTGGAAAGGAGCAGCTTTCAGAGAACCTGGATTTCATTGCCGAGGCCCTGGGGGGTAAAAGCAGCAAATCCTCTGAGACCGTGATACGGGAATATTTCCTGAGGTCGTTCTACAAGGACCATCTGAAGACGTACAAGAAAAGACCCATCTACTGGCTGTTCACTTCAGGCAAGGGCAGGGCTTTCAATGCCCTTGTTTACATGCACAGGTACAACAGGGAGACGCTTGCCAAGATGAGAACGGATCACCTGCTGGAGCTTGAGGGCAAGCTGGACGCCAAGAAGGAGATGATCGGTTCGGATATAGGAAAGGATGCGCAGGAGAAGGCACGTCTTAGGAAAATGATCGATGAGCTCATGGCTTATGATGAAGTGCTGAAGAACAAGGCCGATGCATATATTGAGACCGATCTGGACGACGGGGTCGTGGTGAACTACGCGAAGTTCGAGGGGCTGGTGGAGAAGATATGAGTGAATATAAAAAGGAGGGAAACTCATTTATTTATCCGAATTAAAGATTTGGAATTTCAGAAAATTTGGTGGAGATGGAAAAGAACCGGGATTGCACATTAAATTAAATCCAGGGTTAAATTTACTAGTAGGGGAAAATGATTCTGGAAAAACCGCAATAGTTGATGCCATTAAATTTGTTCTTCTCACACAAAGTTATGAATATTACAGATTAGAAGATGAAGATTTTCATATTCCTGCTAATGTCGGAGAAGATGAAAGAGCAACAGAATTAAGAATAGAGTGCATTTTTAGAGGGTTTACTACAACAGAAGCTGCAAACTTTTTAGAGTGGTTGAGCTTTGAGAAAGATGAGGTTGGTTCATCTATATATTATCTGAGAGTCGTCCTAAAAGCTCGAAGAGAAAATGGTCGAATCTATCGTGACATTAGAGCAGGACATGAAGAACAAGGGTCATTATTGAATGAAAAAGCTCGTGATTTACTAAGAGTCGTCTATTTAAAACCACTGAGAGATGCAGAGTTGGAATTGAATCCTAGAAAAAATTCAAGATTATCACAAGTTCTACATTCACATAAAGATTTTGCAGATAAAGAAAATCATCCACTGAAAAAGGCCATAAACGAAGCGAATTGTTTGATAAAAGAATTTTTTAATAGTGAATCTATAGTTCCTTCAACTGAAGAAGCAAAAGTTAATGAGGAACAGGCAACTAGAGGTGATGATCAGTCACAACCCATAACAGCTTCTTCAACCGATGAAGGAGATGAAGAAGCAATAAGAGATGATACTCACCAAAATTCTGTAGAAGCACCTAAAACTCAAGTACTTAGCCAGATAAACTATTTGCTAGAACACTTTTCAAGTAAAAATAGAGCTCTAAAGTCCAATATTTCTATTTCTGATATGAGTTTAAAGGCTATTTTAGAGAAACTAAGTTTAGCTGTAGATAGCAATAAAGTAGGATTGGGTTCTAACAACTTATTATTTATTGCAACAGAATTACTACTGTTGCAAAAAGAAAAATATGATGGGTTAAAGCTGACTTTAATTGAAGAAGTTGAAGCTCATTTACATCCTCAGGCCCAACTTAGATTAATCGATTTTCTGCAGGCAGAAATGCAAGAAAATGGTGAAAATATTCAGCTGCTCTTAACAACTCATAGTCCAAACCTTGCTTCAAAAATAAAACTTGAGAATCTCATAATTTGTAAAAATGGCAAAGTTTTCAACATGGGTTTAACATATACCAACTTAGAAGAAGGAGATTACCTGTTTTTGGAAAGGTTCTTAGATGTTACCAAAGCCAATTTGTTTTTTGCAGAAGGAGTTATTCTTGTAGAAGGTGATGCTGAAAACATATTGATTCCTACAATCGCAAAAATAATAGATTTACCATTGTCACGATACGGAGTTTCTGTTGTTAATGTAGGAAGCACTGCTTTTTTGAGGTATTCTAGAATCTTTCAGAGAAAAAATCCTGATAATATTATGGAGACTCCAGTATCCATAATTACCGATTGTGATGTTAGACCAGATATATTTTATAATTCTGCCAGAAAAGATCTACCAGATGTAGAGTATTCAGAAAGGAATGAAGCGGGTATTAAGAGTAAAGAAAATTATTACAGAGAGAAACCTGTGGAACCTTTTGTATCACCATTTTGGACGTTGGAGTATGTAATTGCTTTAAGTGAGTTGAGAAAAGAATTTTATACAGCAGTGCTGTATGCTCAAAAAATTGAGAATAGCGAATCCTTTGGTTTGACAACAGAAAAAATAACAGATGTTAATTCAGAAGTTGAATCAAACCTAAAGGCATGGGAAGATCAAAGTTGGACTGATGAGAAAATGGCATTTGAGATCTATTACAATATAATGTTAAGGAAATCAAATGCAAACTCAAAACCAACATCTAAAGCTATTGTAGCTCAATGTTTCGCTAAAATCATAGCCGAATCCCCTAAAGAAGATATCAAAAAGATATTGATTGAAGATAAAACTTATTTGAAATATCTAGTCGATGCAATAAAATATGCAACATCACAAAAAGTTCCTCATGGAGAATAATTTAATGATTACTATTTTAGACGAAGACATCAAATATGCAGAAAGAATATTCTTACCCAAAGGAACTTCATTTGATACCGAAAGAGTAACTGTCATAAAATGTATGGAATCAAAGGATATTCAAGCTTGTCCTGGAAGTGGAAAAACAACTACATTATTGGCTAAATTGGCAATTTTAGCTCAAAAAATGCCTTTAGAAGGTAATAAAGGAATATGTGTATTAACGCATACGAATGTAGCTATAAACGAAATAAAGGATAAACTAGGCTCAAAAGGAAAAGTATTATTTGAATACCCTAATTTTTTTGGAACAATTCAATCATTTGTAGACAAATTTTTGTCTATTCCTGAGTATATAGAACTTTTCGGTACAAAACCTTACATAATTGATGATGAAGTATACAATGAAATCATTTACAAGAAATACTTATGTTTAAATTATGGAACAAAACTATGGGTTGACAAGCGTAGTAATCCTGTAAAATTTATACAATCCATTAGGTTTAGTTTTTCAAATCCTGAGGATTTGGTAAACATAGGTAATCTAAAAGACAAAACAAAAGTCACTTATAAAAATCTTTATGGGCTAAAATATGATATGTTAAAAACTGGGGTTCTTTGCTATGATGATGCATACGCATTAGCATCTTGGTACATTCATAACTACGAAGAACTTTTAACGAAATTATTTTCAGAACGTTTTGCCTTTGTTTTCATTGATGAAATGCAAGATACAGGAAATTACCAAAACGAATTACTTGATTTAATCTTTGATGATTCTAAGATGATTATACAAAAATATGGTGATTTAAATCAATCAATATATTATGAAGGTGCAGCAAATGAGGAAGACTATTGGAATGTAAATGAAAGCTGTCTATGCATTAATGGCAGTAAAAGGTTTTCAAATAAAATTGCTTCATGTGTTAAGCATTTCTGTCTAATCCCGCAAGAAATAATAGGAAATAATTCAGTAAAAGATATCCCACCAATAGTTATTATTTATGACGAAAACTCAATAGAGAATGTAATACCTTTGTTTTCAAAAATAATTGTAGAAAAAGGTCTACAAACTGAGAAAAATGTTTTCAAAGCAGTAGGATGGGTTGCTCAAATAAAAGACGGAAAAAGGACAATACCTTCGTATTTTCCTTCATATCAAAAAAAACAGAAGGACATACCCAATCATGAAACTCTTAGAGACTATATAAAAAAGGTAAGTGATGAGCGAATTAGCATAAAAGGTGTTAATTACTACCGTAAAAGTATAGTTGAAGCTTTAATTAAAATTCTTCGAGAATGTAATATTAAAAATGAAAACTCTCGCTATTTCACGGTGAATTCCTTTTTTAATTATTTAAAAGAAAAAGACAATCATTTATATGAACAATTTAATTTACTTTTAGCTAAGTGGTGTTTAGACATTCACAATGGGATTGATATTAGAGATGAATTACAGAACTTTATTGAAACCGATTTTATCCGCATCTTCAATATTAGAAACATCGATAGACTAAAACCCTTCATTGAAAATGAACCTACTATTGAAACTGAAGAATACTGTGAAAGCAAACCTAATATTTATGAAGATAATTCGGGTCTTGAAATAGAAATAGCTACAGTTCATAGTGTTAAAGGAGAAACTCATTCTGCAACCCTTTATTTGGAAACTTATTATAACAAATACTATGATGTTCAAAGAACTTTGAACTATTTGCAAAAGGAAAGGTGCTCTCCCAATAGTCTAGAATCTACGTCATTAAAAATGTGCTTTGTTGGCATGACAAGACCCACTCATTTGTTGTGTGTAGCGGTCCATCAAGATGGTGTTAAAGATAAAATTGATTATCTGCAGAGAAATGGATGGGAAATTAGGTATATTGAAGAGGGAGTCCAACAACGCTAAATCAAGATCATCAAACTAAGTAAGCTTCAATCATTCTCCTCACTCCAAGTTTTAATTAACATTCCATCCAGCAATTAATTTAAATATAATAGAGTTTTATCTATAATATAAGTGAAAATATCACAAAAATCACAATTAAATCTGCATAATAGGTTGTTATCAACATGTTGATCGAATTCAAAGCTGAGAATTTCCGTTCGATAAGGGATGAGGTCACTTTTAGTTTGTTAGCATCATCTGACAGATCGCTTGATGGGAATTTGATCGAGCTGGATGCACTGAGAAAGAACGACAGGCTGTTGAGAAGTGCCGTTATTTACGGAGCTAATGCATCCGGAAAAAGTAATGTACTTTTAGCAATGTTCAACTTGCAGAAATTAGTGCTGACATCGGTCAGGAATCAGGTTGGGGACTTTCTTCCTTTTGAACCGTTCAAGCTCACACCGCAGTGCAGATCACAGCCTACCAGGTTCAGTGTGTTCTTTGTCAGGAAGAATATCAGATATAAATATACTGTATCCTTTGATAGTACCAAAGTCATTGATGAGGACCTTTACTATTATCCGAACAACAGGGAAGCGCTCATCTTCGAAAGAAGGAACACTACCGAGTTCAAATTCACAACCGATAAAAGAATCCAGAACGATATATCAAAAAGGACCCTGGATAATGTTCTTTACCTCTCAAATTCCGCGCAGCAGAATTATGATCAGACTCTGGAAGCTTTCAAATGGTTCAGGGAAGAACTGAGAATAATAGGTGCAAGCACATTATCAGAATATGGAGAGCTTACAATAAGGATGCTTAACCAGGACGCTGGATCAAAAGAAGTCATTCTTAGATCACTTGAAAGAGCAGACCTGGGTCTTGTTGACGTAACAGCAAGTATAGAAGATGTGGACCTATCTGATCTTCCCATCACAATAAGGAAATCCCTTCCTAGAACTTTCAACATAGACAGTGGAAAAATACAAGAGATAAACATCAATACCTTCCATCTTGCAAAGGATAAAGACGGCAAGGAATACAATATCCCATTTGATTTCAATACCGAGGAATCCGAAGGGACAAAAAGATTCTTTTCTCTGATAGGTCCCTGGCTGAAAGCCCTCAGTAAAGGACAGGTCTTGTTTGTAGATGAACTGGAACTAAAGCTGCACCCAATGCTGAGCGAACATCTGGTCAAACTCTTCCACGACCGGAACTTCAATCAGAACAACTCCCAGCTGATAATAACTACCCACAACACCAACTTGCTCAATGATGAGCTCTTCAGAAGGGACCAGATATGGTTCACTGAAAAAGATGCAGATGTGGGGAACACAAATCTTTACTCATTGCTGGAATTCCAGGTCCGTAGAGACCAGAATATCCTGAAAGGCTACCTGATGGGAAGATACGGAGCGATACCCTTCATCTCATCCTGAGAGGTTTTTGACATGTCAGACTACAACCGGAGAAAACGCGGTCAAAGACCTACCAGGAATAAAATGCTCATTATCTGTGAAGGCGATAAAACCGAACCCATGTACTTTGAAAACTACAGGACACCACAGAACAACCTGGATGTGATCCCCATTCCCTCAAGCCGTAAAGATGTCGGTAGTATTGTTGAATTTGGCAAAAAGAAGATGAAAGATCTGGATATCAAAGGTGGTGATCTCATCTGGTGTGTCTTTGACTGTGACAAAAACACAGATGAAAAGATATCGATCGCATACAGGAATGCCGGAAGGTCTATCAACATGTGCTTATCAAATCCTTCGTTTGAACTCTGGTTCCTTCTGCATTTCAGCTACATAGAAACATCACTTCAAAACGATGGGCTGCTCAGACATTTAAAAAAACATATACCAGATTATAGTAAGAACAACGATTGCTACCGGATACTTCGTCCCCTGACAGACACAGCGATCAGAAACTCCAAAAAGCTGGAACAACTTCATATTGATAATGGTACAGAACTAAACAGTACAAAAAGTAATCCTTCAACACAAGTATATAAAATAATCGAGGTAATTGAACAGTTCAATAGTTCCTCTGAAAAAAAGTAATTTCCCTATATACTGCAATTATGGAAGCCCAATCATGTTAAACCCCGAAAAGACCACCCAGAGCATACTTAAGAAATTCGAGACCCTCAGTGATTTCGAGAAAAGGAAGATCGTTTTCTGGTATGATAAGGACAGGACTGCAGATGAGGAAGGTCTTGCACACATACGCGATGCTCTGGCAGAAAAGGGGATAAAGCTGCACATCCTGCACAATAATTTCTTTGCCACGAAGAAGCTGCTGGAAGCAGATGATACGACTTCCAGCTATCTTATCTATTCAAATGAGGCTGAAAGAGACCCTGAAGCCAACTGGCTGCTGGACATACAGCTCTATTCATCGCGGTTCGAGAACAGCAGGATATCAGAGATCAAGAGCGAGCTCGGGATAGAGGGCTATGACCTGGACAGGTTCCTGGACAAGCACCAGCAGTTCTTCGCAAGCAAGAAAAGGGTCGCACCTTTCAGGAGAATGTACCAGCCGGACTGGAAGGAAGAAGAGTTCTTGCTTGGTTTCCTGGCAGTGTTCTCCGCTTCTCAGACCACGGACCTCAAAGAGATAGTACGCAAGGTCCTTATCATCTCCCTTGAGGAAAGCACCAATACGGCATGGGATGAGATCACGAAGTTCGGGCTTACTGATGATTTCTGGAACTTGATGCACAGGTACTTCGGATACCGGCCAGAAGAGCCAACACTAAAAAAACTGTTCCTAAGCTTCATCATAACCCATATAGTAAGGAACACGAACCTTGACCTCAAGAAATATAAAGCATACAACAATTCCCTGAGCAATGAATGCGAGATCTTCATCAGAAGCTGGATGGACAATTCCAGGGACTCCACGATGTTCGAAGAATACTGCAAGCTACTGTTTGCAAGCGATGACCAGTTACATAACGATGACCAGTTACCTAAATATCTTGAAAAGGAGATACAAAAACATGACGTCTCCAAATACATCGAAGCAGAATCCCTTGACCTCTTTGATAAAGGCATCATACAAAAGATAACCGAAGCACTCCAGAACGACAAAGAAGACTTCGATAAATATCTTGGCTGGATCACCAACCGCAAGACAAAACACTGGTACCCCAGGTTCCAGAACATCTACAATGCCCTGGAATATGCATTGAAGCTGCACCGGTTCTCAAAGGAGCTCGATACCACTAACATAAGCGAGCAGGATCTCACGGACCTCTTCAGGGGTTACACCGAACGCTATTACCTGATGGACCAGTACTACCGCAAGTTCTACTATCACTACGACAAGGACAAGGAGAAAGACTTCCTCAAACATACCAAAGACCTTGTGGAAAAACTGTACAACAACAGGCTCCTTGACAAACTGCTCACACGCTGGAGCCAGCTTATCACAAGTGAGATGAGCGGCAGATGGAACATAGAGCTCATCGACCGGCAGGACGAGTTCTATAAGCTCTACGTGAAGAACATCATCACCCGTAATGATAAAGATAAGATCGCTGTCATCATTTCTGATGCCATGCGTTATGAAGTGGCAGTGGAGCTGCAGGAGGTCCTGAACAAGGACACACGGGGCACAGTTGAACTAAAGTATATGACAGGCTCTCTCCCCTCTTACACAAAGCTCGGTATGGCAAGCCTGCTTCCCCATGAAATACTGGAATACAACAATCAGCTAGTATTTGCAGATGGCATCAGTACCGAAGGCATAACGAACAGAAGGAAGATACTGGAAAAAGCAACATCAGACTCCATTGTCATAGATTATGATGAACTGATGAATATCAAAAGAGACGAAGCCCGTGAAAGGTTCAAAGGCACACGGCTCTTCTATATCTATCACGACAAGATCGACGCTAGAGGAGATAATCCAGCCTCAGAGCATGAAGTCTTCGATGCGGCCGAGGATACAATCTCGGATATCAAGAAGGTCATTGAAAAGCTCACAAATTTCCAGATATTGAATAACATCCTGGTCACATCAGATCACGGTTTCATATACCAGAGAGATGAACTGAAAAACGTTGATAAGGTCGAGACAGGAAGTTTCGATAAACAGAAGACCATTGCATCCAGTAAACGTTTCATCCTGAGCGAGCAGGACGTTGATCTCATGAACGTACATAAGTTCAGCATGGATTACGTGATCAGGTCCGGGCAAACAATATTCGCATATGTGCCCCAGGCAGACCTCAGGTTCAAGATGCAGGGAAGCAACAAGAACTTCGTGCATGGTGGAGCCTCACCCCAGGAAATAGTCATCCCTGTACTCAAATACTCTTATAACAAGACAGCAGATCTTGAAAGAAAGGGAATAAAGTACGGTAAGGTCGGTCTGACAGTCACCAATGCAAGCCGGAAGATCACAAGCAGCCCATTCTCTGTAAATATCCTGCAGACCGAAAAAGTGACAGATAAACTTCAGCCCAGATGGTTCAAAGTAGCTCTCTGGAACATGGAAGGGAACGAATTCAAAGTAAGTGATGAAAAGCTTGTTATTGCTGAAAGCTCATCTGATGACCCAGCAGAAAGACAATACAAGGTCACACTCACCTTGACCGCAGACGTAGAGAACAAGTTCTACTACATACGCCTGCTAGACGAAGACACCACAGAGATCAACAAGGACATTATCGACCCTATACCCTTTGAAGTGGACCTCTTGATAGTAGATGACTTCTGATCAGAACCAAATAACACCGGTGGACATCCATGCCAGAAGCAGACACAGACATAACAACTGACAGGAAACTGAACACATATTTTCAGGGCAGGGTGGTCAGGAAAGACCTGACAAAGCTTGTAAAGGTAGGACACAATGTCCCTGTATATGTCCTGGAATACCTGCTGGGTGCAAATTGTGCCACAAATGACGAAGAACTTATAGAGCAAGGTGTAAGAAAGGTCAAGAACATCCTTTCAGAGAACTACGTGCGTCCTGATGAAGCAGAGAAGATAAAATCCAAGATAAGGGAAACAGGTTACTATACCATCATCGATAAGGTCTCTGTAAGGCTAAATGAAAAAAGGGACATTTACGAGGCTGTCTTCTCGAACCTTGGTCTTTCCAGGGTGCAGGTAGACCCTGAGTATGTCACAAAGTACGATAAACTCCTGGGTGGTGGCATCTGGTGTATCATTAAGATGGAATACAGCGCTGAGATGCTGCCTTCCCCCTTTGTCATTGCAACCCTCAAACCCATACAGATCCCCAACATCAATATCTCAGAAATCATTGACCAACGGAAGAACTTTACAAAGGACGAATGGATAGATGTGCTCCTGCGGTCCATAGGTATGGAGCCCACTCAACTGGAAGCTCCCGCAAAATGGCATTTGCTGGAAAGGCTCGTTCCTCTTATTGAAAATAACTACAACCTCTGTGAGCTTGGCCCAAGGAGCACAGGCAAATCCCATGTGTTCAAAGAGATATCCCCTAACTCCATCCTTATCTCAGGCGGCCAGACGACCGTTGCCAATCTCTTCTACAATATGAGCACACGTCAGGTAGGTCTTGTAGGTATGTGGGATGTTGTGGCCTTTGACGAAGTTGCAGGTATCAAGTTCAAGGATAAGGATGGTATCCAGATCATGAAGGATTACATGGCATCAGGTTCCTTTGCCCGTGGCAAGGACCAGATAAATGCCAATGCTTCCATTGCGTTCGTAGGGAATATTAATCAGAGCGTCCCTTCCATGCTCAAGACCTCACACCTGTTCTCTCCCTTCCCTGAAGAGATGAGCAATGATAGTGCTTTTTTCGACAGGATGCACTACTACCTTCCAGGCTGGGAAATTCCCAAGTTCAGACCCGAACACTTCACTGACAGATATGGGTTCATAGTAGATTATCTGGCAGAGTTCCTGAGGGAGATGAGAAAACGGTCATTCAGTGATGTTCTTTTCAAATACTATAAACTTGGTAACAATCTGAACCAGAGAGATGTTATCGCTGTCAAGAAAACATTCTCAGGCCTTGCCAAGCTCATCTATCCAGATGAGAACATCACAAAAGAGGATGCCTGTGAGGTTCTCGAATACGCACTTGTGGGAAGAAGAAGGGTCAAAGAGCAACTTAAGAGGATAGGAGGCATGGAATTCTTCGATGTTAATTTTTCCTACATCGACAATGATGACATGGAAGAGCACTTCGTCAATGTACCTGAAATAGGTGGTAATAAGATAATTCCTCCAGGTCTTACAAAACCCGGTCAGGTCTATGCTGTATCAGCGACAGATTTTGGGAAGATAGGAGTCTATAAGACAGAACTGCAGATTGTTTCAGGCACTGGGAAATACGAACCCTCGGGTTTAAGTTCCAATTCAAAGGCCAGAGAGTCCATAAGGACTGCTATCAACTACTTCAAAGCTAATGCAAGGTCCATAAGCCAATCGATCTCCACAAAGGAAAAAGACTATTTCATGGATATACAGGACCTTTATGGGGTCGGTGTATCTGATGGTCTGGCCCTTGCAGGTTTCATTAGTCTGTGTTCAGGAGCTATAGAACGGCCAGTCCTGGAGCAAACTGTTATCATCGGAACAATGACCATAGGAGGTTCGATACTGAACATAGAGAATCTGTCGGAACTTTTGCAAGTATCCCTTGATGCAGGAGCCAAAAGGGTGTTAATACCAGCTTCATCCACATCTAAACTAGGTACTGTGCCTTCAGACCTGCTGAGCAAGTTCCAGCTATCCTTCTATGCCGATCCCATGGATGCAGTACATAAGGCGCTGTATTTTTCATTGTGATGGATAGAAAAGATGGCAGCCTATTTATCTGATGCGGCAGCACTCAGTGTGTAAAGGCATAATTACTTAGAAATTATAGGGTGCCAAAGGCATTCATTAAACAAGTACAACTTTCTTAGTGCAAGAAGACCAATATCATTGTTATGGCGGCCTGGAACGTTTATGTGATGGGGTGCTGACCTCCTTGATCAATGTAGAGCTGTACTGCTGCCACCACTGCAAATTCGAGTATCAAGAAGCGCTTAGGAACTGGAGGGATATAGAATTCTTTTTAAACCAAATAAAAAAGGATAAAGTAAAAGAAGTTTAACAAGGTCTTTGAAACTTACCAGACATTTTCAAACGAAAAAGCTCTATTGGAACTTTAAGTCCTAATATCGGCTTTACCAATTATGCATGCAATGTGGTGAAAAACCTGAACGAGAACAATATATTTGTTCTCACTTTCCCGTATGTTTTTACTTCACACCTCAAATATATAGTACCTTAGATGCAACTATTTATTGTGGTTTTAGTTGTTATGAAAATAACAACAAAATTGTAATTTTCAAATAACTATAAATATCAGTCGCTTACATAGGGCCCATATCCTGAGAGAAAATTAAAACAGTTGAGAGGTATCGTTATAAAAGACAAATTTGAAAAGCTCGGGTTCTTTATAGAGGATAACTCGGCTGCTATAGTATTAATTACATTGCTTTTAATAGTCCTCTCACTGCAGGAGGCCCAGTTCATTGAAATGAAATCAGGGACTGACACTTTTGTGGAAAAGACCTCCAAGCTTTATCAGGATTTTGACCATCTCTATCTGAAACTCTTCAGTACCCAGTCTATTGTTGTAATGATCGAGGGTAAGGATATCACAAATCCTGAACTTCTCAAAGCTCTTGATAGAGCTCAAAGGTCTACCGGGACGATACCCGGGGTCATTGAAGTAGCTTCTCCAACTACAGTAATAAAAGAAGCAAACTATCAAATGACAGGAAAGTTAGAAATACCTGATGATGAAGCCACAATAAAAAACATAGTCGATTTATATATGCCTTCTGCTCTTATGCCTGATGAGACCCATGCTTTCATGTCAGTGATAATAGAAAGCAGTACCACAGATCAGATGCAGGAGGAAATACTGAAGGAAACAAAAACATCTGTCGCTTTCGCTGAGTTTCCCCCGGACTACGATATAATCGTGACCGGAGATCCTGCTTTTTACATAGCGCTCAACCATGAGATGAACTCAAGTATGGGACCTTTACTTGGCATATCTGCCATACTTATGGTGCTGGTACTCTATATGGTGTTCAGTCATGTCAGATGGAGGCTGCTCCCTCTCCCTATTGTGCTGCTTGGCATTGTATTCACCTTCGGCGCAATGGGCTTTTTGCACATACCTATGACAATGGTATCCATGGCAGCTTTTCCTGTGCTCATCGGCCTTGGGATAGACTATGCAATTCAATTCCACAGTCGTATAGAGGAAGAACTTGGTAAAGGAGGGGATGCTGCAGAGGCTGTAGTACAAACCATCAAACATATCGGTCCCGCAGTATTGATAGCTTTGATCATCACAGCTTTAGGGTTCATTTCCCTGTTCACATCTGCAGTACCGATGATACAAGATTTTGGAAAGCTCCTGCTTATAGGTATAGTGATGTGTTTTATATCATCCATTTTTATGGGGGTGACGGTGATCTATTACCTACACCGTTCAGATGTGAAAAAACAGTTGAAAAATGGGGATCTTCTCAAGAAGCATGATCATCCTAGCAACAGGTCACAGCCAGACATGCTGGACATTATGCTTGGAAAAACCACTGCTTTCACACTAAAATATCCATGGGTCATTCTTGCTGTTGCAAGCTTGACCTGCATGGGAGGTATGTATGTAGACTCCATGGTTCCACTGCAGACCGACGTGCTAACATTTGTCCCACAGGACATGCCAGCTTTACTGGACCTGAAACTTCTGGGCAGCATACTGGGTAGTAATGAGGAGATCAATCTTGTGATCAAAACAGACAACTGTGCTGATCCGAACCTTTTGAACTGGATGGATGAATTTTCAAAGCATGAAGTTGAAGGCAGGTCCCATATCTATGGGTCCAGCAGCATAGTGTCCATCGTGAAGGAAATGAATGGAGGGGAGATCCCAGGCAGTGAAGAGAAGGTCCGGCATCTGTATGCACAGATGTCAGATACCCAAAAAGAACGATATATCCACGGTTGGAACATAATGGTGCTCAATCTCAACATTGGTAACGCCATGAAGGAATTAGGTCTTGAGGGTATATCAGAACTTACTGATATAGTTGAAGAGGACCTAAGATGGTTCCCGCCACCCCCAGGTACCACCGTTACGATCACCGGTAGTTCAGTGGTGTTCTTTGAGGTGATAGATGCACTCACCTCAGGTCGCATGCTAATGACAATGCTGGGTATATCCTTCGTGTTCATAGGGCTCCTGATAATTTACAGGGACCACCTGAAGGCACTCACTCCGGTCATTACGATGCTGATAGTTGTGGGATGGTCCGGAGGTATCATGTATTATACAGGTCTTGAGTACACCCCCATGACAGCAACCCTTGGAGCTCTTATCCTTGGGGTAGGCTCGGAATATGCTATCCTTATGATGGAGAGATATTTTGAAGAGAAAGGAAAAGGTGCTACCCCTGAAGAAGCCATGCATGAAGCAAGTATCAAGATGGGAAAAGCCATTGTAAGTTCTGGGCTTACCACGGTCTTTGGTTTTGCTGCATTGATAGCTTCTCCTTTTAGCATTACCAGCAATTTTGGTTTCATTACAGTCATCGATATAGCACTGGCATTGTTCGCCACGTTCGTTGTGTTCCCGCCTGTACTGGTCTTACTGGACAAACGCCGGGAACAGAGGACATTGAAGAAAAGAATGAAAAACATGCATATTGACCAGGTCAGGTCACTGGAGGTCAGCTCCACATGAAACAGACATTAGGAAAAAAGGTTTTCATACGTTTTGCTCTTGTTATGATATCTGTGGTTGTGTTCAGCACGTTCTCGATTGCAGAGATATGTCCTGCTTCAGCAAAGGAGTTCCTGCCAGCTGCATATCAGCACACGACAAATTTTTACACAGGCTATGGAGAACCGGACCTGTATGTTTCGTTGCTGGGAGACATGGAGCTGAAAAGAGGGGAAACAAGGGACCTAAAGATCATAGTTTCCAACAGAGGTGTATTCTACGGTGTAAAGAGCGCACAAGGTGTGGGTACTTCTGAAATGAAACAGGCTCTTGCTATAAAGGAACTGGAATATGAGTCCCTTCGTACCGTTGCTTATGGTGTGAAATCCACCCTGATAACCAACTCGGAATATATAGATGTGGACCCTGCCACAAGCAGTCAGACCCTTGAAGAAGTATTTCCGGGTCAATTGCCTGATGATCCTCTGATCTTTACAATAACCATTTCAAAAAAAGCACCTGCAGGTGTGTACATGCTGACCCTGCCTCTGACATATGAATTCAAAAAAGACACACGGATGACAGTAGGCAGCGGAGCTGCGCTTGGCCGGCCTGATATGGATCATGCGACCTATTACCAGACAACAAATAAGACCCTTACAATTCCAATGTTCATAGAACCTGAACCTGTATTAGATGTTGTTGATGTCTCTGGGCATCTTTCAGCAGGGGGTACAGGTACTATAAATGTCACTTACATGAACACCGGGGAACTTCCAGCCATAGATGCTGTTGCCAGGATCGTTGCCATGAAACCGCTCTCTTGTGACAGGCCTATACAATCCATTGGTACCATAGGCCCAGGTTTCAGTAAAACAGCTTCCTTTGTGATCTCTGCTGAGCATGCAGCCGTGGTAAAGACGTATGGGCTTGACAGCGAGATCAAATATACCGATACAGATGGTGAGACCGCCTATTCGGGGAACATGAAAGTGAATGTAGCGGTCATACCTGCTGAAGACAAACTGAGCATAATCGACATTGTGATCATCGGTTTAGTTATTGCATTAATAGTATTGATATCTGGCAATATGATAAGGAGTAAGAACCAAAAGAACTGAGGGATAGAATGAACCGCCTTAAAAATATTACTAATATCCTTATATTTCTGTTTACGATAATATGTATTACAACACCTGCATATGCACAATTACCAGAGTTCTTCAACTTTGATGAGAACTACTATATGGTCTACGGGGGACCGAATGTAACTGCTACTTTGATAGGTGATAATGAGTATTCCCGTGGTGATACGGTTACCATTCATCTGAACCTGATGAACAAAGGTGTTATCAGCGGTTTTAAGGTCGGAACTGATAAAAAGGATCTGGATGACCTTGAGCAGAAGATACAGATGACAGAGATGAACTATGAAGCCCAGCGGACGACCGCTATTGGTATAGTGGCTATCCTCAATTCTGAAAGTCCCTATATAAAGGTCAGGTCGGGTCCTCAGGAAGCAGGCTCACTTCCTTCAGGACAACAGACCGACGACCCGGTACAGTTCAATATACAGATCTCCAAAAATGCTCCAGCCGGTATATATCCGCTAGACCTGCAGTTGTATTATGGCTATCAGCAGGATGTACAGATCACTGGTGATGATGTGACGGACCTGGGGATCACTAACATGGAAGTAGGACTCTGGTATTCTATGGGTCAGCAGAACCAGACGATCAACATCCGAGTGGGTAATGAAGCTAAATTCGAAGTTGTCAATGCCATAGGTACACTGCATTCAAATGCAGATGGGATGTTACGTGTTACCTACAAGAACATAGGTGAGATGACAGCAAAAGATGCCACTGTCAGGATCAGTGTTAATGATCCGTTCAGTACTACAGATGATCAGGCCTTCCTGGGTACATTAGAACCCGGACAGACAGCAGATGCCCTGTTCAAGCTGAAGGTCGATGAAATGGCAGTCGCAAAAGCCTATTCCATCAACAGTGAGATCAAGTACGAGGATGAGGATGGGCACAGCCAGATATCGGATACCATAAAGATAAGGATCGAAACACTGCCTGCTCGTTCTTTTAGTGAAACACTGTCAGATAACAAAAGGATTTTCATGATGATCGTCATAGTGGCCATTGCAATGGGCGGGTTCTTGATCCACAAGAAACAAAAACAATCAAAGATGGATAAAGAGTGACTGTAACAGCTTTACTAAGGAACCTGAAGGTTACAGAATACGAAGCAAAGGTTTTCATAGTTAAGACATGGCAGTTGCACAGATCTTCATCTGCGCTTAACTCGAGGCCTTATAATATGGAAAAACCTGTCACTCAAAGAGATGAACGATGGTCAGGACCAGCTTTGAAAAATGGGATGTCATCGTTCAAAACAAAAAAGGATTAATGGATCAGAGCAGTTTTTTACCTGCATCTGGCCCGGATACACACTCGTATACTTCGGTAATCTTCATGACCACAAGGCTTTTGGCAGGGAACCTGTCACCCATGGACTTGACCATCTTGTACATTTTTTCGTAATCCTCACCACTCGTTTTTATCTCAATAGGCCCCTTTATCTGGAAACATCCCTGTGTTTCTGGTCCCCATACGTAGAGAGCTACCCTGGGATTTTCCCTGAGGTTATCAAGGGTCTTAAGGAAAAAGTTATCTGCGATCCAGACAGTTTCATCGTCATCCTGCAATTTACAGAAGCCAATGGGTATAACGTTCGGAACACCATCCTTTGAAGCTGTTGCCAGCGGGAATATTCTCATTTTTGAAAATGCATTTTTCATCTCTGAATTGAGCTTTACCATATATATTACCTCTTTGACATCATAATTGTCATAAAACAAAGTATAAAAAATGAACCTTCTATTGATCACATATCATAAGTACATACCTTATCAAGGGAATATTAATGCATCCGGGCATCTAGAATCAGCTCCTGGTGCAATGCCATAAAGAGCAGATTTGCTTGTTCAGCGGTCATTAATTTCCTCATACAGACATAACTGCAATGGTACCTTACCTTAAGAAAAGAAGAGGGACTTACCAGCCCCTGGTCTGTAAGGCGTGTTCCGGAGGGATGGTATCAGTACTGATACCTTTCATTCCCTCACCAATGCCCTTGGATATCTCTGCAAGCTTTTCCGGGTTATCATAATTATTGACCGCCTCAACTATGGCCTTTGCCATAAGTTCAGGATTCTCAGCTTTAAAGATACCTGAACCCACGAACACTCCATCGGCACCTAACCGCATCATAAGGGCTGCATCTGCAGGTGTTGCTATACCGCCTGCTGCAAAGTTGATCACAGGTAACCTCTGCAGCTGTGCGGTTTCGATAACGAGCTCAATAGGGGCCTCGATCTCACGGGCTGTGAACATCAGTTCTTCTTTGGTCTTACCTGCGAGGGTCCTTATTTCACCAGTGATCTGTTTCATGTGGCGCACTGCCTCTCTTACATCCCCGGTACCAGCTTCGCCTTTGGTGCGTATCATTGCAGCACCTTCATTGATCCTGCGCAGCGCTTCTCCCAGGTTTCGGGCCCCGCACACAAAAGGAACAGTGAACTGTGTCTTGTCTATATGGAATCTGTCATCTGCAGGAGTAAGCACCTCGGACTCATCCACCATATCAACACCAAGAGCCTGCAAGATCTCAGCTTCTACGAAATGCCCTATACGTGCCTTTGCCATAACGGGAATGGTAACACTTTCGATAATATCCGTTATTATCTGGGGGTCTGCCATTCTTGCAACACCTCCTGCTTTTCTTATATCAGCAGGTACTGCCTGAAGTGCCATGACAGCAACTGCCCCCGCATCTTCTGCTATCTTTGCCTGCTCGGGATTTGTCACATCCATTATGACACCTCCTTTTTGCATGCTATCAAAACCGCACTTTATCACTTCAGTACCATGTCTCAGTTTCTCAAGTTCCATAATTATCATCCTATTATTCTATCTTGGACATCCTACGCGTTAAGGTGTAATATAAATGTTCTTAATTGGAGATAATGCTTATAAGCATTACTCATCCTCCCTGTCCTCTGGTTCTATACGGGCTACACCTACGACCTTATCACCCTGGCGCACATCCATGATTTTAACACCCTGGGTATTCCTGCCCTGCACATTAATACCAGTAACAGGAACACGGATAACTATACCTTCGGAGCTGGTGATCATCACATCATCTTCTTCCCGTACAGCTTTAACATTGACCACCGGACCATTGCGCAGGCTTGTCACTATAGTGATCACACCTTTACCTCCCCTGCGTTTGGTTGGATATTCTGTGAATTCAGTACGCTTTCCAAATCCGTTCTCGGTTATGGTCAGCAAGGTCGAGCTCTCATCCACTACATCCAAGCTTACTACTTTGTCCCCTTGCCCGAGTTTGATACCCCGCACACCTTGTGCACTCCTGCCCATGGGACGAACATCGTTCTCTGAGAAACGAATGGCTTTACCATGTCTTGATACCAATACCACATCTTTTGACCCGTCTGTAAGGGCTACGTTCACAAGCTCATCATCTTCCTGTAATGTAATGGCTATGATACCAGCCTTACGCGGATTGCTAAAATCAGACAGCAATGACTTTTTAACAGTTCCTGAACGTGTGGCCATGAAGAGATATTCGTCATCCAGGAACTCCTTCACTGGGATCATGGCTGTGATATATTCACCCTCACCCAGCTCCAGCAGATTGACTATGGCCTTGCCTTTGGACTGCCTGCTCCCCTCGGGGATCTCATATACCTTTTCCCAGTACAATCTTCCCTTATTAGTGAAGAACAGGATATATTCATGACTGGAAGCTATGAAGATATTCTCCACAAAGTCCTCTTCCTTGGTTTCCATACCGATCACACCCTTACCGCCCCGGCGCTGCTGTGAATATGTGTTCACTGGAAGGCGTTTGATATAACCGCTGTTGGTAATAGTAACTACTACTTCCTCCTGCGGTATGAGGTCCTCAAGATCAAAGTCCACATGTGAAGCCTTTATCTGCGTTCTGCGCTCATTGTTATACTTTTGCTTGAGCTCGATGAGTTCTGACCTGATAATATCATATTTCTTCTCATCACTTCCTATAATAGAAATATACTCTGCAATGAGCTTCATCAGTTCCTCATACTCATCTTCCACTTTCTGTCTTTCAAGACCGGTGAGCTTCTGCAGACGCATATCAAGAATAGCCTTTGTCTGTATCTCATCTAGTCCAAAGTTTGCCATCAGACCAGACCTTGCCTCATCCACTGTCCGAGAAGCACGGATAAGAGAGATGATAGCATCGAGGTTGTCAAGAGCGATTTTCAGACCCCGCAGTATGTGTGTACGTTCCTCAGCTTTCTTTAGCTGGAACTGTGTACGCTTCTGGATGATATCCATCCTGTGTTCCAGATAGATCTGTATGATGCGTTTAAGATCGAGTTCCAAAGGCACATTCTCCACCAATGCCAAATTGATGATACCAAATGTGGTCTGCATCTGTGTGTGCTTGTACAATTGGTTCAGCACCACATTCGCATCAGTGCCTCTGCTGATCTCTATAACAACCCGAATACCATCGCGATCGGACTCATCTCTTATATCAGAGATACCTATTATCCTTTTCTCTCTTACAAGCAATGCGATGTTCTCTATGAGCTTGGCTTTATTCACTTGATAAGGTATCTCTGTGACAATAATAGCGTTCTTATCCTTCCTTATTTCCTCTATGGTGGCTACAGCCCGCAATTGTATCCTGCCTCTGCCGGTCTCATAGGCTTCTCGTATGCCGTGAATGCCCAGGATGATCCCCCCGGTTGGAAAATCAGGACCCTTGAGGACCGTCATCAGATCATGTACAGTGGATGATGGATCATTGATAAGCATAAGGGTTGCATCCACTACTTCTCCCAGGTTATGGGGAGCCATGTTCGTGGCCATACCCACTGCAATACCAGTGGAACCATTGATCAGCAGGTTAGGAAGTTTTGCCGGCAGCACCGTAGGCTCTTCCAGAGAACCATCGTAGTTCGGGCTCATCTGGACCGTTTCTTTCTCCAGGTCATGGAGCATCTCATCAGAGATCCTGCTCATGCGTGCTTCTGTGTAACGCATAGCAGCAGCTGAGTCACCATCGATGGAACCAAAGTTACCCTGACCGTCTATCAAAGGATAGCGCAATGAGAACTCCTGTACCATCCTTACGATACTTTCATACACAGCAGAATCACCATGAGGATGGTATTTACCCAGCACATCTCCCACTACACGTGCAGACTTCTTGTAAGGCTTGTCATGGGTGATACCTGCCTCATACATAGAGTAAAGGATCCGTCTGTGCACGGGTTTTAAACCGTCCCTAGCATCAGGCAGTGCACGCCCCACGATCACGCTCATGGCATAATCGATGTAGGAGTTCTTCATCTCGTCCTCTATAAGGACTGGAACCACCTTTTCACCGGTCTCTGTGGGCTGGATATCCAGAGGGTTCTTTTCGGTATTATTGTTTTCTTTGTTATCATCTGCCATGTGCTACACCTCAAATATCCAGGTTTGTGACCTCTTTGGCATTTTTCATGATGAAGTTCTTACGCGGTTCTACCTCATCGCCCATTAGGATGGAGAACATTTCATCTGCAGCCACAGCATCCTCCAGGGTGACCCGCAGTATGGTCCTGGTCTCAGGGTTCATTGTGGTCTCCCACAATTGCCCGGGGTTCATCTCTCCAAGACCCTTGTAACGTTGGATGTTTACACCTTTATCTCCTATTTCCTGAAGTTTGGCATTAAGTTCCCTGTCAGAATACACATAGTATTCTGCCTGACCTTTTTTAATACGATAAAGGGGAGGCTGGGCTATATACACATAGCCTTCATCGATAAGGGGACGCATGTATCTGAAGAACAGTGTAAGTATAAGGGTCCTTATATGAGCACCATCCACATCGGCATCTGTCATAATGATGACCCTGTGGTACCTGGCCCTGCTGATATCATAATCATCTCCGATGCCAGTTCCCATGGCAGTGATAAGGGATAATATCTCAGTGTTGTTCAATATGCGGGAGAGTCGGGCTTTTTCCACATTAAGGATCTTACCACGGAATGGCAGAATGGCCTGAAAACGTCTGTCACGGCCCTGTTTGGCAGACCCTCCGGCAGAGTCACCCTCCACCAGGTACAACTCACAAAGGGATGCATCTTTTTCAGAACAGTCTGCAAGTTTACCAGGAAGAGGGCTTATATCAAGAGCGTTTTTCCGCCTTGTCAGTTCCCTTGCTTTCTTGGCTGCTTCCCTTGCGCGCTGAGCATCCAGGGCTTTCTGCAGGATCACATTTGCGACCTTGGGATTTTCTTCCATGAACTCAGCAAGCCCATCAGAGACCATGGATTCAACAATACCCTTGACATCACTATTACCAAGTTTTGTCTTGGTCTGTCCTTCGAACTGAGGGTCAGTGAGCTTCACGTTGATTATAGCGGTCAGACCTTCCCTGATATCCTCACCGGATAGTTTATCATCACCTTTGGCAAGATTGTTCTTCTTGATGTAATCATTGGCGACCCTTGTGAGGGCTGCCTTGAACCCTATAAGATGTGTACCGCCCTCATGGGTGTTTATGTTGTTTGCAAAAGAATACACCGACTCATTATAACTATCAGTGTACTGCATGGCTATCTCAACTATAGTTCCTTCCTTTTCCCGTTCAAAATATATGATGTTCTTGTGAAGTGTATTGCGTTTTTGATTGAGATGTTCAACAAAGGACATGATCCCTCCTTCATACTGGAAGACATCTTTCCGTTCCTCAAATGCTCGCTTGTCCGAGATGGTGATCTTTAATCCTTTGTTCAGGAACGCAAGTTCCCTTAAACGGCTTACAAGGGTCTCATAGCTGAAAACGGTGATCTCCAGTATAGTTGCATCAGGTTTGAAGGTTACCGTTGTCCCGGAACCTTCTACACTTCCGACCAACTGGACTGGGGCAGTGGGCAGACCTTTTTCATAACGCTGATAATACAGATCTCCATCACGTTTTACATAGACGTCCATCCACTCTGATAAAGCGTTCACTACTGAAACACCCACGCCATGAAGACCGCCGGAAACCTTATAGGAGCTTTTATCGAACTTACCACCGGCATGTAGTATGGTCATTACGACCTCAAGAGCGGACTTTTTATACTTGGGGTAATCGTCTACAGGAATGCCTCGACCATTATCCTGTACTGTCACAGAACCATCCGTGTTGATAGTAACATCTATCTGAGAACAAAAACCTGCCAGCGCTTCATCTATACTATTGTCCACCACTTCATATACCAGGTGATGCAGACCTCTGCTGTCAACACTGCCTATATACATGCTGGGACGCTTGCGCACAGCCTCCAGGCCCTCAAGTACCTGAATATGCGTGGCATCATAATTTTCTTTTTCGTCCATATATTGATCTCCGTGAAATATGATGAATTATTTTAATCGTGCTTAAAATTTTATAATCTTAGAATGCCTGGAAAGTGGGATAAAATTACTGTTGTATATCTACTGATGCATTTTTCTTTTAATTGACACTTCACTGAATATAGCATTCATTATTCATAAAGGTTTATATAATTAGATAGATGGAGCGGCTAGATATGTTGTGGGTATTAATAAAATTATAGAGGCCCTATGCCATTTAGGAGCTCATATCTTTCCTGGTAAGATTATATGGGACAAATAAGTCTTTATGAGAAGATGAAATTATGCTCCGGACTGAAATTAATTAAGGAACATTTTTATATAATAATAGTATCATAATTTATATTACTCTATTAGATCAAATATGGTTAAGATTATATAGATAAAACATTTTTATAATATTACTGACAAATGTGATACGATTCCAATTACACGAAAGGGTTTATGAAAACGGTTCTTTTGTGTGAGAGTTAGACGATAAATAAATATGATGGTTTAATCCCATATTTCTTTACACGTATTAAAAAGCAACATAATTATTCGTAGAGGGTATCATAATGAGATTGTTGAAGAACTGTCCGGAATGCTATGCCAAATTACAGATGACCCAAAAGAATATACAAGTTTGCAAAGTTTGTGGATACTGGACAAGGACAGGTACAGTACGACTTGAACCATTAGTGCTATATGACTCAATTATACTAGAAGAGTGAGGGAAAAATGAGCGATGTATGTTTTCATATAGGAGAGGCAGCTGGGCATGTTTATAGATTACTTGAAAAAGACGAGTCAACTATATCTAAAGTGAAGAGAGCGCTTAAAAAAAGCGGTTATGATTCGGAAACGGTTTTAATGGCCATTGGTTGGCTTGCAAGGGAAGATAAATTATTCATGGAGAAGATCGGTAACATCTGTGTAATAAAACTGAAATGAGAATTTATTAATGTTGCTTCTGTTAGAACCTAATTACATTAATATTCTCTACACTGGTTCCATGTCTGCGTTGAAGTAAGAATTGCAGGCTAAGCGAAATAATTAAATTCTTATATAATCTTTAATGAATCAATTGCCTCTGTGGCTTAGCGGTATAGCGGCTGATTCGTAATCAGCAGGTCGAGGGTTCAAATCCCTCCGGGGGCTTTGTATTTTCAGTCCAATTCCCTCATTACAGATTTTACTTTCATCCTGCTCGGATGTAAGATATGTTCAAAAGTAGGGATGTTGGAACTATGTCTATTTACAACCACGAGAGAGCGTTGGAAAGAACTGAAGAGAGGATAGAGAATGCTGCTTATTCTGAGGAAAATAAGAGACTTATTATCAGGTTCGAGAATTTCCTGTTCGCACAGGGTCTGTCTACTCCTCGCGTTTTGAAGTACTTGCAGCAATTGCATATCATCTCCCAGGATCTGGGGATCAATTTTAGAGATGCTGCAAAGGATGATATCGAGTACTACGTTGCAAAGCTGGAGCGTTCCAATAAGAAGGATTGGACCAAGCATGATTACAAGCAGTGTATCAAAAGGTTCTACAAGTGGCTCAACGATGAAGAGGAACCTAAGATCACCAGCTGGATATCCTTGAGGATCAGGCAAAGCAAGATGCTGCCTGAAGAACTGCTTACAGAGGAAGATATAGTCAGGATGATCGAGTCAAAGACCCATCCCAGGGATAAGGCCATTATAGCGATATGGTACGATAACGGTGCCAGGGTGGGAGAGAACGGGAACGTCAAGATCAAGCATGTTTCTTTTGATAAGTACGGAGCTTATGTTCTGATCGGGAAGGAAGATGGAAAGACAGGAATGAGAAGGGTCAGGCTTGTGTTCAGTGTGCCTTACCTGGCTGCCTGGCTGGATATCCATCCTCAAAAACATGACCCTAATGTTTACCTATGGACCAGGCTTGAAGGTAAAGAGATTGGAAAACAACTTAAATATGAATCTTTGAGAAAGGTGATCAAGAGTGCTGCTGAAAAGGCAGGGGTTGAGAAAAGGGTTTATAATCACCTTTTCCGCCACTCCCGGAGCACAGATCTTGCACAATACCTGACTGAATCCCAGATGAAGGAACATCTGGGATGGGTGCAGGGTTCTAACATGCCTCAGACCTATGTGCACCTGTCAGGTAAGCAGATCGATGAAGCTATCCTGAAGATCCACGGGATCATAAAGGAAGAGGACACAATGCCACAGCTTACAAGTACGGCATGTCCCAGGTGCGGACAGGTGAACGGGCCTACTTCGACTTTTTGTTCCCGGTGTGGTATGGCCTTGAGGGTTGATGTTGCCGTTGATATCGAGAAGAAGCGGTCTGATATTGCCATGGCCTTGATGGAGCTTGTGGAGAAGGAGCCGGAGATCGCGAAGATATTGAGGGAGAGTGTGTGAGGGGATGCTCCTCACTACTTTTTATTGACATTTTTTTGGTTTTATACTTTCAGGTTCTTATACATTAGATGAAGTTAGTTAAAACTTCATAAACATTATTGACCTTCATTCTTAACTTATTTATATCAATAAACTATACATTTTAAAGTTCATCAATTCTGATTATTGGGGATTCCTGATGCATAATCTCAACGAATTCAAGACAAGGAAACAACTTATCGATCCTTTGCTGGTTACTGCTGGTTGGGATATTGTACACTATGCTGATATCAAAGGGCTGAAGGATCACAATAAATGTGCAATCGAGGAATATCCTACTGATAATGGTCCTGCTGATTATGCTCTGTGTGTGGATGGGAAAATACTTGGAGTTGTGGAGGCAAAAAAAGTTACTCTGGGTCCTCAGAACGTGCTGACCCAGGCAGAGAGGTATGCACGCGGGCTTCCTGAAAATCCCTTTAACTATGATGGTTGTCGGGTTCCGTTTTTGTATTCGACAAATGGAAAAGAGATCTGGCATCATGATGTCCGGCATCCTCTTAACCGTTCAAGGAGGATATCGGGATTTCATACCCCTGAAGCTTTGCTGGAAAGGCTGAGTTACGATTTTGAAAATATCAAAGATAAATTCTTCGAAGTGCCTGATAACGAAAGGATGAGACCTTATCAGGCGGATGCATGTGATGCCATAGGCAGGGCCATCACTAACAGGAAACGGACAATGATGATCGCAATGGCCACAGGGACCGGGAAGACGTTTATGATCGTCAACCTCATCTACCGCCTGATGAAAGCGGGTGTGGCAAAGAGGGTTTTGTTCCTGGTTGACAGAAGGGCACTTGCAGCACAGGCTGTCCGCGCTTTTTCATCCTTTGAGACCGAGCAGGGATTGAAATTCGATAAAACCTATGAGGTTTACAGTCAGCGTTTCCAGAAGGGAGATCTTGATGAAGGTGAATCCTTCGATGTAAGTGTGATGCCAGGTTCTTACCTTGAAAATCCAAAGAGAGAGCACAGTTTCGTATATGTTTCCACTATCCAGAGGATGACCATCAACCTCTTCGGTAAAACTTCAGTGTTCTCAAGCTGTGACGAGGCTGAGGAAGAGGATGCAACGCAACTCAATATTCCCATTCATGCCTTTGATCTTATAATCGCTGATGAATGCCATAGAGGTTATTCTGCACAGGAGATCTCTACATGGAGAAAGACCCTTGATCATTTCGATGCCATCAAAGTAGGGCTTACAGCTACACCGGCGGCTCATACATCTGCATATTTCAGGGATATTGTGTTCAAGTACGGATATGAACAGGCTGTAAGGGATGGATATCTGGTAGATTATGATATCGTGGCGCTGGAATCCGGGGTGCGTATGAATGGCATATTCCTGCATGAAGGGGAGACCGTAGAGGTCATCGATCCTGAGACTGGCCAGCGGGAGATCGATATGCTTGAAGATGAACGTGAGTTCTCTGCTGAAAAAATAGAAAAAGAGATCACGTCCGTTGATTCCAACAGGAAGATCCTGGAGGAGATCAAGCGGTATGCAGATGAGCATGAAGAAAGATACGGGCGTTTTCCCAAGACCCTTATCTTTGCTGTACAGGACCTGCCACACACTTCTCATGCTGATCAGATCGTTGACCTTGCCAGGGATGTTTTTGGCAGGGGAGATGCCTTTGTCCAGAAGATCACAGGTAAGGTTGACCGGCCTTTGCAGAGGATCAGGGAGTTCAGGAACAGGAAAGAGCCTGGCATTGCTGTGACCGTTGATCTGCTCTCCACAGGGGTCGATATACCTGATCTGGAGTATATCGTATTTTTACGCTCGGTCAAATCCCGTATCCTCTTTGAGCAGATGATGGGACGGGGTACGCGCAAGGGTGAGCATTATCCTGATAAATCTCATTTTATGGTCTTTGATTGTTTTGCAGGTAGTCTTATTGAATATTTCAGGTCGGTTACAGGTGTCACGGCTGAACCGCCTGCAAGGGAAGTAAAGCCCATTGCCAGGGTCATCGATGATATCTGGAATAACCGGGACCGTGCCTATAATGTCCGCATTCTGACAAAGCGGCTTAACAGGATCGATAAGGAGATGAGCGGAGAAGCGCGGGATATGTTCAGCGCATTTATAGAAAAAGGTGATCTGAAGCGGTTCGCTGTCTCTCTCGAAAGGCGGCTTTCCGAGGATTTCACCGGCACAATGGCGATTTTAAGAGACAAGGATTTCCTGAACCTGCTTGAAAATTATCCACGTCCGCCGCGAACTTTCATTGTTGACTATGAGACCGTGGATGAGGTATCATCCACCTTTATCATAAGAGGTGCTTCGGGTAACGAATACAAGCCTGATGATTATCTGACCATGTTCTCGGAATTTGTGAAAGAGAATCCTGAAAAGATCGCTGCGATCAGTATTCTTCTGGACCGGCCTCAGGAGTGGAACACGGAAGCGCTTGACGAGCTGAAACATAAACTGACATCATCCCAGCAGCGTTTTACTATTGAGAATCTGCAAAGAGCTCATAAAGTGAAGTACAACAAAGCTCTTGTGGACATTATTTCCATGATCAAGCATGCTGCGCGGGAAGAAGAGTCATTGCTTACGGCTGAGGAGCGGGTCAGCCGGGCTTTCGATAAAGTGACCATGGGCAAAAGCTTTACTTCAGATCAGCAGCTATGGCTTGAGCGTATCAGGTCACATCTGGTGGCTAACCTTTCCATTGATAAAGAGGACTTTGATTATATTCCGGTGTTTGCCGATTATGGCGGTTGGAACAAGGCCAACCGTGTTTTTGCGGGTACACTTCCGGACCTGATCTCAGAATTTAACAGCGCGGTTGCAGCATGAGCGATATAGTACAGAAATTATGGGGTTTTTGCCATACTTTACGGCATGAAGGTATTGATTACGGGGATTATATCGAACAGATCACGTACCTGCTGTTCCTGAAGATGGCTGATGAGCGGGGAATTCCACTTCCTGAGAAATGCGACTGGAGATCCCTGAAAGAGCAATCTGGGACCGAGCTTATAGAGCATTATACGGATGCACTGCGTACCCTGGGTAAGCAGGATGGCCTGCTGGGAGATATCTTTGCGGGTGCTCTTTCACGTTTCCATAACCCTGTGAGCCTGAAGAAGATGATCTCACTTATTGATGAGACTGAGTGGACGGGCCTGGATATTGATGTTAAGGCTATGGCTTTTGAGGGGTTGCTGGAGAAGGCTGCAAGCGAGGGTAAGAAAGGTGCAGGACAGTATTTCACTCCGCGTATTGTTATCCAGATGATCGTGAGATGTATGCAGCCTGATCCCCGGGGTCACAGGGATTTCTCTATCATGGACCCGGCATGTGGTACGGGTGGTTTTCTGGTGTGTGCTTATGAATGGCTCAAGGAGATGACCGCAGGTGGAGCACTGGATCGTGATCTGGCGAAGCTTATCCGCCACAGCACGTATTTTGGACAGGAGCTTGTGGAACGCCCTCGCAGACTGGCTTTGATGAACCTGTATTTACATGGCATTGAGCCTGAGATAAAGCTGGGTGATTCCATCTATGAGATCCCGGAATCTAAGAAGTTCGATGTGGTGCTTACCAATCCTCCATTTGGGACGAAGGGTGCGAACCAGTCTCCGGGACGTGAGGATTTCGTAGTGGAGACTTCCAACAAGCAGCTCAATTTTATCCAGCATGTGATGACCATCCTTAAACCCGGTGGCAGGGCTGCCATTGTGGTGCCTGATAATGTGCTGTTTGCCGATCAGGCAGGAGAGGTGTTCAAGGTGCTGTGCGAGGATTGCGATCTGCATACTGTGCTGAGGCTGCCTGATGGCACTTTTACCCCGTATTCCCCGGGTACTAAAACCAATGTGATCTTCTTTACCAAGGGTATTCCCACGGACCAGACGTGGGTGTATGACTGCCGGACAAACGTGCCCAAGATCACCAAGAAGGACCGTCCGCTTACGCGGGAGCATTTCGCAGAGTTCGAGAAATGTTTTGGTGATGATCCTAACGGCAGGGCAAAGCGTGACGAGAAGGATTCACCGGAAGACCGCTGGCGTAAGTTCCATATCTCTGAACTTAAGGAGCGGGATTACAAGGTAGATTCTCTCAGGTGGTTGAGGGATGAATCCCTGAGCGATACTGATGATATGCCTGATCCTGTGGAACTTGCTGCAGAGGCCATCGATGAGCTTGAGGCCGCTGTGGGTGAACTGAATGCTATTCTGGATCTGATGGGGAACGGGTATGCAGCAGAATGAACTGCCGGAGGGGTGGGCTAATACTCGATTATTTGATATTACACTCGATGTTAAGAACGTGAAACCTGAAAATGAGCCTGATAGAGATTTCAAGTACATTGACATTTCATCCATAGATAATCGTAGGTTTGTAATCTCAGAATATAAGGAGTTCAAAGGAAGAGATGCACCTTCTAGAGCACGCCGTCCCATTAAGGCTAATGATGTTCTATTCTCTAACGTTAGAACCTATCTCAAAAATATAGCAATCGTTGGAGAAGAATATACGAATCAACTTTGTTCTACGGGATTCACGGTTTTACGGCCTTCTATAGGAGTTTTACCTAAATATTTGTTCATTTTTGTGCAAACTGATGAGTTTATTGACTCGGTTACTCCACAACAACGTGGCTCTCAGTACCCTGCAACCAGTGATACAGTAGTCAAAGCTGCACAAATTCCTCTCCCTCCCCTCCCCGAACAGCACCGCATAGTTACAGCCATCGAAGCACTTTTCGCGCGGCTGGATGCGACTAATGAGCGGCTTGACAGGGTGCCCGGGATCATGAAGGCTTTCAGGCAGGCGGTGCTGGCTGCTGCGTGCGATGGGAGGCTGACGGAGGATTGGAGGGAGGAGCAGAAAGATTTGCCGGATGCAAGGGAATTGCTAGAACAAATCCGCAAGGAGAGAGAAGAAGCTGCAAAGGCTTTCGGTAAGAAAATAAAGCCTGTAAAACCTCTCACAGAAGAGGAGATTGTAGAATTGCCGAAGCTGCCGGAGGGGTGGGCTTATTCTGCACTTGAACAAATAGGCGAATGGAGTACAGGCAGCACACCTTCACGAAAGAAAAAGGAATACTTTGGCGGTAATATTTCATGGGTCAAAAGTGGAGATTTAAATGATGGTATTGTAACAGATACTGAAGAAAAAATAACTCAAGAAGGATTGGATAATTGTTCAGCGAAGCTATTACCAGCAGGTTTTATTTCCATTGCATTATATGGTGCAACAATTGGAAAACTTGGAGTTTTAAATATTGATGCTGCAACGAATCAGGCTTGTGCTAATTGTCAAGTTAACCCAGTTGTAATAAACCGTATGTTTTTGTTTTATTACCTTCTATCTCAAAGAGAAGAATTAATAAAAGCAGGTCAAGGTGGAGCACAACCTAATTTAACCAATAAAATTGTTCGTGAATGGCCTCTTATTCTCCCTCCCCTTCCCGAACAGCAGGAAATAGTCCGGCGGGTCGATGCACTCTTTGCTTTTGCTGATTCCATTGAAGCGAAGGTGGCGGTGGCAAGGGAGAAGACGGAGAGATTGAGGCAGTCCATTCTTGCAAAGGCATTTTCGGGGGAACTTGTGCCCACAGAGGCTGAGCTTGCCAGGCAGGAGGGCAGGGAGTATGAGTCGGCTGAGGTGCTGCTTAAGAGGATAAAAGCTGAGGGGAAAAGTGGCAAAAAATAAATGCTCGTGGGATGCTTGAATTAAAGAGGGGGTTTTGAGGTTGAATGATACGACCGTTGAGAATGGTTTTGAGATAGGTCTTGTTGAAAAGGCTACTCGTTTGGCTGTGGTAGCGCATGAGGGACAAAAAAGAAAGGTTGACGGCTTGCCATACATCATTCATCCGTTCATGGTGGCTTTGAAGCTTTCAAAACACGGCTTTTCTGATTCAGTGGTAGCTGCTGCTCTGACACATGACGTTCTTGAAGATACCACATGTACTCACGAGCAGTTGAAGGCTGAACTTGGAAATGAGGTATATGAGATCGTCAAAGCTGTAACCAATGATGACAGTCTTTCGTGGGAAGAAAAGAAAAAGAAGTATGTGGAAACGGTCCTAAATGGTCCCGAAGGAGCAAAGGCTGTAGCAGTAGCGGATAAGATCCATAACATTGAAAGTCTCCTTGTTGCCTATGCCGAGCAGGGACCCGGTATATGGACAAAATTCAATCGGGGAAAAGATCAGAAATTATGGTTTGAAAAAGAAGTGTTGCGGATGCTCAGAGAAACATGGGACCATCCTTTGATAGACGAATACGAAAAACTGCTTGAAATTGAGAACAAACTGGATTGATTACTCTATTCGGCTGTATCTTCATCATACAATGTTTCACATTTCACAGGATTTCAGCAGAGACTGTCTATTGGATAGTTTCCCTGCCATACCATTCCTGTAATTCAGAAGTTCCCATTTTGGTAACCAGTGTCACGATGTGCAACCAGGGTAATTGGTCAGCAGACTGCTGACCAAATCTAAGATCAGGACAGTTCTGGGCAAAGAACCGCATGTATTTGAGATTGTTCGAGGACAAGCCTTTCATATCTGGAAAAGCTTCCCGCAGATCCATGGAGAGCCGTTGGATCACCTTGGCACCCAGCCCGGCTGGTTCTGACGGTCCAGGATCTCAAGGCCAATATCGTGGTAAAGCCGTATCTGCTCTTTATTAATATGTCCTCAATCGCCTTCAACCGCTTCCTTGCGAGCCCAATTGGATTCTATTGAGACAGCAGACCAGATGAAGAAATGTTTTTGGCCTGCTATAACGTCTCATAGATGACCGATGCTGAAGCATTGCCCGATAGGGTTTGATGATTCCACCAAACAGTCTTTTCCCCCTGTCGGGGTAGCTCTTACTGCCAACCAGAAATCAAAATCCTTGCCAAACATACTTATTTTTGGATGTCAATGGATTTTCATCTCCATAGGTCCAGAATCCCACAAATTTGCAGTTATTATAATCGTAGCTTAGATCCAAAACAAACTGGCCATATTGCTTAGAGCCACCTGATTGCCCCTTCTCTCGCTGCCATTGCCCAGCCCAACGGTAGGCAATAGGATTTCCAAACGTATCATAAACAAGGCTACCATAGCCCATCATCGTACTGTAGTCGCCTGATGGGCCATCGTGCCTCAAAAGAGCCTTCCCGGTTCCAACTTCAACTTCTATATTGCCCCAATACCACCCTGTTGGAGAATACCAGTTAGACCTCCACACACCGGGCCATTGGCATCCGTAAGTAGGATCCCATGATCCACCGAAAGGCTTTTGAGGTTGTGCCAAGCTGTTGTCAGCCATGGCAAATGCCCCCAAATCAGGATGAGAATAAATAAATCCTCTTTGGAAGTAACTACAACGACAGATTCCGTCTAGTTCGATATTTTCATCGCTTTTAGGATATCCGAGATAACTTTTCTCCCATCCCAGGCTAGCCCATTTCTCACGAATTTTCCCATGCACTTCGAATGCTCCCAGATCAGGATGCCAATAGATAGAACCACCTTGGAAGTGGTTGTAACGCCCAATTCCGTCAGGAGTTATGCATTCATCTGTCGTTGGATATCCGAGATGACTTTTTTCCCATCCCAGGCTAGCCCATTTCTCACGAATTTTCCCATGCACTTCGAATGCTCCCAGGTCAGGATGCCAATAGATAGAACCACCTTTGAAGTGGTTGTAACGCCCGACTGCATCTGAACACATTAATTCTGTAGTTAATGGTTCCCCTAAGAAGCCACTAGCTTCGCCAAGTTGCGAATACTTCATTTCTATCGTGGTCATGATTTTTCTCCTTTCAATTTTTTGAAACTGAGCAGTAATCTCACCCTACTTTCGGGTAGCTTGGTTATCCTGCTGATTGGTTTTTTTGTTTTACCAAACAAAAGAAAAGCTCTGCTCATCTGTCGGTTTTGTACATCCAACTATAGACACCAATACATTCTTCACACTAATTCCATTTTTAAATTTATGTTCGTCATATTATCCCCACTTACATTATATTATATATCAAATCAATAAGATAAATTTATCTGATTCCTTTTCACTCATGTAGTAAGCTTGTTTCTTCTCTGTGCTTATTTCTCAATTTGCAGACGGCCTTTTCAGGTAGGCGCAGATCCATCATTACAGACCCATTAAAGCTAGTAGACTCTAAGTAGAAGTGAAGTCAGTGTTCCAATAATGTTTCTCCTAATTTATTTCTTCAGTTCACCGTACTTACCTGCCGCCGCCATCAGGCGGGCGGCCTGGGTCGCTTGCCATGATGGGCGAAGCGGGCGAAACGGTAAATCAGGTTAAAGGGTCAAGTTCTTCGGAGGTGTCATAGAGGTCCAGAACCTGCGAGACATCAAAGAAGTAGGATCTGGGCAGGAAATTATAGAAGCCCCATTTATTCTTGGTGATGGCCTGGACTTCGAGGATGAGGGTTTGCCGGAGTGGTCATGTTTGTGGACCTTTTTGATGAGAATTACTTCTCAATTGTACAATGGACAACGAATATCGCACGGAAACATGACCGTTTCGTTGAATCAGATTGTAATCCCGACCTGGTGATGAGATACCGCTATAAGGGTAGAGAGGAACTTTTCTGTGTAGAGTGCAAGTTTAGATCGGACTTGTATCAGAACAAACTCGACTGGACAAATCCTGACCAGTTAGAGAGATACAGGGAATATGAACGGGAAACAAATCTTCATTTCTTTGTTGTGATCGGCTTGGGCGGAAGTCCTGACCATCCAGAAAGAATGTTCTCTATTCCACTTGCCGAAGCAAAATACCCTGCTCTTTACGCGAGTGTATTTGAAAGGTTCGAACGAAATCCGGAAAAACCCTTTTTCTGGAAGAATGGACACTTATCATAAGTCCTATAGCCTAATGGTATTTGATGCTTTTAATTACATACCAAATAACTGTTAATAAATGTATTAGATGCAATTGACAAAAAGGATACTTTACAGTTAATGGCATTTTATTACTTTTTTCAGCTATGGAGTTCTAATATTCATATATCACTCATTTGAAATCACTGATTCAATTAATAACCGTTAAATAAGACCATAGCATTTTTACTATAGGGCATGGTGTTATTTGTTGGCGCAAATAGCTTCATCATGATTACCTATTATCCAGATCTCGACAATCTGGATAGTTTGCTCCAATCATGGACATGCCTCCTCAATCAGTAAAAGTCAAAGGTTTTATAGATTGTTGGAGCAGGATGAAAGTAATAAAATGGAGTTGCATTGAATCAGTTGCTCCCTCCGGGGGCTATAAATCACGTGGTTGGGATTCCTGAACCTCCTTTTTGTTCCAGCCACATGAAAATATCAATATATAAAATATATTTATAGTCTCTACATTAATGTATGAATTAAGGTTTTAGTTTTAAATGTTTAAGTTCAGGAAAGTTCCAGCAGCTTAACTATATATAACCTTATCTATAGAATTGTAGTTAATCTTAAAGGTTGGAAGGAAGGGGAATGAATTAGAACTTAAGGAATATTCTGAACCTTACAAAGGATTAGGGTGTACGGTTCTTGATTTACATCCGAGTTCTATGGCAACCCCTTGTTAACCCGCAACCTGAAAGTTACTGGAAATGTTGACCTCATCGGACCAAGAGGAGTAGAGCTGGTAATCGAAGAGGGATACCTAATTTCAGTAATCATGCACTGAAAGAACAAGTATTGACAAAGCAAAAGAAGTCCTGGGATGAGAACCTGTTGTAGACCTGCGTGAAGAGCTTGAACATACAATAAAAAGTTTCAGTGAGAAGTAAGGAAAGTGATTTGATGAAGACATCTTTAATTCTTCCGGCATGGAATGAGGAAAAGGCATTACCTTTAGTCATCAAAGAATATATTGACAAGGTCGATGAGATCATTGTTGTAGACGATGGCTCTTCAGATAATACTTATAACGTTGCTAAAAACTGCAGCGTTATTGTCTACAAACACGAGGTAAACAAAGGGAAAGTATCAGCATTGCGCACAGGTGTAGAACATGCTGCTGGAGATATAATCATTTTTTCAGATGCTGATTGTACTTATCCAGCTGAATATGTGCCTCTGTTTGTCAATGAGATCGAAAAAGGTGCAGACCTTGTGCTGGGCTCCCGGTTCATGGATGGAATTAATAATATGCCTTTCCTGAATATGATCGGAAACAGGTTATTTTCGCTTCTGGCAGCATATATCAGTTGCATTAATATTACTGATGGTCAGACTGGTTACAGGGCTTTTAAAAAAGAATATTTTGAGAAATTAGATGTGCGTGCTGTTAGTCTGGAATATGAAACTAAAATGACGGTCAGAGCCGCAAAACTTGGTTACAGGATAGTGGAAATCCCTATAAGATATCGCAGCAGGGTTGGTACCTCTAAACTCAGGCCAATGAGAGACGGCGCTAAAATGTTTAGAGGTCTAATGTCGATCGCTTATCGTGAAACATCCCTGCTGGCAAAGACAATTATGCTTTCAAGCATATTTTTAATTATCACAGGTGCCTTTTTTGGAATAACTTCATTATATGAAAAAATAATATTTGGTGTTCTGGAACATGCATATTATCCTTTACTCACGTTATTGTTTCTTTTTATTGCAATACAATTGATCTCCATTGGGCTTATCATGGATTACCTAACTAAGAAATTAGATCGCATAGAAGAAAAATTGTGGAAAAATTAACATGTCATCCACAAAACAATATGTCAAACATATTATTTCATTCTTATTTGGACTGTGTATCTTAGGGACCATGATTCACTATGGAAATATTGATCACTTTTTACTCTTGATATCTACTATGTCCAAGAAAATATTTGCACTGGCTATATTCATTTACTCTATTTCATGGGTTTTGAGGGTGTTTAGGTTACAATATGTAACTGCTCACTTCAAAGCAAACATTAAGTCAAAAGATCTTTTTTTATTACATATTTCAAGTTATGCACTCAATGTACTACTTCCAGCTAAAATAGGAGATATAGCTAATGTTCTCTATTTGAAATTATATGGTATGAAAATTGAGGAATCTCTCTCTTCAATTGTGTTCACTAGGATACTGGATCTAATTGCTGCAGGAGTGTTTGCAATGTCCTTCATATTTATTGGGTTCAAAGTGCCAACCATTAATAAGTATGCATCAATGTTGATAGGAGGTTGTTTAATTTTTTTTATGGGACTGATATTTTTCAAGAAAATATCTCTTTTTTCCCGTATTTTAAACATTATTGAAAATAGTACCACACTTAAATTTACAAAAAGTTTCATTGTTATTGGAAAAGGAATGCACGTTGGCCTAATTGATCTGTTTTCCAGCTTCCTTTTGTTGAGTAAGTCTGTTCTATTATCGTTACTTATCTGGTTTTTCGAAATATTCACTCTTTATTTCATAGCTTTAAGCATGAATATTTCGGTGCCGATATTATTTATGATATTTGGAGTTGCGCTTGCCAATATCGCCAAGATAGTCCCTGCTACTCCCGGTGGAATTGGTCTTTACGAAGGAATTATAGTTGCTGTGTTTTCTGCAGCAGATGTTGGATATAATGATGCTTTGGTAATAGCTGTATTAGATCATCTGGTGAAGAACCTATATATCATATTGATCGGAGTGCCTGCGACCTCTATGATAGGATTTGATACAGTCAGGTTTATTAAAACTGATTTGAATAATTTGTGATGTGATATATGATGGACCAAAACAGAATTAGATTATATACAATCGTAATATTGTTGTATGCAGCTATTACACTGATCATAACTTATCCTTTGATTTTAAACATCGAGACTAATTTGATCTCTGGGGATCCATCACTGAACACATGGATACTTGCATGGGACGTCCATAGTATTTTAACAGATCCTATGCATCTGTTTGATGCTAATGCGTTTTATCCTTTTGTTGACAATAGCCTGGCTTTCAGTGAGCATTTGCTTGCAAACATTTTCATTGCACTACCAATAATTGTAGCAACCGACAATCCAGTTCTATCTTATAATGTTATTTTTATATTATCCTTTATTCTTTCGGGATTTGGAATGTTCTTACTGACCGATCACTATTTGAATGACAAATATTCAGCGTTTTTGGCAGGGATTATTTTTGCTTTCTGTACTTACAGATTTGCTCATCTTGGGCATTTACAACTGCTCACTGCACAATGGATGCCACTTTCGGTGTTATATTTAGACAAGTTTTTGCATAAAACCACATATACTAATTTGTTCCTATTGATCCTGTTTTTTGTATTGCAGGTTTTATCATCATGGTATTATGCATTTTACATCACAATTGCATTAGGTCTTTATTTTGTTTATTTATCAATATTTGATCAGTCCATCAGAAATAAAATCTTGCATGATTCGGATTTCCATTTAAAATCTGTGATTTTTATAGTGCTTTGTATGATAATTATTTTACCTTTTACTTTGCCTTATATTCAATTACAATATGAGTATGGATTTACTCGATCTATAGTTGAGCTTGATGTTAACTCTGCTGATGTCATGGACTATTTCCTTACCTCACCCCATAACGTATTATATGGTAAATTATCACAGCCTTACCAGGAAAACCGAAACTGGGGAGAACATTCTCTTTTTCCAGGATTTTTAGTTGTTGTATTATCGCTGACCGGTTTATCCCGGCTGTCTAAAAGGAGTTCATCAGGACCATCAAGTATTAAATTTTATACTGGTGGAAGAATACAGAATTTCTATGTTATCCTAGCTCTCTGCGCTTTTGTGTTATCACTTGGACCTAAACTTCATTTTTTTGGTAAAATCATCGATCTGCATTTGCCTTACTACTATTTTTATAAGTATTTGCCAGGTTTTGATTCAATGCGGGTCCCCTCGAGAATAAACATTGTTGTTATGCTTTCGCTTTCTGTTTTGGCGGGATATGGTTTGCATAAATTACTAAATGATAAGAGCAGCACATTGAAGATCTTCATAACATTGTTGTTTACAATAGTGATCATTTTTGAATCCTATGTACCATTTGTTGTTGCTGTTACTCCAGTAGGTGATGACATACCAGATGTTTATAAATGGTTATCTAATGAATCAGGTGACTTTGCAATCGTAGAATTGCCAACTGGTAATATAAATGCTAATAGTTTATATTATGATACAATATATATGTATTATTCAACATATCATTGGAAAAAAATAGTGAATGGGTATAGTGGTTTTTTTCCACCTAAGTATTTTATGCTTTTAGAAAAATTACAAATGTTTCCTTCAAATGAATCAATTAATATTCTAAAAAATTTGAAGGTTAAATATATAATCATTCATTCAGAAAATCTCGATCAGCATCGATGGAATGATATGAAAGATGAAATTAATGACAACTATAAGGATTTAACATTAATAAAGATTTTTGGCCAGGATTATGTCTATAAAGTTAATTTCAATACATCAGAACCTGATATAAAAAATATTGATCTTGTGGCCGTTTCAATACCAAATATAGTTCAAAAAGGAAAAAATTACCGCAGTTCAGCTATATTCTTCAATTATGGTAATGCTGACTATATAAGTGAGCCCTATGAAAATATAGAAATATCAATAAAATTTAGTTCTAACCAAAGTACTTATGATTTAGGTCCATTGACTAGTATGCTTCCATTAATACTCGCATCTCAATCCTCTACATATGTTAGTTTTAATGTAGAAATGCCAAAAACAACCGGAATGTATGACCTATTCATTACTATTAGTGATGAATCACAAAATATAACCAGGTATTTTAAGTATGCTATCCAAGTGGTTGATTATCTAGATGATAGTATCTCTTCAAATTCTGTACATGCGGAATATTTAGATTATGACATTCCTTCAACAGTTTCAACTGGCAGTAAATTTAGAGTATCTGTCAATGCTTTGAATGATGGACATGTTTTGTGGCAATCCAAAGTTTCAACTTCTAGGCCAAACGGTACAGTTTATTTAGGTAGTAGGTGGTTACAGGATGACAATGAATTGTGGATTAGTGAACGGTCTTCTTTACCATCTGATATTTCACCTGGGCAAAATGCAACGGTTGAAATGATAATAAGTGCGCCACCATACCCAGGTCATTATGTACTTGAACTTGATCTTGTGAATGAAGGGATTACTTGGTTTGGATGGCAATCTGTAAAGACAATACAGCAGAAAATCACGGTCCAAGTTTGATGGTTGTCGCTCCTTGATAAAGAGAATATCTTCTCTTTTATCCTTATTTTCTATCAGAAAAAACAGTTTGACATTTTTAGCAATCTCGTGTACAATTCTACGTTATTGTCACGTTATTGTCCTATCTTACATTAAGAACATTGAATTTATCGCACTAAAGTTTGTAAATGTTACATTTCCAAACAAAGAAGTTCTATTGAGACTTTCAGTCCCAATATTGACCTCCATCAATGAAAAGTGGACAACTGGAAACTGGTATTTATCTATATACACTATCTTGTAAAAAAGAAGTGTTTAAAATTCAGACCAAAGAATTGAAAAGTTCTAACTTTTTCTGAGTAAGTTGTAAATAGATTAAAATAATAAAAAGTAGTTCAATGAACTCATCTGCTAAGATTGAACAGAATATTATGCGATATATAATATATATGTATATACGCATGTATATATTATTACATAAGCACGGGAAAAAGGAGACCAGCAACATACTAAAACTGGGTTCCTTTGTTTTGGGAACACATGAGCTATAAAAGAGGATTAAGCCCTTCAGTGAGCTTTTTGCCGTACTGTAAACTTCAATTTGTCTACCCTGAACACAAAGTCTGCAATTAATTCTATACCTGTGCTATTAAATCAAGAGGAAAAATGTCATTTGAAAACCTAAGGATCAAAAAACCACTTCAAAGAGCGCTTGAAAATGAAGGATACACTGCTCCTACTCCAATACAGGCACTGGCTATACCCCATTTGTTAGAGAACAGGGATCTGATAGGTATCGCTCAGACCGGCACTGGCAAAACTGCTGCATTCGTATTACCAATCCTTCAAAAAATTTCAGATATTCGTAAACATTCTAAGCCCAGAATGCCACGGGTACTTGTCCTTGCACCCACAAGAGAGCTTGCGGCTCAGATAGGAGATAGTTTTGCCACTTATGGGCAATTCATAAAGTTCCGACATACTGTTATATTTGGCGGTGTTGGACAAGGACCCCAGGTAAAGGCCTTATCACATGGTGTTGATGTCCTGATAGCCACACCAGGCAGACTGCTTGACCTTCTTGACCAAGGATATGTAAAACTAATTGCCGTTGAGTTCTTTGTACTTGACGAAGCAGATAGGATGCTTGATATGGGCTTCATGAAAGATGTGTATCGCATAGTTTCCTTACTTCCTGTAAAAAGGCAATCTCTTTTCTTTTCTGCTACTATGTCCCCACAAATATCAGAAATTGCGCGCAAACTTCTTACCAGTCCCATTCTTGTGGAAGTTTCACCACAGGCAACAACTGTAGAGAAAATAGACCAATTCATTTTTTTTGTGGACCAGGAAAATAAGGATAAACTCTTGCTCGGCCTTTTGCAACATAACCATTTAACATCGGTTCTAGTTTTTACCCGTACAAAACATCGTGCAAATAAAGTGGCTTTGTTGCTCAATAGGAACAATATAGAAGCAGATGCGATCCATGGGAACAGATCACAAAATCAGCGCACTAAAGCCATGGATGATTTCAGGTCAGGAAGTGTGAGAGTGCTGGTGGCGACCGATATCGCTGCGCGCGGAATTGATGTTGAGGATATATCCCATGTTATAAACTATGATATCCCTAACGAACCAGAGAATTATGTGCACCGCATCGGTCGTACAGCAAGAGCAGGATCAGATGGCACGGCATACTCATTTTGTGCGGCAGATGAGCGTGATTACCTGCGTAACATCGAGAAACTAATACGTCAGAAAATAGAGATTGCAGAACATCATTACCATTCGGAAAAGGCAAAGAATGCGATTGGTGATGCAGCTAGACCTGCACCAAGAAAACAGCATGGACCGGGACAGAGGGCCAGGCCACAAAAACAAGGCAGACAGTATCCAGTATCAGGGAAACCTTATCCTGCAAAAGGTCGCTGACCGTCTGAAAATAAGATCAACAGCATATTTATCAGTGATGAATACCTTATCGGTATTCACTCTATGGACCTGTAGTGTAGCGGATATCACTTAAGCCTCCGGAGCTTAGAACCCGGGTTCGATCCCCGGCAGGTCCGCTGAAACATTTTAGATATCTTGGTATAATGGATCTGCCCCATTGCATCAATGATGTTCTAATGGCCTGCATTGTTCGGGTCCTGCTGTGGAAGCCGTAATTTAAATACAGACCCTTTATCTTCTTCGCTCTCTACCCACACACTACCTTTATGTAATCCAACAAATTCCTTTACAAGCGCAAGTCCTAGTCCAGTACCACCGTAGATCTTTGAGGTTGAAAGATCAGCCTGCTTAAAAGGTTTGAAAATACTATCAATAGCATGCTGAGGAATTCCGATACCTGTGTCTGCTACAGATACTTGTAGTTCATTATCGATAAGTTCCAGGGTAAGTGTCACTGACCCCCCTGAATAAGTGAACTTTATTGCATTGTCAAGCAGATTGTACATTATCTGCTTGAGCTTTGTCTTGTCTGCATATATCTGGGTATTATCAGTAAGTTCATTGAGCTCAAATCTTATATTCTTCTTAACTGCCATGGGACGGATGACTATACTTAGGTCACCCACTAGCTCTTGTATATAAAAGTTCTCACAATATAATTCCATTTTTCCAGATTCTACTTTAGAAAGGTCCAGTATTGTATTGATGAGTTGTAGCAGATGATTCCCACTGTTCAAAATATGTTGGATATATTTTGCTTGCTTTTCATTCATAGCTCCAAATGTCCCTTCATTCAATATCTGAGAAAAGCCAATTATAGAATTAAGTGGGGTTCTTAGTTCATGGCTCATATTCGCCAGGAATTCGGACTTTGCCCTGCTGGCCTCTTCTGCTACCAACTTCGCATGTAACAGTGCTTCTTCTGATGCTTTACGTTCACTGATGTCCTGAAAGCTCTCAAGGATATACTGTTTACCATGAAGAGTGATCTTTTTCGCATTCTTGAGAATGGGATTTTCCCTACCATCCTTACATTTGATAGTAGTGTCCATGCCCTGAAACCCATCAAGTCCTTCAACCCATATAGGACATTTCTTTGATCTTGATCCTTTGGGACACAGAATGTCACATGACTGGCCAACAAGTTCTTCTTTTGAAAAACCTGTGATATCACAGGTCCTTTGATTTACGTCCTCGATAATATAATCCTGCCCAATGATCAGAGTCCCACTAGGAATATTTTCATACAAGGCCTGGAATTTTTCTTCACTTTCTTTTAAGTTTGTCTCAAGAAGTTTCTTTTCTGTAATATCTCTTTGACTGGTAAGAATACCGTATAGATTTCTATTGTTATCGTAGAGAGGATAGAAGTTCAACTCACAAAAAAATGTGGTTCCTTCTTTTTTTTCAGAAGTAGACTCAAGAGAATAGCTTCCACCATTTTTCAGAACATTTTTTATATTATCTTTTATTTGTTTGCTAAGGTTTTCCACTTTTAAAACATCAAGTGATTTTCCTCTCAACTCGTCTGACTTCCAGCCAAAAAGATCCTCAGCAGCTTTATTCATATATACTATCAGAAACTCACCGTTCAAATATATCGTACTTTTCATAGATTGATGCTTCAGGTTCTTGAGTACGAGCGCTTCGGTCTCTGCGGAATTAAGTTTCATGATATCCATTATTTTTCCTCAATGAATATGCGAACTTCATTTTTATTGTCAACTAACAGATTAAGAATATACTCTGCGGTCACATATATAATATTCTATATATAATTTATTATATCTAACATAAAATAGTTTATAAAAACATACAAAAATTGAGATGAGTAACATTTTATACCTACAGAACCCTCATATTGAACCTATTGGATATAGATGGCATAGATGTCCTAATGGCTGCTGGGATGTTAAGAGGCAAAAAGGACAGATCCTGCAAATATAAAAATGTTTAGCATCAGTAACAAAGATAGAGATGCTCAGTTGGGACATCCCTTGATCCCAAGATATATTAAGATATATTGACATTAGCGCATCCAGATACCAAGCAGTTCCTTCTGACAAGAACATGATATTATCAGAATGAAGAAAACCAGGATCTCAACGACCTTTATCTGGTTTTATCCGGATAAAAGCCTGCCCGCAGGATGAGTAAAAACCATCCGTTCGTTCATATCCTTCATATACTTGTGCATTTTTCTCAAAATTTCTTTTTTTATTATGTTCAACAGTATCGAAAGGCATTTGATGATCACCTGCATTTAAAAATCATAGAGCTACTTATATCTAATATAAATTAGAATATATATAAATATATCCATGTGCAAGATACACATCTTTATTATAGACCTTAACTATTACGTATTGTCTGAGAGATACAGAGAGGAAGTTTATGACGCTTGAAATACAGGCTACGCTCAATACAGATGACCTTACCTGCATCATGTTCGATATGGACAATACACTTTTTGATCTTGTGGAAGCAAAAATACATGCTTGTCAGGAGATAGTGAACTATATTGGATGTGGAGATGCCCTTGAACTTTTCCAGTATTTCAGAAGGCCAGGCTATGGCTTCGAAGACTGGAACAATATAAGGGACTATATTCTGGACATGGATGTATTTTCACAATCCACATATAACGAATGTTGTAAGATATACGAAACTGAGAAATTAAGAGCTGTAAGCCCATATCCTAATGCCATTTCCACGATCAGGGAACTCAAAAAAATGGGACTGAAAATTGCAATACTTACAGATGCACATAGTAACAACGCAAAAAAAAGACTTGAAAAGACCGGTTTCTCTCAATGGTTGGATGCCCTCTTCTGTGCAGATATCACAGGTTCGAGCAAACCATCACATCAAACCTTCCTTTTTGCTCTGGAAGCACTTGACCTGCAGCCCTGTAATACTCTTTTTGTAGGTGATAGCCTGCGCAGGGACATTGCACCTTCAAAGGCTTTAGGAATGCTTACTGCCTATGCAGCTTACGGGGACAGGAACAACGATACATACAAAAGGTCCGGGACTGCTGATCCTGATGTCATTTTGAACGATATCAGCGAAGTGCTCGACCAGTTCAAACCTGGAAAAAGAGTATAAACATGCAATATGATGTGATCGTTGTGGGAGGCGGGCCTGTGGGCTCAACTGCAGCACGCTACGCATCTGAGGAAGGGGCGAAGGTTTTGCTTATTGAAGAGCATGCTTTTATAGGCTCGCCGGTGGGATGTACAGGTCTGCTCAGCACACGTGCAGTAAAAGAATGCGATGTTCAACCTTTGGATGACTTCGTCCTCAATTCTGTCAGAGGAGCTTATGTTCATCCACCCACTGAAAAACCGTTGCCTATAGATGGGGGCAAAACAAAAGCATATGTGGTCTCAAGGAAAATGTTCGATAGGACACTTTTCAGGATGGCAGCAGATGCCGGGGTTGATGTGATGCTCAGGACACGTGCAATAGGAATGCGGCTTAGTAAAAGCCGCCAGACCCTTAGCGTACTTGAAAAAGGCAACTTGCAGAACATCCAGACGAAAGTGATCATTGCTGCAGATGGAGTGCGCAGTAATATGGCAAAGATGGCGGGTCTTGGCAATGTGCAGAGGATCATGCCAGGCATACAGATAGAGGCTCCATATAGGTCAGATGATCCTGATTTTGTGGAGCTGTTCGTAGGTTCAAAGGCACCTGGTTTCTTTGCCTGGACAGTGCCCGTGGATGAACATGTTTCCAGAATAGGGTTGGCAACTGATAGTATCAATGGTCCTGATACCAATGAATGTCTACAATGGCTGCTTCAGCATCATCCTCATATTGCAGCCCGCTATCGTAGCGGACGAACAGACATGGTGGTTGGTGGTATACCTATAGGATACCTGCGCAGAACCTATGCAGATGGGATTATGGTAGTTGGAGATGCTGCTGGCCAAGTTAAACCAACGTCTGGAGGTGGCATATATACAGGTGCTCTGTGTGCCAAAATTGCCGGGAAGGTGGCAGCTTCCCTTGATGAGGACGCTTCTGCAGGTAATTTACAACAATATGAGAAACAATGGAAAGCCTCCATTGGGAAAGAACTAAACATAGGTATGAAGATACACGATTTTATCAAAGGTCTCAGTGACAGTGAACTGGATGAGTTGCTATGTGCTATGAACACACCTCCTATCGTGAACACTATTAGAGAATATGGTGATATGGACCATCCTTCGATACTCATCAGAAAAATGCTTGACCCAAGAAGGTCATTGCATATGGTAAAACTATTCACGGCCTTTGCAAAGGCTGTGCTGTGATATCCAAATCTATGATCTGATATTAAAGGATCAGGATATACTTACCCCTTTTATATTTTTCAATTTGAGCAGTTCTTCTACGACTTCTCCTGAAACTTTACTATCCGTGATAATTGTCAGACGCGGCTCACTGGTAAAATAAGGATCATCAGAAACAGCCTGTCTGATGCTGAAACCATGAATGGATATCACACCAGTAACATCGGCAATTATACCCGTATGTGCCGCGTCATCGGGAATAATGGTAATGACCCCAAGACCAAGAGAAGGAGCCACATCCCTTAAAAACGGTATCGAATGAATGTTCTGGAATATATTCTTCAAAAGGGGATCTTCAAGTATGGCCTCTGTTGTCGAATCTACCACTCGTCTATCCACCCCTACCTCTTTGGCAAGCTGAGTATGAGGGATCTCTATCTTGCCAGACGTTACTTTTCCCTCATCGTTAACCTGGAAACCCCTCTCAAAAAGCAACCTTATGACCTTCTGCTGAGCAGGGTGTTTTTCGAATTTCTGCATTATAGCGCTCCACATGGTCTATAGAATGGCGTTTAAATTATAAATCCTTAAGTCAAATAACCAAAGAAAACCTTTTAATCTGAGCACACATGTAAAGTAGCAGGCTTTGTACACATCTGCTGGAACGTTCCTATGATCCGTAAATGTTATGGGACCATATCTTTATTAAATGCAGGTGCGAACGTATTGTTTTGCCAGAATATATTATAGATTTGGCTCAGCTGGAGGAAATATATGAAGACATACCGGAACTATGATGATCTGCCCAAGATAGAACTACCCTATGGGCAGGAGGTGTCGATCAGTGACAGTACCTTAAGGGACGGGGCCCAAATGCCGGGCATTGTTATAAGAAGCAAGCACAAGGTGCAGATATACGAATATCTGCATATGATAGGCATTGAGAAGCTGGAGACCTTTGTCTATAATGAAAGAGATAGGAAGGCTATCAAACTTATGCAGGACAGGGGATATGAATTCCCGGAAATAACTGGGTGGGCTCGTGCAAACCCTGCCGATATCGATATGGTGCTCAATGTCGACGGAATAGAAGAAACAGGTATCCTCATGTCCGTGTCCGACCCCCATATATATGACAAGATGAAACTTCCAAGCAGGGAAGCAGCTCAGGAAAAATACCTTAATGCTCTGCAATATGCAGTAGACCATGGTCTTAGGACACGTGCTCATGTAGAAGATATGACACGGGCCGATAATTATGATTTCGTGTTCCCCCTGGTGGAAAAGATACTTGAGATCGATCCGGACTGTATCATCCGGATATGTGACACCATAGGATATGGCATCCCTTTCATGGATGTGGATGAACCCTACGGAATACCCACTATTGTCAAATATTTGAAGCACGAGCTCGGTGCAAAGAACATAGAAACCCACTGCCATGATGACTTTGGACTTGCAGTTGCAAACTCTCTGGCAGGCTATTGGCACGGTGCCAACTGGTCAAATGTGACATACCTGGGCATTGGCGAAAGGGCGGGCAATGCAGAGATGGAAAAACTGCTTGTATTCCTGAAAATGCGTGTCAATGGATTTGAGAAATATGATCTGAGCTGTCTTGTGGAGTTTGCCAAGTTCATGGAGAAGGAGATCGGCATAAGGATACCCCGTAATAAATCTGTGGTGGGACAGAACGTATTTGCCCACGAGTCCGGCATTCATACTGCAGGTGTTATCAAGAACCCCTTCACATATGAACCATATCCTCCTGAGATAGTTGGAGGTAAAAGGAACTTCCTCATCGGGGATTCTTCAGGAATAGAGGTCCTTAAGTTCAAGGTCCAGGAAACGCTCAAGGAAATGATGGATGTTCATATAGAAGTAGATAAAAGTGATAAACGTCTGAGGAGCATACAGGCAGACATCCAGAGACTTTTCAATGAAGATAAGAGGGTTTCCTGTATTTCCGATGAAGAGATCCGTGCCTATGTCAAGAAGTATTTTATGTTCAATACCATTATGAACCAGGACCTGCACCGCAGAGAGGATGATGACAGCCAAGACCCTGCTCCTGCAAACAATAAGCGTGAGCTAAAACCTCGCATGTACGACGAAGTGGATTGAATGGCATAAAAAACTGGAACGCTGGCAGACCGCTTAACATAGAATGAAAAAAAGGTCTGCCATCTGTTTTTTGTTTTCCTGACAAGGATCGTTTTTCAGGAAGTGATATAAAAAGAGAAGCTATTACTTAAGCTCCTCTGCAGTATATTTTGCGATGGCATCTGTCATTTCACTGAGCTTTGCATTGCCACCCAGATCATACGTCACATACTTACCTTCGGATATAACACGTTCAGTTGCTCTGAATATGGCTGCTGACTGTGCCGATTCACCCAGATATTCGAGCATCCAGGCACCTGCAAGTACTGTAGCCACAGGATTCACTTTGTCCAATCCAGCATATTTAGGCGCAGAACCGTGGGCTGGCTCAAACATTGCGAAATTGTCACCTATATTGGCAGAATATATCAGGCCGATACTCCCCACAAGGGCAGAACATTCCTCACTGAGCACATCCATGAACAAGTTGGTGGATAGTAAAACTTTGTTGTTGAAGATCTGCGGGTTCTTGATCAACTGCTGTGCGATATTATCTATGTGGTATTCCCATACTTCGATATCCGGATAGTTTTCAGCTGTTTTGTTCACTTCTTCTAGGAACAGACCACATGTGCGTCTGAGAATATTACTTTTGTGAATAGCCACAACGGCATCATAATTTCTTCTTTTTGCCTCCTCAAAGGCGTATCTTGCAACTTTAGCACTTGCTGTGCGAGTGATCTTTCTGATAGCTATGGCCACATCATCGGTAAGACGTATCTCCTCACCAACATACAGTCCTTCGGTCCCTTCACGGACACACACGAAATCAACATCACTAAGTGGTCTGCTGGTGTTAGGAAAGGTCCTGATAGGGCGTACGTTGGCATAAAGATCATATTTCTGCCTGATGGAGACGGCTACACTTCTTGGTGCTCCCACTATACCAGGTGTTGTGGTAGGACCTTTGTAGCATGCATTAGAACTGTTAAGAACCTCCCAGGTCTCATCGGGTATAAGGGAATTTCCACCATGCTGCTCCCACCATGTGGTACCAGCATCACAGGTTATGAACTCCACATCAGTTCCGCTAGCTTCCATTACATTGAACATCGCATCCACCAGTTCGGGACCTACTCCATCTCCTTTGATTACTGCTGCAGTCTTGTTCATTATTAATCACCGACAAACCTAAAGGTCTAGTTCGTTTTTAATCCTTCGCCATAAAGACTAAACCTTAATTCTGCTATAACATATATGGTCCAGCATGACAGGTAATTTCCCCATAACAGATGAACACATGCATATAGACCCCAGGAACAGAGGTCTTGAAGCCGTCAAGGAGTTCCAGCGGGCAGGAGGAACTCACATATTCCTTGTGATGAAGCCATCATGGACACTTGGTATCAAGGTCACAAGGCCTGAGGACCAGATAACTGTTTTTGAAGAGACCATAGACATCTCCAGACAGATCAACGAGACCGGCGTGGTATCTTTTCCTGTGCTGGGTGTGCATCCTGCCGAGATAACTCATCTTCTGGAGTACATGGACCTGCAAACTGCAGTAAGGACGATGAAAGGTGGTCTGGACATAGCTGCCGGATATGTGGAAAAGGGACATGCTGTGGGTTTGAAAAGCGGGAGACCACATTATCCTGTAACATCAGAAGTATGGGAAGCTTCCAATGAAATAATGGAACACGCTTTCACCTTGGCAAAAGACCTAGATTGTGCCGTGCAACTGCATACAGAAAGCGTAGGAGTATCCGAGCTTGAGGACATTACTGCCCGTGCTAGAAAAACGGGCATCGATCTTCACAGGGTGGTGAAACACTATGCTCCTCCATTGGTGAATGTCTGCGAAGAGCTGGGTATATTTCCCGGAGTGCTGGCGGGCAAAGATTCCATAGAAAAAGCATTGGACCAGGGAACCAGGTTCATGATGGAATCAGATTACATAGATGATCCACAAAGGCCTGGAGCTGTGCTTGGACCAAAGACAATACCTAAGAGAACATTGAAACTTGTGGAAAGGTACGGGGATGAGCCCTTCTGGAAGGTCCATAAAGAGAACCCCGAACTTGTATACGATGTCGACATCGAGCTTTGACAACGTGCAGATATTTACCTCACAAGCAGAATGTAGATATCCATCACATTTGTACCGGTCTGACCTATCTTATGTAGATCTCCAATACTATTAAAGAAAGAATATGAATCATGTGAGCTCAACATCTTCGTAGCATCCATACCTTGCATTGAGGCTTTCTCCACACTACTTCCATCAGCAAATGCACCTGCCGCGTCGGTGGGTCCATCGATACCGTCCGTACCGGCTGCAAGGAACAACATATCTTCCAGACCTTCCACCTCTATCGCAAAGGATAGTGCCATTTCCTGGCATCTTCCACCCTTACCATTATTCCTGACGGTGACAGTGACTTCCCCACCTGCAAGGATACAGGCTGGTCTTGACATTGGCCTCCCATGTAAAAGTTCATTCTTTGCCAAAGCGGCAAATACTTTTGCAATTTCCTTGGACTCACCTGTAACGTATGAACTTAGCAATAAAGTATTGTATCCCAGCTGTGATGCCTTCTTTTGAGCAGAGCAAAGGGCTGTACAATTAGTACCTATAAGTTCGCTATAACAATTACCAAATACAGGGTCTCCTGTTTTGAGCGTTTCTTCGATCAATCCGTTAAGCCCGTCTTCCAGTAAACGACTTATGGAAGGAAGAAGCGTGATCTGATATCGTTCCACAATATCATAAAAATCTTCAAATGTGGATGGGTCCGGAACTGTAGGTCCTGAAGCAATTATATCGGGAGTATCTCCTACTACATCTGATAGCATAAGACTTATCGATTGGGCAGGGAAGGCCATTTTTGCAAGGCCTCCGCCTTTCACTGTAGACAGGTGTTTTCTTACAGTATTGATCTCTTTTATAGTCGCCCCCGAAGAGAGCAAAGCTTCATGTAGCTTGACCAACTCCTTGAAAGATACATCCTTACGTGGAAGTGTCAATAGAGAAGAACCACCACCTGAGATGAGGAAAATAACAAGATCTTCTTTTTCTGCCTGAGCTAAGATCTCCTTTACCAATTGACCTGCTTTAAGACTATTCTCATCAGGGACCGGATGTGCTGCCTCAGAGACCTCGATCTGCTCAAGCTTGCTCCCAAGCCCGTACTTAGTGATCGCCACACCCTTAAGCGGTATATCATAGAGGATCTCCTCGAGAGCTCTTGACATGGGTACCGAAGCTTCTCCAAAAGCTACGACATATATGTTTCGGAACATGTCCAGATCATATGAACGGCTCCCCACCTGTAATGTGTTCTTCTCTCTTGTCAGTGCCCTTTTAACAGCAACAGAAGGCTCCACAGCCTCTATGGCACTTTCAAGGATCTCAGCTGCATCTTTCTTTAGACCATTGCGCATAATCTATTCACTCAAGAACTCGGTTCTTTCTTATTGTTTTCCAAGGTTACCATCTGTCTCCCTTAATCTGACTGGAAATCTGCACTTATGGACCGAAATGTCCTACTGCCATGAAATACTGCTGTCCATAATCCAGGGGGTCACAACTTGTGATAACCGTGCCAGAACAAAACTTTTTCTATCTACTTAAATCTTCTTAAATCATTCGACCTTATCGTCTACCAAATACAAATGATGTGTTAAGTAAAGATGGTTGTCTATAGTTCACAAAGTCTGCACACAGAGTTTTCACATGTTTTATTGCCAAATTTCCATTTAAGACCCCATGCCTTGATGTCGCGTATTATTGATATGAAGTCCTCTCCACTGGCAGTAAGAGAATATTCACAGCGGACCGGAAGCGTAGAATCATCAATGATCTTCTGTACCAAACCCTGCTCTTCTAGTTCCTTTAACCTGACTGAAAGGGTCTTTGGCGTAATGTCCTTGAGTTTACGCTTAAGCTCATTGAAACCCTTTTCTCCCTTTTCCCCCTTATGAAGCTCAAATAATATGTACATAGACCACTTTTTCCCAATGATATCTACTGTCTTATAAACGGTACAATCCTTCATAGTATCCATATAGAAACTACATGATATATAAACGATATCTTATTTATACTTAATATCTTAAAGATACTAAATAAAATGAAAGTGGCCGGGCCTTGCCTGCCTATTCAAAGGAGCGACATATCATGCAATTCCTCAATAGAACCCCATCGGGAGAAGTACTTACAACATCCGAACTGGTAAACTACCAGGAAGAAGCGGTTGTCAGCCGCACCCTCTCGCAAACAAAGAATGGGACTGTAACCATTTTTGCTTTCGACAAAGGACAGGGATTGAGCGAGCATACTGCTCCCTTTGACGCAATAGCATTCCTGTTGGAAGGAGAAGCTCAGATAAATATACAGGAAAAAGAACATTTAGTGAAGGCAGGAGAGATGATCATAATGCCCGCAAATCAATCTCATAGCCTGATGGCTTTGAAGAAGTTCAAGATGCTATTGGTCATGGTACGCTCATGAGGTGCAAGATGACAGATCACCAAACAAAGAAAATAGCAATCATAAGATGTGACATCGTCTCGGAGACATGTCCTGGTGTTGGTTGCTTCATGGCATTTAATAACAGAAAGGAATATTTCAAGAACTATGGAAGCAACACTGAAATAGCAGCATTCTTCACCTGTGGAGGATGTTCCGGGCGCAGGATATATCGCCTGCTGAAGTCCCTTAAGAAGTTCAAAGTAGACGTGGTACATCTCAGTTCATGCATGCAGATGGCAAACTATCCTAAGTGTCCACACATAGAGGAAATAAAAAGAACGGTCCGAAATGCTGGTATGGAACTGGTGGAAGGCACGCATCATTAAAAGGAGAAGTGGAATATCATGGTAATAAGGACCATAGTGAAAATAGATGAAGAGAAATGTAATGGTTGTGGAAAATGTATCGCTCCCTGCGCAGAGGGTGCTATACAGATCATCAATGGTAAAGCAAAGGTCATATCTGAGGAACTATGCGATGGTATGGGCTTTTGTATAGGTGTATGCCCGCAGGGAGCTATCTCAGTTGAACAAAGGAGCACCATTGAATTCAATAGGGAAAAGGCAGAATCGCAACCTCGCAGTACAGATATATTCATAAAATGCTTTAAGTGTGGAAAAGGAGAAAATGAAAGATATCTCATGCCCATGCGCTATGAAATGGAAAGCATCTGGGTGTGCACACGCTGTCTGCCATCATTGATACATGGATGAGAACATGTTGAAGATAAGGACCCTAAAACCAATCGATAACCTGTGCGATTATACGTTCAATTTTTGCTGGAACGACAGCAAACTGCAGCCTGTAGATGTGATACCTTCCCAGGAAGATACTTCCTTCACATATGCAGACCTTGTAGCTGAGCTCAGGGCTGGCAGGAACGTATGCATAGAGGGGGATACAGGTAAAAGGCTCGCATATGGTGTAGGAACCGACATAAAGCATATGGGAGGTACAGGCAGAACCGAAATGGCTGGGAACATATTCGTCGAGGGTGATGTAGGACCAGAAGCTGGTATGGGAATGGCAGCAGGAAGCCTCTATATAAAAGGTGATATAGAAGAGCCTTTGGGAAACATACTGGAAGTAACTTCTGATATAGAAGGTTACAGAAAATTCCGATCTATAACGGATTTGCTTTCCAACGGGCTTGGCAAGGATACGTTAAAGAACAATTCACTGTCTGAAAATACCCTCAAATTGAATGATGGTATCCTTAGGGGGACCATTGGGTCAAGATGCAATTGGCAAGGCACTGTCCTTGTGGAAGGAGATGTATACAATGGTACTGGAGTACTTATGCAGCAGGGGACCATAATTATCAAAGGAGATGCGGGAATGAACACGGGTTCGCACCTTGATGGCGGGACCGTCGTGGTCCATGGCAGTGTTGGTGAGTTCTCCGGTGCTTATATGAAAGCCGGAAGACTGATCTTTTTAAATGCAAAGGGTTATGTTGGAGCTGGCATGACAGGAGGAACCATATATTCAAAGAAAAAGTTCAGTACAAGTCCTCCGGCAGCCAAGACAAGACTTGAAAAAGATGATATCGAATTTATCCGTAAAAACATGGAAACCGGTCGCGTTGAATCCATGCTCTACAACAAGTATGAGCCTGAAAAGGAAAAAGAAAAGTTTGTAAAAGTACACATGAGGGATGGGTCCATAGTTATGAGGAAGATCTGACCACAGATCATGCCTTAGGAATGGTTTTCCCAAAACGTCTCATTTACCTATATGTTATCGGTCCTATTCCAAAAAGTGGAATACCCACACCAACAAATGTGTAACATATGGAAGAACAGGTTCCCTTCAACATCGTATGCGCAATATTAATTTCCCTGTCATCAGATAGGTCCCCCGCGATCCACTTGCTTAGAACGTTCTTTATTACTTTAAGAATTCCTGCGCATATTTTTTATCTTTTTGACAACCTTTCATTAAAAAAGATTTAGATATAACATATTAGCTTATACACACAATGTCGTAAAAATCAAAATATATTAATGCATTTTAATAAAATTTTTATTAAAATAATACCTACACCCATGATCATAAAAAGAGATTTGAGAACACATTATACTTAACTGACAACATATACAGGCAGGTGCCTGTAAAAATACTGATCATTGCATTTCTTTTCCATACATGCAGAACTATGATCACTATTATTGTAAAAATTTCTGGGATTCCATAGGGGGATTGGGACCATTGGGTATCCTTAAGACAATAAAAAACAAGCAACAAAAGGATCATAGGTGGAAGGTTCTTTTCAATAATGAACAATATTTTAGGTGGCTGCACTGACCTGAACAGAACAAAAGGCAATACCCTTGTGCTGAATGTAGCAAGGGCTACAACTGTTATAACAGCAACCATATGGAATATTCCATGGGTCAGAGATCACCCTCCTGATCAACATCGGACATCAATGCAGAGGTGCGTTTAGCCTGTACTATTTTCTCATGTGCCAGCAGAATGAGCGTTCCAATTATGATTGATACTATAAGCATATTTTTAGGACTGAACAGCACAATAGAGACCACACCTGCACCTATAGCAGCTATAAAGGGAAAAAGTACCTTCGAATGATAGTACTGCTCAATGGTCAACACTACAAATAATGCAGTTAGCACAAAAGCCATACCATCCAGATCAATATCAAGTAATGATCCCAGCATGGCTCCAATGACCGATCCTGTGATCCAATAAAAGTGGTTCAGAGCAGCAATATAAAAATAAAAATCGCTTTTGGGAACTCCATCAGGGACCTTGGTACTCGTAAGCAAGGCATATGTTTCATCAGTGAGTGAAAATATGAGATATGTTTTAAATTTATCCACATCAGAGAACTTCTCAAGCATTGATATACCGTAAAATGAGTGCCTGAGATTAATAAGAAGCGTGAGGGACAGGAATTCCATGAGCCCTGCCCCTGCCGCCAGTAGTGTTACAGAAATGAACTGCGCTGATCCGGCGTATATAAAAACACTCATTAGAAAAGAATAGATCCAGTGGTATCCTGCTCCTGTAAGCAAGAAACCGAAAGCAATTCCTAGCGGAATATAACCAAGAAGTACAGGAAAAGTGATCTTGACCGCATTTAAGAAGAGCTTTTTGCTCTGATGTCCCATAATATCGAACATTATTTGGATCTCAATTACTATAATGTAACTCGCAGCTGAAGAATAGGATGCCGGATGAAGGATATCTTAGTTAATTTCATTGGGCTTGGACCTGGCGAACATTAAATCCTGTTCGCCAAAGACTAGAGCACAACTATCCATAGATGTCACATGGCATCCTTCTGTGCCCTTGAGAAATGCTCGATAGCTTGTGCCAGTTCTTCGTGATCTCTGGCATATTCGGTGATATCCATTTTTTTAAGATAGGCATCACATGCCTGAACTAGTGACTGAGCTCCTGCTTTAGTCCCTCCAGGATGAGCATGTACCCCCGAGCCCATGGTTGTGATGAAGTTCACATTCCCCATTACATCGATGAAAGGCTTCAATCTGATGGGATTAAGTCCGCCAGAAACGATCGGACAGCATTTTTTCATACCTCTCCAACTGTCATCCTCAAGAACGATATGATGAGCAGAATCTTCTGACACAAGATATAATGCATCCTTATCATTTTCAGGTATCTTTGTCCATGTCTGATCAAAGAAATGACCTTTTGACCTCATATACAGGATCCCATGAGCAGCAACAACATCCTCTTCGGGAGTACCTTTCATTTTTCCAACGCCTGCAGTACCTGTGTGTATACCTGAAGCACCGGCAAGCCTGGCAAACTTGGACAATACCAGAACTGAGAAGCCTATTGGGTTCTCAGGTCTTGTAAAAGCTCCATGTGCCGCCCTGTGAAAATGAATGAATACATCAGGATATCGTCTTCTAAGGGTCTGCACAGCCATCCAGCCAGCAGTTATCCCATCAATGAGGAACGCATAGCTACCTGGCTCAAAACCCGCGTTCACTATCGTTTCACACCGGTCGATCATGGTGTCAAAATCAGCAGCTGAAACATTGAAAGAATGGACCTTTTCTCTGCCGGTTTCCTTAACCGCCTTGTCCATAGCCTCTTTAACATGTTTTACCATTTTTTCATAGGGACAGAAATCCTGGTTCGCCTGAGGTTCGTCGTTCTTGACAAAATCACCTCCCCCTACCCAGAAATCATAACATACTTCCGCATACTCTGCAGAAGTGAGCCCCATCTTTGGCTTTACGATAGTACCGAGTATTGGTCTGTCATATACCCCTAAGTATTTTCGCATGTCATCAAGAGTATAGCTTGGCCCGTCATATTGTTCGAGCATCGATGAAGGGAACCATACATCTAGTAATTTGAGGGCTTTGATCTCTTTCATGCCGAGGATATTGCCAACTACATATGTCAGAATGTTCTGGACATTTCCACCTCTATCGAAAAGCCTCCAGGGATAGGCTATCCATACCAGACCCTGTTCCTGGTCCAGTCTATATACCAGAGCGTTCATGGTCCTGGAAAACGGGGTTTCGGTGTTGACCTTGAAATTCGTCCCCGTCGAAGATTCGGCTGCAATTTCCGCTGCAGCCTGAAGTATATTTAATTTCCCTTCCGGGATCAGATGGAATACTCCCAGCAGATATTCTCCATTATATGGGTCTTGGAGTTGCAAATTCACATAAGCCTGTTGTTTAGGATTAAGGGACTTGAAAAGAGCTTCAGTCTTTTGACTCATGCTAATAATAATCGTTAACATCCTATTTGAGCCTTTGGAACTGAAGAAAACAAATACAGGGGAAACACATACTCATCGCTTTAAAAGAAAAAAGGCTTTTGCATATGATACCTTTTTTTCTTTCGTTCGACCCTCATGCAGATATCAATACAATAGCAATAAGAGCAAAAAGCACACCTGCCCACTGCCTGATAACCATTCTTTCTTTCAGTATCAGCCATGCAAGCAGCACTGTGCCTGCCGGATAAAGGGATGAAGTGATGGATGCTATATCCAGCCTGCCAGCCCGGGAGGCCAGTGCAAAAAAGGTGTTGCCTCCGGTATCAAAAACACCAGCTAGTATTATTATAGGCAATATGTTTCTTGAAGGGACAGACATGGAACCTTTGAAAATGATAAATCCCAGTACCATCAGAACGGCTGCAGCCCTGGCAACGGCCAATGGCCAGTAAACTGCGGTCTCACTGACGTGATCAATAGATATGAAAAAAATACCAAAGCCTATACCTGCGATTAAAGGAAACTTCAGATCATGGACCCGTATTTTTCCCATCTCGTTATTTCCGCCTGCAATTAACCAAACGGCCGCCAGTGCAAAAACGAACCCGACTATCTGATGTGTAGCAGGTAGTCCTTCATAGAAAGCACCATACAGCACAGGTACCGATGCAGCTACAACTGCTGAAATTGGAGCTATGAAACCCATCTTGCCCTGTGACAGACCGTGATAAAGCGCCAGAAGTGCTATACCTATAAAGATCCCAGCAATTGCTCCCCATATAATTCCATTGATGCCTGGTATCTCTTCCCCCATCAAATAAGCAGAAGCTACAAGAAGAAAAACCCCAACTGTCTGAACTATGAGCACAACGCTAAAGACATTTGCTTTTTTTGAGGCAAAACCTCCGCTAAAATCACCTGCACCCCACGATGCTGCTGCCAGTAATCCAAAAAACACCACAAGAAGCTCAGCGGGTATCATTTATATCCTTCCTCATATAACATCCCAAATCAACGTCCGTAAAAGTGTATCCAGGTTTTACTGAAAAACCAAATGTAACTATAACATAGTGATTTTTGAAATGATGTTTGAAACATATCCTTCTTCCAGTTTACACACATGTTGAATACCTACTAGGACAAAACATGATGGAATTTTAACAATATATAACATCCTGTTAGAACCGCTCTGTATAAAACATACTCCAAATTTTATTTTGGTCTGAATCTGCAGAAATGCTCGTAAAATCATCATCCAATTTAATTCCACAAATACGACCAATATATAGAAGTACATTTGAAAACATTCTAGGCATAGAAAATTGTATGATCAACGCGATTTTTTACAGACCTAAATTTTTAACCTGCTCACATTTAACTCTTTATACGCCCAGTTAGCTCATTTGCACCCTTCAATAAGGGTCCCAATCCTTTACCTCTGGATATTCAGGGAACCGGCCATACCCATAAGTCTCAAATAGTTTTCCCCATTCTGTTTTCATGAACTCTTCGATATACCTTTTCCCAATAGTGGGGTACCACAGTTTGTCGTGATAGAAACCTGATGCAAAGATAAATGTCTTGAATACTGGAGAGTGGAACAAGATCCTGTGCAGCCAGTGTATGTTAGATGTCCCTTTCCTTAATCTCTGGTCCCATTCTATTATAGGGCTTTTTGCGGTAGAGAACTTGAAATTTAATTTATCAAGTTCTTGCTTATCCATACCACTGATCTCTATCTGATCATGATCACCCATTCCAAGACCCCTGTCATGGGCAATTCTGATATAATCGATCTTAAGGGGATCAAAACCCATTATTTTAGCCGATATGGTATCGATAGCGACCTGATCATCACTTGCCAGAAGCACGTTACCAATGAAAGGTTCCATAGTGCGTGGACCTGCTCCGTTACCACACACACCGCCATCCATGACCGCAAAGATCCCTTTGTGTATCTCTTTCTGGATCGCCAGCAAGTCCACCAGCACCTCATGGATCTTCTTATGAGCATGATGCCTGTATTTGGGTATGAGTCCGCCAAATGCATTTTTCATGGCACCGGTAGTAGTAGTGTGACCATGGGTCTTAACAGTAGGCAAATGGATGACATTGCTTTCGAAGAACTGCTTGGGAACAAGAACTTCTCCGAAAAGATCGGTCATTGCAAGCATTTCAGCTTTGGGCCTGAACGGCACCCACTCGGCATTTGTCAGAGGAATATACTCCACACCATATTTTTCAAGGACAGGAAGCCATTTGTTCCCATATGCTCCTTTCCATGGATGTGTAACCACTGTCTGATTTTCCACACATGTGACATCCTTGTAACTATCTTTGTGGAGTTTACTCAATACACCGTCAAGTTGCCAGGGAGGAGTTGAACATGCCGGATAGAACAGGCTCCATGAAAGGTTTATTTTCATGATCGTTGCATTATCTTTCGGAACAGCTGATCTGTAATCTGCCAGGTCCATCAATTCTTGATAATCTTCCAATATTGTCTTGGGTGACGTCTTTAACACACTGACATTTGACATTTGATCCCTCAATTGGTGATAGTTAATCTTCGTTCAATCGATTTCCATTATTGGGAATGATCTTCTTTCTGAAAAGCAGGTACACAGCAAGCCCTAATACCACACCATACCAGAACGATCCAAGACGTACAATAAGTGTAGTACCGGTAGCTATAGCAGGGTTAAAACCATAATGCTGTAAAAAGCCTGTAATGGTGACCTCAGCAAGCCCGATGCCTCCAGGGACCATGCTCACCCCACCGGCAAGAGAGGCAAAACTAAAGATGAACACTGAAAGGGGTATAGTAAGATGTTGATCAAAACCTATTACAATGAAATAAAATCCAAGGCATTCGCAAAACCATGCAAGGGCATTGAGGAGGGAAAGTGAAATGAAGGTCTTTGGTTCTAGCAGCCCTTGAAAAACTTCATGTATGTTCTTAATGTTACCTGAGTATTTCATTGCCTTCTTCTCAATTATCCCTATCACTTTTTCAGAAATGCTCTTTGATGTGATCGCAATACAAAAGGTCAGTACCATGAAAAACAAGATAGTCAGAAGGTAAATACCTTCCTTATAAGAGAATATCCCGAAAGCTGAAAGTATAACAAGGCTCAGGACATCGGTCATGCGGTCCATTATTACCACAGGAACTGTTCTGTTCAGGTCATCTCCAGAAATATCCCTAATGAGCCAGGCTTTCCAGACCTCTCCAAGCTTTCCGGGAGTTATGATCATTGAAAGTCCGCTGATGAACACAAAGAAGCTCTGCCTGAAGGGAAGATCCACTCCGGCTTTTTTCAGGAAGATGTCCCATTTGAGATACCTGAGAAAATAACCCGCGCTCGTAAAGAACAATAGAAGAATAAAATAAGGCCAGCCAAAGCTCTGCATAGCTATAGTAAGCTGGCTGATATCGGCATATATGCCCATTGCTACATAAACAGCCAATGCAAAGAAAATTATAAGGATTGTTTTATTTTTCGGCATATTTTGAGCCCTTTTGTGAAAGCATGATTATATAGCCCATTTTGTTTACCGAATATTTCGATCTGCCTTGAAAGAATAGCCTCTCTGAGGTCCTCATTGTCAGTTATGACCCCTGCATTCCCGACCTCATTACTGAAATGAGCATCACTTCCGGCCGTGATAGCCAGTTTATGTTCCTTTCCGAACTTAATAGCGTCCTTGTTACTTTTCTGGTAAATGTTCCGAGCATTGAACCCTTCCACACCATCAATAAGCCCAACATCGTTCTTCGTAGGCCGGAGTGCTGATCTTCTCAATGTATCAAAAGGATGTGGAACAATTGCAATACCACTTTGATCATGGATCTCTTCTATAACATCTATGAAATCTGTTGAAAGGATCTCATCTGACAGGAAAAGTCCGATGACCTCTCCCCTTGATGTCATTATTTCAGAACCTGTTACCACGATAAGGCCTTTATCTGCGTATTCCCTGGTCTTTAGTGCTCCCTTTATTGTATCATGATCAGTAACAGCGATCCCATTAAGGCCTTTTTTCCGTGCAAGCCTGGCGATCATTTTTGGTTCCATGTACCCACATTTTAGAGAGTACTTTGAATGTACATGCAGATCGAACTTCAAAAAGAACCTCCATATAGAATAAGCACAGTAAGGAATATCCATAAAGCTACATTCAAAACAAAAGGTTTATCCTTTAGTAATAGTTCCACTTCTTCTCCGATACCTTTCAAATTGATCAGCTGAACGTAGCGAAATGTACCATAAAACACAAATGGAAGGGTCAGCATCATTGTCGTGTGTATCGAGATAGTATACAAAGCATATGACATTAACAACATTGAGACAGAAGAGTTCAACAAAGTTTCACTCATTGCTATAGTATATTGTGCCAGGCTATCCCGCGAATTTTGACCTTCTTCCAGTTCATGCCTTCTTTTCCCGAATGCAAGGACCAGTGCTAAAAGAAATACACATAATATCAACCATGGAGAAACAGTGATATTGATCGTAACACAACCAGCAATTGCCCTTATGACAAAACCCACAGCAATAAAGATTGCATCAACAATGGCATAGTTTTTAAAATAAAGAGAATAGGCAATACTGTTGACTACATACATCAAACTTACAACTCCTACCAGCCTTCCCATTGCAAAAGCAATAACAAGCGATAATGTCATAATTGTGAAGGATATGAGCAATGCAGTTCTGGCAGGAAGGATCCCTGCTGCAATGGGCCTGTATCTTTTCTTGGAATGCAGGCGATCTTTTTCTATATCTTTGATATCATTTAACATGTACTGTGAACCCGCAAGCATGCAGAACACAAAAAAAACCATAATAAGATACAGCCACATTTCAAGATTAAGTAGGTTGTTTGAAAAAATTATACATAAAAAAATCACAAGATTCTTGTACCATTGATAAGGGCGCATGGACCTGATCACTGATCTAAGCATGATAAGCCTCATTTACTTGAGAATTTAGCTCTCGTTTTTTGAGGATAAGGTCTTATAAAGATCCTCTAACCTTCTTTACTAGATCAGCTAAATTTTCAGTGTCCGGATTTGTTTTCACTATACTGTGCATCGACCCACCACCATCTCCCTCCTTACGGGGAATTATATGAACATGCACATGAGGTATGCTTTGTCCGGCAACTTCACCTACATTCATACCTATGTTCATCCCATGCAGATCAAAAGCCTTACACAGGCCCTTTGAGATCTTATGCACTGAAGCAAATAGATCCGAAGCATCCTTTACATCCAAGTCAGTAAATCTCTCAATATGCTTTTTGGGAAGTACTACAGTATGCCCTTCGGAACATGGATAGATGTCAAGGAAAGCTAAAACGAGCTCATCCTCATAAACTTTATAAGAAGGAATAGACCCTGAGATAATTTTACAGAAAATGCATTCCATGTACATCGCCTCAATTAGAGACCATTATCAGTCATCTAAGATAAATATAACGCAATTGGTCATGTGAAGACCAATTTTTTTAGAGTATATATTGAATATTCTGTAAAGTGATATTATCTGAAATTTAACTGGAAGTTGCTGCTATTTCATCTGTAGCTCCATTGGACAGAGAATCGACATCTATCCAATCTATCTGAACTCCAAGAACCCGATCATCTGCTATTCCATAATCAATGGGTTTCCAAGTATTGGTCCTAATCTCCAGTATCTGATACCTTGCCTCTAAATAGTTTTGAGGTACTATAACTGAATAATATCTAACTCCTATTAATTTCTCCAAGGAACCGATCTTATTCCCATTCATATAGAAAGTAACGTTCGCAGGGTCTTTTTCGGGTCTTAATGCTTGCATCATTATATGTAAAACCAATGGTCCTTGATCTTGATCGTATTCTATTTTGATCTTTGAGGAATTAGTTGTCCATCTTATTTTTTCCAGTTCCGGACCATAAAAACCCTCAATGAAATATTTATCATCCTTCCCAATATCTAAAGTATATGGCAGTGCAACATTTGAACCAAGCTGCGAAGATGCTTTTAGATCATATAGCTTGTAATCGTCATTTGTTGCCTGTACACATTCATAAGGTAATAATTTTTTTGAGATTATGTAATCTGCATCATTTATAATTTTTTTCGTGCTAAGTTCTGAAGGATCATCATAAATATGAGCTTGGACAAATTCGCCATTTATCCAATATAGAGTGCGGAACCACATTTGATAACCTAAGAATATATGTTTATTTATATCCTCCTGGTCCACTAAAATAAGAGTATCATCTGAACTGTGGTCCTCTAAGTATCTTCCTATCTGATTACCACTATTTACATTCCTCACATGTTCAAGCTGCGTTTTATATGTAGGTATGCAGAGAAGTACAGATAAGAGTATGAGATATACAAAGAACAAATTCATCGACCTGCTATTATATGTATCTTTCAGGAGATAGAGCGGTACGATCACAAAAAATACTGCAAATAAAAAAAGTAAGACCATGTAGCTCATATATTTTTGTAGATATATGACATAAAAAATGCCGAACATATTTGGAAAACCATAATAGGTATGTGGTAAGTAGTAAAGCAAAGGAACGGCTAAAAGAGTTAAGAACATTATTTGTTTATACTTCCGTTTAATGACAATGTCATCATATCTGGCCTGTAAGAAAGCTATCCCTATCAGGCCAAATAAAAAGACCACAGGTACTATCGGATCGATATACCTCCCAAAAATAAAGTTCTCAGGATTACCTATATATCTCTTCATATGTGCAACTGTAATTAATATTAATCCTGCACTAAAACTGATGAAATATACAATGATCGAATTAAAAGCAATAGCATTTTTCGGACCACTTATCGTAAGACCTCCAGTAGGTCCAGCAAGATTTAATTTACAGATGCTTTTTGAAATTAATACGAAACATGCAATAAAAATAATAACGTAGGCGGACAATAATATATATCCTATCTCATTGAGCACCAAGTGAACAAATAGCTCAAATGAATCGATATTGGTGAAGCTGTCCAGCAGAGAAGAAGAATATGTTGAAGTATCATATAATGAACCTGTAGAGTACCTTGTTTTTTTATATAAAGACCAGCCAACAGTTGGTAACGTAAAAGAAAATGCTAGAACTAACCAATTTTTCAGGCCCTTTGATGTGATATTACTTCTCGTGATCCAAAAAAAATAAAAAATCGCCAAAAGTACTGAAACAATGAATACGATCCCTGTTTCTCTTGTAAGATAAAGATAAAAGATAGATATGCCTGCCAGAAAATACCATTGCATCTTACCATGTTCAAAACACTCATGGAGAAACCAAACTGAATAGAGCGTGAGAGGAATAAAAAGGTTCTCACTCATCAGTACAAATGTATATGTTACAACACTTGGAAGCGTAGATATAACTAAAGAACCACCCAGAGCTTGGAACTTTGAAGTGTACTTCTTCAATATGAAATATGCCGGGAAAATGATCGAAGAGGAAAGAAAACTGTTCACAAACAGCATATTACGATATAATACCTGTTTGTCTGAAGAAAAGAGATCAGCAACAGCTAAGAAGATCGAATAGCCTGGTGGATACGTTTGAGCATATTTTATATCAATTAGAAAAACAAGGTTCAAAATGTTTTGAGCAAGTTTAGAGTATACAATCTCATCTGCAAACATCCAGGGAGTAGTGAATGGAAATATTAAGATCATCTTTAGTACTATAAGAAGGAAAAAGAAAGAAAAGAGTAGAGGTATTTCGTATCGGTCGAGCAGTCTTGGTCCAAGTTTTTCAGTAAAACCCATTTTTAATATCACCAGTTGATAAAATAAATACCTAAAATTTATTGAATATGAATAATATGATCTCTATATGAGATTAAGCGAACATCATACTCCTTATCTAATATAAGTATATTGCATTAGCACACATACAAAAAAAAATTAAATAAAACCGAGAAAAAACAAGAAATCAGCTTATTCCCACAACCTTTATCTCAAAGTGCAGCGCTTCACCGGCCAGTGGATGGTTCATGTCAAGAGTAACACTTTCCTCGTTAATGGCGATGATAGTGGCTGGCATCTTGGAACCATCGGGTAGACTTACCAGCAGCATCGTGTCCTTTGTTAACTTCTCATTGTTAGGAATAGAGGATCTGGGAATGGTTTCTACTAGATTCTTGCTATATTCACCATAACCTTGAGAAGGCTCAAGTACTATGGCCCTTTTGTCCCCTATCTCCATGCCCAATATGGCATCTTCGAAACCTTGTAATACCTGACCGCCACCAACCTTAAATTCCAGAGGACCACCCTGACTTTCAGAGCTATCGAAGACCCCTCCGTTATCAAGTGTACCAATATATTCTACTGCAACTATGTCACCTATTTTTACACCCAGGATACCATCCCCTTCTAAGCAAATGACCAACTTTTACCATATAAAACAGGTCTTGCAGACTTATAATGCTTTTCGGTTTTGTTTATTTTAAAAGAACATGGAGCAAAAGTAAATAAAAAGATGCAAAGCGATTCACTTCTTGCTCCCGGCTATACTGATCAGACCGTCTGCAGGGTTTACAGCTTCAGCTTCATATGCCGCATTCCTTTTATTCAGGTTGCTGCGAATGGCAGAATCAACAATACTGATCAGATCTGATCTACTCACTTGAGTGACCGCAGAAAGGAACTTCAGTTGCCCATGGTCCTGCCCCGGACTTTCAAACAGCTCTATCAGAGGCTCTCCCTGAGAAGATGTCAGGCTACCCTTGATCAGATCCTTTCCTAAATTCAGGGAGATCTTCACATGACCTATAAATACAGGATTGATCGATTCGATCCTTTCTTTCACTTCTTCCAACATTTTAAGGACCGTGACTGCCATATCGTTCCTATCAAGCCCATGAACATCAATGGAATATTTACCTGAATAACTAGATACCTGGGACAGCTCAATGGAATTTCTGTTCTCACCTGCATGGCGGGCAGTACCTTCTTCTGCCAGCAGGTCTATGAACCTTATGAACTGTGTATCTGCCTGTCTGGCAGAGAATTCCACAATAAGTGCATCAGGATTTGCATCCATCAGCCGTTCTGTCACATTGACCAGCTTTTCCCTGTCCACGAGATCGATCTTGTTCACACACAGGATCTCAGCTTCCTTGATCTGCATCATGATGAACCTGGGCACTTGGGAAAGCTCCACATCGAACCTGCTGGCATCCACAATAGTGACCACAGGAGCAAACGAAAGGTCAGGCAATTCCATCAAAGCCACATGTTCCTTGATCTGCAGAGGAAGAGCAATACCGGTTGGCTCGATGATCAACACATCGGGATCGTACTCTTCTTTCAGGATCTGTAATGTATACTCCATGCTGATCCTAAGTGTACAACAAATGCATCCGCTTGTCAGCTCTTTTGCAATAAGTCCTAAACCTGACAAAGTCTCTCCATCTACCCCCACTTCACCGATCTCGTTCACTATTATAGCAACCCTATGGCCATTTTTCACCATGTGTTTGCCAAGACTTATCAACGTTGTCGTTTTTCCGCTTCCGAGAAATCCACCAATGATTATCACTTTCATTTTATAACACCTGAGCTAGTTATACGGTGACCAGAAAGAGACACTTGTACAGCAGAACAGATAATGATACCCTCTTTAAATTCCTTATGCTAATGACCAATTACTTCTGCCACTGAGGCAGTTCTACATGAACTGTGGTACCTTTGCCTTCTTCGCTCTCTATCCAGATCTTTCCTCCATGTGCTTCCACTATAGTTCTGGAGATATACAATCCCAGCCCTGTACCTCCATACCTTCTGCTGGCAGATGAATCGACCTGGTAGAACCTCTGGAACAGATGGGGTAGCTGGTCAGCGGGTATACCTATACCAGTGTCCCTGACTTGAATATGGACACCCTCGGGTATTTTGCTTGCACTAACAGTGACCTTTCCATGTTCTGAAGTGAACTTAAGGGCATTGTCAATAAGATTTATCAGCACATCTGTCAGTTTGTCCTTATCTCCTCTGATCGGCGGAATTTCTCCAATGTTCGTTTGAAGTGAAATACCCTTGTTCTTTGCCTGCAAGAGCTGATCATGGACACAGTTATTGATAAGCTCTTCAAGCTGCAGTTTTTCGAAATAATACCTCATCTTCCCTACTTGGGTCCTGCTCAGGTAGAGCAGTGAATCCACAAGACGCCGAAGCCTGTCTGTATTGCGGATGGCAGTGTCCATGGCCTTTTTTTGCTGATCGTTGATCTCGCCGAGGGTCCCATCAATGACAAGCTGATTATATCCTCTGATAGATGTAAGAGGTGTCTTGAACTCATGACTTACATTAGACAAGAACTCATCCTTCATGCGGTCCAGGGATTTTAGTTCCTCGTTAGCCTTTGAAAGCTCCTCATTAGCTTTGGCCAGGTCCTCAGTATATTTTTTGAGACGGTCCCCTTCCCTCTTGCGCTGAACTTGGCGCCACATACCTGCCATAAGCAGCGTAAGTTGTCTCACATCAGATTCATCATAATCTGTTTCTTTGTTACCCACCCCGGCAACTGCTACTATCCTATCTCCGTCAAATACCGGTATGTTCATGTGCCTTGTTATTTTTACATGGTTTTCAGGATAGCCTTTCTTCCATAAACTAGGAGCAGAATAGTCATTGGTAATGATGGGCTTACGTTGCCTGATAGCCTCACCCCACAACCCGATAGAGCTCACCTCATAATCAATATTCATATCTGCAAGCTTGCACTCTTCCATGGCACCTTTGGACCAAGAACTTTTGGACCAAGAATACATGGAAAACACAGTCTCCTCTTCGTTGATAAAAGCCAGATATCCTAGTTTACTCTGTGTGAGCCTCACTGCTTCTTCCTGAACAAAATCAGCTATTTCCTTAAGGGAAGTATCAGCCATCTGACTCAGTTTCAGCAAGGCCTGTAATCTGGAATCATCAAGCTTCAATGCTTCTTCAGCCTTTTTCCTTTCAGTGATATCCTCAAATATCCCAATCCCACCAAGAAGCTTGCCATCTGGAGATATGTTTGGACTATAATCAGCCTTGATAGGGGTGATCTTGCCACTTATCACTGACCTGTATTCTCCCTCATAATGCCCCAACTGTCTGGAAAGCACCGATCTTACAGCTTCCGCCATCTGTTCATCCTTTATGGAAGTGACCATACTGAAACCGATAAGCTTATCCTTTGTGGCACCCACGATCTTGAGGAACCTGTCATTACAATGAGTAATAGTACCCTTATCATCGAAATGGAATATGCCAAGAGGAGAGTTCTCAAATATCAGACGATATTTCTCTTCAGCTGCGATCAATGCCTCTTCTGCTCTTTTCCTTTCGGTTATATCTTCTACCGTTCCCGCCATACCTTCATATTCACCTGAGATATCAAAAAGAGGGTACATTACGCCGCTTTGATACAGTAGACCCTCTTCGGGGTTCACAAATGGCAAAAGATCATAAGACACGGCTTTTCTAGTGTTTTTTGCTTTATGGAAAACACTAAGGAACTTTTCACCTGCATCTATAGCCATATCCTTTACTAAATCAAACAGATCATTTCCAAGTACCTGTTCTCTGGAAATCCCTGAAATTGCTTCCATACCTGGATTAAAGAAAACTACCCTGTTATTCCGGTCTATTACCCACAAACCTGTCCACATTTTACTAAGGATACTATTATAAAGGCCAAGTTTTTCAGAGCACTGATCATTCACCTGAATTCGATCCTGATATGCGCTTATAGAGGATAAGGTTCCTTGGTTTCTCATCATCACCTTATCATAAAACCCAAGCACATCCAGCATTTGGGAACCAGAAAGGGAATCCTTGGGAAAAGCACGCATCATAATAGCGCCACTACTTTTGATCACCTGCCGAACGTTCTTTTCATGTGAGAGGAAAAGTGACCATCCTTCCTTAGCTGTTGATGCAGGGAACGATACCATCCGTAGTTCTGTATATCCGGCACTTTTTGTTCTATCACTGATTTTTTTTACTTCATCTGGTCCTAGGACATCAAATGTTCGTGAAACGGACGGTAAGATATCAGAAGATATTAGCTGAAGCTGACCTTTCAACATAAGATCAGACACATCCATGCCCATCTCCGTAAATGCATCAATGGTTTCTTCTGCTAGCTTTGAAGGCATGGAAATGATACAGCTTCCACCGTTATCTATACCGGATTGCACATAGTTCGTCACTGTATCGATCAGCTCAAAGGTGGTACCATATAACAGAGCTACATGATCTCCAGCTTGCAACTGCCAAATTATATCAGTATCTGCCATCTTCCTCTATCATCTTCCTTTATACATGTTCTCCTTATTGTATGATAAATATATTGAATCCTATGAAGATATAGCATAAAGATCATCTAACATAGTACATCCTATATATTCGCCTACAATTGTCATCATTTATGAACAATGGGCCCTCACTGACCGTCACGACCATGTACCTGCCAAGTATCCCATTTCACATAAAATATCTTTTTTCATAGGATTTCCCTGATGGACCCATCACACAATATTAATGAGCATCAGAGCTATTTGATTGTGCTCTATGATAAAAAGCTTGCCTGGAATGACGCGTGAGCACTAGGACATTGCGAACATATATTTACTAAAAGACATCATTATCCTTAAATGTTCAAAAAAACACGCAGATATCTCACGATCTTCCGGGTATTCATCAAATATAATCTATTTTTTCTGTTATATAAAGATATAAAACGCAATCACATATCCAACAATAAATGTACATGCAACCTTGATCTTGAAGCCCGTGAAGGTGCAGCAAAACTCCGTGATGCATTTGAAGAACTTGGTCCCAGTTTTATAAAGCTCGGACAAATGTTAAGCAGGCGGCCAGACATTGTTCCCAGGGCATACGTCATCGAACTGCAAAAGCTACAGGACAAGGTAAAACCTCTTGATTTCGACCAGATGAGACCTTCATTTGAAACTGGCTGCGCGTGCAGTGCACTTGACAATAAGAACGAAAATATGGGCATTAACTATGAAGCTCAGGATATACTTGAGATCTTTGATGAATTTGACACTAAACCCATAGCCAGTGCTTCGATCGGACAGGTATACAAAGGCGTATTGAACGGAAAAGAAGTGGCAGTGAAAATATCCCGTCCGGGCCTCATTGATATCATGAACCTTGATCTTGCCATCATCGAAGACATAAAACCCTTGATAGTGAAGATCGTTGGTCTTGGAAATAATTTTGATGTAGAGGGTTTCCTGAGGGAATTCAGAGAAGTGCTTATCAGTGAACTGGATTACAGAATAGAAGCCAGGAACATGATGCGTTTCTATGAAAATTTCAAAGATGATGAAAATGTTTTGGTGCCAAGGGTTTATACTGACTACAGCCGGGAAAACATCCTTGTGATGGACTTTGTGGAAGGAGTACAGGTCAAGGACCTGAAATACGTGGACCTGGCAACTAGAACACACTATGCAAAGCTAATTGCCAGCAGTTACCTGAAACAGGTATACATCGATGGGTTCTATCATGCAGACCCGCATGGCGGAAACATTATCGTGAAGGAAGGAAAAATTGCTTTCATTGATTTTGGTGCTGTGGACAAGCTGGACAATGAACTTAAACGAGATATGCTCAATCTGTTCTATGGAGTGTATACCGGAAATGTGGAGATCGCCTCGGATGCGTTCCTGAAGATAGGAAAGTTGCGTAAAGAAGAGGTGGATATCAGCAGGTTCAGACGGGACATGGACGATCTGATAGCCGATCAGAAATATGGGTTTAGAGAAAGGAAAAGTGACAATTATGCAAAGATCGCCCTGAAATATAACATGTCTCTGCCAAGTGAGTTCTCCACACTGGAAAAATCATTGATGCTTATAGAATCTGTTTGTTTGGACCTTGATCCGGAATTTAATCTGATGGATGTAGCAAAACCTGTTATCTCAAAAGCCTTAAGGGATCGATACGCCCCAAAAAAAGCTTTTGAAGCTGTTCAGCTTGAAGGGGATAGATATCTGGAGATCTTTAGAGACTTTCCTGCAGGTATCAATGATGTCATTGAGACCATTAGAGGATACAGATTTGAAAAACTCCAAGAAAGCACATATAAGGTGAAACGATACAGACTGCTTGACAGATTGACCAGGAACCTGTTCCTTGCAGTAGTGGCTCTGATCTCTGCATACTTGATAATACAGGGGGAGAACAACACAATGATACTTGGGACAATAGGGTTCTTAGCATCCCTTTTCCTGAGCGTGCTCATGTTCCAGAAGTGATTTAAAAGAAGTGCAATTAAATGAACATGCTCATCATTGTAAGGTCAAGAATTTGAAATATACAAGAAATACATGAAATAATAATAATAATAATAATAATAATAATAAATGTGTCTTTTAAACTTATCAAAGCAGTATTTTATATCCATAGATCTTCCGGGTCATGTTTATCTATAAAGAACACTAAAAGTAGAGATTTTGCTCCAGTAGGAATGGTCCATATGCCAGTCAAAAAGAAAATTTATCTTGCAGGCCCTCTCTTTTCAAAAGCTGAAAGGGACTTTAATGTATATTTGCGCGACAAGCTCGTGGAAAAAGGTTTCTCGGTGTTCCTGCCGCAGGAAGATGGCAATGATGATGCAGAAACCAGGCTTGAGGTGAAGCAGAAGAACATCTTCAGGAACGATGTGAAAGGTATCGATGATTGTGACATCGTGGTAGCAGTGCTTGACGGGGGAAGTGATGTGGATTCCGGCACTGCCTGGGAGATAGGTTATGCTTACGCAAAAGGTAAGGATCTCCTGGGCCTGCGCACAGATTTCAGGACCTTCGGTCCGGAAGGAAATGTCAATCTTATGATAGAAGTTTCATTGGATGCGCTTAAAAAAGATATTCAGGAGCTGTTCTCTTCACTGGAGGGATATTTATGAACAGGCTTACCTAACATTATGCCTTTCAGAAATTGTACATACATCAACCTTATTTATAACTGTCATAGATCAGATCTTTAATTCCATATCCTTTACGACCATTGCAGTTGTGGAACAATAAAGTTAGTAAAGGTCACTTCTTCTTTTCAAAGTGTTTTTCTATAACTTCACCGTTAGGTGTGGCTTCTGAGAAAATCTGACCTTCAAAAGAGTAAACATCGGCACCTGTAAGCCATGCATCGGGTTCCAATCCTGCCTTCAGACACGTATGACCGAGAAAATCCACCTCATCCATATCGTTCTCAGGGGCTACCTGGGGCAGAAGAAGGCCCTGACGATAACCTTTCTTCACAATAAGCCCATGTTTCCCGATCTCTATTTTTGAAGGGAGGTCTTTTGGTGCAGCTTTAATTCTTTCAGGAGGAGTGAGAACTGTCACTTCTATTTCCACCTTATCAAGTTCATCAATATGCAGCGGTGGAAAACGAGGGTCCCGGAAAGCTGCGGAGATGGCAGAATCCGTGATAGCATACTTAAGTGTGGATTCAGGATACGGATGCCCAATGCAACCTCTGAGCATACCGTTTTCTGTAAGCGTAACAAATACGCCTCTTTTTTCTTCAAAGACATTAGGGAGCTCTGTTTCAGAGCCATTCATCGTCTTCCCTGTAACAAAATATGCCTTGATAGTATCGCGTGCAAGTTGCACAGCTATTTTTCCCTCAGTTATTGTTAGCATGATTCCCACACTCACTTATTATCGATGGATACTTATTTGTTGATTTTACGCTTGGTAGCAGCTTCTTTAAGTGCCACGACCCCTGGCAACTTCTCTCCTGCAAGATAGTCTATACATGCACCACCGCCTGTGCTTAAGTGTGAGAACTGCTCCTCAAAACCCAGGTTGCGGATCTCAGCAGAGATATGGCCGCCGCCAGCTATGGAATATTCAGAGTTAATAGCAGCTTTTATGATCTCATGCGTGCCCAGAGAAAAATCAGCCATTTCGGAGAGCCCGGCAGGACCGTTGAGAACCACGGTTTTTGCATTTTTGAGCTCTTTGGAGAAAGCTACTATCGTCTCAAGCCCAATGTCATAAATTGGCAAGTTGCCATTGGGCAGCTCTTCGACCTGTACCTCTACGCGTTTACCGTTCTCGCTCAGAGCCACATCTACCGGCAGAGAAACCTTCCCATTGAATTTTTCAAGCACTTTCCTGGCCTTTTCGATCTGCTCGGTATATCCCTGGGATGCTATGAAATCCATGTTTGCCTTGCCAATATCCACACCCGAGGCTGCAAGCATTACGTTTGCAACCACACCGGTAAAAAGGACCCTATCGGCACCTCCATTGGTTAGCACGTTCTCTGCGACTTTCAGGGAATCGTCCACCTTTGCACCGCCCAGCACAAAGATACACGGGCGTGCGCCACCTTTTATACCCCTGTCCAGAGAAAGGACCTCTTTCTCCATGACCCTTCCCGCACCTGTAGGAAGAACTTCAGTGAATCCTAATATGGAAAGATGAGCTCTGTGTGACACGGCAAAAGCATCGTTGAGAAAAATGTCAATATGCGGAAGGAGCTTTTTTACCAGATGGGACCTTGCATGTTCTGCTGCAGGCCTTTCCATGGACTCTTCAGAATAGAACCTCACATTCTCCAGCAGGATGACATCGCCATTTTTCATGGCAGAGATGCTGTTCCTTGCCCACGTGCCGAAAATATCGTCCACATATTTCACTTCTCGGCCCAGATACTGGGACATCCGGGCAGCATGTGCTTTCATAGTAGTGAAGTCTTTTTTGCCAGGCCTGCTCTGGTGAGCCAGCAGTACCACTTTTGCCTCATGCAGGTCTAACAACGTGGGGATATGGCTTTTGATACGCATATCGTCCAGGATGTTCCCTTCCGGGTCCATGGGAGTGTTAATGTCCACTCGCACCAGCACTGTTTTACCTTTCACATCAAAGTCATCTATAGTGAGGATATCCTTAGCTGACAAAATTCTATCACCGCTATCAATAGTTAATATAATAACATTAAAGCACAGGATCTCGATGTATATATATCTGATATATGAAACATCGGAACAGAATTATAATTGGATTTATTCTTATATTTATCCTTCTGATGTGCCATGAACACTGTCATCAAAAGCAAAAGATAATAAGTTCGATAGCATTTCACATACGATATATATGAAAATATTAGGCATCTCCGCAAGCCCCGTCAAAGGTGGCAATAACGACAAGTTGATAGAGAAAGTACTTGGAATAGCAAAAAGCAGAGGCTTTGAAGTTGATAGTGTTCTTATGTCATCTGCAAAGATAGCCCCATGTACTGCATGTGGGATCTGCAGAGATGAAGAAATGTGCCCTATAGATGATGATATGCAGCAGGCGTATCAGAAGCTGAAAGAAGCAGATGCTATAATTGTGTCATCTCCGGTATATTTCGGCTCAGTTACGGCCCAGGTCAAAGCCTTGTTCGACCGCAGCGTACTGCACAGAAGGCAGGGGTTCCAGTTAAAGAACAAAGTAGGTGCAGCCTTAGCAGTGGGAGGATCACGCAACGGAGGGCAGGAGAAGACCATACAGACCATTCATGACTGGATGCATATACATGGAATGATCGTAGTAGGTGATGGAGGTCATTTCGGCGGTATTCTGCAAAAACCCGCTCTTGATGACGCAGAAGGCATGCAAACGGCCATCGACACCATCAATAAAATGTGCGATGTGCTGGAAAGAATGAAGTAATATAATTTTTGCTTATTGCGGCTTTGTAGACAATCCTTCGGTTTCTTTGTAAGGTCAGTGTTAAGCCGCATACTGCGTAAGTATGGCTATTCTCCAGACAAGCAGGAGAAGGCTACTCAGACTGTGCTGATGCAGGCAGAAATGCTGTCACATGAATGGGCAGTGGCTTGAAAGGTAAGTGCATATGTAGAAAAATAGGTGAGGAATATTTAACCATTGTATTCCAGTTCTTAGTTTTATCATATGCTTGCAGTGTTTCTTTAGATTCTATTTCTTTGATGTCTCGCAGGTTCTGCACTTCTATGACACCTCCAAAGAACTCGATCCACCTACCTGATTTACCGTTTCGCCCGCTTCGCACATCATGGCAAGCGACCCAGGTCGCCCGTCTGATGGCGACGGCAGGTAAGTTCGGTGAACTGAAGAAATAAATTTAAAAAACATAGGTAGATACTTCTTTTTTGTTTACTGAAAAACTGTGATAAAACAATATTAGATTCCCGATAGGTCTTATTTATTTTTTCTAGTATTCAAAAAAGCATTATAAACTAGTTCCATGTCAAAATAGTTTATTCTATGAGTGACATGGAAATACATATATATGTTCCATGTCACTAGAGGTTAAGGGCATAATTTCATGGAATCTTAACTAGGCAAAACAAGACAAAATGAAAAAGACCAAATGATGAATAAAAATAAGGAAGTTGACATAATGAATAACATATACAAATATCTCGAATCTGCTACCACAGGTGAAGTGAAGTCAGAAGAAAAACATGACATGGAAGTATTCATGAAATCACAGGAACTGGCAAATGAATTCGATATAAAATATGACGGAGAAACTATTGTACCAACTGATACAAGTCTTGCAGATTCTGTATTTGAAGCTGCAGTCCAGTTATTGACATCTGTGGGCATCTACTGTATTGACACAAAGAAAACGATACATATCGAAGAAGAGGACATTATAAAGTCCTTGAACACTTCTGAGATGCTTGAGATCGGAAGAAAAAGCGAAAAGGTCATAGTTCCATTCAGGTACATTATGGACTCCGAGCCACCAGTAATTATAGGAGGTCCTATGGGAGGTACGGTTTCTGAGGAGAACTTCCTTGAGTTGCATGTGAGTTCCGCCATAGAGCCTATCGTGCAAGGGGTGTATGCCGGTGCCCTAGAGAAAATGGGAGGAAAAAGTATACGAGGGAAAACGCCATTTGAGATGCTTGCCGCCCTGAAAGAGGCCAGGGAGGAAAGGCTCGCAACGAAACTTGCAGGGCGTGAAGGTCTTGCATTGATGGGACCTGGCACACCAACCATCTCGCCAGCATACATGCTCGTTTCTTCCGAAGAACTGTATTCCAGTGCAGATGTCCAAGAAGTTTACCAGCTGGACGAGCTTAAGACTGACTATGAGACATTTTACAAATCTATATTCCACCTTGAGCATGGAAATCATTTCCTCAGCGGGCAGTGTCCTGTGTTTGGAGGTACAAGCATCGGCTCACCTGAAGGTCTTGCTATTGTTGATGTTGCAGAGACCATTCAGTCAAAAATAGTTACAGGTGCCAGTTTACACGTTTCTGGTGCAGTCCATGTGAATACTAATTCATCTTCAACAAAAGAAATAATGTGGGGATCAAACTTATCATCCATTGCCATTTCACGCAACATGCACCACTACATAGCAAGATACTATTGGAATCTTGCCGGCTGCTGTACCCATATGATGTTCTATGAGACTGCTGCACAGGCCATTGGTGACACTGTTTGTGGAAGAGACATGTTGATAGGACCAGTAGGTGCGCGTGGAGCAGGTGCAGATCAGTCAACAGGACTTGAATCCAGGTTTATGGGAGAAGTTGCATACATGGCAACCGGCCTGTCACTTCAGGAAGCAGACGAAGCTGTCCGCAACATTTACAAAAAATATGAGAATCTACTGACAAATGCTCCAGAGGGTAAACCATTCAACGAATGCTATAAAGTGGAATCAGTATATAAGATGAGTCCCAATGATGAATATCTTGGGATTTATAAGGATGTATCTGCAGAAGTTAAAAAGTACTGTGGTATAGAATGATAGTTTTGGAATCAGCATGAATGATATTTTTGGAACTGATGGAACCCAGATATTCAGGAACAGGGCGGCACTCTCTTCAAAGTATGTGCCGGAAAGGCTTATCGGAAGGGAAAAACAGATAGTTGAGCTTGCGTTACTGATGCGTCCTGTTATGCATAACGGGGAACTCACAAATGTGCTGATATCCGGAAATAAAGGAACAGGGAAGACGACTGTTGTGAGATTTGTTCTGAAACAGCTGAGTAACAACGTTGAGAATAAAGGTCTTAACGTTGTTCCTATCTTCATCAACTGTCAGAAGATCAGCACTACCAGCAAGATCATAGTTGAGATCCTGAACAAGGTATCACCTGAAACGGAAGTACCGAGAACTGGACTCTCAGTGGGAAAATATTACAGAACATTATGGAAAGTGCTGAACGAAAAGAGAACCACAATCATTGTGGCCTTTGATGATGTAGACTCGCTGAAAGACAAGAACATATTTAATGAGTTCAATTATGCAGGTGAAAATATGAGTATTGAAGAAGACGTATTCATCGGCATCGTTGGAATTAGTGATAATTTGTTTTTTCCAGAAAAGGTTGAACAAAATATTTTTTCAGCACTCCAGCATAGGAATATCGTGTTCCCACCTTACAATAAGGAACAGGTAGAACAAATATTAGACGAGCGATGTGCAATTGCATTTGCGGAAGGTGTTGTTGATGAAGAAGTTATTACGTTATGTGCGGAGCTATCCGGGAATGAGTATGACTGTGGAAAAGCTCTGAGATTACTGGAAAGTGCAGGTGCCATTGCAGATATCTCAAACGCTGAAAAGGTAACTGAAAAACATGTACTGCTAGCAAATGAAGAAATAGAGAAGAATGATTTGTTAAACTCGCTGGAAAGTCTACCGATCAATTCAAAACTTGTTCTTCTAAGCATCATCAAGCTTACCGGAAAACTGAACGATAAAGTCACAACGGGGCAGATAGAGATGCTTTACAGGAACTTTTGTGAACATCTAGGTATGATTCCCCTAGGGCGCACAAGTGTTTCAGGGATAGTCTCTGAATTCGATATGATGGGGATTATTTCAGCACCTGTTAGAAGCAGGGGTAGATATGGAAAAACTCGCCTAATATCAATTAAAAATAACCAAAAGAAGATAGAAGACATACTTTACAGGGACTACAGACTAAAGGAGCTTTAACATTAACATAACTGAATCTCCACAACATTGAGTGGGTAAATTTGTATGTGCTTTAGAACAAAAGATTGTTCTGATTTACTAATCACATATTCTCTAAAGAATATAAGTCATGTATTGATGTTGAAAATCCTCACAAGATATTGAAGAACATTAATGAAAAACAGAGGGAGTGTAACCCCCTCACACACTCTCCCTCAATATCTTCGCGATCGCCGGCTCCTTCTCCACAAGCTCCATCAAAGCCATGGCAATATCAGACCGCTTCTTTTCCAAATCCACAGCACTATCAACCCTCATAGCCATACCACACCGGGAACAAAAAGTAGAAGTCGGGCCGTTCACCTGCCTGCACCTGGGACACACCGTACTTGTAAGCTGCGGCATTGTGTCCTTCTCCTTGATGATACCATGGATCTTCAGGACAGCTTCATCGATCTGCTTGCCTGAAAGATGCACATAGGTCTGAGGCATTGTAGAACCCCGAATTCACCCAAATAGACATTTATTTGGGAGTCTCCGAGTCAGTTGTGGAATTCACATGCTAGTTGGAAACTGATAAATATTGCCTTATATAGAGTTGTAGCTATCTCGGGTAGTTTGCACCTACATACATCAAGTATTAAATATTGCAACTCCATTCTATCCAATCAGACAAGAGAAACAGACTACAACCAATGAAAATCATGGCATAAGTAAGGAAAATAAGCATCTGTAAAGAGTATAAATTTACTTTTCAGCTACTTCATCCTGACGTAACTACAAGCATTATATATGCAATTGAAAATAATATTCAATGACAAAAAATCCTTGGTGAAATCACCCAAGCCCTGTAGAATTCCTCATGCCATAATCCCAACTCTATGCAGATGCGACCACAAAGTTCACGGAGATGGATAACTATTCTCATCCCCTGTGTTCTCTGTGAACTCGGTGTTAAAGCATAATGTGCGATTTTTCTACAGAGAACTTATCCTTTTCTCTGATCATCCATTTCTTTGACCTCTTTTGCTGTCACAGCAAACTATTTCAGCCATCCACTCCAATAAAAAAATAAGAACAACTACTTTGTGGTGTGGAAAATGGGAGTGAACACAAACAAGGATAATCATAATAGTGGAGAGTTTACACCTTCACAGGATTTTTCAGGGAATGCAAATATCAACGACCATGATATCTATCAGAAAGCAGCCCGGGACCTGGAAGGATTCTGGGATGAACTTGCACATGATATTCACTGGTTCAGGAAATGGGATAAAGTACTTGACTGGCAGCCACCCCATGCACAATGGTTCGCAGGAGGGAAACTTAACGCCTGCTACAACTGCCTGGATGTGCACATGGAAAAAAGGGCCGACAAGACAGCCATCATCTGGGAAGGGGAGATGGGAGATGTCAGGACATATACATACAGGCAACTTCTGGAAGAAACCTGCCGCTGTGCCAATGCCCTGAAAAAACTGGGTGTAAGAAAGGGTGATATTGTAACCATTTACCTGCCCATGATACCGGAAGTTGTGATCTCCATGCTGGCCTGTGCAAGGATAGGCGCACCCCACAATGTGGTCTTTGCAGCTTTCTCCGGTGAAGCCCTCTTTACCAGAATAGGAGATTCCCATAGCAGGTTCATCATCACCTGTGACGGATATTACCGCAGGGGCAGTGTGGTGGAACAGAAAAAGAAGACCGATAGAGGTGCACAGATGTGCCAGTGCATCGAAAAGGTGATCGTGGTAAAGCAGGCAGGCAATGAGATGGAACTGTATCCTGAAAGGGACTTGTGGTGGCACGAGCTAATGGAAGGTGAAAGCTCGGTGTGCGAGGCTGAGCCTATGGATGCAGAGGACATGCTCTTTCTGATGTACACCAGCGGTACCACCGGCAGGCCCAAGGGCATTGTGCACACTACCGGCGGCTATATGATGGGCACATATATCACCACTAAATGGATATTTGACCTGAAGGAAGATGATATCTACTGGTGTACAGCTGATTGCGGCTGGATCACAGGCCATTCATATCTCGTATACGGACCTCTCTCCAACGGTGCTACTGTGATAATGTATGAAGGAGCACCTGATTTTCCAGATAAGGACAGATGGTGGGACCTTATAGAAAAGCATAAAGTGACCATACTTTACACCGCACCTACCGCCATCAGGACTTTCATGAAATGGGGTACGGAATGGCCGGAAAAGCACGATCTTTCCACGCTGCGCCTGCTGGGAAGTGTGGGTGAGGCCATCAATCCCGGAGCCTGGATCTGGTACCATGAGCATATCGGACATGGAAGATGCCCCATTGTTGATACCTGGTGGCAGACAGAAACAGGCATGGTCCTCATCACACCCCTGCCTGGCATTACCACACTCAAGCCCGGCAGCGCTACAAGACCTTTCCCTGGGATCGAGGCAATTGTTCTTGATGAGGCAGGCAATGAAGTACCCAGAGGAACTGATGGCCTGCTGGCGATAAAAAAACCCTTGCCAAGTATGGCACGTACCATATTCAACGACGAGGCAAGGTTCAAAGAAACATACTGGAACAAATGGGATGGGAAGACCTATTTTGCAGGAGATGGAGCTAAACAGGATGAAGATGGTTACTTCTGGATAATAGGACGTGTGGACGATATCATCAAAGTGGCGGCGCACCGCATAGGTACTGCAGAAGTGGAAAGCATACTGGTATCACATCCTGCGGTCGCAGAGTCGGCAGTTGTGGGAAAGCGGGACGAGCTCAAAGGAGAAGTGATCTATTGTTATGTCATACTACGTTCCGGTGTGGAAGCCACCGAAGAGCTCAGAAAGGAACTTGTGAGCCATGTTGCTCAGAACATCGGCCCCATTGCAAGACCAAAGCAAGTGATATTCACAGATGACCTGCCTAAGACAAGAAGCGGGAAGATAATGCGCCGGGTGCTCAAGGCCATTGTCAATGAAGGAGAAACAGGTGATGTGACAACACTACAGAATCCCGATATTGTGGAAATGCTCAGGCAAAGGACAAAAGAAATGGAGAATGTATAATGGGGAAGGGACTTATTTGCCAAGTCCCATTTCCGTGATCAAACCATCAACATCCACATATTCCTTGATGAGGTCCACTATCCTTTTTATTTTCACTTCCTGTTTTATGCGTGCGTGACCTATGAGATTCTCCATCTTTTCGATGGTGCTCATGGTATCGCCCCTGACAAGTATCACAGGAATGTTGGCCTCTTCGGCACTTCCAAGCACTGCTCCGCTTGGGCGCAGATTACCTGTAAGCACCAGACATTTGACTTTGGCCTCAATGGCAGCCATCTGTATATCCGAACGATCACCACCTGTGATCACAGCTGCGTTTGGCATACGTCTGAAGTATTTGATAGCTGAACCAACTTCCATGGCTCCCACCAGATAGTGCTCCACTAGGTCTTCCATGTGGCTTGCACCCACCAGTACCTCCGCATTAAGGTCCTCTACGATCTCAGCTACTGATACGGAACGCAGCATATGGTCTTCCGGAATAACACCGAACACCTTGATACCTTTCTTCTCAAGGAAAGGTACTACCAGATGGGAAACTTGTTCCAGTTTATCTGGTGGGACCTCATTAAGTATTATACCTGCAAGGATCTCTGTGTTCTGGATTATACGTAGGTCACACAGGATCCGGTCAACAGCCTGGGCAGAATCATATCGTGTGATGAGCAATATCTTAGTATCAAGCTTAGTGGCTACTTCCGGGTCGGAGAGATTGTACATAGCTCCTCCGCCGATGCCGCCTGCTCCTTCAAGTAGCACAACATCCCTGCCCTTTGAGACTTTTTCATAAGCTTCCTTCAATCTCGAATCTAGTCCTTTCTCCACTCCCATGAGAGCATCATCCGTGAGGTTCTCCGTAAGCAAAATGGGAGTAATGGAACTCATATCGTCCTGTAATCCCAATAACTTCCTGATGCCCTGAGCATCCTCATCTGCAAGTGATCCATTGACATCTATGAGCAAATTGCCAATGGGCTTCATGTATCCTACTTTGTAACCCCTCTCTTTAAGGAGCACTCCAAGACCCAGGCACAGAGAACTTTTTCCTGAGTACTGTTCCGATGAACTTACCAGCATTGAAGCCATGATCTCCCTCCTAATACACTTTAACAGCAACTATTCTATTACTTTTTATAAATGTCATCTAACAACATATTCTTATTCTTTTCTCAAAGTCATCCTGATATCCATGGCAAGGCAGCCTTTGCCTTCAGGCATGACCATAAGAGGATTTATCTCAAATTCCGTCAGGCATGGGAAGTCCATCACAAGCTGTGACACCTTGAGCAAAGTATCGATAATAGCCTTGATATCCGATGGTTTCTCACCTCTTACACCAGCTATCAGCGGATATGTCTTGATAGAAGATATCATGTGCTGAGCTTCCTTATCATCGATAGGGGCTACAGCAAAAGATACATCCTTGAGGAATTCCACATAAACACCCCCCAGCCCGAACATTAGGAGCGGGCCAAACTGGAGGTCACGGTCCATACCTATGATCACTTCTTTACCACCTGTGACCATTTGCTGCACCTGTACACCTGTTATCTGAGCGTTGGGCATATAATGTTTAACATCCGACATCATGGCCAGATAGGCATGTTCCACATCCTCAGCATTCAACAGGTTAAGCTTGATACCACCTACATCGGTCTTATGCGAGATATCGGGAGAGATGATCTTCATGACCACAGGATAACCTATTTCTTCGCATGCTTCAATAACTTCTGGCAAGTTACCAGCCATCCTTGACCGTACCACTGGGATCCCATATGCCTCGAGCATCCCCATGGATTCAAGACCCAAAGTTCTCCTTCCACTGGCAATAGCATCATCTATGATCTTTCTTGCAGTGGTCCTGTCAGTTGCCCTCAATGGTGGCGCATTGTATTCTTTTATCCTTATGGAACTGTAATCACACAATGCTTTCAGACTGGCAACTGCCCTTTCAGAAGAAGGGTAGTTCGGTATGCCATGCTTGTTCAGAAGTTCCTCGCCCGCAGCAATGCGTGTTCCACCTGCAAAATTGCACAGGATGGGCTTGTCCGAGATTTTGATCATTTTGATCAGGGACCGGGCTATAGCAGGTACATCTGTCATAGCCTGAGGAGAAACAAGTACGATTATACCGTCAACATTAGAATCGGCAAGAAGAACCTCTAAAGCATGTTCATATAGCTGTGGACCGGCATCTCCCAGTACATCAACTGGATTGTACAAACCAGCAGCTTCAGGAAGTTTCTGTTTTAACTTAGTAATGGTCCCTTCCTCGAAAGAGGATATTGAAAGGCCAATACTATAACATGCATCAGCAGTAAGTATGCCAAGTCCTCCCGCATTGGTGAGTATTGCAACTTTTTTTCCCCGTGGAAAAGGATACGTGGAAAAAGCCCTGCTATAGTCCAGCATCTCTTCCAGAGAATTGGCCCTAATCACACCACTTTGTCTGAAGGCTGCATTGTATGCAGCATCAGAACCTGCAAGAGTACCTGTATGTGATGACACTGCCCTGGAACCCACAGCCGTACGACCCGATTTTACTACTATAATAGGTTTCTCTCTGGACACATTCCTTGCAACTTCCATGAAACGTGGACCATCTTTCACACCTTCCAGATATGCAGCTATCACAGCGGTAGACTTATCCTTTCTGAACAGCTCAAGAAAATCATTCTCTGCAAGGTCAGCCTTGTTACCGAGACTTACGAACTTGGAAAAACCTACTCCTATCCTGTCCGCCCAATCCAGTGTCACGGTACAGATGGCTCCTGACTGGGACATCATAGCTATATTCCCCGGAAAGGCCATGGACGCAGCAAATGACGCATTGAGAGAGGAAGAAGTATCGATTATTCCCAAGCAGTTCGGACCAACCATCCTTATACCATATTTTTCAGCGATGGCTGTGACCTCTCTCTCCAGCCTTGCACCTTCTATACTAGCCTCCTTAAAACCTGCAGATATCACAACAGCATAGTTTATACCTGCCTGTCCACATTTCTCCATTGCAGAAGGAACTGCAGCTGCAGGGACCACTATTACTGCCAGATCGATCTTTTCTGGCACATCAAGAACATCGGCATAACATTTTAACCCTAATATCTCAGTGACATTAGGGTTGATAGGAATGACATTATGACCTGCTCCCTGCAGGAGATTCTTTAGTACAGCATGACCGACCTTACCTTCTGTACGGGATGCCCCTATAACTGCAACAACATCCGGATCGAACAATTTATCTAGCATATTTTCTCCTGACCATGTATATTATTTTATATGGAATAATAATAGATAAAGTTAAGGGGTGGTAAAGATAAAAAACAAAATATATATACCTTATATAGTGGGTCTATTAAAACTTATTTTAAAACATGATCCTGATATGTACCTGATACCTCCTGCACAAAGAGCATTGTTTTAAGTATCCCGTTATATCAAGGAAAATGAGCGGATGTCAAAAAGGATAACTTCTAAGACCCTAGATAATAACCCTTCCCAGAAAATATCCTGGGGTTGCATCGAAGATCTCAACATCACAAGAACTTCCCGGAACAGCAGATGACTCCGGAATGACCACTGGCTTATAGGATGCTGTACGGGCCATAAGACCTTTTAATTTAGCCTCTTTGGAAATAAAGACCCTGCCTTGCCATCCGATCATGCTGTTTCTGACACTGACCTTGACCTTTTCACATACATCATGGAGTTCATTGGAACGTTGTGCAACGATACGGGAATCAATGTTCCTATATTCAAGCGCCTTAGTATGTGGACGGGGAGTGTACCTGGAAATGTTCACCTTTTCAGGCATGTAATCCCTCACCCATTTAATCGTTTTAAGAAAATCAACATCTTTCTCCCCTGGAAAACCTACAATTATATCAGTGAAAAGAGTAAGATCATCAAAACGGTCCCTAAAACTGTTGATCACAAGATTAGCCTCTTCTATGGAATGGAACCTGTTCATCTTTTTTAATACATCATTGGATGCTGATTGTACAGGCAAGTGAACGAGCTTGTAGATCTTGCTGTTCTCAAAAGCATCCAACAACTCTTCCAGTATGGGGAGTGCAGAAAAAGGATTCATCATCCCCACGCGGACCTTGAAATCACCTGGTATAGCGCATATCCTTTCAAGCAGCTGAGGAAGTCTGAGACCTGTATCCATGCCGTACTGAGCATTGTCTTGTGAGGTAAGCCATATCTCCCTGCAGCCTTCATTAATTCCCTGTTCTATATCCTTTACAATGGAATCCGGATGGAAAGATCTGAGCGGACCTCTAGCGGACCTGACAATACAATAGGAACAGGTATTATTACAACCCTGAGAAAGCTGGCAGATGTGGATGTTGGGGTTGAACCGCAACCTAGGCACATTGATGAAACCTTCAGGTTCATGAGAGAACACATGCAGAGCTTGCCGGGAAGTACTTTGAGAACGGATGTCGGGTGATGCTATGGAATTTAGCACCTCCCCTATCCTTGATATTGAGTTCACTCCCAAAACATGTGCATTGGGGTTGCTACGGATGATGTCCTCAAGCTGCACTTCAGGCATACATCCGGATACTACTAATTCGATGCCTTTTATCCCTAGCTCCCTGATCTTATACAGGATCTTCTGTTCAGTGGTATACTTGACAGTACAGGTGTTGAGGACCACAACATCAGCATGCTCTTCAGGTACCAGTTCATGACCCTGGTCCCTGATGGCCGCCATCATGACCTCTGCAGAAGCCTGGTTCGCTGAACAGCCAAATGTCGATACGTGTACTTTCATCATTAAATGAAACGCAGAGGTGTGGCCTCTTTGTCATGTATGTACATGGTATCTGTAAATTTTACCACGCCGGAACTGCCCATGGTCAGGCTGTGTACCCTTGCATCGCCTTCACCAAAAAGGTTCACACCTTTTAGGATAGTACCCGGGGTAACACCTGTTGCTGAGAATATCACATCGTTTCCGGGAACAAGCTGGTTAGTGTCAAGCACATCGCTCATGTTCATTTCCGTAATGCCCATCTTCTCAAGTCTTGGCATCTTCTCAGCTTTTTCCTTAGCTATGGCTTCCTCAGATCCAGCATTAGCAACTGTAGGCAGTACAAGCCTTGCAAGGATCTTACCACCTAGTATCTTCATAGCAGCAGCAATAAGTACCGCCTCTCCGGAACCACCGGCACCCATTACCACATGGACCCCTGAACCACGTATGGCTGTAGAAACCCCTGGCATCAGATCACCATCTGTGATCAGGTTCACCCTGGCACCTGTCTCCCGGATCTCTTTTATTTTTGCCTCATGCCTTGGCCTGTCAAGGATCACAACCACCAGCTCATCGATGTTGCGGTTAAGTGCTTTGGCCACTATTTGCAGATTGTCTCTGACAGGAGCATCCAGACTAATGCTATCTTCAGGATGCCTCTTTTCATACCTAACCACTTCCGAACCCACTACTATCTTGTCCATATAGATGTCAGGTCCATGGAAAAGGCCGCCCCTTTCTGCCATCGCCATCACGGATATCGCACCCGGAGTACCATTTGCTGCCAGGTTGGTACCTTCAAGAGGGTCCACAGCAATGTCCACTTCAAGATCGCCTTTCCAAGTCCCAACATGTTCACCTATGTACAGCATAGGAGCTTCATCTCTTTCCCCTTCGCCGATCTTTATGATCCCTTTCATGTCAAGATAATTGAGAGTCCGGCGCATAGCTTCCACTGAAACCTGGTCAGCATAATACTTGTTTCCCCTGCCCATCTGATAAGATGCCGCTATTGCTGCTGCTTCTGTAACATGTAGAAGTCGTGGTAACAGGGCCGATTCTATAGGACCTGCACATTTGATCATTGATTCTGCTGTTTTCTTATGTGACATGAGTTCAAACTCTCCCATAAACATCTATAATTGTATGATATATTATTGGTTTATTAATGATGGCAAGTTTACTGGCCGGTCATATATTATTATTTCGTAGATATCACTTCAATACATCCACAAGCGCCACTCGCTCGATGACAAGTTCAGGGACCATTTGTTCACCCACAACTTCGATCTCATCTGCAGTGATGCTGAAATGCATGATCACTTCGTCCCTCTTGGACGGCAGATATGTAATGACATCCTCTGGTACAACTATCTGTTTAAGCATGTCCACACATGAAGTAACAGAACGCGCCTTACCCATTACTATGAAAACAACATTGTTCTGACCTTGTTTGACACCCATGGAGAACGCCTCCTCGATCTGACGTTTCCCTGAAGCATAGCGCATGATCTCAATACCCACATCCTTTGCAACATTTCTTTCCTGCTCGAATGCTCTGATAGCTTTTGCTACTGCAAAGCGCAAATGGTCTTTACCTGCTACCTTATCTGCGTTCATAGACTGAACTATACAATCGGTTGCCTTTGATATATCCTCTAATGACCTGAGAAATGACTTAAGGTCCTCTATGAATATACGACCGCTTACGAACTCAATATGCATGGGACTAAATTCAGTTCTTTGAGAATAAGCATAACGGTATGATATAGATACTTGAAAACATGAGGGTATTACTGGACCGTGTTCCAATGAACCCGTTTTATCTGATCAGAGAAAGGATTAAAGAAGGGATCTTTCTGATGAAAGGACCATTCTAAAGAGTAGACTTTATGAGGACGTAAGTTATTTAGCTGTTAATCAACATGCAAATAAAGCATCAATGGTCCCGGACGGGATCGCTCAATGAATGTAAAATAACAGGTATACCGGAAAGGCGTGACCATGGAACAGGATTATATACCGTATGAGGTAGAAAGAAAATGGCAGAAGATATGGGATGATACAAAGGTCTTCCAGCCTGAACCAGATGAAAGAAAAAAGTTCTTTATTACAATACCCTACCCATATCTCAACGGTAACTTACATGCAGGACATACCAGGACCTTTACCATAGGAGATGTTATAGCACGATATAAAAGGATGCAAGGATATAACGTACTTTTTCCTATGGGTTTCCATGTCACGGGAACACCTATCGTAGGTCTTGCCGAGCTAATAGCTAACCGTGACCCTCAGACCATGAAAGTATATTCGGAACTGCATGGCATACCTGCAGATATCCTGGAAACACTGACCACTCCTGAGAGTATCGTGGAGTATTTCAGCAAAGAGGCTGAAAGGGCCATGCGATCAATTGGTTATTCAATTGACTGGAGACGCAAGTTCACCACCACGGACCCAGCTTACAAAAAGTTCATCGAGTGGCAGTTCGATCTGTTGCACGAAAAAGGCCTCATTGTCAAGGGATCACATCCTGTAAAATGGTGTCCTAACGATAACAATCCTGTTGAGGATCACGATATCCTACATGGAGAAGAGGCAACCATTGTTGATTACACTTTTATTAAGTTCCAATATGATAATACTGTACTGCCTTGTGCCACCCTGCGCCCTGAAACTATTTTTGGTGTTACGAACCTCTGGATCAATCCAGATATAGAACATGTCAAGATCAAAGTGGAAAAAGATGGAAAAACAGAGTTCTGGATCGTAAGCAGGGAAGCTTACAGAAAGCTAACTTTCACTGACAGGAAAGTGGAAATAATAGATGATGTGCCATCCACATCTCTGATAGGTATAAAGGTGAGGAACCCTCTCACAGGCAATGATATCATTACATTGCCTGCCTCTTTTGTAAGGGGAGATAATGGCAGTGGAATAGTTATGAGCGTACCTGCGCATGCACCTTATGACTATCTTGCCCTGAAAGACCTTTATGATAAGGACCTTTCACAATACGGGATAAGGGAAGACCTGCGCAATATAAAGCTAATTTCCCTGATAGCAACAAAGGAGTTTGGAGATTATCCTGCTGTGGAGGCTGTACAACAGCTTGGTGTGAAAGACCAGAACGATCCCAAAGCTGAAGAGGCAACAAAGATCGTTTACAGAAGAGAGTTCCATGGCGGGGTGCTCAAAGAGAATACCGGGAAGTATGCAGGCATAGCAATTTCCAAGATCAAGGATATGCTCACACAGGACCTTATAGATCAAGGCATAGGAGAGGTCTTCTACGAGTTCAGCGAACCTGTGGTATGCCGATGTGGGACGCCCTGTGTGGTCAACATGGTAGAAGGCCAGTGGTTCCTCAACTATTCGAACCCGGAGTGGAAGGAAAAAGTCTACAGATGTATTGAGAAAATGGAGATAATTCCTGAAGAATATAGGGTGGAGTTCAATAACAAGGTCGATTGGCTCAAGGACAAGGCCTGTGCAAGGAAGAAAGGGCTGGGTACTCATCTACCTTTTGATGATCAATGGCTCATTGAGTCACTTGGCGATTCCACTATCTACATGACATACTATATCACCAACAAGTTCTTTGCACACGGTATCGGACCAGAACATCTTACCCATCAGCTTTTCGATTATGTGCTCCTGGGAAAAGGCAGCGTGCAGCAAGCAGCAGCGGCTACAGGTCTTGATGAGAAGCTCATAGCACAGATGAAAAGAGATATGGATTACTGGTATCCAGTGGACCTCAGGTCTTCAGGTAAAGACCTTGTACCCAATCATTTATTGTTTTTCCTTTTCCATCATGTAGCTATATTTGAAGAAGAGAAGTGGCCCCGGGCCCTTGCCGTTAATGGTTTTGTTTCCCTTGAAGGACAAAAGATGAGCAAATCTAAAGGTCCCTTGCTCACCCTGAGAACCGCAGTGGAGGAATATGGTGCTGACATCAGCCGCATGTACATCCTTTCCAGTGCCGAGCAGACACAGGATGCAGACTGGCGGAACAGTGGAGTCGAAGCTGCAAAAAAACAGGTTGAAAGGTTCTACTCCTTTGCCAGGGAGATCATAGAATCAGGTGCAGTATGTGGCATGTGTGGAGAATTGAAGCTCATTGATAAATGGATGCTTAGCCGTCTGCAACACCGCATCAGGGAAACTAACAATGATATGGGATCACTGAGAACTCGCAGTGCACTGCAAAATGCATTCTTCCTACTGCTTAATGACATCAAATGGTATCAAAAAAGGGGAGGGGGTAATCTACTATATGACATGCTGGATACCTGGGTGCGCCTAATGGCACCATTTATGCCACATGTATGTGAAGAGATCTGGAGGGCATTGGGACATGAGGGGAGCGATATCGTATCACTTGCCGGTTATCCTATCTTTGATCCGGAACTGCTAAACAACAGTGCGGAACTTGCAGAGGAACTTGTAGACAATACACTGGAAGACATTGAAGAGATAATAAAGGTCACAAAGATGACCCCTCAAAAGATAGTGTTGTATACATCCACAGCATGGAAAGTAAATGCTTTCCAAACAGCTCTTAAAATGCAAAGCGAAGGTACACTTAATCCTGGTATCCTGATCAAGACCTTAATGGCAGAACCTGTCAACCGGGCGTACGGAAAAGAAATACCCAAGTTCGTACAGAAAATCGTTCCCGATATCATCAGCATGAGAGTGGAACGTTTGGAAATGTTCGATGACTATGAACTGGACGAGCTTGCAATACTTAAGGAAAACCAACAATTCCTTGAGAAAGAATTTAACTGTACAGTAGAAGTTTACAGCGCAGATGAACCTGGTTATGACCCTGAGAACAAGTCAAGGTTCGCTATTCCCATGAGACCGGCTATCTATCTTGAATAAAATCATTGGACTGCGTGCTTGCAGTCCTTTTCCGATTTTTTTCACGCCTGCAACTATAAATTATTTTTTATTTTTCATATAGTACACGCTTATGAGTAAAAGCAACAGAGATTCAATACCAGTATAACCTAAAGCTCTTTTGTTCGTATCGCTCTCTGATGAGACATCCTCTACTGATATTTCATCTTTTCCAATATTGATGTTTGGTGAGGCTTTAGCTCCCATATCTACAACAAATACCTCTTCTTCCTCATGAACTGCAGACGAAGTTATATTATTCTGACGTGCATACCCACCCATTTCACCTGAAGGTGAACCCTGCGCATTTACCACAATATAATCAGTCTTTATCTCTATATCCTCCCCAAAAATATTGGTTACCTTGAGTTTCACTGTATACTTGCCCACATACTCATATTTGTGCTGACAGCTCTTTGTGGTATAGTCTACATCACCATCATTATCCACATCCCATTCCCATGCAGTAGCATCAGAAGATTTGTCTGTAAAAGAAACCGTCATGGGTACAACCCCCATTTTTGGGTATGCACTAAAATCAGCAACTGGTTTTTGTGTAGTGCCAAGGGCCACTAAATACCCGCTTGTTGTTCCAAACAGTACCTTCCCGGAAGATATGACCAATTCTGACGGTATCGAAGTAACATCATGCTTGCTATATGACCATTGTTCGGAAGGGGAGCTTCTGACATACTTATCTTTGATGCAATATATCTTTCCTGGAACTGTACCGAAGTAGATGAACACTTCGCCATCCACAGCATCGTTGAACGAGGACAGAACAGGTGAATGGACAATCTTTTCACTGACAGGCAAACTCCACACAATAGAAAGGTCATCTGCATCAAGGCACCTGAGAAAATATGCTCCGCTTGATTCGCCTGTTATATATATCCTATTATTGTAGATAACTGTGGAAGCTTCGGTAGAAGTGAACACATTGTTTTTTCCTGCATCAGAAGTATCAAAGGTACCTGATGCTGAGTTAAAACCAAGATAATAACATGTACCATCATCAGATGTGAAATATATCCTCTGATGCTTTGAATCATAGACCACCGAGGATCGGATGCCGCTTACAGAAGTTCCGTATATATCTGCAGCTTCCTGACCATCTATATCATCAACTAAAGTCCCATGGCCAGTTTCAAGAGAAACCAAATGACCACTATTATCTCCATATACAACATGATTGCCTATGACTACTGCACCTGCCCCATCGTAGGTCGCACCATGAGGTGAGCTACGACTCCACTCCAATGCTCCGCTATTACTAAAGCAATAATAGACAGACCCTGCCCCAAAATACACCTTTTTATTGTAATATACAACAGGTGTACTGACAACTCCACTAATGACCTGCTCGCTCCAGATACTTCCTCCTGTAGCTGCATCAAAAGAATATATATACCCATCACCGGTTGCCACGAATAACTGACCATCACCATACGCCGGGCTTCCTATGGCCCCGTTTCCGCTTGAAGAAACCTGCCAGATCTCTTCACCTATGCTCACATTCAGGGCAGTTATTGCATTGTCAGAAGATACTACATAAACAAGATCATTTACAGCCAGCGGGGAAGTGATCACACCATCATTTAATCTGTATTCCCACGAAAACGAGACATTGGGAATTGTTGTGGGTGCCCTGTCACTTGTAATTCCACTATGGTAGATATCAGCTTGTGACATAGTCCAGTCTGCAGCTTCTGCAGGAACGATAATAAGGATCAGAAGAAAGACCACAAGTAAAGCTACTGTTTTTATTCCCATCATACCACCTATGATTTTTTTAAAGGCCTTAACAGACTTCGTCTCATAGCATTTTTTCTATGCATTATAAGATAATCTTATTTTGTCAAATAGGTACTTAATGTTTGTTGATGCAACTTTAGCTGTGCCAGAAAGATCTCACATTCCGCTCTATAGTGTTGCAAATATTTAAAAAAATATACACAACATCAGCTATTGACCTTATCTTTACTAAAAAGTTTGATATATGATCACTTCCATCATATCTTTCTTTAACTACTAGTTTTCTTGATCTTTTAGTCCATAGTCAGAACGATCGATATTCAAGCAACATCTTTCATTCTTGTATCGCTCACATATCCCTTTATAATCACAGGAATAGCAGTTCGGCCGGACCTTCAACTCAAAATCCTCATTAAGTATCCTTGCAACAGCTTCTTTTATCTTTTCAAGGACCACATTGACCTTCGTAACTTCGATATCTATTAGGTTCAGCTTAGCTACATTGGGATGTACATACATATGACCTGCTTTAACAGGCAGTTTTCCATACTTTTCCCTCACTGCCAGACAATAAAGTGCTATCTGCACATCTTCCTTAAGATCGTTCCTCGTGTACGGTGTCTTATTCGTCTTATAATCGATAACGATGTGATCACCCGTTGGTGTTCTGTCCAGTCTGTCTATAAAACCCGTGAATAACGATCCATTTATGGAAAGATCGAACCGTTCCTCTATGGAAATGGTCTCGTTGAGGTTATTCTGCTCGAACTGGAACCAGAAACCCAGCATCTTTTCCATATTACTGCGCTCCTGTTTTTCCTGGATGCACGAGGAAAAGACCGAGCTGTCCCAGATTTCAGAGAGCATTTGTATGGCATCAGAGACCAGCGGTGTTTTACCCTGCATCTTTTGTCTTGCCATCTCTTCATAGATAGCATGTATCCAGGTGCCCGCCTGCAGATGTGCCTTATGCGGAGTGGGTATCCTTAAAATACTGTTGTACTTGAACTTCAACGGACAATCCATGTATTCCTTTATTTTAGAAGCTGAGAATCTCATGGTAGGATCGACCAGGGCAGGCGATCTGTCATCTACAAGGTCCTGCAATTGCGAGGGGTCCTTCAAAGTGACCTGCAGGAACCTCTGCACATCAAAATTTGCAGGATCTCCACTTTGTTCAAGCTCCCTTAACTGTGCCAGTACAAGCAGCGACTCAAGGGCCTGCTTCAGTTGTCCCTGCCTAGTGTACATGTTCACCATATCCTCATACTCGTTCATCTTAAGTTGAAGAGAAGAAACTGATGTAAGGCCTGATCGCCGTACAACTGAACCAGCTTCTATCATTTGCACATGCGGGTTTCGTGTATGATCAATATCTTCCAGGAACTGGCTTGGCTTGGAAGCATTGGAGTTCTTCACATATTTTTCAGGGTAGACCAAATATAATTTTTCTTTTGCCCGGGTCATGGCCACATAGGCAAGCCTTCTTTCCTCTTCCAAATGCAGTACTTTCTCTTCTGCATCCCGTTGTACTCCTTTTGCCATCTGAGAAGGTACAGTAAATGGTTTCTTCCAATACTGTAAAGGTAAATGCCGTGCAGCCATATCGCATACAAAAACTGCCCTGGCCTCCTTGCCTTTGGACTGATGTATGGTCATTATCTTTACAGCGTTCTCGTCTTTCGCTTCTCCATCCTCGATTTCCATATCAAAGACCAGTGACATATGTTCCATGACCTCTTCAAATCCTGAATTCCCGCCGATCAGTTCGAGATCTTCAGCCATTCTCACGAGAGCGTTCAGTACCTCGATGTTCTTTCTTGAAGTCCTGGTATCTTCCTGCAGAGCAGAACGATAAAGATCTGTCTTTTCCATGAGCAGATACTTCAAGGTATCGGAAGGCACATGGTTCTTTTTATGGTCAATGAGTTCCTGAATTCTGGCCATGATCGAAGATACCAGCTCCTTTTGATCGATGCCAATGTTATCGAGCTGATTGAGGAGAACTTCGTATATTCCATCACCTGATGCACTGTTATTCCGGACAAGCCGTCTTGCCTCAACATTGATCACTTTTAGATTTTGCTCTTTCACGCCTTCCCTTGAAAGTACCTTTGCAAAAGCTATCCCATTATTGAAAGGATCGGACACGATCCTCATATATGCAAGAGCTTCCTGAATGACAAAAAAATGAGCAAGTTCTAACCTTCCCACATCTTCTGCCGGTATCATCTGTAACCTTAGAGCATCACTGAACTTCCTGCCATCATCCCTTTTACGTGTAAGGATGTAGATGTCCTTGGGTTCAATAAGTTCTTCTTCCACAAGTCTCTTAACTTCAATTGCAACCCACTGTGCCTCACTTTCATCATCTGGTGCCTTTACCACTTTCACCTGCTCTCCGGTACCATTGCTGGAAACAAGATCTTTTTGCTCTCTTTCAATATTGGCCTCGATGAGCTGTTGAGAAATGTTCACGATCTGCTCAGTGGACCTGTAGTTTATGTCCAGGGTAACCTTTTCAAGAGAAGGATAGAAGGTCTTTAACTGGCTGATATTTGAAAGATATGCCCCCCTGAACCTGTATATACACTGGTCATCATCTGCCACACATGTCAGGTTCCCATCACCGGCTATAAGGTAAATAAGATACAATTGTGCATAGTTAGTATCCTGGAATTCATCAACCAGGACGTGATCGTAACGACTACCTATTTTGGTCCTTACAAAATGATTGTTCTCCAGCAGATCACAGGCAAGGTATATCATATCATCATAATCGATGAAATTGTTATGTCTTTTATATTGCTGATAATGATCATAGAATTTTGCAAGATCTCCAAGTTTTAGTAGTCTATCAACTTCGTCATTAGTAAGAGCAGCTCCAGACGTAAGGGAAGCATTAACATATGTCTTCAGTTCCTCTGGGAGAATAAGATGATCATGGAACTGGGAAACACCTTCAAGAAGGCTTGTGATAAGGTCAGTGGGTTTGGAGGGAAGTGTAATGTGATCAAATCCAAAAAGATCGATGTTCCTAATGCCCCATACATGGGAATGTTCCTTTGAAATGAGCCTGACCCCCTGGTTGATGCCCAGGTCCAGGGAGAACTCCCTAATAAGATCATTACAGAATGAGTGGAATGTAGAAACTGTAATACCGGTACCAATGCCAATGTGCTTTTCGATCCTATCCTGCATTTCTTCGGTGGCTTTTTCTGAAAATGTAAGAGCAAGTATCCTGTCCGGAGATATCCCATCATTGATCAGTTTCAGTACTTTCTGTGTTATTGTCAGTGTTTTTCCTGATCCGGGACCTGCAAGAATGAGCAGGGGACCAGAAGTATAAGATACTGCTTTTGATTGTCCGGTATTTAGTTCACTCATCACTACTTCTCCTTTGGGAAACCACTTATCTGCAGAAATTTCGTCATTGTTTTTATACGCTCGTTCGTTAGCAAAAAAGAATGAGCTTTCCTTTTTTATATACATTGATTAAAAATATAATGATAATACTAATAAAAATATTTCCACTATATTCTGAATGTGGTTCCGTTATCTGTGATCATCTAGGATAACTGTGGTCCATGGGATATCCTGGATAAAAGAGGCTACAAAATAGCAAGATCCTTGCAGACTTGCAGTGATATGAGCCTTTCCAGGATGCTATCTGTTTGAGATTTATTTTGAAGCTTCATATAAGGGCTTGGGCCTTCCATATCTCGAAGTCTTCTAAAGGAGTGAATAACTGCTTTTCATAGTGTGGTTTTTCATAGGTCTTTCAATATCTCTTCATACCGATCCAGACGTTGCTGCCCTTTTTCCTTTGATTGGCTGTTCACAGAGAACATAATGTACGAAGGTAATACTTCAAGGCCAGTGTACTCAAAGATACAATGGGTTATATATTTCAGGAGTGTGTGGATGTCCCCGTGGGCCCCTTTTTCAGAATACGTGAGCTCATCTGCTCCTGTGGTAATGGTCATCATGACTTTTTTGCCTTTTAACAGACCTTTTTCATAAAAACCCTGAGTAATGGGGTCAAACGCAAAACCTGCTGCAAAGACCCTGTCCAGCCATCCTTTCATAATAGCAGGCATACCAGTGAAATACATTGGGAATTGGAATATAAGCAGATCGGCCCATTTTACTTTATCCATTTCTTCCATTATGTCCGGCACAAAAGTACCTGTTTTGGTAGCATTGATCTGCTCTGGAAAAAGAGCTAGTTTTTCCGGTTTTTTCCTTTGCAGGAAGTCAGAGGCATCAAGCACAGGCTTGAAATGCATGGCATAGAGATCGCTGACCTTCACATTATGTCCAGCCCTTTCAAGTGTTTTCACAGCAACGGTCTTCAGAGCAGCATTAAAAGATGCAGGTTCTTGGTGTGCACATATATAGAGTACGTTCATATTGATCCTCTATCTTTTATGGGATTGTACTATATGAGAATGGTCCTTTATCAGAACATGGATCATAAAAGAAGCTATTTCTCAGAGAATAAACGCATAAAAATAAAGAATGCCACTCTATACAAGAGGGCATTTTGAACCATATTCAGGCATTGTTCTTAGCTGTATGTACTTCGTGCTGGGAGTAGAACCACAAAGGAATGTACAATGCCAGAACAATGAACCCTACGATCGTAGAGGTCCAGCCAACCTCAAGGCTGTTAAGGTAGATTATACCAATAAGACACAGAGGAAGGTTGAAAAGACCAAAGAGCATTGCAACGTTCTTCCAGCCGGATGGTGCCTTGAACGGCCTTTCCAGAGCAGCAAGACGCGGGTTGGTCTTAGCCCTGACATATGCGAACAGGCTGATCCCATTGGCACAGACATAACCTATGGCAGATGCTGCCAGGATGGCAGTAGGCGTGCCGAAAGATATGAGCCCCAGGTTGAACAGAGCTATCACGACCATGGCAACTACAGGAGTACCATTACTATTGATCTTACCTAGTACACGCGGCAGGTTTCCTTCTGTTGCCAGGGAATGCATAGCCCTTGCAGATCCCAGGAAAGCCGTCTGGATAATAAGTACCATTGCTGCCATAAGCATGACAATGGATATGTATGTACCAACAGTACCCAATGCAGCCTGAGCCAGTGGCAGCATAGGGGAAATAGGTTGTGCGAGCACTCCTTCAATACCTAGTGTCCCTGTAACAGCTGCCTGAACAAGGATATAAGTGAACAGACAAACTGCACCACAACTGAACAAGGCCTTAGGAACATCAGAACCTGGGTTCTTATATTCAGGCCCATATATAGCTGCTGTTTCCCAGGCACATGCACTCCACTGCGCCATTGCAAAAATACCCAGCAAGATCAGGATGTGATGCAAATCCCATGCCCAGTCATCAGGGATCCATGAACTGGTAATGTTGGCCATTGCAAAGTCACCTGTTACGAAGGGGGACAGTGTGATGATCGCCAGAGGTGCAAGGGACAGAAAAGCAAGTATATAACCCATGGTCGCACCGCTTGAAAGCCCGCGGGAGTTGATTATGAGCAAAACTGAATATATCACAATACCGGCAGCAAGTGAAACACTATATGCTGAATATTCGGCAAGTGCTGGGACCAGACCCTGGAGATAACTTCCCACAAGAATAGCATATATAGCAAGCACAGGGTTCCATGCGAACCAGTATCCCCACGCACTGAAACCTCCTATGAGCTTACCCTTATCATATTTTGATCTGCCATCACCTTTGAAGACATTCTGAGCAAATCCGGGAAGTCCGGAAGCATTGGGGAAAGTTGTGGCAAGTTCTCCGTATGCAAGGTTCTGCATAAAACCCTGGAATACAGAAAGACCCCATACAATAATTGCAAATGAATATAGATAACTTGCGAAATAACCTATAGACGGTAATATAAGGAGAGGTACACCGATAGCAATAGCAAGACCCTGCTTCCAGTCAATGGTCCGCTCCAGACTACCACCTTCACATACTACCTTTGCGCACTGCTGAGCATGCTGCCAATCGACTCCTTCTTCTTTAGAAGCCATAAATATCACTCCTTTATTTTTTAAGTACTCTGCTTATTGATCCTATCCATACTATAACAATAAAAAATATAAATTAATAGAAATAGGGCTGGTTTCTTGCACCGCAAGTTCCCAGCCTTTACACTCCAAACGAATTTACTTCAATTTTTCTCTGAACTTCTCACAGCTGTTGATCTTAATATCAAGCAGCTTTTCGATGTTCATCTTTGCAGCAATTCCCTT
>MPPA01000015.1 GCA_001896725.1 Methanococcoides sp. EBM-47 | reverse complement strand
TGCTCCCAATCCGGGTAACAGTCTTGTTTCGTCAGTACCTGCTGACATCCTAGCACTTTTCTCCAATCTGTCAATCATCGATGGGTACCGGCAAGGTTCCGCCCCCCTGCAAAGTGGTTTGTCCGGGTTTTTTCATCTCTTTCATCGTCTTGTTTTAAGCGATGGTGAATTCCACCTCTCTCTGCCGGCAGGGGTTGAGGGTTTCTTGTCTTCGTGGTTTTCCCTCTGAAAGCATTCCTCCCCAGGGAATGCCCCCAGTGGTTGGTTGGGGGCTGTTCTCAAAATTAAATATGAGAATGGCCGTCTCAGAGGAAGGGGTCATCCCCGTTTTTCCCCTTGTTGTCATGGCATCGCCTGTAGAAAGTAGCAAGTGACATCCCCAGCCTCTGCGCCACAGCCTTGGAGCCCTCCTTCTCCCTCGCCGAGAAGACTTCCTTGCAGGTGAATCGACCCGCTGCCGTGCTGCGGGGCCTTCCTGCATTGCGGTTGCGGATGAATTCCGTGAAACCCTCATTGTATCGCACGTGCAGGAAGGCGGCACCCTCCCTCCGCTCAAGGTCAACCAAGAGCCCTGCAACAGAGGCGAGCGACCTCAGCGTTCGGACATCCTCCTCCAGTGTCTCCCCCGGGACGACCTCGAGGGACAACTCTCTGTCTTGTATGTTCATCAATGCCTCCTATGTGCCGGACAAGCTTTCTGCATCATCTTGGCGGTGGCTCCAGGAAGGGGGGGGCGGTGAGGCCTTCCCCCATCCCAGCCTTCAGCCTCCCAAGGGGGGTCTTGCCGCCGAGGAGCTTCCTGACCTCCTGTTCGCTCCTCAGGCCGATGTCGCTGCCCTTGGGGATGGACCGCCTGATCATGCCGTTATGGTTCCCATTGGTGCCACGCCCGCAAGAACGACAAGGATGGGCGAAGTACAGCCGGGTACGCTGGCAGTCCTGTCGGGGATTTTCCTGGATATCTCCAGGCGCGCCAATCGTTCCGTGATCGTCAGAAGGCATTCCGCTGAACCGGCAGGGTTCCCTTGACGTTGGCCTTCCGATATTCCTCAGGACTGAGCCATCCAAGGTCCTCTTTGAGCCTCCGCTCGTTATAATAAGGGATGAAATTCACCACTGCATCAAGAACGTCGGTCTTGCGAACTCTCCTGCTGTTGAATCGGCTCTTCCCGAACCGGTTGTACAGGCATTCCGTCTTGAGAACGCCATTGAACGATTCCATGTTCGCGTTTTCCCAACATCGATCCGTTTTCGTGCAGCTTTGGACGGCTCCGAGCTGCCCGATGGCGTCGCGGTACTCCCAGCTGATGTAACCTGAACCTTGGTCTCCGTGTATTATCGCTCCATGGAGGTCATATGTCTTGCCCAGATTGAGCAATGTATCGCTGCACAACCGCGCATCGGGATGCTGGCTGATAAGCCAAGCAACCACCTCCCGGTTGAACAGGTCCACGATGGAGTTGAGATACAAGACCTCCTCGAGGCAGAACAGGTAGGTGATATCGGTGACAAAGATCCTGCCCGGGACACAACTGAAGAACCGGCCTTTCAAGAGGTTCTCCGGCATGCTCGCTTTCAACTCCCTTCTCCGGGCATAGATTTCCGGAGCGTACTTCTTCCTCCTGACAACCGACAGCAGGTCATGGGATCTCATGATTGCCAGGATACGCTTCTCATTGACCTTCAGCTTCAGATCCCGCCTGATCCTTGCAGTCATATGCCGATAGCCGACGGCATAGCAGGTTTCCTGCTGGATGGTGCGGATGTATTCGACGATTGCAATCAGATCGGAATCCCCCGCATCACGACGCGAACGGTGGTCGTAGTAGCATTTCCTGGATACGTCGGCAATGGCGCATAACAGCATCACGTTCCCCTTCCCGCGGGACTCGATGACGAGGTCGATGGCTTCAAACCGTTTTTTTTTCTTGTGCTGCCCGGATTGAAGCCCATCACCTTGGCCAGGGACTCCATGTAGGCTATGCGGTGTGCAAGGTATTCATTCTCCTTGCGGAGCTTCCTGTTCTCAGCCAACAAGGCTGCCCGATCCTTTCCTGTTTGCATGGGCGCCTCCTGTAGAGGTTCCAAGGGTTGACCGCCTGCAGGCAACCCTAGTCCTTCCAACAGTCTGGCACTTTCCCTGCATTCCTGCAACAATTTGTCCTTCTCATTCACCCAGTTGATGATTGAGACGTGTGAGACGCCGTACTTCTCAGCAATGGCTCTCTTCGCCATCTTCCCTTCTGTGTAGTCCATGATCGCATTGATCTTGATGTAGGCGGGAAGATTCTTCTTAGGATCTTTTTGCATAACCCCTCCTGTAGTGTCACCGGAATGGGGGGCAGTGGCCCCTATTGTGTCACCTTTTTGGGGGGCAGATCACTACCGTACTCCGGTAAAAACATCTTACCGCTCACAGGGCGGACGGCTCGACGATGCGCTCCACTGCCCTGGAGAGCCTGCACGCCGTCGCCTGGCTGGGCACCCTGCTGATGCCCAGAATGTCCTTGAGGTTGCCGTTCTCCTGCAGCAGGAGCAGCGTCTCCTTCATGGTCGGCTGGCGGTAATGCAGCTTCAGCAGCATGATGCCCAGGATGGAAAGCAGGTCGTAGCCGGCCCTCCCCCTGCAACGG
>MPPA01000016.1 GCA_001896725.1 Methanococcoides sp. EBM-47 | reverse complement strand
GTGCATCGAGCTTCCGCACAATGGACACAGGCAATCCTCGGCACTGCCCTTGAGCTCCCCATGGAGCAGGTACATCTCTCGATTGGATGCAGTCGTTACCATTTCCGTCTTGTAATTGTGGAAGCCTACCAATGATGAAGGCAATGTGATAGAGTGCATATGGGGCTGTCTTCCTGTTTGTGAGTGTAGTGACTTAACAATACAGGGACGGCCCTTCCTTATGCAATCATCTTCAGATCCTCTGAAGTTCTCGATTCTCTATACTTTGACAGCTTTGACCAATCCCACAGGAAAAGTGATTGACCCATAAAATTTCCGGATGCTGAAAAGGATAGGAGTTACGATCCGCAAAACCATTGATGTACGTATTGCAACCTTTTGCCTTGAGCATGGATATGAGCTCCTTCACAACGACAAGGACTATGAACCGATGCAGGCCATCCTTGGATTGCAGGGAAAACAATGCAAGTCTTTGGCTTTGCTCTGAGGAGTAACAAGAATACTATCAAACCGGGTGACATGCTGGGCAGTCAAGCCGATTTCAATTCCTTCAGGTAATCATGCAATGAGTTCCAAATAAGAAGATGGCTCTCTTCGTTCGGATGGATGCCGTCCTTGCACAGCAGCGTGCCATAATCCTGCGCTTTGAGAAACCCAGAGCAGATGTCCAAAAGCCTTGTTCCCGTATCATATGCGATTTTCCTGACTCGGTCTGAATAGGCTAGCCCTTGATTGAGGTATACCCGAAACAGGAGCTGTTATGGATGTGGATTTGGGAAGAGGCGAAATTTTCCAGGAATTTGTTGCCGGACATGGAAAAATACTCTTTTGACGAATCATCGTACAGGATGCCGCGCATGATTGAATCACCGAATATCCGCAAGCGCCACAAACTTCCTTGCATAGGAGGCCTCCCAATTCCTCATATACCTGGAAATCTTGATCAAGTTATGAGGAATCGGTAAGAAATCATGCAAACCGAAAAGAGGGACTTGGGTATGTTCCTCAGTCAATTACCAGAATGACGCTTCCTTTCTTATGCCCGGTATCGACATGCTGGTGGGCAATTCTTGCCAATTTCATCGGGTAGATTGCATCGATGACCGCCTTGAGCTTCTTTTCTGTATACCACGACGCAATCTGGCGCATATGTTCCTTGGTCTCCTTGGATACATCCAATCCTCCGACGGTCAGGTACATACCCTTTTTTACCAAGAGCTTTCTTGCTTGCCTGCAATCCAATTTACCCACCGTATCAGAGGCTCCATAGACCAGGATGGTTTGGTTGCCCGCCGGACGAAGCTTTTCCAAGGAAATACAACGATGTGGCACTACCAAACCGCTTCTTCATGGGATGCTGCTTGTGCTTTCTGTATATAGGTCCATCGGCATTCGCCAGCACATACTGCGCATGGCAACCGAAGGCCATGCCTTCCGTACACCCGAACGCTTCCTCTCCGACGCCAAAGGACGCAACCGACGTCCCCACCTGCACTATAAAGCCTGCGAAGACCGTCCCCAACACAGGCCTGCGGGGTTTTTCCCATCCCATGATCAAACGCAGGAACGTCCTCATGGGTCGAGGAGCGGGTGCGCACATCAGCTGTATTTACAGCGGAAGCAACCACGCGGACCAACACCTGCCTCTCGTTCGGAATCGGCTTGGAAATATCTGTAATCTCCAATACATCGGGAGATCCATATTGCGAGTAAACAATTGCCTTCGTGAGAAACCCTCCGCTTCCAGATGCATGATGATCAGTGGGACAGCACCAATCTGTACCTGGGCGCTGAGCATATGCTCTGATCAAGTGTAACGCAAGGAAGTGAAAAATCTACCATAAAACTATGAATTACTGATGAAGAGCAATTCTTCCTTGAGAGTCGAATTTGGCTATGCCACCATTCCGAACAAAAATCCAGCAACAGTTGAGAATGCAACCACAAGTGCTACATAGGTTGCCGTCTTCTTGAAGCCAAGCTCTCCGCCGATGACCAGCATGGAAGGCAGCGAGAGACTGGGGCCTGCAAGCAGGAGTGCCAAAGCCGGTCCTTGTCCCATGCCCGCTCCGAGCAATCCTTGCACGATGGGAATCTCGGTGAGGGTGGCAAAGTACATGAACGCTCCGGATAGTGCAGCAAAGAAGTTGGCAAAGAGTGAGTTGCCCCCTACCAGCGATGCCACCCATGAGGAAGGAATCAGAGCCTCGTGGCCTGGTCGGCCAAGCAGAAATCCAGCTATCAGGACACCCCCGAAGAGCAACGGAAGGATCTGGAGTGCAAAATCACGGGTTGCTCCCCCCCACTCTACCAGCTCATCCTTGGTGAACCACTTCACGATTGCGTAGATGAGCAGAAGAGCGAAGGCCCCTGTTATCCAGTATTTTGCGCGGAAGATAAAGTCCCACCCTGAGCTTGCTCCGCTTGAAGGAGCCCAATTCAGGAATACAAGAATTCCAATCATGGAGACCATGAACAGCACCATCTGCCCAAGATTCCTCGCTTCGGGTCCTGCCATGTTTTTGAACAGACGCTCGTCGGCAAGCCGCTTCTCATCCTCCTTGCGGAAGAGCGCCTGCATGATCGGGCCGATGAGGAATGCAATAAGAATCGATAATGCCATGCGGGTAGCTCCCAATTTCCAACCAAAAACCTTGTAAGAGAGGACGATGGCCAAAATATTGATAGCCGGGCCAGAGTAGAGGAACGAGACTGCAGGACCAAGTCCGGCTCCCTTCTTATAGATTCCCTTGAACAAGGGAAGCACCGTACAGGAACAGACTGCAAGAATCGCTCCTGATACGGAAGCCACCGAATAGGCAACCAGTTTGTTGGCCTTCGGTCCGAGGTACTTCATCACCGCTTGCTGGTTGAGGAACACCACAATCGCTCCGGCTATGAACATGGCAGGGACTACGCACAGCAGCACATGCTCATGCGCATAATCGGCCAACATCAAAAACGCTTCCTGAACCGCCCCCGCCACACGAGGATGGGTGAAGGGAGTGAAGAAAACCGCGAGGAATATTGCCGCAATGATCAGGAGTTTCTTATTCGGTGTGAGTTCTTTTGAAGCCATTATTGTATCCTTTGGGCGACCTGGCCTGCCTTCACAAGTGCGAGAATCTGGTCCTTGTTAAGTACCTTTCCAGCACTCAGCACTTCGCCGTCGACGGCAAGTGCGGGAGTCATCATGACACCCATATCCATGATCTGATCGAGGTCGGTAATCTTCTCGACGGTTGCATCAAGCTTTCCGTCCTCTATGGCCTTGACAGCATTCGCCTCGAGGGTCTTGCATTTGGGACAACCTGTCCCGAGTATCTGAATTTTCATACGTCATTTCTCCTTGTTTCCATTATTGGAAACTCACCAAGGCATGTCAAGAGCTTTTCTTGACAAAGTTTCCAATATTTGCAACATTGCATATATGAATACCAGCGAGGAAACAAAATTCGAACTTGCAGCCAAACTTTTCCGCGTCATCGGCCATCCAATGAGGCTTGCCATCATTGAAGCATTGCACGAGCGGCCTTGGTGCGTTTGTGAACTTGCACAGCGGCTGGGACTGAACAAGTCGGTTACCTCGAAGCATCTCTCCTCCCTCAAGAGCGTGGGAATCATCGATATGAGGCGTGAAGGAACACAGGTGACCTGTGTCCTTGTCATGCCTTGTGTCCTGGATATGATGCACTGCGCAATCAAACCGCCAAGTATCGAGTGAAAATGCAAAAGGAGACCATCGGATGAGCAAGAAACGAATCATGTTTGTATGCATCCATAATTCTGCACGAAGCCAGATGTGCGAGGCGTTTGTCCGCCATTATGCATCTGACCGCTTCGAAGTGCACAGCAGCGGAATCGAGGCGGGGAATCTCAATCCCCTGGTGGTGAAAGCCATGGAAGAGATCGGCATCTCCATGGAGGGGCAGTATGCAAAACCTGCAAAGGAATATATCGATCGAGGCGAAGCATTCGATTACGTGGTGACCGTTTGTGACGAAAGCAATGCCGAACGCTGCCCGATGTTTCCCGGCAGGAGCGAGCGCATGCACTGGGGCTTTCCCGACCCGAGCGCCCTTCAAGGCACCGATGAGCAGAAGCTTGCTGGAATCAGGCCGATTCGCGATGACATTCACCAGAAGGTCAAGAAATGGCTCGCTGAGAACTGACGCCTTGTTCAATAGCATGCATGCGCATCTGCTCTCATAAGGAATTTACGTTTTTTCATCCTTGTGTGGAGGTTTCTCTTCCTCCAAGATAGGCTCAAACTCAGGTGCACAGCAGCGATTTTTCTTTTCCATAGCATCCCCCTTTCTATGACACCAAGGTGAACACAGGCCCGCCGATTACTGCAGTAAGCCCGATGCCGGCTGCCAGAGCACCGACCAGTTTTTTCTTGAAGATACCCGCGAGCATCGATATCTCAGAGATTGCCATTCCATCTCCCCCAATGATAAGGGCTATCACGGTCCACAGGCTCAGCCCTATTGGGATGGCGGTCTCTGCACGGATGGAGAGAGGCACACCAATGGCAGCAGCAATCGGAACTGATGCCGCATTGCAGGAACCTGCAATTCTGACAATGATTTCTTCCGGCACATGTCCATAGATCCCACATTCCTCACCCTAAATAGTACTTTCAGGGGGTAATTATTTTCAGGGTGCTTTTTACTGCCCCGCCTCCCTTTCCCGCTCCTGCTGGAGCACGGAGGCTGCTTCGAGGGCCTCCTTGGCGACCTGTTTCATCTGCTCGACGATCGAATCAAACCTGACGCGGTTGGCGACCCATTGCTGGACGACCTGCGCCTGCGGGCCCGAGAGTGCCTTGGAGACGGATCTGCCTGCAACCTTGCTGCTCCAGTACAGGTACGGCCCGTGGCGCTGGGCAGGGTCCTGGTGGCAGGGGCAGCTGCTCTTGCCGCAGGTGAGGTAGCGCTTGGAAACCGAGCCCTGCCACAGGAATCCGACGTCCTTCAGCTGCCCTGCAAGGGCGTCGTGCCTGCGCAGGCAATCGTCGAGAATCTTCCTGGCCGTTCCGCTGTCCATCACGCATGTGCTCCTTGACCGGACCCTTGGTCCTACTGTACTATACAGTAGGATTGGGAAGCCCGTCAATCCCTTTCCCACCCAGGGAGGAGCCGCCATGAACGAGAACCCGTTCGCCGATGCATCGTTCTTCACCCACACCCACCTGCCGATAGCGGCAGCCTACTGCAGGATCCTCGATGTGAGGGGCGTCGTGGACCGCATGGTGCCCACCGCCATGGAGCTTCCGGCGGGCCTTGCCGTCCAGGCGATGGTGCTCGACGTGCTCAGCGGCCGCTCGCCGCTGTATCGGGTCGAGCAGTTCTGGGAGCACCAGGACCGCAGCCTCCTGCTGGGAAGCGACGTACCGCCGCACCTGTTCAGCGACACCAACCTCTCCAGGAGCCTGGATGCGATCTTCGAGGCCGGCCCGTCGAGGATCGTCACCGAGCTGGGCGTCGCCGCGGCGGGGGCCTTCGGCCTTGATGTGCGTGCCGTAAGCTACGACACCACCAGCACCAGCGTCTGGGGCGAGTACCGGCCCAGCATGACCGACCCCCCTGCGAAGGGGCCGCTGGTCACCTTCGGCCATTCCAAGGACAACCAGCCCCAGCTGAAGCAGTTCATGACCGAGCTGCTGTGCGTGGAGCGGGGGGTGCCGATCTTCGGCGCCACGCTGGACGGCAACTCGTCCGACAAGAGGTCCAACAATGCGATGCTTACGCGCATCGGCTCCCTGATGGCGCGCCACGGGCTGGGGGACGGGGCCTTCGTCTATGTCGCCGACAGTGCGATGGTCACCCAGGAAAACCTCTCGCTGCTCGGTGGGACGCGCTTCGTCAGCAGGCTGCCGATGAACTTTGCGGTTTGCACCCAGGCGATCGACCATGCCGTCGAGACCGGGCGATGGGTGGACATCGGCAGTCTTGCGGAGCTGGAATCATCGAGAAAGCCTGCCCGCTACAAGGCCCAGGAGACGCAGGTGGACATCGAGGGCGCCTCCTACCGTGCGGTGGTGGTCCATTCCGACGCCCATGACAAAAGAAGGCAGAAGGCCATCGACGCCGAGCTCGGCCGGTCGCTGAAAGAGATTGCAGCCATGGCCGGCAAGGTGGAGAAACGCTATTTCTGTGCACAGGATGCAGAATCTGCAGCCCGGTCGCTTTCCTCTGTGACGACATCCCTTCACGGGCTGAGGGCATCCTACCAAGAGACGGTGGTGAACAAGAGGGGAAGGCCGCCCAAGCAGGGCCCGAGGGCCACCGAGGTCCGCTACGAGCTGGCATGGGAAGCATTCATCCTTGAGGACCGTTTGAACCGGCTGCGCGAGCGGGCGGGCTGTTTCGTGCTGCTCACCAACGTCCCCTGCTGCGGGGTTGAATCCTTGGATGCACGTTCGCTGCTTCGCACCTACAAGGGCCAGTACGGCATCGAGAGCGATTTCGCCTTCCTGAAGGACCCGCTGGTGGTCAACGACCTGTTCCTCAAGACACCCTCGCGCATCGACGCACTGGGCATGATCCTGATCATCGCGCTGATGGTGTGGAGGCTGATGGAACGGCAGATGAGGCTGCATCTCTCCAACAGGGCGGCGATGCTGCCCGGCTGGGACAACAAGCCGACCGACCGTCCCACCTCGTTCATGGCGAGCACCGTCTTCAACGGCATCATGGTCGGGCGCATCAAGGACGGAGAGGCCGTATTGCTGACCCCCCTGAGCCCGCGCCAGCTCCGGTTTCTTGCAGCTCTTGGTTTGGACGAACGTGTGTTCATTGACAATCGCGTGGTATGCACC
>MPPA01000018.1 GCA_001896725.1 Methanococcoides sp. EBM-47 | reverse complement strand
CAGAAAATATGAGGGTACAGGCCTTGGGCTTGCGCTTTCCAATGAACTTGTTGCCCTTCATGGAGGTAGGATATGGGTTGAAAGTGAACCTGGAAAAGGTAGTACGTTCACTATCATGATACCTGTAACGAATAATATCTGATCCAATCACGCGAAAAAATAGAAATGAAAGTAGAACTACATGGATACTTTTAAGAAAAATATGTAAATCTGTAAAGATAATTACATTCATTCAAAAATTAAATTTATATTCTAGCGCTGGTCAAGTCAGCAATGGGGTGTTTCAACTTCCTATTAGATAGATCATTTTCCAATGAAATATAAAACAGATTATATCTAAAATCTTTTAAAAATTGTGTATCCCTGCAGACCAACATGTAATACTATTATTTCCCAGAAATCTCTTACATTTAAAAGATTTTATCGTATGATCTTCTGCTTTGACATAAGGTTTATCTAATATCTTTATAAATACAAGCCCATGGCAGAGGTTAAGGTAAGGCTCTTTGCAAACCTTAAAGAGGTGGCAGGGACTTCCGAGTTGATACTACCGGGCGATACTGTGCTTGAAGTGCTGGAAGCCCTCGTGAGACAATTTCCGGATCTTAAGGACATGATATTTGAAACGACCGCATCCGGTCCCAGGTTATGCGGATATGTAAATGTTTTTTTGAACGGTGACAATATAGGTCATCTTGATGGCCTTTGGACAAATACCAGCAACAATGACGAGCTGGGCGTATTACCTCCAGTATCCGGCGGGTGATCTCGATGGACCGGATATTCAGGGAACGCATGCCCGTAGGCCAGGCAAAAGAGAAGTTCCTGGCAGCTATTACTCCTATCACTAGGACCGAAGAGATCAGCATCCAGGCTTGTCCTGGCAGGGTACTGGCCACACACATCATAGCACCCAGGAATGTGCCACATTTCAGGCGATCTGCAATGGATGGATATGCCATGAAGGCTACAGATACTCTGGGTGCATCTCCTCTGAATCCTGTGATGTTACAACTTTCTGATGTTGTGGAAGAAGGCACATGCGCACGGGTAGGCACTGGCCAACCCATGCCTGAAGATGCTGATGCAGTGATGATGATAGAGGATACCATGTCCATGGGGGATATGATCGAGATACGCGCTCAGTTACATCCGGGCAAGAATGTAGGTAACATAGGTGAGGATATCCACAAGAACGAGATCCTTTTCAACAAAGGCCAGCTTTTGAGGGCGTGTGATATTGGAGTGCTGGCTTCTCTCGGTATCCGGGAAGCAAGAGTATATTGCAAGCCGCTGGTCGCTATAATTCCGGTTGGCGATGATCTTATACCTCTCTCATATACAGAGCTGCCACCAGCCGGCAAAACCCTGGAGAGTAACAGTCTTATGATAGGGCTATATGTGGAACAATGGGGTGGAATACCGAGATATCATAATATAGTGCCCGTGGATAATGCTCAGATCGAGCAGGCTATAAAAGCAAATTTGGATGCAGACCTGCTGGTCGTCTCTGGTGGCACATCCGTAGGAGAAAAAGACCTGGTGCCCAAAGTTGTAGCTTCTCTGGGAGAACTGCTGGTGCATGGTGTGGGCCTGAGTCCGGGAAAGCCCACTGCTCTTGGGAGGGTGAACAACAAACCAGTGGTATGCATGCCAGGGTATCCTGCAGCAGGTCTTGTGGCGTTGTTCGTGTTTGGCAGGCCTGCGCTCAGAAAGGTGGCAAATGCCCCCGATGTGCCGGATGTCATAGTAAAGGCACAGCTGAGCTCTAAGATCACCTCGCGTGAAGGGTATCTGAGCTATGCCAGGGTCATACTCGATGGCAGTATCGCTCATCCCCTGATGACCGCCGGGGCCGGTATCCTTAGCTCCATTGCCAGATCCCAGGGATTCGTTATCATACCGGAGCATGTCGAAGGATATGAAAAAGCAAGTGAAGTCGATGTAGTGTTGATCGAATAAGCCGAAAGGTCCGGGCATTGGTCCCGGAATTAAGGTAGATACTGCTTCGTGAGCTCATGATCTTGCACGAAGTGGGGCAATACCTCCTTCAGATATCAAATAATATTCTTATTCACTTGTACAGCACTACGTTATTGCCTCTTATTTCTATTACCTTGGAGGCAGTAGCCTGTGACAGTTCTTCTGCTATAGCTGCCGTATCTTTTTCTTCCCGGGAGCTTTTTAGCATTTTTATCTTTATCAGATGATCAGTTTTGAGATGTTTTTTTATCTCTTCCACCACGCTGTCAGTGACCCCGCTCTTACCAATGTTAATTATTGGTTTTAATTGGGAAGCTTCCGCTTTTAGTTCGTGTAACTTGGCTTTGTCCATAGCTATTCCTAATTTATTTCATGTTCAAATACTCTGTGGCTAAAAGTGCAATAACATAAAGGGGCACATAAGTTGATAGAGATCTATTTCTAGGATTTTTTTTCACCTGCATTCTTTAAGCTTCAGGCGATTGCCTTCGATCTCATATTCAAACCAGGGAGTTGGTTTTGGGGTCAATCCAATCACACGTACACAGTGATGCTCACCGCTTGAACGGATCTCGATCATTCCATCAAAAAGTTGTTGTAGGGTAGTTATTGTTTGCTGATCATGCATTCCATCCTCTACAACATATATTCCTAATCCATTTGCTGCTTTTACTCTTCCGGTGAAGACGTGAAGGAATTTGAACACTGTATGCAGATTGGAATACATCAGTATAGTTGACAGTGAGTTGATACAAAGCCTGTTATGGCGTATCTTTCTTTTCATCAGGAAATCTTCAAAGAACTGACTGATCTTTACTCCAATACCGGTCAGATCAACCGGGCTCGATGCGCGTTTTATTCTGTCTGTTTCCGGGGCACCCATCCCAAGGGTCTTTGTAACGCAATCGACTACACCTATGTTAGCATCAGATATGTCTATTCCATTGCGTTCGAACCATTCAAAGAACCTTTCTCCTGGTTCACGGGTGGATACAACTATAGATGAATTACCATTAATGAAGCCGTTGTACACGATCAGGTTAAGGAGTTCATCTTTAGAGCTCATAGGAGGACCTATCATCATGATATTCGTTCCCTCCCTGATACTACCAAGGATCTCATCCAGCTCTTTGATGCCTAATGAATATCCTGTCATGCGCAACCTTCTGAGCTATTATATATTTTCCTATTATCGTCTATATGCCTGGTAATTTGTCGCAGTGTACAATATCTTTACTAGTATATAATAGGTATTATAGGAAGTTCTTTTTATGCTACCTTTCCAAGATGTTTTAAAATATGGCCTGCTTCCGGCAGGATCACTTCTGAAAATGCGAGGTCCACTGCCTTTGGTGAACCCGGGATACAAAATATCACTTTATCGTCAACTATACCTGCACATGCTCTTGTAAGGACAACAGAACTACCTATTTGTCCGATACTAAGATACCTGAAATATTCCCCAAAACCTTGCATTTTTTTATGGAACAGGGGAGATATAGCTTCTATGGTCACATCATCGGGACTTAGTCCAGTACCTCCGCAGGTTACTATCACATCCACATCTTCACCCAGCATACTGGATATCAGGTCCCGGATGGAGGCAGGGTCGTCGGGAACCAATGAATAGGATATGATCTCATGCCCGCTCTCTTTTATCAGAGTATACATACGATCTCCAGACAGGTCTTCAGCCTCTTGTGGAGATTTAGCAGAACCATATTTTTTGAACCGTGATGTTGAAACGGTTATGAGCGCAAACCGTATGTTCCTTTTTATACGTTGTTTGTGGGACATGGGAATTGAGGATTCCATACAAGTGATTATATATGAGTAAACTATATGAACCGCTCGATACTCAGCACATGTATATATTGAGGAATAAGACTTATAAACCCCAAGGTAGTAAAAGAACAGCCTCTGCCCCAAGTAATTTATCAGAGGGCTCAACAGGTTCAAATACCAACATTATCTATAAGGAGCCAGGTTTTATTCTGAGGACTTATTCATAATTTAAAGGAGATTTTATTAATGGTAAGAAAGCCAGCAAGTATGTACAGGAACGTCAGACAACGTTCGTTCACCCGCAGAAAATATATGGGTGGTGTTCCTGGAAGTCAGGTCATCCACTACGATATGGGTAGTAAAACTGAAGATTTTCCCGTAAAGGTCTCTCTTATTGTCAAAGAGAGATGTCAAATCAGACACACTGCCCTTGAAGCTGCCCGTATAACTGCTAATAGGACTATAATGAATGTAGCTGGACGTACTGGTTATCATTTGAAGCTCAGGGTATACCCTCATGAGGTACTAAGGGAGAACAAACAGGCAACTGGTGCAGGTGCAGACCGTGTATCAAGTGGTATGAGGGGTGCCTATGGAAAGAACGTGGGAACCGCTGCCAGGGTGTCTGCAGGTCAGAAGATCTTCACAATATCTGTGAACAAAGAGAACTTTGTTATCGCTAAGGATGCACTGAGGCGCGCAGGCCAGAAGCTTCCTACACCTGTGAGAATAGTAATAGATCAAGGTCTAGAACTTGTGCAGTAAGTCTTTATATCCGGTATTACTGAGGTATTAGACATGGATAGCTATGAGAAGTTGCTTGACCGTGCGTTGGCCAACCTGCCTGATATGGAAACCGCTGGTGAACGTTTTGTTATTCCTGAACCCAGGGTATTGGTTGAAGGGAAGACCACCATCTTTGACAATTTTGGCAATATAGCGGATGTGTTCAACAGGGACCCGGACCATTTGATGAAATACCTGACCCGGGAACTGGGTACCGCAGGTAAGATCGAAGGGAGCAGAGCGGTGTTCCAAGGGCGTTTCACTAAAGATATGCTAAAATCCAACATAGATGCCTATGTTGAGGAATATGTTATCTGTTCAGAATGTGGCCGCCCGGATACGCAACTTGTCAAAGTCGATAGGGTGTTAATGCTCAGATGTTCAGCATGTGGTGGTCACAGACCCGTCAAAAAGAGACGTGCTGTAGCTCAGGCACCAAAGGATGAGATCGAAGAAGGAAAAGAATATGAACTGATGATAGATTCGGTCGGTTCCAAGGGTGACGGAATAGCTAAACTATCCAAATACACTATATTCGTGCCTAATACTTCCAAAGGACAAACTGTTAAAGCCAGGATCAAGAGGATCAGTGGAAATCTGGCTTTTGCAGAAAGGGTTTAAAGAGCACAGGCTGGCATGCAGGAATAGTAAATTATATAACATGGAATATAATTTACTATACAATACTGCTTGAAGGTCTTTTATGAGAGTGCCTACAGGAATACCTGGTTTTGACGAATTGATCGAAGGCGGCTTTATCGAAGACGATGTCATTCTGATCATCGGAGGACCAGGAGCAGGCAAATCTACTTTTGGGGTACAGTATCTTTATGAAGGTATTACCAGATACAATGATACTGGTGTTTATGTTACCTTTGATGAATCACCCGCCAGAATAATGCGTAATATGTGGCGACATAACTGGGATCTTGAAAGGCTGATAAAGGAGAACAAGCTAAGGATAGTCCGCATTGATCCACTGAAGTATAGCAGATACATAAAGCGATCAATGACATATGAAAAGATAGATACTGAGGAAATGACGCTTGAAAGCGTTCTCAATCAGATATATCATAATGTACAACAGATCGGTGCAAAACGTCTTTTCATTGATTCTATCACAACACTGAAGATGTCACATGATCCGGTCAATATCAGGTTCATACTGCTGGAATTTATAAAGAATATAGAGAATATGTGTTGCACAACCCTTATCTCAAGTGAAAATAAATATGTGCAAGATACTTTCAATGTGGAGGAGTATCTTGCAGAGGGTGTTATTTCCCTTAATACGTCAAGGATCGGAAATGAAAAGTTCCGTCTCATAGAGGTCCTCAAAATGAGGGGTGTCAAACACGATGAATCCATACATCGTTATAGGATCACTGATGCAGGACTGGTTGTTGATCCTCATGGTTCCCTCCTATGTGAGAAAGCAGACATTTTCTGCAATACTCCCTCAAAAAAAGGAGAATATCAATGAATTCTACTGAACAGCCTTCGAAAACTCCAGAAGCTGCCGTCACTCTTGTATCTATTCCAGGGCTTACCATTAAGTTACATAAGAAAGAAACATTTGTCAAACTAGAAGCAAAAGGTGGTCTTAAAAGACCATGTACTCCTTTTCTGGATAGCATCAACTCCCGTCTTATTGAAGAAAAACCAGCTCTTGTAACAGAAGATTTTATTGTTGCTTCCACATGGCTTCCCCCCATACCCAGTAAAGCTTTTAACAGATTATTGCTTGCTGAGATCCAGATCGCACTTGGAAGATATGTACCAGAGACCGTATCTTTTGAGATCACACGCAAATGTAAATGCCAGTGTGCTCATTGTGTTATAAGTGGAGGGGAGGGCGAACTTGACACATCGGCAGTGAAAAAAGTAATTGATGAAGCACTGGACATGGGAGCTTTCATAATCACTTTCACTGAAGGGGATCCCATGCTTCGCGAGGACATATTCGAGCTTATAGAATATGTTGATAAAGAGCGTGCCATTGTCAATATGTATACTCCGGGTACTGAAATGACACCAGAGACCGCAAGAAGACTGAAAGAAGCAGGTTTGTACAATCTTCTTGTGAGCATTTATTCCACTGAACCACAAAAGCATGATGAGGTCCGCAGACTCGAAGGTGCTTTTGAAAAAGCCACCTCTGCTATTAAAATGGGACTTGAGGAAGGGCTTCTGGTCACAATGTGTACCCATGTATCTCCCAGGAACATAGACGAACTGCCTGCAATGTATGAAATGGCAACATCTCTGGGAGTGCATGAATTCTCTTTATGGGAAAGCATCCCTAAGATGCCTGACGATCCGATACTTTCCGATCAGCAGCGTAAAAAGATTTTGGATATGTATAAGCGCATCAATTCCTCAAAGGATGGTCCACGCATCTTTGCAAATACTTATTTTGAAGGCCAGATGCTGGGATGCATGGCTGGCCAGCGCTGGCTACACATATGTGTTGAAGGTTCTGTGAAACCATGTCCTTATATTCCGCTCAGTTATGGTAATGTCTGTGAAGAATCACTGAAGACCATATGGAAAAGGATGCGTAAAAGTCCACATTACAGAGGAGAACGTTATACTTGCAAAATGCATGAACCTGCATTTCTTGGACAAGTTAGTAATATACTGCAAGATGGGTTGGCACCATATGATTTCAGGCTGATGAAAAAATAGCTCTTAATCTTTTTTGTCTGTAATAAGAACATTTACATATAATTACGTGTTTCTACCATTGCCAGGGGCACAATGATATATAGTGATATAAACAGGACACAGATCTCTCATGAATGTAAAACTTGATCCGTGGAGCTCAACTAATGTCGAAGATTATTCCAAATTATTTGAGGAATTTGGTATAATGCCGTTCGATGACCTATATTCTCGTATAGAGGACCCTCATAGATTAATGCGTAGAAAAGTGATCTTCGGTCATCGAAGTTATGATCGTATACTTGATGCAATACAGAATAAAAGGCCGTTCGCTGTTATGAGCGGTTTCATGCCCTCCGGAAGGATACACCTTGGGCATAAGATGGTTATGGAAGAGATAATATGGCATCAGCAGAAAGGTGCTGATGCATTTGTAGGTATAGCTGACCGTGAAGCTTATTCCGTAAGGGGGACCTCATGGAAGAAATGTCGGGATACGGGCATCAATGAGTATATCTTAAGTCTCATTGCCCTTGGTTTTGAACCTCATGGACACATTTATTTCCAATCCGATTCAAATAATGTGAAAGACCTTTCTTTCGAGCTCGGTTCCAAGGTAAATTATTCAGAATTGAGTGCTATCTATGGGTTCACCGGGGAAACAAGCGTTTCCCATATGGTAAGTGCAGTAACGCAAAGTGCTGATATACTTCATCCCCAGCTTGAAGAGTATGGTGGACCAAAGCCGACCGTTGTACCAGTAGGTGCTGATCAGGACCCGCATATCCGTCTTACCCGAGGGCTTGGTCATAAGATGAACATGTTCAAAATAGAAGGCAGAGAGGATAAAAACGGGAAACATTATTTCAGCATACGCAGCAAAGCAGCTCCCCGGGAGGCACTTGAAGAACTGGCCGACCAGATCCCTGGCGGCACAAAACTCTTTGAAGGTCATCTGGATGTTCTTGATGCTGAAGACTTTGAAGAATTGATAAGGATGATAAGGGATGTCGAGCTTCGTTATGGAGGTTATGCATTTATTCCTCCTGCAGCTACTTATCACCGTTTCATGTCTGGCCTGCAGGGTGGGAAGATGTCAAGCAGTACCCCTGAGAGCCATATAGCTCTTCTTGATGAGCCAAAAGAAGGTTCAAAAAAGATAAAACGTGCAAAGACCGGGGGACGCATAAGCCTGGAAGAGCAAAAGAAACTGGGCGGTGAACCTGACAAATGCTCCGTATACGAGCTTTTGCTTTTCCATCTCATAGAAGATGATCAGGAGCTTTCGCAGATATATGAGGAATGTGTTACAGGGCAGAGGAACTGTGGTAGTTGTAAGAACCTGGCCGCTGAGAAAATGGAAAAGTTCCTGAAGGACCATCAAGAGAAAAGAGAGCTTGCCAGGGAAAGACTTGATGAATATCTCTTATGAACTCAATGATCGCTCAGAAGGTGTGACAATGAACCACCAGTATAATCTAACCACTAACGAGAAAATTGTTCTGATAGATTTGGGAAAGCAAGGTAATTTAGCTCCAGCAGAACTTGCGCAGATCTCCGGACTGAAGGTCGAAACAGTTATCCAGTCTGCTTTTATGCTTCAGGAGAAAGGGCTTGTTGATGTACTGGAACAGGTTATAGAAACTTACAACCTGACATCTGAAGGTGAAGAGTATGCAAGGTCTGGTCTTCCTGAGAGACAAATGATATTAGCCATATCTGGCCCAACTTCTCTGGAAGAGCTGAAGGAAAAAGTATCACCAAAAATCGTAAGCATCGCTACAGGATGGCTTCGCCGCAAGGGATGGGCAAATATAGAACAGGGGAATGTGATACCTTTGGGCAAGGCAGACATTGGTGATGATGAAAAGGCCCTTATTAGTTTGAGCAATGGGGAGGTAACATCGGAACAGCTGGGAGTGGCCAGTTCCATTGTCCAGGAGCTTATAAAGCGTAAGCTGGTAAACAGAAATGAGAAAAAGCTGCGGACCTTCAGGATCACTGCTGATGGTGAGGAGCTTGTGAGGGATGGTATCACTCTGGAAGAAGAGATTGCTCAAATCACTTCAGAGATGATCAAAAGCGGGGAATGGAAAGAGAAAAAGTTCAGACCTTATGATATTCACACATCGCCCCGCATTATTTACGGTGCTAAAGTTCATCCGTATCAGCGCCTTATCGACCAGATGCGTCAGATATTTCTGGAAATGGGTTTCACTGAAATAAAAGGGGATATTGTACAGAGCTCATTTTGGAACTTTGATGCGTTGTTCCAGCCACAGGATCATCCTGCAAGGGAAATGCAGGATACGTTCCATCTTAAAGGAACATCGGAACTTCCGGCCGAATACAAGGATAAAGTGCGTGCCATGCATGAGCATGGAGGGGAGATTGGCTCAAAGGGCTGGGGAGGTAACTGGAGTGAGGAGATCGCCTGCAAGAACGTTCTAAGGACTCATACAACTGCTGTGACCATCAAATATCTTGCAGATAATCCAAAACCTCCGATCAAGGCCTTCTCCATCGACCGCGCATACCGCAGGGAAACCATTGATCCAACCCACACCCCGGAATTCGAACAACTGGAGGGTGTGGTAATGGATAAGGGTATTACCTTTGCCAATCTGCTTGGTTTGCTTTCTGAGTTCTATCACAGGATGGGGTTCAAGGATGTGCGCTTCAGGCCAGGTTATTTCCCATATACAGAGCCTAGTGTGGAACCTGAGGTATACGTTGAAGGTCTGGGCTGGGTAGAGCTTGGGGGCGCAGGTGTGTTCAGAAAGGAAGTTACCCACCCCCTTGGTATCAAATACCCTGTCCTTGCATGGGGTTTGGGAGTAAGCCGTCTGGCAATGCTTAAGTTGGACCTTAAGGACCTGCGCGAACTATACCAGTCGGATATCGACTGGTTACGCAAGACCCCTTCTCCGAAGCTTTGAAAGCCTTTTTATCAGTTCCGTTTTTTATGCCACCAACACGTGCTAAATTGCACAGATAATATCTATTTTTTTGTTAAGGGCCGCAAGTATCATCGTATTTATTTTTGAAACATATTTAAATATTAATACGTTGCACACATTTTCGATATTTTTAAATAACTCCAAAGCTAACACTAACCGTGTGATTGAAAAATAGGTGGTTGATATGAGAAAGGCATTACAGATTATTGGAATAATTGCAGTGCTTTTTGCCATGGTGGGAGGTGTAAGTGCTGGAACAATGTATCTATTGGACCAAAATAATGAAAATAAATATGATGACCTTATTGTTCTGGTAGATGCACAGTCTGGTAAAGTGACCTTCCTGCTTAAATATCCAATGAAAGGTAATATAGATAAAGTATTCTTGACCGTTCCATCCAGTGATAGTAATAACATCTACGGATATCCGACATATACTGTCAATAATAATACTGGGTATAAATTCGATTTAATGACCGGTAGCTTTCAGCCAGACGGTTTTGACAAGTTCGCTACAGGTTTTCATGCAACGGGGGAACAAAAAAATATTGTAATGGTAATTGTTCCAGTTGATCTGCCATCTGAAAAACTGCCTTATGGAGACAATGGTCATGTAGCAGCTGCACATGTAAAAGAATTGGACCCACCGCTAGAGACTGGAGAGAAGAGCGATTTAATCGCTGGTAATAGTTGCAATGGTGGAGAGATCCCGGAGTTCCCGACAGTCGCCCTGCCCATAGCAGCGATACTTGGACTTGCGTTCGTGTTCATGCGCAGGAAGTAAGGGCATTGTTTTGCTATTAACTTCTATTTTTCTTTTACACCTATTTATTTTCTAAGCCAGGGCTTTGTATGGTATGCACTATGCCCATTATATACGCAGGAATGCATCCGATGGCTGTACAGGTTTCCAGGGATATACCGGCTGAGGTAATGTCCAGATGTAGGGGAGCCTGTTCGAATGTCTCTTTGGGGAGGCCTTTCCTGCCAAGTCCCACAAGAAGCAGGTATGAGCTTTTTTTGAGAATACCGTTGGCAATATCATTGGGAGTTATGGCACGTTTCTTTTCAGGCCTGGAAGTGGTTACGACCGCTGTGCCGAACTGAGGCTGAAAGCCTTTTTTAGGCAGCTCGAACACAAAGAAATGGCCATTTTCATGTAGCAGGCGGAGGTATTTTCCTGATCCTCCTATGGTGGTCTTATCAGCAACATATTCTACAAGTTCTTCAGCAGTCATATTGAAAGGAAAGTCGTATAATGCGAGTCGAAATCCGAACGCATGGCAGATGGGAGCTGCCCTGGCTATGGCACGGTAATGTGCATCAAGTACTTTGATCCTGTCATAGGTGTTGATTATTCCCATTGTCAGCATATTCCCCTCTCCGCAGTTCCAGACGCATAACAGATTGTTTGCAGTTGTTAAACCTGTCGCAAACTGCACAATCTGTCCACAATTCCTTTTTCATATTATTCTGCAGAGCTACAAATCCCCTCTTTTTGAAGAAGCCAGGGGCTGTAGTGCGTACATAGATATGTTCATGACCTTTGAACAGGGTAAGGCCAAGCCATCTGACAAGTAATGCACCTATGCCTCTTCCCCTGTAATTCGGGTGCACTGCAATGGTATGCAGCTCAGGACATTCCGTATACTTGGAGCAGGCAATGCCAATAATCCTGTTTTCCAGCGTTGCCACAATACAATCTCTGTATTCCAGGCCCCCTGTATCCAGGAAATATGTGGAAGCAATGCATTTGATATCCTGCATGTCCTGCTCGGTGGCAGGCCGGACGCCAACATCATTTGCTAAGGACCTCATCAAGACTTCCACTCCTGAAACCTTCTAGATCAAGGGATACATACTGGTATCCAAGTCTTTTAAGCTCCTTCACAATATCATCTTTCCTTTGCAGCACAACAGGAAGTTCAGACGGCCCTACTTCTATCCTTGCAATATCTCTATGGTCCCGGACCCTGAATTGGGCAATGCCGATGGTCGATAAATATTCCTCCGCAGACCTCACTCTTGCAATGTTATTGTATGTGATCCTCCTTCCATAGGGAATGCGTGATGCAAGGCATGGTGATGAAGGCTTCCAAGCAACTGAAAGTCCCATATGTTCTGCCATTTGTCTGACCTCTTTTCCGCTCACTGATAACTGTATAAAGGGTGACATGATACGACCAGCCTTTTCTGTAACAGCCCGCATTCCAGGCCGATGACCTTGTGTTTCTGTGATGTTCGTGCCCTCTATCACAACTTCATATCCTTTCTCTTCAGCAACCCTTAAAAGGATCTCAAGAATGGCTCGCTTGCAGTGGTAACACCTATCAGGCGAGTTCTCGACAAAACCGGGCACATTGAACTCATCAAAATCCACAACTTCATGCTTTATTCCTATTTCTCTGGCAACATCTTTTGCCGCCTGTATTTCTCCTTCAGGAAGAGAGTACATATTGATAGTAACTGCCAGTGCATTATCTCCCAGTGCTTCATAGGCAAGGGCAGCGAGAACAGAACTGTCCACACCACCTGAGAATGCTACCACAGCCTTCTTTGAAGCAAGAGCTTCCTTTATCTGTTGCATTTTATCAAGGAACATCCCTAATATCTATCACAGAAGATGTATATCTATACCTCGCAGACCACTAAAGATAAAGCAGTTCGATGCCATAATAATCATAGCTATGGGTGATAGATAATGAAACTTTTTGGAACGAATGGAGTAAGAGGCGTAGCTAATGAACATATGACACCTCAGATGGTAATGGATATTGTAAGAAGCCTAGGTACACTAATGGGTAATAAAGGAACTGTTGCCATTGGAAGGGATACCCGCATTTCAGGAGAAATGCTAAAATCTGCAGCGATAGCAGGTGCTTTGTCTTCTGGTCTCACAGTTATAGATGTGGGTATTGTTCCCACCCCTTCGATACAGTACTATGTAAGGGACCATGCCGATGCAGGAATAGTGATCACAGCTTCACATAATCCAAGGGAGTACAATGGTATCAAGTTAATAGCTGGTGATGGTACTGAGATGTCCAGGGAAGACGAAGCAAAGATCGAAAAGATATATTTTTCCAGGGAATTCCAGCCAGCAACGTGGCAATATACCGGAGATCTCAGGCACGATCCCAATGCCAATGACCTTTACATGAAAGGCATCATCAGCGCCATAAATGCAGATGTTGTCAGGGAACGGAAGTTCAAGGTCATTGCAGATACGGGTTGTGGAGCCGGTTCACTAACTTTACCTTTCCTGCTGCGTCAGTTAGGCTGTGAGGTGGTAACTATCAATGCACAGGTAGATGGTACATTCCCCTCGCGCAATCCAGAACCCACTCCAGATGTGCTTACTCAGCTCTCAGAGCTTGTCATCAAGGAAAAGGCACAGATCGGGGTGGCCCATGATGGTGATGCAGATCGTGCTGTGTTCTTCGATGAAACTGGAAAGTTCATCGATGAAGAGGTTTTGCTCGCAATGATGGCAAAATATGTGTTGCAACAAAAGAAAGGAACACTTGTGACCCCTGTGAGCTCTTCCCAGAGAATGCTGGACGTTGCAAAAGAGGCTGGAGTGGATCTAGTATGGACTGCTGTAGGCTCCATCAATGTTGCACGCAAGATGCTGGAAATTGGAGCTGTGTTTGGCGGTGAAGGTAATGGGGGACTTATATTTCCTGAGCATCAGTATTGCAGGGACGGGGCTATGTCCTGTGCCAAGCTTCTGGAGATCATGGCTGGAGGAAAGAAGCTGTCTGAGATGGCAAAGAGCGTGCCTACATATTTCAACTCTAAAACAAAGGTCGAATGTCATGATCTGAAAGCGGTCATGGAAAAGCTAAAAGCAGAGGTTGCTACGGGTCAAATGAAAATAGATACTACGGATGGTGTGAAGATCTGGTATGAGGATGGGTGGGTGTTGATAAGGCCGTCAGGCACTGAACCGATCATACGTATATTTGCAGAATCCCGGACAAATGAAAGAGCTCTGGAACTGATGGGTACTGGTGTGCAGCTAGTGGAAAAGTATGTATAGGCTTGCCTTACGCTTTTCCCCTTGACTCCCCAAGTACTATTCCCGTGGCTATAAGATGGGCCACCCTCAGGGGCTCAGGAATGTTGCTTCTGGTGGCCGTAAGCCTTACTATTTTTGCTGCATGCTGCGCTTCTATACCTGCACATTGTATGTAGAGAGGATTGTATCCAGGTTTTGTTCGTACTTGTGTGATATTTCCAGCTCTAAGTATAATGTCCATTCTTTTTTTTGGCTCAGGGAGGTGCAACAAGGCATCCCCTATTTTCCTAAGGTCAGGATATGTTCTCATAACCACCACTACTGGAATTCCTGTAAGTTCCCAGATATAATTAATGTCCACCGGATTAAAGCCCGCATAAGTCATTCCGTCCAGCATTATGACACGTATCTGCTCACGATGTTTACTGGACATTATCATATTTGTAATGATATCAGTACTGTCCATCCCATCTCTTGTGATATAGGCTCTCATCACACCATCCAACCATTCTCCTCCTCTGAAAAATGCTCCTATGATCATTATTTGATTGCCGATCAATGCAGAATCATCTATAGCAAGTATCCTTATCTCATTTTTTATATGGAATGATCTATACACAAGAATAAATCCTCCGCTAACAAAAAAATGATCTTTGACCACGAACATTAGCCGAACATTGTCTGTGGCTGATCGGTAGTTATCTGAATAGAAGACTTTATAGGTGAGGTTACTTTTTTCACTGATCTTAAGAAATGGTCCATTTCCACCTGTTCTTTCCCATCTCTGACGGCGAGCATACCTGCTTCCATGGCAACGGCACTCAGATCTGCACCACTCATCCCTTCAGTAAGGGAAGCAAGCTTTTTAAAATCAATATCCTTTGTTGTCCTCATCTTTCGGGTATGTATCGTGAGGATAAGTTCCCTGGCGTTGATATCAGGCATCGGTACATTGACTATTCTATCAAATCTGCCAGGACGCAGTATAGCTGGATCAAGTACGTCCAAACGGTTAGTTGCAGCGATTATGCGCACTTCTCCACGGTTGTCAAATCCATCCATCTCGGCAAGAAGCTGCATAAGTGTGCGCTGTACCTCACGATCAGCGCCATTCGTATCACTAAGACGTCTTGAAGCTATGGCATCCAGCTCATCGATGAATATAATGGAAGGGGCCTTTTTCCTTGCCATGGAAAAGATCTCTCTGACGAGTTTTGCTCCATCCCCTATGTATTTTTGGACTAGTTCAGAACCCACTACCCTGATAAAAGTAGCTTCTGTTCTGCTGGCAACTGCCTTTGCTAGCAGGGTCTTTCCCGTACCAGGCTCCCCAAATAGCAAAACGCCTTTTGGCGGTGATATACCGATCTTCGCAAAAGCCTCTGGTTTAGTAAGCGGTAGTTCAACGGACTCGACTATTTCCTGTATTTGCTCATCAAGGCCACCTATTTGGTCATAGTCCATATCTTGTGGGTCAACCACTTCCATAGCATTTACCATAGGCTCCTCTGTATGAGGTATGACGTCCACTACTGCAAGCGTCTGCTGGTTTAAGGCCACGGTAACACCCGGTATCAGGTTTTCATCATCTATGAACTGGGACACTCCCACCAGGAATTGTGGACCAGTACTACTTTTCACAAGGACCTTACCGTTCTCTATGAGGTCAACTACGGTTGCGATCACAAGAGGTGCGGTCTTCAATCGGTCTATTTCAGCTTGCATCCTGCGAACATCACGCTCAAATTTAAGCTTCTGGCTTTCTACATATCTTTTTTCTGATTCCATCTGGTCATATTGCTCTTTAAGAAGAGTATTGCGGGACTCTAACTGTTTCATACGGTCCAGCAAGTATTTGGAAAAATTTTCATCGGTTTCCGCACTAGGATATTCATAGTTTTTCCTGTCCGCCCCTGCGGGAGCGAAACGCTTGGTATCTGCTTCACTGGTCTCGTTCATACAGCTCCGAACATTATTTAAGCGCATACGATATATAGCCCTTTCGTAAAAGCACTATGTAGGTTTTTAAGAGTGATTTGTGTATGCAATGCGAAATATGTGGTGAAGATATTCGTGGAAGCCCTTTTAAGATCATTGTCGATGGTGGCGAACTGACCGTATGTACTAAATGTACTCAGTACGGTACACCTGCTAGCAAGCGGACTCCTGTTTCCAGAAAGATCTCTCCAGTGCAGCCGACATCTATCAGACCTAGGAGGACCCAGAGGACCGGATTTGAAAAGCTGACCGAAGAGATCGTGGACGATTATGACCAGATCATTCGGGAAGCAAGGGAAAAACGCGGTTGGACACCTGAACAACTTGCTGCTCAGATAAAAGAAAAGGCAACACTCATTCGAAAATTTGAACGCCGTGAGCTGGTCCCAGAGGACAGTGTAAGGGAAAAGCTTGAACGTACCCTTGAGGTCAAACTAATTGAAAGGATCAGTGATGACGAGTGGAAAGGAGACAAACTCCATAAAGGAACTACCCTTGGGGATATAGTCAACATTAAGCGTAAGTAAGAGTACATGGAGTCGTAGTCAATGCACCTTAAAAATAAAAAGCTGGGAGTGATCGGAACTGGCAAGATGGGATCTGCACTTATAAAGGGCATATGTGATTCGGGCATTATAGATTCATCTAATGTTCATGCCAGCGATGTTTTTGATCCGGGATTGGAAAGAATGCGAGCAGAGCTTGGTATCAATATATCCAATGATAATGAGCTTACGGTGATGAACACAGATGTGATACTGCTTGCGGTCAAACCACAGATACTAAAGAGTGTACTGAAATCGATAAAAGACAAAGTAACAGCTGAAAAGCTTGTGATATCGATAGCTGCAGGTGTTTCATTGCAAGATATTGCAAAAGAACTGAAACCTGGAACAAGAATAATCCGGGTGATGCCGAACATCGCCGCAACGGTTTCAGAATCCGCTTCTGCGATCTGTCCAGGCCCAACCGCTTCAATGGAGGATGCCGAACTTGCACTTGAAATATTTAGTGCGGTTGGTAGTGCTATAATAGTCCAGGAAAAACTCATGGATGCCGTGACAGGACTTTCAGGGAGTGGGCCTGCGTATATATTTCCTGTTATTGAGTCCATGGCTGACGGTGGGGTGTATGAAGGCCTGGACAGAGAGAGTGCACTTGTACTGGCAGCCCAGACTGTGCTTGGTGCAGCAAAGATGGCCCTTGAATTTCACAAACATCCAGGTGAGCTCAAGGACATGGTAACCTCTCCAGCAGGGACGACGATCAGGGGAATAAAAGAACTTGAAGAAAGGGGTGTGCGTGCTGCATTTATGAATGCGGTCATTGCTTCTGCAAAAAGGTCCAGGGAACTTGGAGAATAAAATTCAATGGAAAACTATATATTTAAATAGAATTTAGTAAATGTTGAGCATTTGAAATTTAAAATAACAAAATTCTTATATAGAGAACTATAAAATATGTGCGAGATGAAAAGGGGGATTGCAATTTGGCCAGAGGTATTGACATTAAGTCGTTTGCTGTCATAAGGGCGGATAATGCCGATAAGGTTAATGTAGCATTGCATGATCTTGAACATTATGGCCATCTACGTTTTTTATCAAAGCCCAAGCGCATCGAACCTCAATATGCGGATAACGTGCTTGTGAGTGTGGTCGGAGTGCCTCTGAAATCCAAATGTAATTCTGCAGCATTGGTGGAACTTGATAACAATGCTGGGGCAGCTATAAGTAAACTTCGTAAGATCCATCCGCCCGCACATATAGTAATTGTAAGCCCAAGGCACAAGGTCTATGAGGAATTAGTTGATAAGGCCGAGCTATATCCAGAATTCGAGCGTAAGTTCACATCCCAGGACCGTACACAATCAGCTTATGGTTAAATAAGGATATTGTCATAAGTATTGTTATAATGGTATTCTGGATCAGCTATTTGCCTTAATATTGAAATGTGGGTATATAGACTTTCTACATCCTTTATTTCTTTCTGTACAAGAGACAGAATACGTTTTCTTAGTCGGTGTTCTATGCGTATACCGTAATTTTCCAGATGACCAGCTATTTTCTTTTCGAGGATAACACCTCTTCGGTCCCAATCGGTCAATATCACTATGTTTTTTCCAGTGGCTGCAACCTTCTCACATACGCCTGTTAAGGGATGGTGGGTGACAAATTCTATTCTCCCATTTATGCCAAGTTTCCTGAGTGATGCCAGATCTCTTTTACCCTCAACTAGGATTATATTTCCATCCATAGAAAAATATAGCAGCTCTTCAAGTAGTTCCTCAATGAGCTTAAGACGTTCTCTATATACGAACATGGGTGCCTTGAGGGTTTTTTCATAACCATGCACCCTATAGGTCTTTAAATTCTTTGACATAGGATGATACTTCTTCCAAGATCACTATTTGTTGCCAATCTGATAAACATTTTCATACTTCTGTGGTCCGGCATGCATCAACTCCCTGATAATCCGTTATTCGTACGGACCTGGAGAACTGTTCGAACTGTTCATAGTACCTTGCTCGTTCGATCAAACCATCGAATATTGTACTCATGATCTTCACCTCACAATCTAGTATGAAAGGAGCATATATTAATCGGTCCCAAGTCATGTGAAAGTATTAGGAGCACACGTTAATGCTGATCACATCTATCATTCAGATGTTCCTCAAGAACAGACAGTGCAAAATCCATACTTATTGTTTTTATGAAAATCGATTTTTGGCTGCTCTTTGCTCCACTGATGATACTCACAGTAGAACTAGGCACGCAAAATAAAATTGCAATCTGTTCTATCAACTGCTCATTTGCCTTCCCTTTCTGTGCAGTCTGGGAAAGTTTAACTTCAATGCGTTTTCGCCAGTGGTTATATCCGCTGGGAATGCATGTATATTTAGAACCAGGGTTTACTTCAAGATCTATTATTATCCCATCGCTAACCTCTTTTAATGCATTCATGAAAGGCATAGATATAAAGATCTCCAAGCATTGTATAGCAGTAACGAGGGTTTATGTTTGCATGCAGATAATGCTGTGGCCTGGCGCACTAACTCCGGGAGCTCATCCTCTGGAATGTCCGCAGTCCTTCCCAGTTTCCCTCGTGACAGGCGCATTTCGCATTATCTTCTGTAGCGCATTATGGTTGACTATGCATTCATTGAATGGCTCTGCCATGTTCTTATGCAAGGACCTAAAAATGCGCATTTATAGGATTGGAATTTACCTATATCAATATTACGTATAAGCATGCAGCAAATTTACAATGTGTTAGCAAAGTTGATTATAACAAGACAAATCTTATTAACGATCATGAACATTTACCCCTTTAACATCATGGCTTTTCCTGTGGACCTATCTTCAATAAGAACGCAGCAATGGGTTTCAAATGTCCAGTGAACAGATCATTTATGGAAAGATCATCCAGGGACCTGAACCAGAAACTATAGAGGGCTATATCTGTCTGAGAGATGGGGTTATAACCGATATAGGGGAAGAGAACACGAGCAGCGAGATCATTATCTCCCCATGTCTGGTGAACTCTCATACTCACATAGGTGATTCGGTCATTAAAGACCCTATACTTGGAAATATTGTGGGCAACCGTGTGGAACCGGATCTGGACCTCCTTGTCAGGCCACCGGATGGTCTTAAGCACCGTGTACTGCAGGCTACACCTCAGTTCAAGCTCATTGAAGCAATGAAAAGGACCATTTCTGACATGATAGCTACCGGCACATCTACTTTTGCGGACTTCAGGGAAGGGGGGGTCCCTGGAACACTTGCATTAAAAGATGCGCTTGACAACAAAGACATAGTGTGCCGGATCCTTGGGCGGATTAGTGGGACAGAGGGTTCCAAGACAGATATTGAATATGAAGCTGAGCTATTATTGCGGGAATCTTACGGTTTTGGTATTAGTGGTTCCAGAGATATGGACAGGGCTGCGTTGGAAACAATAAGAGAGGTTGCCATATCATGGAAAAAACCATTTTTCATTCATGCCGGGGAGAAAAACAGAAGTGATATAGATCCGGCACTTTCTTTAGATCCTGATGTTTTAATACACATGACACATGCAGATCCTTCTGATCTCAGGCAAGTTGCAGATGAACAAAAGCCAGTGATTGTGTGTCCAAGATCCAATTTCATAACAGGCGTAGGGATGTCACCTGTGGAGAAAATGCTTGACCTTGGGATCAATGTAGCTATAGGTACGGACAATGTGATGTTGAATTCTCCTAACATGTTTGCTGAAATGGAAGTACTTAGAAAAATATTTAATATAGATGATAGACAAGTATTTAAGATGTGTACGCTTAACGGTGCATCAATATTAAATGTCAATAAAGTTGGATATATTGCAAAAGGTCTTAGTCCAAAGATCATGATCCTAAATGGAAGTTCTGATAACCTTAATGGCATCACTGATCCTTTAAGAGGTATTGTCAGAAGGGCAAGACCTGACGACATCCTTACAATTATCAATTAAGAAGTTGTGGAGATTGGATAATGACAGCCGAGTTTAAGAAAATATTCGTTGCAACAGACGGTTCTGAACAGAACAGAAGAGCTATAGAATATAGCATAGAACTTGCAAAAATAGCTGGGGGAAAAATATTTGTCGGCTACGTAGTGGACACAGCTGCTTTTGCTTCCATACCTATGGATGCAGGATGGGAAATGATGTATGGACTTCTGAAAACAGAGGCAAGTGATGCTGTACAAAAAGTTGAGCAGCTGGCAAAACAAGCAGATGTTGAAGTAGAGACCGTTATACTCGAAGGTCATCCAAGTAATGAGATCATCGAATTCGCACAAAAGAATGGAATGGATGTTATAGTTGTGGGCACGCTGGGCAAAAGTGGCCTTGACAGGTTCCTGCTGGGAAGCGTTGCTGAGAAAGTTACCCGTAACTCTCCAGTTCCTGTCCTGGTAGTAAAAGGTGCCTCCTCCATGAAGGAGTGAACACGGAAGAGGATCTACATGCCTAAAAACATTAAAGTTTCAGATATAATGGTAAAAGATGTTGCCTGTGCAACACTTCCCGGATCTAGGGATGAAGTCCTGGAGATCCTGAAAGCAAAAAGAGTATCAGGAGTGCCTGTATTAAAGGATGGAAAACTTGTTGGTATTGTTAGCAGGTCAAATCTTTTGCAGAACCCGGAAGAAGAGCAACTTGCGTTGCTCATGACAAGGGACCCTGTAAGCATAAGTGAGGATAAAGATATCACAGATGCCGCCAGGCTGATCGTGCAGCATAATATCCGCAGACTCCCTGTAGTCGAAGATGGTAAACTGAAAGGCCTACTTACAGTTGCCGATATTGTTGGTGCACTTGCAGAACTGAATCTGACCGATCATGTGGGTCAATACAGCAGCAAAAAATCAGTACCTGTGTGGAGTGAAAATCCTCTTAACGTTGTTGCAAGAATAATGGAACTTGCAAATGTGAAGGCAGTTCCTGTATTAAGTTCCGAGCTGGAACTTGTGGGTATCATCTCGGACAGGGATATTATAAGTGCCAGTATCATTGAAGACTCAGTAGAGATGTCTGATATGTCCAATGGTCCGGATGATGATCACTGGACATGGGAATCCGTGCGTGATACTATGAGCATCTACTACAGTGTTTCAAGGATCAGAGTTCCAAATGTGCTTGCTAAGGATGTCATGATCACTAACCTTGTTAAAGCTTCATATATATCTGGGGTAAGTGAATGCGCGCTTAAGATGAAACGTAACCGGATCGACCAGATCCCAATAGTCAACGCAAATCAGAAGTTCCTTGGGCTATTGAAGGATCGTGACCTGTTGAAATCAATTATAGACCTTTGATACATTTTGTCGGATGCCTTTGGTATCCGGCTATTCTCTATATTGTTGGCTTATCATGAAGCGACCATTTACATTTATAAATTCTGCTATGTCGGCAGATGGCAAAATCTCAACATGGCAGCGAAAGCAGGTGAGGATCTCAGGATATATTGATTTTGATCGCATGGATGAGTTACGGGCCACTTCCGATGCTGTCATGGTTGGAATAGGTACCGTTCTTGCCGATGATCCAAGCCTTACAGTAAAATCTTCACAAAGAAAATCTGAACGCAAAGCTAAGGGATTTAATGAAAATCCAATGCGTGTTGTAATTGACAGTAAAGCAAGGATCTCTCTGAAAGCTGATATTTTCAAAAAGGGTGAAGGTGAAAGAGTTGTTGTGGTTAGTTCTTCTGCACCGCCTGATAATATAAAGGCACTGAGCAAGAAAGCCAGGATCATCGTCAGTGGAGATACAACGGTCGATCTTCCGAATGCTATGGAGCAGTTGTATAAGCTGGGGGTAAAGCGTTTAATGGTCGAGGGTGGGGCAACTCTCAACTGGGCTATGCTCTCAAGTGGGCTTGTGGACGAGATCTATACTTTTGTGGGCAATGTTATAATTGGAGGTCAAAAAGCACCCACCCTGGTGGATGGACAAGGTTTCATTGAACATAGTACACTGCCCCTTGAACTCATATCTGCCGGTAAGATAGAGGAAGGAGTTCTCTTAAAGTGGAAGGTGATCAACCATTATAAATGAATCACAATGGCTTTGTACTGTTGCATTAATCCCATAAAACCTATATTCACACAGATCAGTATTCTAACTGATATTCCCGGGTGAGCCAATGAACAAATATCATTTCCTTTATATCGTAGCATTCTTAATAAGTGTTTCTGGTTGTATTGATGGCGGAACCGAGCCCTCCGGAAACAGTACAGTAGTGAATGTCCAGGACCTGTTGCAAATAGATGAAGCACTTATTTCAGGGCCTGTTCTTGTGGACATTGGTTTTGATGCTTGTCCTGCATGTAAGATAATGAAACCTACTATAGAGGAAATCTCACAGGAGTATGCGGGAAAGGCTACTGTGATGTACATCGATACAAGGAAAAATCCAGAAGTTGCCATGGTCTTTGATGTCTATTCTGTTCCTGACATGTTCGTAATTGTAGGTAATGGTCCTGAGGGGTATCTCTACATGACGCATGATGGTGATATTGTCAAAGATAGGAACATTGCAAGGTTCATCGGTGTAACAGGGAAAGATATCCTTACTAAAACTTTGGACATGGCCATTGTGTCAAGGCAGAACAAGTGACAGAAAATGGCAGATCAAAGAATATGATCATGGATATTAATCCTCTTGCTGTGTTATTCGCAGGCATGGTTAGTGTACTTTCCCCATGTACGCTTCCTTTGCTCCCTGCTATTCTGGCGTTTTCCACAAAAGAAGGAAAACATGGCCCCCTTGCGGTGATAGCAGGTCTGGCGATCTCCTTCACAGCAATGGGCGTGATTATATCTGCTTTTGGAGCACTATTAACACGCTACATTCCCTATTTACACCTGATAGCTTCCATTACCATTGTTCTTTTTGGGGTAGTCATGCTTTTTGATCTCCAGGTTCTCAACAGGTTATCTGCCTTCACAAGTAAGGTACATAATCCCGAAAGGCAAGGCCTTTTGGGTGGTATCCTGCTTGGACTTTCTCTTGGTATAATTTGGATACCATGTGTCGGACCATTACTTGGAAGTGTATTGGTATTGGTGGCCATACAGGGAAATCTGGCCTATGGTGCAACGCTGCTGTTCATATACTCGATCGGTTTTGCAATACCCATGCTGATCATCGCATATTCTGCAAACGTATCCTCTATGAGATTAAGAACAATTGCCCGCTATGACTTCCTGGTCAAAAAGATAGCAGGCTTTTTGCTGATACTTGCGGGGTTGTGGATGGCATACACCAGCCAGATAATTACATTGCTCCAGGTTTAAAAAAGAATATCAATAAAGTGAATGTGGAGAAGATCATTCTTCGCATTCATCCTTTACATTGGCAATGGCTACAAGTTCGTTCACGCAGGCAACTACAATGGGAGTTCCGCCCCTGGTGCCGATGCATGTGATGGAAGGTATGTCAGTATCTCTGACAACTTCCTTGGACTCAGCGGCATTCACAAAGCCCACAGGGGTTGCTATGACCAGAGCAGGTCTTATACCATGCTCTATCATGCGGCACACTGCGAGAGCAGCCGAAGGAGCATTACCTATAGCAATGATAGAGCCTTCCAGCCTGTCCCTGCATGCAAGAAAGCCGGCTGCTGTCCTTGTAATGCCGAACTTCTTAGCAATGGCGGCATCCTCATCCTCGTCCATCACGCAGATTACTTCGGACTTGTGTCCCCTCTTAGTGATTCCGTATTTTACCATATTGATGTCTACGAATATAGGAGCACCTTTCTTCAGGGCTTCCACGCCAGCCCTCACAGGGTCTTTGTTGAAATGCATAAGATATGCCATGGAAAGATCTCCCACTGCAACCATACAACGCTGGCGTATCCTGTCCTCAATGGTCCTGTCTCCTACTATCTGTTTAGCAAGGTTGCGGCTTGTCATGTAGATAGCTTTTGCTTCATCGGTCTGGGCACCAAGGTCGGTGCAGATGTCTATAAGTGTGGGATCGATCTTTGTAGTGAACTCCACAAGCTCTTCAAGAGCCGGTGGATCTGATTTCTTTTTGCTATTAGTAGTCATATTTTCTCTGATACCCCCTTGGAGTGATGATCCTTTTCCCATTATTGTTTTCCCATATCCTGGACTCGTTATTAGCTATCAGGATCGTGGTGCTCATGTCCACCCAGTCATTATAGTTCATAACTTCTTCCAGGGTGGTGACAATATAGTCCTGCTCAGTGCCCCTTAATGCATTCTTTACAAGACCCACAGGCACTGTACTATTCTTATATTCTTTTATTATGTCTATGGCCTGGGAGAAATTAGATTTGCGTTGTCTGCTTTTTGGATTATAGAGTGATATCACGAAATCTGCAGAAGCTGCTGCATGTAATCTTTTTTCAATGACCTCCCAGGGTGTGAGCAGGTCACTTAAACTGATTACAGCAAAATCGTTTACTATGGGAGCACCCAGCACACTTGCTGCTGCAGTGATGGCTGTAACACCTGGGAGTACTTCAATATCTACATCAAGGCCTTCATGTTCTGCTACTTCCAGCACCAGTCCGGCCATGCCATAGACGTTGGCATCTCCTCCACTGATCATAGATACTACCTTGTTCTTGGATAGTTGCACCGCCTTGATAGCTCTGTCCACTTCCTTACCCATAGCGCTGCGGATTATCTCCTGTTTGTCGATCAGCTCTGCGATCTGGTCAAGATATGTACCGTTGCCTACTATGTAGTCAGAGCCCATCAATACATCTCTGGCGGCAATTGTCATCTGTGGCACAGAACCAGGTCCAATGCCAATTATATACAATCTCCCTTTTCCAGCAGAGGTCTTATTCTGCGATTGCGATTGTGATCCTTCCATATACCTTCTTCCTTAAGATCAATTCCTTTTTTTTAGAAAGCGCCAAAGCAGATGGTTCTGCCACCCCTGTCAAACCGAACCGATTTGCCTGGGACCCGGATGGCGCATCATAAAGATTGATTTCCTCCTCTGAAAGGAACTTAATATCCTTCCCGAGCAGATCGACAGCTTCAAGTAGACCAGTTTCATTTTCCTTTAACTTTGATGAAGCAAACATGTCTATGTCATCGGTCTTTTTTTTCACTTCTGCAAGTGCGGCCTCAATGGCAGATATGACCTCTTCTTTGTTGACTCCTCGCCTGGCTCCAATACCGATGATCATCTCTTTTCCGCCTTTTCCTTTTTCAGCACAGACACATCATCGCCAACCACCACGATCTTAGGCCCTTTTATCTCAAGTACTTCTACATCCTGTTCCAGCAGGGAACAGTTGACCTGCCGGGTGGAATCCTTGTTCACGATATCGCATCCCAGTACCTTGGCAATGCCCTCCACAGAGTTACGATTATGTACCTCTGTGGCTGTGGTGATAACAGGAACTGCGCCAATTTCCGCGATCTTGCGGACCAGATCGTTGGCACCATGATGTCCTCCCAAAAGGGAAATGGCAAAGTTGAGATTAGAGTCCACTACAACTACAGCAGGGTCCTTCCATTTGTTCTGGATGTATGGTGCTATATCCCTTACCACTATGCCAGTTGCAAAGACCGCCACAATTGCATCGTATTCCTCAAATGCCTTCCTGAATATCTCTTTTTCATATAATAGGATATCTGCATCAATGTGCCTGGCTATACGCCGGGCAACCTCCAGGTTCCTCTCAAAGGTTATGACAGCGGCTCTTGTGCTACTCCGTATAGATAAGACCTCCCATAGTTCTTGGGGTCTACCACCCCTCCAATGAGGATCATAGCTGAGCGTTTTATGCCTTCATCCTTGACCTTCTGAGCGATGTCAGACACAGTTCCGATGATGATCTTCTGATCAGGCCAAGATGCGTGGAATACTACAGCCACTGGAGTATCAGGGCTATACTCCACTTTTTTCATGATCTCCTCTATCTTCTGCGTGCCCAGGAAAACCGCCATAGTGGCATTATGCCGGGAAAGTTCCTTGATCTGGTCCTCTTCCAGGGTCTTGCCTGCGGGCCTTGTGATGATCAGGGTTTCTGTAACATTGTTAAGGGTGAGCTGGGTTTTAAGCGCTGCAGCGGTTGCAAAGACCGAGGAGACCCCTGGAATGACCTCAACTTCGACATCATATTTCTTCAACTCTTCTATCTGTTCCACTATTGAACCATAGAGCGAGGGATCACCACTGTGCAGGCGCACGACATTTTTTCCAGCATCCAGAGCCTCAACCATCAATTTGTTCGTTTCATCCAGGGTGAGTCCATAGCTATCTATTTTTTCACCCTTTGAATAATTAAGCACTTCCGGGTTCACAAGAGAACCTGCATATATGACCAGGTCCGCCTGTTCCAGAAGTTCTTTTCCCATGACAGTGATATACTTAGCATTGCCCGGGCCAGAGCCCACAAAATACACCTTACGAGCCATTACATCTATCCTCCATTTTGTTCATTTCTGTCCGAACACTATGCTGAAGTAATTACCTTTTTCAGGGATATCTTCTAACTCCTTGATGATCACTTCGTCTTCCATGAACAGGCGCTGGGCGAACATGAACCTCTTGTAGCCTTCATTTTTCATGGAGCCTATGATCTCCAAGGGCCTGGTAGCCTTTAGGACTATCTTATAGCCCTTCTGGGAACCGTCACTAACCTCAAATGAAGCATCTATCTCTACATCTGCTCTGGAAGCGAAGGACGTAATGGAACTGATGCCCGGTATTGTTGATGTCTCTATATCCGGGTATAGCCTGTTCATCACTCTTTTAAGATGTGTGAAGGTAGAGAAGAAATTCGGATCGCCTATAAGTCCAAAGGATACGAGATTGTGCCTGGCCTCCTCTGCTATAAGCTCAGCGTTCTTTGTCCATATCTCATTGAGGACATTATAATCGGTAAGCATAGGGAAATCAAGGATCTCCGCCTTAGCATATGGGGCAACAAGGTCCGCAGCCAGTCTGCCGGGCACGTATACTTTGTGGCTTTTCTTTAGGGTCTCTACAGCCTTCAATGTAAGAAGTTCCGGGGATCCCGGTCCAAGTCCAACTCCTATCAGCATTTATTTGATTCTCCTCTTAATTCGTTTTGTCTGTTCCTCCGACAATAATGTACACCGGATTCTCAGGCCTGAACATGGTCTCGCCCACAAGGTCAGCCCCACGGGATACCATTACGTGGAGGACTTCACGAAATATGCCAAGCTCCTTCATCCTTTGTATGACCCTTACTACGGTCTCTATACGTACAGCATCCACGACTATACTACGGGCATTCTTTGCTGCAAGAGTATCCAACACCTCCAGGATGTTCTTAGACCCTCCTACGAAGGCGCAATCTACTTTTTCTGCTTGTCCAATGACCTCAGAGGATTCGCCGAAGACCAAATCCACGTTCGGTATCTTAAATGCTTCGAAATTTTTCCTTGCTACTTCAATAGCCTCTTTCCTTGCATCTATCGCAGTGATATGTAAGTTCTTAACAAGTGAACTTGCTTCAATTGACACAGCACCTGTACCGCACCCTACATCAAAGAACGCATCACCTTCCCTTAGTTCTAGTTTAGAGACAGCGATAGCGATTATTTCCGGTTTTGTTGGGCCGCCGCTTACACGTAAAAGATCAAACATGTTCCACCTGATTTAAGTAAACTGGAGTTCTGGAGTTAAGTAGATATAAGTTGTTCCTCATAAAACTTGTGAGAAATCTTCTTTAACACAAAAGCTTTCCATGTTAAAAGGTTGTTGGATATGACTGACAAAAGTACTAAAAAATTACTGGTACTGGGAACTGCTTCGGATGTAGGCAAAAGCATAATGGTCACTGGCCTTTGCAAGATACTTTCAGAGAGATACAAAGTGGCTCCGTTCAAAGCACAGAACATGAGCCTCAATTCCTGGATCACTAAAGATGGTAAGGAAATAGGTATAGCACAAGCCGTACAGGCTAAAGCGGCAGGGATTGATCCTACAGCGGATATGAATCCAGTGCTTCTGAAACCTAAAGGTGACAGGACATCGCAGGTTATCATTCTTGGTGAGCCATATGCTGATAAATCCGCAGGCAATTACTATGATTCTATCTCGGAAACAATGGAAGTTGTAAAAGGGGCTCTTGATAGGCTTGGTGAGAAATACGAGCTCATTGTCATGGAAGGGGCCGGAGGAGCTGCGGAGATCAATCTTTATGATCGAGACATCGTGAATGTGGGCACAGCAAGGCTTACGCATGCCCCTATCATCCTAGTGGGCAATATCGAATCAGGTGGAGTTTTCGCAAGCCTCTATGGCACAGTTGCGCTGTTACCCGATGACATACGCAGTAATGTAAAGGGCTTTGTTATCAATAAGTTCAGAGGTGATCCGGCCATTCTGGAGCCCGGGTTAAGGCAGCTGGAGGAGATGACAGGCATTCCCGTATTAGGAGTTCTGCCTTATTACAAGCTCAATATCCCGTCCGAAGACTCCATGGCCATCATCTCGAAAAATAGGAATGCGTTTTCGAGCAGCCTTAACGATGTGGATATTGCAGTTATTCGGCTTCCACGCATATCTAATTTCACGGACTTTGAGCCTTTGGAGCGGCTGGCAAAAGTGAGATATGTGGAACTGCACGAGGACCTTGGCACTCCGGATTGCATAATCCTTCCGGGAACTAAGAACACTATAAGTGATCTTTTGGACCTTAAAGCAAGTGGTATGGATAGGCAGATCCGGAACTTGTATAACAAGGTGCCCATTTTCGGAATATGTGGTGGTTACCAGATGCTTGGAAAGACCTTGCATGACTCTGGTATAGAGAATGGCCAGAGGGCGGATTATGAGGGGCTGGGGCTGCTTGACGTGGAGACAACCTTTGATGATTATAGGAAGACCACCACCCAGGTGAAAAAGAACGTGGTTGCAGAGGGACCCATATTCCATCATATCAAGGGTGAGGAAGTGTGGGGTTATGAGATCCACATGGGCAAAACAATGACCTCAAGGACCGCCTTCGATGATGATGGCAGCATCGATGAGAGCGGTACTGTCATAGGAACGTATCTGCATGGCCTGTTCGAGAACAGCAATATAAGGACTGCTCTGATGACATACCTGACAGAAAAGAAAGGGGTGGAGTTCCATCCAGAAGTGGCCACCACCGAAGAAGAAGCATATAAGGAACTTGCCGATATCGTGCGCAGTTGCCTGGACATGGATAAGGTCTATGAGATGATCGAGGAAAGTTTACCTTAAAATTAAAGTAGGGCCTTATTGTACAGGACACATATCAGATCCTTCTGCAAAACAGGATGAGTGCTGAGCCACGGTGTTCAGATCAAAGGCCTCTAATTTGTTATTGAAAGTGTATTTAACAATAATATTCCTTCCAGTGGACCTTGCATACTTGAAAGCAATATATGTCTTTTATAAAGTATCTCCAATTCCAACAGAAACTGCATTACTCATTCTCTCCAAGTAATTGGATAGTTCTATCAGGTCAACTGCATCACATCTACATAAAATGAGATCATCTGCAGAGAAAACTATTTTCATTTTTTCATGTTGCAAATGATTAATGATCCTGTCAATCGTATTCGTTATCTCCATACTTGTCCTAATGATGTTCTTTTCATCGTTCTGAAGCAAACATTTCTCAAATTTATGATGAATATTGTCCCCATCTATGGCTATGTATATCATACTGAACTCCCTCTATTATATACTCGGTTCCAATAGATATAACATAATCCAAAACATGCTCATTTGAACCCTATTTTCTATGTTCTTTTATTTGGCTTATAGCATATTTTGGTACTTTCTTGTTCAACAGTAACTTATATATATCATTGCTCATCTATACATCAATGTACAATTTAAAACATTGTTGTATATGATGGTGTTACTATGCAATCATACATACAAAAAGTAAGCGCAGGTGAAAACCTGACATTTCAAGAGGCTGAGAAAGCGATCACAGAAATATTCACTCAGGCCACAGATGCTCAGATAGCTGGATTGCTCATGGCCTTGAAAATGAAGGGTGAGACTGCTGATGAGATCGCAGGGTTCGCATGCGGTATGAAAAAAGCTGCCAGGGCCATACAACCAAATGTTAAGGGCACACTTGTGGATGTCGTGGGAACAGGAGCGGATAAGCATAATACCATAAACGTTTCAACAGCTGCTGCAATTATTGCTTCTGCTGCAGGCGTGAATGTGGCAAAGCATGGCAACCGTGCTATCACTTCTCTTTCAGGTAGTGCGGATGTACTGGAGCAATTAGGCATAAAGATCGATAAAGACCCTAGCCATGTTAAAGAATCGATCGAAAAGATAGGTATCGGGTTCATGCTAGCACCTGTATTCCATCCTGCAATGAGAAGAGTTGCAGATATAAGAAAGGAAATGAACATAAGAACGATCTTCAATATCCTAGGCCCACTTACAAATCCCGCAAATGCCGATGCACAGCTCATAGGTGTATATGATCCTCGTTTCTGTGAGATCTTTGCACAGGTGCTCAGGAAAATGGGTGCAAAGCGGGCTATGATAGTACACGGGGACGGCATGGACGAGATATCGAACATCTCAGAAACAAAAGTTGCAGAACTTAAAGATGGCAAGATAAAGATATACAGTATATCCCCTGAAGATCTTGGCATTAAGAGAGCAAGGGCTACAGATATCGTAGGTGGCACTCCTGGAGAGAATGCAAAGGATATTATCTACATTTTCAAAGGGGAAAAGGGTCCTAAAAGGGATCTCATTGTCATAAATGCCGCTGCAGCACTCTACATTGCAGGTGTTGCGGACTCTTTGAAAGAAGCTATACCTGTGGTAGAAGCGGTCATTGATTCAGGTAAGGCCCTGGAAAAGCTCAGACAGTTCAGTGAAAAGACCTTTGAAGGTATAAATTATGAGATCTCCTGTAAGAGCGAAGATCTGCGGTATGCGGTGTGCTGAAGATATAGCACTGGCTGTGAAGTTTGGAGCCGATGCTGTGGGTTTTGTAACAGAAGTGCCGGTATACAGCCCCAGAAAGCTAGATGCTGCATCTGCATGTGCTCTTATAGAACAGGTACCGTTGTTCGTGGATTCTGTGCTTGTGATCATGCCTGAGAACGGGGAGAAAGCTGTGGAGCTTATTGACACATGTAAACCGGACATCGTTCAGCTGCATAATGATCTTCCACTTTCAGATATTGAACATATAAGGGATAATGTCCGGCAGAAGATCATTAAGACTTTGGCCATACCAGTTGAAAAACATAACATGCTTGAGGAAATGGGTCCTGCAATAGCAATACTGGAAGAGAGGTTCGAGAATGATCTTATAGATGGTGTATTGCTTGACTCCAGCAAAGCCGGTATTGTGGGCGGTACCGGCATTGTGCATGATTGGTCTGTGAGCAGGCAGATAGTGGCAAGGCTTGAAGCACCAGTGATGCTGGCAGGTGGCCTGGACCCAGAGAATGTATGCCAGGCAGTGGAAGAAGTAAGGCCCTATGCAGTGGATGTTGCATCAGGGGTTGAGAAAAATGGAAAGAAGGACCCTGATAAAGTGCGCAGGTTCATTTCACAGATAAGGTGTGCAAATGGTTGAGTTCGATCTTAATAAAGAAGATCTTATTGCTCTTGTTAAAAGCTCAAAAACATCTGTAATCGTACAGCTTATGGCAAAAATGGATAGTGTATGTACTCCCTTGCAACTATACGCGACATTGCAGAACGCAAATTACTCGTATCTTCTTGAATCGGTAGAAAAGGAAAAAAGGCATGCAAGGTACTCTTTTGTGGGTTCGGATCCAGAGCTTGTGGTGGCTATAAAGGACAGATGTCTTACCATCGATTGCCAGAAGAGCTCCGAACTTTCCAAGTTCATCTATGATAACATAAAATCAATGGGTACCGTTGAACCGCTCATCGGAGGCAGGTTCAGGGTACAATTAAATGAGCAGGATGATGGTCTTGACGCATTCCGCAAGATATTTCCTACAAGTAATAATGTCGAAATCCTCAACCAAAAACGCTTTGACAGGCAAACCTTCCTTGGAGGGGCTATCGGTTATAATAGTTATGAGCTGGTCTATGATTCCTGGATAGACAGAGAGAAAAAACCAGATGCTGAAACACCTGAGATGCATTTTGCCATAATGACCAAGACGTTTGTCTTTGACCATATGACCAATGAAACATATATAGTAATTACTCCGTTCTTTACAAAAGAAAGTGATCTTGAAGCAGCATATGAACACGCTTTAGCAGATGCACAGCTCATGGAGCGTGCATTGCACATGTCCTCTGTGATAGGTATCAGTTCTGATATAATGGATAAAGCAAAGTCTGGTGAACCTGCACCAGGAACTGATCAGAAAACCTTTGAAAAGGCAGTACTGGCTGCAAAACAGCACATCATCGACGGTGATATTTTCCAGGTAGTGCTTTCACGCCGGTACACTGTTAAAATGAGCCTGACGCCACTACAATTGTACATACGGCTCAGGGATATAAACCCAAGTCCTTACATGTACATTTTCAATTTCAAGGACATTGGTATCGTTGGTGCAAGTCCCGAGACCCTCATGACGGTCTATGACAGGAAGGTTATCAGTAATCCTATTGCAGGTACATGTCCCCGGGGTAAGGATGAGGATGAGGATAAAGAGCTTGCCGCTCATATGCTCAAAGATGAAAAAGAAAGGGCAGAACATATTATGCTCGTAGACCTGGGACGCAATGATGTGAGGATGGTTTCACAGAGTGGGACTGTCAGGGTAGACGATCTTATGAGCGTTGTAAAATATTCTCATGTACAGCATATAGAGAGCACAGTAAGCGGGAAGTTGAGGGATGAGTGTGACCAGTTCGATGCCACACGTGCTATCTTTCCGGCAGGTACGCTGTCTGGTGCACCCAAGATACGTGCAATGGAGATCATCGATGATCTTGAGCCTAATGCAAGGGGTATATATGGTGGAGGCGTGGGTTATTATTCCTGGAATGGCGATGCTGATTTTGCCATAGTTATCAGGACCGTCCTTATCAAGAACAATACTGCCTATGTGCAGGCTGGGGCAGGTATCGTTGCAGATTCAGACCCGACATATGAATACATGGAAACCGAGCGAAAAATGGTCGCAATGATAAAAGCCATCGGGGGAAAATAATGAAGGTACTGTTCATCAATAACAAGGATTCTTTTGTCTGGAACCTTGTGGACCATGTTTCCATATTCGGGCCGGATACAGTGCTCGTTCCGAACTCTGTCACTCCGGAAGAAATAAGTAAGATCGATCCGGATGCCATCGTGATCTCGCCTGGCCCAGGTACGCCCAACAAGCCTGAGGATGTAGGAACATGCCTTGACATAATAAGGGATTTTGGTCCAGATATCCCGCTGCTTGGTGTTTGTTTCGGACACCAGGCCATCAATGTCGCTTTCGGAGGCAGTGTTAGTCATACAAAAGGTGGGCCGATCCACGGCAAGACATCTGATATCACTCATGAGGGATCACCTCTGTTCGCTGGTATACCACAGCATTTCAAAGGTGGAAGATACCATTCCCTTGCCATTGAAAAGCTGGCAGATGGTCTTAAGATGACTGCAAGGGCAGATGATGGTACTATTATGGCAGTGGAACACATGAATTATCATATATATGGTGTGCAGTTCCATCCGGAATCAGTGCTCACTGAAAGCGGGATAAAGATCGTCGAGAACTTCCTTAAGATAGCCGGTATGCATAAGGATTAAGCCTTTACAGGTTTAGTGAGAAATATGCTTGTTGGTATCACAGGAACACCAGGAACGGGTAAAACATCGGTCGCAGGTCAGTTGAAAAAAAGGTCTGGATACCAGGTGGTACATCTCAACGAACTGATCAAGGAGGAGAAGCTTTACTCTGAAGTGGATACTGAAAGGGATTGTGTTGTGGCTGACATGGACATTGTGGAACAAAGGGTCATGGAAAAGATTGATGGCCTCAGCCCTGTTACTATACTGGATAGCCATCTTTCTCATCACATCGCTGATATTGTCATAGTGCTGCGCACCTCCCCCGATAAGCTGCGGGAGAGGCTTCAACAAAGGAACTATCCTGAAAATAAGATACAGGAAAATCTGGAAGCTGAAGCTCTGGACATTATCTTATTCGAATCTGTGGAATGGTGTGACAAGGTCTTTGAAATAAACACCACTGAACAGACCATTGAGGACACCAGTGTGGCTATCGAGGAGATCCTCAGTGCATTGCTCACAGATCGGGATGAACAAGTAGCGGCAAAATATAAGCCCGGTTCTGTGGACTGGAGTGAGACTTTTTTCAGTTGATCATTTAATAACGTTCGCTCTTTTTTATTATGAACATGAATATTTATATAAAGGTGCATCTTCTACTTACATTCACAAGTTTACATTATGTGAACAAGGGCTAATATGAATGACATTTTAAAGGTGATCATATTAGGGATCGTAGAAGGTCTCACTGAATTTTTGCCTGTATCGTCTACGGGTCACCTGATCATTGTAAATGATTTTGTGAATTTTACGGGTGCCTTTGCCAATATGTTCAATATAGTGATCCAGCTAGGGGCTATTCTGGCAGTTGTTATCTATTTCAGGAATAAGCTCTTTCCCTTTGGTGGTAAAAAGACCTATTCAGAAAAAATAGAAATTTGGGACACCTGGAAGAAGACCATTGTGGGTTTTACTCCGGCTTTGGTCATTGGCGGGTTGTTTGGAAGTGATATAGAGGAATATCTTTTCAATTCCGTTACTGTGGCCATAGCATTATTTGTAGGGGGCATCGTCTTGATAATCCTTGAGAAGAGGAAGCCTTTGAACAAGATCGATTCCATTGCCGCATTGAGTTACAGGACAGCATTTCTCATCGGTTTGTTCCAGTGCCTTGCCATGGTACCAGGAACATCACGTTCTGCTGCAACCATCATCGGGGCAATGCTTATGGGAACCTCAAGGGTGGTAGCTGTGGAATATTCTTTCTTTCTGGCTATTCCTACCTTGTTCGCAGCTTCTGTATACTCTCTTTTCCTGACAGCCCCTGCTTTGACCTCCGCTCAGGTACAATTGCTTGCAATAGGCTTTATTGTATCTTTTCTGGTTGCCTGGCTGGTGATAGCAGAATTCCTGGAGTACAGCAAGAAATATGATTTCAAACCGTTCGGCTACTACCGTATACTGCTGGGTGTCACTGTTCTTGTATATTTCCTTGTAGTACAGTGATGTATGCAAATGTTTTTTGGGCAAACATATATATTCAACCTTTTGGATTTATCAGACGTCCTACATAGGCACAACCCGCAAAAACAAAATTGGTAATGATAACTTATGGATATGAGAGAAGCTGTCAAAAAGGCTATTCACTATGGTACCATACAGAACATACTGCAATATTACATATGTCCGGAGGAATGTGAAGCACATTGTTGCAAGAATGGCCAGATCCATATATTCGAGGAAGAGTACAGGACCTTTTCTCAGATAGACACTGAAAAGGCAAAGAACATACAGAGCGAGATGCCTGTAAGTCCTCTTTATAGGATAGAAACGCCTTGCTCTTTTTTAAAACCACATGATAGATGTGGCATTTATCATCAGCGCCCAATCGTATGCGGCCTGTATCCGTTCAAAGTGAACACTTCTGGCAATTCTATAGGCTTGCAGCCCTGTCCAGTGGGTTTTTTGATCATCAGGGAGTTTGCACTGTGGATGATCTCCAACATATCAAAAACAGGGCTACCTGAAGAAGAAAAGGCTGGATATATATCGGAATGGGAAAAGACTATAGATTCTTATGCTGAAGAACTTGCAGGGTTCCACATAAATACCACTTTAAAAGAGATACAGATACCTTTCGATGAACTGGAGATGTTTGCCATGTATATGGCTTCAAAAGGGCTTCCTAAGATAAATGCATGTGTGGACCTGGGATAATGTTTGTCTCATGCCTGTCCTAAAAAAGAAAGTATTTACAACACTGCACGAAGGGCTGCCATTGGGAAATCGATGAATAGCAAGTAGTTTCATCTTTAGTAAAAGTAAATGACATGAGGACTGGAAGTTGTAATGGTAGAAAACCATTTTATACCATCTGAAAGAACATTGAACCATGAAACGATCTATCGGAGCAAAGACACTTGCGTTCCCGACACCAACCTGGGTTGTCGGTACATATGATATTAATGGTGATCCAAATGCCATGACCGTAGCTTGGGCTGGGCTATGTTGCTCGGTCCCTCCCTGTATCAGCGTATCCTTAAGAAAAGCTACCTACAGCTACAGCGGCATTATAGAAAATAAGGCATTTACCGTAAGTATCCCTTCCGAGGACCATGTAAAAGAAACCGATTACTTTGGTCTTGTAAGCGGAAGGGATGAAAATAAGTTCAAGGCAACTGGCCTGACCCCCGTAAGGAGTGAGCTTGTAGCTGCACCCTTTGTAGGTGAGTTTCCGCTCGTTCTTGAGTGCAAATTGCTCCATACTCTTGAAATAGGGCTTCACATCCTGTTCGTAGGAGAGATAGTCGATATCAAGGCAGAAGAGTCTGCACTGGACGAAAACGGAGATCCTGACATAGAGAAGGTCCGGCCGATCATTTATGGGACAGGGAGCAGAAGCTACTACGGTATTGGACGCGATCTTGGGAAAGCCTTCTCTATAGGTAAAGAGCGCTGAACGATAAAAAGTGATAGGATAAAGGGTATGCAGGTATAGTGTTGCATATGGTCCTACTCTTGATAACAGTGATCAGGGCTATCAGCTTTTGAACCTTTTATTGTTTTGTTGCTGGGAAATATAAAGGGCATTTGTCATATGGTGTATAGTATCAGTTACAGTATATGATACTATGAAATATCATGTAATTACGATAAGTGTATATACCAACACCCTCTTTTTTTAATCAGGATGTGTGTTTCGTGTACGAACTCTCCATGGGCAAAAGGGCCTATTCAAAGACCATATCCTTTATTTTGATAGTAGCCCTAATCATGTTATTGATTTTGCCAGTGGCATCTGCCAGGGATTATTCCCTTGAGAGCGCAGATGTGAATGTCACAGTATTCCCTGAGGGAATAGTGCATGTGCAGGAATCTCTCACCTATCACTTCGATGGTACATTTTTTGAGGTATACAGGCAGGTATACCCTCCTCAGGGTGGGTCCATAGAGAACCTGCAGGGCTATTTAGAGGGTTTTTCATCTGATCATTATGTGACCGAGGTTCATGGAGGCTATGAGCTTGTATGCGCCCTGCCCACTCCAACGCCGGATCAGGTGACCTTTATCACTTCCTATGATTACTATGGCGGCCTCAAAGTATACAATGATGTCTCAGAGCTGCATTACAAACTCTGGGGGGACGAGTGGGAAAAACCCCTTCATGGCCTTTCAGCCACCATAACGATCGTCCCTGCCAGCGGCTCTGATATAACCTACTGGATACATCCTAACGACTATACCAAAACCGCAACTATAAACCGCAATAAGATTACGGTACAGACTGATGAGATACCTGCCAATAGCTGGTATGAGATACGGGCCATCTTCCCCAGGCTCACATCACCTGACTCCAGATATGTGACCCTTTATGATCAGAACGCTAAGCTCCAAATATTCCGGATAGAATCTCAGTACGCACTGAAGAGTAAGGTTCTGTATGTGATTTTCATGATATATTCACTTCTGTCAGTATCTCTTTTTATAGCTCCGTTCTATCTGTACTTCAAATATGGAAGGGAACCTGACATAGTATATGAGAGTATCTATGAGCGCGAACTACCATATGATTCCAGCCCGGCCATGGTCAATGCCATGATGAAAGGTAGTGTAGGGAATCCAACGATAGATGGGTTTGCTGCAACTGTAATGGATCTGATCCATCGGGATTATCTGAGCATAGATGACAGCGATCCAAGGGATATTGTGCTGCACATAACCGGGCCGGAAAGGGGGATAAGGGATACTACAAAACTTCTGGATTTTGAACAAGATGTTCTGGACCTCATCATAAAGCATTCGGATGGGCGCCAGCTCCATTGGAAAGATTTCCAGTCCGAGCTTAAAAAAGATGTATCCTTCTATAATTTCATAAATTCATGGAATAAAAAGGTGAAGGCCCATCTAGATATCGAAAAGCTGTTCATAGAAAAAGGGGCCACTAAAATGGACTATTTTGCAGGCTTACTTTTCCTTTTCTCCCTTCTTAGTCTTTTCATTGTTCCTTTGCTGGGAGACCCATCCGCTTATCCGATAATTGGAAAATTGACGCTCATTCCTATATTCATTGCAGTCATTTCACCAGTTGTGCTCATCCTTAATGCCAAATACCGGACAGTCCTGGGCAGATGGACTCCGGCAGGTAAGCTTTATGTGGAACGCTGGAAGAACTTTAAGAAATACATAACGGATTTCTCGGACCTGAAGGAGCACCCTCCCAGCTCTGTGAAATTATGGGATCATTATATGGTATATGCCATGGCACTGGGTGTGGCTGAGGAAGCGCTCAGGCACATGTCCATTATAGTTCCAAAGGAAGAGTTTGAGGCAAGTCATTTCCATAACAGGGTTTATATTGCAGGCTATTCATCGGATTTCAGCCATGCTTATCAGAGATCAGCTCCCAGTTCTTCCTCAGGAGGAGGCAGCGGAGTAGGTGGTGCAGGAGGCGGCTTCGGTGGTGGCGGAGGCGGTGCCAGATAAATTTAATAAGGAGAGAAAAAGATGACAGAAATATTATGGTCAATAGGTGTAATTTTTGTTATAGTATTGATTATTGCAGTATTTGTCTTTTCTGTTTATAACAAGCTTGTAATCTTACGTAACAGGGTGGAGAATGCATGGGCCCAGGTAGATGTTCAGCTTAAACGTCGTTTCGATCTGATCCCAAATATTGTGGAAACAGTAAAGGGCTATGCAAAGCATGAGACATCTGTATTCGAAGAGGTCACAAAAGCCAGATCTGCATGGATGTCGGCATCAACGGTCAATGATGCTGTACAGGCTTCGAATATGCTCACAAATGCATTAAAGTCCTTATTTGCTGTTTCAGAGGATTATCCTGAGCTAAAGGCCAATGAAAATTTCAGACAATTGCAGCAGGAACTCTCGCAGACCGAAGATAAGATCGCTTATAGTAGGCAGTTCTACAATGATACTGTTATGAAATACAATATTTCTATTCAGCGGGTACCGAATAACATAATTGCAGGCATGTTCAATTTTGAAAAGAAAGAATTATTAGAGATCGAAGAAGAAGAAAAGATAGCTCCAAAGGTGGATTTTAGATCATAACTATAAGCAAGCTGTATTTTTTAAATCATGATTCTGATAGAATGGATATTTGAGTATGTTTGTCACTTTTTTAACTTATTTATCCAGCCACTTTCTTAAAATTCCTTTTCTTTTACTGATTTGATAATTGATGACCGTTGAAATGACCTACAGCTTTCTTCAGTCTTTGGAGAATATCTATCTATCCCATTGAAAAAATTTCTATGTTTAGATAAGTACTCATGTGGTAAAGTACATTACAAAATAGTCACATTTAGGTACCGAACAATAATCTTTACCGTAATGCAGTTCTGGAATGTTGCTGGTATCTTACATACCTCTTCTATTATTTCCAGAGATAATGTTTGATGCATCCGCTGCAAAGATCGTGCTATTCTTCAAAGATGTCCTTATGATATTTTACGTTCAGTTGTATCTTTACCATCCTCTGGTATATTCCTCATAACATGGGATACACACGTATTCTCCGTTTTGCACCCTTGCCCTGGATTCCGCCATCATTTCATTGCATTTAGCACACTTGAGTGAGTTGAATATCCTTGCCTTTTGAGGGATCTTGACATCAACGAACCGTATATCGAACATTTCCTCTGCAGGTATGTTCCTCATGGTATGGGATATGCCATCCATGCGGTCCATGTATTCCTTTTTTTCTTCCTCTGTGGCTGTGTCGGACATTACTTTCGGCCGAAGTTTGATCACCTCAGGGTCTATGTCATCAATGTTGAAACTTGATCTCAGAGATATCCGTATGGCTTTTTCATTGTCTCTGCGTATGAATGTAAATACCTGTTTAGCATGGTCCTGATAGATCAGGTTACCTTTACCTATGGTGCATCCGGTAAGGACCTGTACAGCATCAACACCGCAAGCATCATTTTCCACGATAGTCACAAGCTCTTCATCTATATCTCTTTCTGTGCCCAGTTTTTCTATCGCGGTTTTGGCAGCGATATAACCAATGGTAAGTCCAGGACAAACATGTCCATGAAATCTTGCAGCATCATCAAAAGAGGCTATCTTTCTCACAGTACCTTCTGTTGAACATTCGGATGACATATTGATCACACAGTTAAAGTAAAGTATTACTTTTAATATCTTTCGTATTATTCTGTTGTACTTTTTTTATATATTAATATATGAGATCATATTAATAATAGGGAATATGATCTCTGAAATTCTCATGAATGCATGTCCTTTGTATACAACTTTGCAAGGGGGTCTTTCCCATTTGGGAACATTGCACCAAATGGCTCGAATCTATCGAGCTCTTCAACAGTGCAAAAATGCATGCCAGTATCAGATCCCATCATCATGAGTGGTCTTGCCTTTTTTACATTGCAATGACCATTTTGTTCATACACTTCATCAATGACTTCAAGATGCACTACTTTTCCCATGATCAGTGTGTAGTCATTTTCTTCATACAATTTGACCAGTTCACACTCCATCCATGCGTAACACCCTTCTATACCCGGAGCCTTCACTTTCTTTGAAGGCCTTGGTTCAAGCCCTGCGAACTCAAACTCATCAGCTTCTGACGGAATGGTCTTGGCAGCAGGTATGACCTTGTCTGAAAGACCTTCCCCTAAAAGATTGATTACAAATTCTCCAGTCTCACGTATATTATCCAGCGTATCTCTCTTTTTTGCGGTTGCTATACATACGAGGTCAAGGGGACGAAGTACAGGCATTACACATCCGTACGGAGCAATGTTCCTCACGCCATTTTTATTGACCGTGGAAATAAATGTGACAGGCAATGGCATTACAGATTCTCTTTTAAATGGTTTTAATTCCATTGATATCACCTTAATATCATATATTTTAATATTTTTAATATTATTTACTATTTTATAAGTTTAGTATTCATTATATTTAAAACTCTGAGATAACACAATGATGTCGAATTCTGCTACCTTTTAGATATTACCCATCTATTTCATTTTTAGATAGTTTTCAGTGTTAATACAAACATATATATCATTTGATGTTTAGTGTTACTAAAAAATATTGAAGTAATACTAGATACTTATATCATAAACATACACGATTTTTATTTCAATAATAAAGTTTCATTTACAGGCGGCCCATACATGCAATACGGAAAAATTGACTGGAATGATATTTGGAAAGAGCTCATGACCACTCAGCAAAGGCTTGACAAAACAGGTGATAAGGAAGGCCACTGGAACAAAAGGGAAAATGCTGAACGTTTCTGGAAAAGAACTCAGGAGAATTCCGAGAGAACCGATTCGACCCTGAATGAACTCCCCCTCACCTCAGGGTCAAAAGTATTGGATATAGGGTCAGGTCCCGGAAGGCTTGCTATCCCCATTGCAAAAAGAGTATCTCACGTAACTGCTGTGGAACCTGCCACCGGAATGATGGACATATTAAAGGAAAATATGGAAAAACAGGGAATAGACAATATCAGCTGTGTAAGTAAGCGCTGGGAGGATGTGGATGTTGAAAATGATCTTGATGCACCTTATGATGTGATCATTGCCTCGTTTTCATTGGGAATGCCGGATATAAATGAAGCTATCCAAAAAATGCAGCAGGTTTCCTCTAAATATGTGTACTTGTATTGGTTCGCAGGGACAACTCCCTGGGAAAAACATTCAATCATCTTGTGGCCTGCTCTTTACGGAACTAATTATGTCCCGGGTCCTAAATGTGATGTGCTTTACAATGTACTGTACAATAAAGGGATATATCCTGAAATGCATGTCTTTTCCATGGACTATACAAACTATTTCTCTTGCATGGACGAAGCCATGGATTTTTACAGGGATCGCTATGTGATAGAAACACAAGAACAGGAAAACCTCCTTCGTAATTATTTCAGGGATGTTCTTGTGCAGGAAAATGGACAACTGGTTGAGAAAGGGATCTCTACCCGTGTCCGGATAAGCTGGGAAAATAAGTGAATAGAGATAAAAATAAGAATATAGGGTGTTATTTTGAAAATACTGATATGTGGTAAAGGCGGATGTGGGAAAAGCACACTAACAGCTTTGCTTGCACAATCCATGGCTCGCAAGGGATGCAATGTCCTCGTAGTGGACAATGACTAATCGAATTTCGGACTTCACAGGCAGCTAGGACTGGAACTGCCGCAGGACTTCCTCAATTATTTCGGGGGGAAAAAAGAGCTTGGAGAAAAGATGAGAGAATCCTTTTCGACCGGGGAAGCAGTCAGTTTCTTTGAGAACAGGTGGAAAATACCAGATATTCCCGAGGAATATGTTTCAGTTAAAGGGAACCTGTCCCTTATGGCAGTGGGAAAGATACATGATTTCGGAGAAGGTTGTGCCTGTCCCATGGGTGTCCTTTCAAAGCACTTGTTGAAGAACATAGATGTTCAGGATAATGATTTTGTATTTATTGACACTGAAGCCGGTATTGAACATTTCGGCAGGGGAGTAGAAGAAGGTTGTGATGCCCTGTTAATGGTGTTAGATCCTTCCTATGAGTCCATACGCCTATCAGAAAAGATAAGCAGCCTAGCAAGTGCTGCCGGAAAGGACATCTATTATGTTCTTAACAAGATAGATGAAGAAAGCAAATCCTTCCTTTCTGTGAAGGTACCTGAAGATCTCATTCTTGCAACGCTACCGGTTATGGAGTCTGTTTTTAAGGCGGGCCTCCTTGGAAGCGAGTTCAATGTGGAGTCTGAGGAGATCGAATCGATAGCATCTTTTTTGACGGACCTTAAAGGCTAACAATTACCGACGGCTAGGAGCACTACGGAAAATGAAGTATTTCCATCAGCGTATCTAAAATGCTGTATCTATGGCAGTCTTGTATCTTATTTGAATTTGGGATAATCGGAAAGATACAGGAGCCAGATTTTATGAATTTTAAGAAAGTGGTCGCATCTTGTACAAAAGGATAATTATGGAGCTATCAGCAAGGTTATGTCTCCTAAAAACATCAAGTTAGTATCGGGTAGTGATTCCCACTAGTTATGCCTGTTAACATTATCTTTTCCATTATCTTATGTTGAAATAATACTAGGCACTATATCAACCTGGTCAATTCCATATTGTTCAGCACATCTCTTTGTGTGCTCGAACAATTGTGGATGACCAAAAACAAGTGCTTTTATATTTTCATCCCGGTCTGTAAATTTATTGCATTTACATTGAACATGTCCTTCAAACAGGAATCTTTGCATTAACAAGTCTTTTTGTGTATTCATTGGAAGGTGAGGACATCACATCATGAGAATTACCAGTTTCCACGATTTTCCCTTTATCCATAACAGCTATTCTGTCAGCGATTTTCAATGTAAGATAGAGATTATGTGAAATGTAGATCATTGCGAACCCCCTACGGTTCTGAAGGCTTTTTAAAAGGCGCAATACATTCGCAGAAGTTGAAACATCCAGAGCAGAAGTGATCTCATCTGCAATAAGGAGTTTTGGCTGCATGACCATAGCTCTGGCGATTGCAACTCTTTGCCTCTGCCCACCACTGAGCTCACCACAAAATTTACTAAGGAAAGTATCGCCAGCCGGAAGGTGGACAAGTTCGAGGGCGCTTTTAACCATTTGCAACCTATCCTCCTTAGATCCAATTTTATTAATATCGAGAGGCTCCTTAATCGCATTAAGCACAGTGAACCTGCTACTTGTGGAACTGAAAGGGTCCTGGAACACTATCTGAATACCATTGAGATTTTTTCCATAGTTCTGCTTATTGATGTTCCCATCCATAAATAACACCTCACCACTATCAGATCTTATTACATTTGCAAGAATATGTGCAAGGGTTGACTTGCCTGAACCAGTCTGTCCAATAATTGCAAGGACCTCACCTTCTTTTACTTCAAGGTCAACGTTATCAACTGCCTTAAGATATTGCCCGTCTGGAAGGTGATAACTATAACTTAGGTTTTTAGCTTTCAAAAGATTTGCTATACCTCCTCTGTGGCATGCAATTTCCCTTCCTCCAGGAATTGGAATCAGGTCCGGTGAGATCTCATTGCATTTTTTTACCTTCTGTGTACACCTTGGACTAAAAGGACAACCCTTAAAATCAACTCCAGTAGGAACATCACCAGGAATTCCCCACAAATCCTTATATATGAAAATATCCGGTGTAGAATGTATAAGTCCCCTTGTGTAGGGGTGTCGGGGAGATAAAAGAATATCTTTTACTGGTCCAGTTTCCACAACCTTTCCTGAATACATGACAGCTACCTTGGATGCCACAGAAGATACAAAAGTAATATCATGAGATATCATTAACATTGTATAACCTTTCTTCTTCTGAAGTTCAACCAGAAGGTCGCGTATTTCCTTCCTGGTAAATGCATCAAGGGCAGAAGTAACTTCATCAATTATCAGTAGCTTCGGATCACATGAAAGAGCCATTGCCAGGAGAACCCTCTGTCTCATACCACCAGAAAGCTGATGCGGGTATGAATCCATCCACTTTGGATCAAGGTTAACAGTCTGGAACAGATCAGCACATTTGGCACAGGCTTTGTCGGGGCTGATGTCAAGATGTTTCATCATTGGTTCTGTAATCTGAACACCTACTTTCATAACAGGGTTCAGCACTTCCAATCCATTCTGAAAAACTATTGCAATATCTTTCCACCTGAGCTTGTCCATCCCTGTTTCCGTTAAAGAAGAAATCATATGTTCTCTGTAAAAGACCTCACCTGAAATGGTTGTATTTTCCGGTAAAAGCTTCATGATCGCAAGTGCAATAGTGGTCTTGCCACTTCCGGATTCTCCAACAATGCCTAAGATCTCTCCTTCATTGATATCAAAGGAAATTCCATCAACTGCTTTTACACTGCAAATGTCAGTTTGATAATGACACTTTAGATCTTTGATTTTAAGCAGACCCATATCAGAAACCTTTCTTTATCTTCAATTTTGGATCAAGTACTTTCTCCATATCTCTGCTTATGAACGCAAGGCACAGCAGGAGAAAAATAAGCATGAACAGTGGAGGTAACAGCCACCATTGCCAGTAAGGTGTAAAATATATCGACCTAAAGCTGGTTGCACTATTAAGCATCATACCCCAGCTTTTGGAAGTAGGATCGCCGAGTCCAAGAAAAGCAAGCCCAGCTTCGGCTATGATTGCATGTGAAGATATGCCGATGATAAGCACGAATAAAACAGGCATGATCTCAGGAAGTATATGTCTACGGAGAATGTAAAATGGGTTTGCTCCGTAGTTCTTAGCAGCAATGATATAGTTGTTTTCCTTTATTGCAAGTGTCTGAGAACGTGCAATACGTGCCGGTTTTGCCCAGCTGAAAAGAACAAGTATAAGAATAACGTTAAGGATACTCGGCCCAAGAAAAGCAGATATTACTATCAGCAATGGAAAACTTGGAAGTGCCATCGTCACATCAATTATTCTCATAAGTACCTGATCAACAATTCCTCCGATGTACCCTGCCAGTATTCCAATAGCTCCTCCCCCAAGACCTGAAATAAATGCTACTGCAAGACCAACTGTAAGGCTCATTCTTGCACCATAACATATCTGTGACCAGATGTCCATGCCAAGCTCATCGGTCCCAAGGACATGGGCAGAGCTGGGGGCTTCGAGAGAATTGCCTGCAATCTTTTGAGGCGGATAATTTGTAATCACAGGAGCAAAAACAGATAGCATTACAATGCATATCAGGCCAAGGACACCAATTTTACCTTCAATACTAAACTTCAAAAACATCCTTGAGGATCCCATGGCAATATTACTGCCAACTCTGTAAATATTCAAAGCTTGGACATAAGAGAGTATCCCGGCATAGCCAGAAATGTTGATATTCTTAATCATACCGCAACCCTCGGATCAAGTTTGCTATATATTTTATCAACCAGCAGATTGCAGACGAGTATGGAGACCGCTATTACAAGGAGAATACCTTGAATGAGGGGATAATCACGACTAATAACAGCACTCCTTAGGGTGACTCCTATACCTGGATAAGAAAAAACACTTTCCACTAGCACAACACCTCCCATCATTATACCGATCATAAAACCTACTCTTGTCACTACCGGAAGTAGTGCATTCCTGAGTGCATGCCGGATCCACACTGTTTTTTCACCCAGTCCTTTGGCCCGGGCTGTTCTTACATAATCCTTTGTGGTCACTGTAATCAATGTGTTTCTTGTGAGCAGGTATACACCGGTAAGCTGTGCGAGTGACAGGGTCATAACAGGCAGAAATGCATGGTACAATATGTCCAATATTTGCTCTGCCAGACCATTATAGTGAGCAAAGGGAGTGATAGCACCTGCAAGAGGAAAAAGACGCAAATGTACGCTGAATATCAGAAGAAGGATCAAACCGAGCAGAAACGATGGAACCTCTGCAAAGGCGATCATACCTGTCATCATAATTCTGTCACTTCCCCTTTTCCTATTCTGTGCTGAATATGTTCCAAGAATTACTCCAGTTATCGTACTGATCAGTGTAGATCCCAGAACAATTAATATGGTCCAGGGAATGTGGAGTATAATGACATTGCTGACCGGCATTTTGTAGTGTATGCTCTTGCCCAGATCACATTTCATAAGGTTTTTCAGATATATTAAAAACTGTTCATGTACTGGCTTATCAAGCCCATAGTATTCCATGTAATAAAGTCGCTGCTCCTCTGTCATTACAATGATTTCTTCACCGACCTCATCTGCGGAAGTTGTAGAAAAGGGATCTCCCGGCATCATTCTTGGAAGGAAAAAATTAATGACAAGAATTACAAAAAGGGTTATAACCAATCTGAAAACCAATGAATTCCTGTCCTTTGCCATAATGATCATCTGCCGCTAAACTTTCCAGACCATCATACCGGTGTATACATCTGATTCAGAACGGTACACTCCATTTAAAGACGCATTTTGATAATAATCCATTATTCTTTGCTTTGTCATATCATCAAAATCACGATCCCTTCCAATGAAGTCTATTGCCCGGTCTGCTGCTTCCTGCCAGCTTGTCTCTTCCTTAAATACTGAATGTTTTATCCTGACAGATGGCTGGTAGCCAGAGAGATAAAGGTACATGAAGGGAAAGATCATTCCGTTCATAATATTCTCTGATCTTTCACCAAGTATCGAAGTTCTGATATCATGATATGCCTTATCTTCCTCCCTTCTTAGAAAATTACTGTAATAGCAAAAATTTCTTGAGCAGCACATCATTTTATTAAAGTTTTCAATATCCTTTATTCCGGGGGTCATAGAGGCGATCACAAGATCGAATTCATTCCGGAATCCAAGCTCATCTATATCTGCTGTCCACCAAGAACGTTCTATTATATCTATGGGGAGTGACTCTTCTTTTACAGCATTTTTAAGTCTGTCGAGCATCCCGGAAGATATGTCAAGTGCAGTTACCTCCGCATCAAGTTTTGCAAGAGGAATGGAGAGGGTCCCAGGCCCACATCCGATATCCAAAACCTTGGAGCCTTTAGGATCAAAACCACATTCATCAAGGAATTCAAGAATCTCAACGGTTCTCTTCTGCCTCTCATCCTTATCCATGTTCTTGGCATAGCTCACAGAACGCTTGTTCCAGATATTTGCCATCCTGCTCTCATCCAGGATGCTCAGACCACTTCTGGAGGCTTTATTCCAGCATTCTATCAGGTTATTGATACTATCTTTTTGCTGCAATACCATCCCTCTCTAGATATGAAAGAATACTATGCGTTCTTGCATGGTGGTCATACATGTTCATCCAGCCATCATATTTTGAAATGTGCCATGCATCATAGCTCGTAGTATAATACAGTGGTATAGTAGGCATATCCTCTGCAAGCACTGCTTGCATTTTGTAGACTATCTCTTTGCGTTTCTCATCGTCGAGTTCCCGTAATTCTTGAGTTCCAAGGGCATTTAGAGTATCATTGTGATAACCAAATGTTAATGCATTCGATGCTACATTTTCTTTTTGCGAACTAAGATCACAGTATCTTGTTCTAAGATAATCTGCATCTTGTCCCCAGCCTCCAAAGCCACTTATACCAAGTTCAAAATCCCCGCTATTCAGGTTCACATCACGGGATTTGCTCTCAAGTGCCTTGATCTGAACATCAATGCCTACTTTACTCAATCTCTCTTTTATAAGTTCACCAATACGTACCTCACCACTGGCAAGAGATAATACATACGATAGTTTTTTTCCATCCTTGTCACGTATTCCATCCCCATCCGTATCGGTCCATCCGGCTTCTTCCAGCAGCGCTTTTGCCTTCTCTGGGTCATATTCATATGCAGGCTGGTCAGGGTTGTACCATATGTGATCTTCAGGTAGTATACCCATCTGACCGGTTTTTCCTGCACCTCTTCCGATCTTTTCCATTAGTTCTTCACGGTCAATAGCATAAGCAAAGGCATGCCTTATTCTTTTGTCACCGAGCTCTGGACGTTTATTCATATTAAAATAAAATTGGTATCCCCAGAAAGCCGGCTGCTGGATTATTCGTATATCAGGATTTGAAGTGAACCTGTCAAGGGTATCGGGTGATATATCAGTGAAATCAATTTGCCCCTGTTCGAAAGCTATCAGTGAATCGCTGACCGGAACGAATTCAACTGCTTCAACAGCAGTATTTGGTCCCCAGAAGTTTTTGTTAGCTACGAACCTGTATGTCCCATGTTCTTTATTATATTCATCAAGAAGGAATGGGCCGGTACCGGTGACAGCCGAAGGGTCAAGGAAACTGTATGGGTCCGTGACAGTTTCATATATATGTTCAGGTATGATCTTGAATCTTGCTAGTTTGTAGATGAATGTTGAAATCGGCTGGGATAATACGAATTTTACAGTGTTAGCGTCTACAACCTGAACGCTATCCACAATTTTCATAACTTCTGGTTCAACTCCACCTGAAATAGGTATATGTTCCTTCTCATAGTCAAATGTGAATTTTACATCACTTGCAGTGAAAGGTTCTCCATCGCTCCAGCTTACACCTTTACGAAGGTAAAATGTGTATTCTGTTCCATCTGAACTGATGTCCCACCTTTCAGCCAGCCAGGGAATTATGCCAATTTCATCTCTTTCTACTAAACTGTCAAATATCATTCCAACTTTTGATGAGCCAGGTCCTCTGGGATAGATCGTGAATGGCTGAGGATAGCCATAATCCTCACCGGTCAGATGAACAACATCCACTTTCTGTGATGTTTCATAATTGTTCTCGGACAATGTACCAGTCTGAGCACCATCCTGATCAATACAACCTGCTGTAATTAATACCAAAAAGCCCAGTAAAACAGATAATAATGTTATCAATCTTTTTTTAGTCATTACATTAACACCCAATTCTTGTGAATTCTCAATTTGTCTACTAATAGACACACAATAATACAATGGTCTATAAATGTGTTACTAAATACATTATAATTTATATAAAATATGTATATGTATTATATTAAACAATTGACATCTTACATCCAAAATACATACAGACATATTTAATTCGTCTTAGCTCTATAGGTCTTAAAACAGATTCTAGAACTTAGGTTCTATGATGTTATAAATCTGCCAAAGGTATCTCGAATGGCAAGCATGTTATCACATGTCGTTTTATCCAGAAATGAGAAGAAATGGAGGTCGAAATATTTTTTTATTAAAAAACTCAGCCAAATTTAATTTATTCAAATTTAATGTTATTAATATTTTAGTTTTTAACATTAATTAAAATGAATAATCTTATATATCATAAACTGGCTTACTCTTATTTAAGATAACACTTATTTAGATATTTATCATACTTCATATCCATATTTAATATTAAAATGTTGTAGTAAAGCAGATACAACAAATGATTACCTGATAATTGATGTTATTTTTTTTCAAGGAGAGGAGCAATATGAAAAAAATGATCGGCATATTGGCAATGTTGTTCATTGCGATCACAATGCTACCTGCAAGTGCAGAAAATGTGACTTATGAGGTAAGAAGTACTGTATATGATAACAGAGATCCAGCCATATCACCAGGTGATTTCTACTGGGATGCTAATAACTTTCCTGTTTTATGGTATCAGATAAAACCAGGTCTGTCCAGTGAACTGTTCTATATCCACAATACATGGAATTCTTCTTCTGTTATCAAGCTTGGAGATAAAATACCTTCAGGCGATTTTTATTATGTGAGCAAACCACAGATAAAGAGGACCAAGATCGCTAGTCTGGATGAAGGAGCAACCTTTATTGTAGATGGCTGCGACCTGAAAAGGTATTACCTTATGGGCTTTTTTGGTGCCCAGCATATGGTAATGCCTACTGACCTATCCAATCTTTCAAAAGGCTGTAATTCTGACGAGATAGCTAGAATACTCATGGACAGTGATGAGAAGAAAAACATGTTGACCGGAGAAGAGTGGAAGCTTCCAGGTGGCTGGTCCCTTGTGGCACAGCAGATAGATGTGAAAGGAAATAAAGTATATCTGGAGCTTAAAAAGAAAGATGAGGTTGTGGACACTGCTGTGGTTTCAACTGATATGGACCTAACAAAGCAGGAAAAAACATATATTTACAAGGACGATGATGACAAGCCTGTCTTCTATTGCTACGTGGATTCTGTATTCAGAGGAACGGATAGTGATCTTGTGGTCCTGAACTATGTGTTCTTAAGGGGCGATATCATAACGATCAATACTGGTGATACTTATGGTATATTCGATGTAAAAGGTTTCACGGTACCTGATATTATGGACGGGGTGAACTATGCGGGAAGCGGGCCAGGCACAGTGCTCAATACCGGTGATGATGCATTGATAATGGCAAGTAACAAGGATATTGTTTTAAGTGCAGGAAAAGATTTCGATCTGTATGGGGACATTTATATGCGCAATGAAGACACGACCAGTCCCGACCTTAAGCTTACCTTGAAGAAAAAATTTACTATCGAGATACCAGATTGCCCAGATAACGTGACTCCTGAGGTCAACAGTACTTCCTCAGATGCAACGGATGAAAGACCATTGGCTTCTGTACCGAATAATGCAAAAGTGCAGGATCCCATAGAAACTGCGGAAACTCGGCAAACAACAGAGGTCGTGCAGAGCTCCGCGAAGGCTCCAGGATTTGAAATCCTTATTGGGTTCATGGGTATCCTAGCAGCGGCAAGTATAAAGAAATAAAAAAGGCTGAGGGGAAGCTAACCCCTCTATTTCCTAAAAGTATGATCATTTTTTCTATTTTTTTATATTTATCTCAATATTTTACGTGCTAGTTGAGTTTAAGGACAGTTTAATTTTAAATGTTGTACATGTGATAGCCCCTATCTAATACATAAAATGCGTGATATCTAACGGTCCTTTGAAAACCACATTAAAACGTTCGTATTATGCTTGCTAGCTTTTCTGTGTTCTATCTTGCAGCCAGTTATTGGAACAAGGAGAATACCAGTGACGATCTTAAGATCATCAGCTCTCTTTTTTTAAGTATTTGGCTGTGGTAGCAAGTGTGGTCTATTAATTTCCATCGATCATAAAGAGCTCTCTAAACCTCGGTCATAATTCCCAAAACACTATTCAGAGAAATGATATCTATAGCTTTGATACAGGTCCATTAATTAAACCCAATCAAAGTTGTAGCTATGAAGTACTTATTGTATTAAGTTCGATAGAGGCTATATGTTCTGTTACCTTTTTTGCCAAATATATTTGTTTTTATCTATCATTCTTTTTTGCTTTTCTATGAGAGAACGTCTGTAAAGCAGGGCAGCAGGATGATATAACTTCATGAGATATTTGCCCTTGGGTGTGATCACAGGCTCACCCCAGGCAAGCGATGAAACACAAAAGGCCTTCTCTGCCGTGTTGCCCAGCAGTATGATCACTTCAGGATCAAGCAGTTCTATCTGGGCAAGCAGGAAAGGCCTGCATGTCCTAAGTTCTGACTGTGTAGGCTTTCTGTTATTTGGTGGTCTGCATTTGATCGTATTGATTATAGTATATTCATCCTCTTCAAGGCCCATGTGATCGATAAGCTCGTCCAGTACCTTTCCTGCTTTCCCGCAGAAAGGGATACCTGTTTCATCTTCGTTCTTACCTGGCGCTTCTCCGATAAACAGTACCTTTGGCCTCTCAGACCCCCTCATTATCACTTTATTAATGGCATTTTCACTCAACTGGCATCTTTTGCATTCCAATATGGCTGATGCTATTCCTTCAAAACCCAGATAGGCCAGTTCAATGTGTGCTATATCAACTGTTTTACGATCAGTGCTCATTTTTAATTACCATTGTTCGATCACTGCTTATCTTTAGATCTTCCATGAAACGTATCTGCATGGAATTTCTTATATAGGACATCGATAACATATTCTTTTTCTGTATGCAATAGGAATATATTGGAATAAGTTTTTTCCTCAGCCATTATCCTTGGTCACGCATGGAAAATTAATAAAGGATTAAACCTTTTTGCCTACTGAAAAGCTTACTTATTATACCGGATCATCATTCACTAGTTACTGAGGAATAATAAATGGGATTACATTTCACATTGAAAGCCGCTCTACGGATGAGTTCAGATGTCACTCCTGCCCGTGAGATGATAGGAGAGTATTTAGAAGAGGCAAACAGGACAGTTCTTGTTAAAGGTGCACCAGACGGTTATGGAGCGCAGGTCGTAGAATGGGCCATTGACGGCAACAAGGTCAACCTGATCATCGAATCGGGGCGATATATACGTGCCCATGATGCCCTCATGCGCATACGTAAACCACTGGCATCAAAACTGGGCAAGGATTTCCGCATTGGCCTTAGGGCCATTGAAGTGGAATCTTTTGTGATATCAATGCCAGCGAAAAAACCCTTAAAACAGTTAAAGATACCTTATGTAGCATCCATAGAGTATACAAATGGTGCAATACAACTGTCCCTTGATGTGGGTGAATCTGAGATCGAGAACAGGGTACCGGACAGGATACTTACTCTCATAGAAGATAAGATACAACAGCAATCATATGGTGGCAAGGCCGAACACTGGCAAGTACTCTGGCAAAGCGAAAAGAAAGAGCACAAGTTCTTTGAGGATCCCACACAGGCAATGGTAAAAGAGGGGTGGCTTAAAAGAGGCGCAAGCCGGGGCCAATGGATACATGGGCCGCAGTCCACGCAGATGTTCCGGACCTTTGAGAAAATAGTGATCGAGGAACTTCTGGGCCCATTAGGATACAGGGAAATGATCTTTCCCAAGCTGGTGCCCTGGGAGGTCTGGCAGAGATCAGGCCATGCAAAAGGTGTTTATCCTGAGATCTATTATGTATGTCCTCCCAAGACCAGGGACCCTGAGTACTGGGAAGAGGTCAGCGATTATTACAAGGTTACTCACGAGGTTCCCACAGCCCTTATTAAAGAAAAGATCGGTGAACCCATTGGAGGGCTGTGCTATGCACAGTGTCCTCCCTTCTGGATGTTCCTCCAGGGGGAGACCATACCCACAGATGAGTTCCCGATAAAGGTATTTGATAGATCGGGTACTTCTCACAGATATGAGAGTGGAGGTATTCATGGCATGGAACGTGTGGACGAGTTCCATCGGATAGAGATCGTATGGCTAGGGACCAAAGATCAGGTACTGGAATGTGCTAATGACCTGCATGAGAGGTACATGCACATATTCAATGAAATCCTAGAGCTGGAGTGGAGAAAGGCCTGGGTAACTCCCTGGTTCATGGCGCAGGAGGGGCTGACCGGTGTGGCTGCCCAGAGCGAGGCCGGCACTACTGACTACGAGGCTGTTCTGCCCTATAGAGGGGAGGATGGTGAATGGCTGGAGTTTCAGAACGTGAGTGTCAATGGGACCAAGTATCCTTCTGGCTTTAATGTCAAGTGCCAGTCAGGTGAGGAACTATGGTCAGGTTGCTCCGGTGTCGGTCTGGAAAGATGGGCTTCTGCCTTCTTTGCTCAGAAAGGTCTTAATCCGGCTAACTGGCCCGAGGGATTCGCAAGATATGTAGGGAAAATACAAAAAGGCATCCGCTTCCTGTAAATCATGTTCATCGGTCAGACATCTGACCGATCACTATATATAGGTGTATGTCTTGTATAGACAGCCGCAAATCGGGATCTATTCTATGTTATCGTTCCAAGGGACGAATCTATGAACAGATACGTTATTCATGATATCATCTATCACAAGAATTTATATCGATCGGAGGAATTACTTGGCAAGGAAAGTACAAAAAAAATTAGATAAATGGAAGTCAAAATCCTGGTATAACATTGAAACACCTGAGTTCATAGGCAGGAATAATATCGGTACTACTCTGGCAGAAGAACCCGAACAGCTCATTGGCCGCATTGTGGAAGCTACTGTAGGGGACTTAACTAACGATTTCTCAAAGCACAACACCAAGCTTAAATTCAGGATCAATGATGTCAATGGAGATGTTGCACAAACCCGTTTCATTGGACACGAGATAACTACTGATTATTTGCGTTCGATCGTTAAGAGGCAGACCTCCAGGATAGATACCAACCTCAAGATCACTACCAAGGATGGATATACGGTCAGAGTGAAACCCATTTGTTTCACTGTAAAGAGGGCAAGGACCAGTCAGATCGAAGGTATCCGTGAGGTAATGGATAACACTGTAAAGGAAAGAGCAAAAGAACTTAACTTTGAACAGTTTGTGGAAGAAGCTATCATGGGTAAGCTCTCTGCTACGATATACAGGAATGCAAAGAACATATATCCGCTAAGAAGGGTAGAGATCAGAAAAACAGAGGTTGAAGGCATACCCGCTGCATGACCTTTTTTCAACATATTTTCTTTATTTTAATGATCTTTTATTCTGCATCCCGGGCAGAAGCATCATATTCTTTTTGAATAAGTTCCATCATTTCTTTGTTTGCATCGATCACAAAGGCACCTATATAACCGCAATGCTTGCAATGGTATAGTCCTTCTATACCACCGGCCTCATAATATAGTTCAGCGCAACCGCAGATGGGACATACTTCAATGAGTTCTTCTTCCGGCTGTGTACCATCATTGAATACCTCGATATTTGTTCCTTCGTCCTTCATCTTATTTCTCTTTCCTTGTATCCTAGACATTCACTATTCTCTCTTATTAAAGTCGGTCGGTGTTGTATATTTACATCTCCTTTATATTGGTCTGCAAGCCCAGAGTTTTCCGGATAGGGATAAAATAGTGTTTGTTCCTTCAGATAAGATATATGAAATTCTGATATTCGGATCATGTTTTTTCTTAATTGCTGCAATGTAATAATTCCTTTGCCATATACTTTCATGCAGTCTACCATGTACTGCTTTTTGTAAGACCCCATCTTATGAGGTAGACATCCGAGTGCATGCATGAACGCATTGATAATATTATCTTTTGAGGGTGGCACTGAGGTAATTTCCCTTAGAGCTCTAGTGTAAACGTTTACACTTTCATCAAAGGGCCTTTGTTTGTGGTCGATCAGTATCTTTTCCAGGACCTTCGGCCCCATCGGATCATATGCCATGATAAGCAGTTTATTGCGTCTGTGGAAATCCATGAGCTTTTGTATAGAACCATGGTGCATCCTCAGGTCGGCATACATAAAGACCCTTATAAGAAACCCCTCCCTTATCTCCGGGTCCATGAGAGCGATCTCATCTGCATAAGGTATATTTGTAAAACGGTCCATCAATCCTTTTGCCAGCAATCCAGTACCCTGCTTGTGCAATGGGTCTTTAGCGTCAGCAGTTGCAAATACTTTTACTTTCTCTAGCCCACATGAAGGAGATCTGGATTTGAGGATGAACCCATCAACATCTTGTAGTCTGTCCAAGAAATCAGTAATGATGTCCTGCATCTTCTCTGTAATATCCAAACCTGTAGCTGGCTGCACCAACCTTAATGATCTCCCCTTGACCAAGCGGATGGGCTCCCGTGGCACACCCAATCCGACCTCACATTCGGGACATATTGTAATAAATTCTGCAAAAGGCTGCAGTTCCTCTGCAGTTTCACAATGGGCCATCTGTCCGTCATATCTGCAATGTTCAAATCCCAGACATTTACTTATGACCAATACAGGCCGGGAAAATACATGCATACTTTACTGTCTCTTCAGGTACATATAGACACCTGCTATAACCCCGATCATGATCAATCCCATTGGGTATAGTTTAGTATTAGTTTTTCTGTCCCGTGTTTCATCAAAATCGGAATTATCTGTGCTATAAGTCTTATTTTCTACGTGCTGTGCACCTGCGTCTATGTACTCACTTATGGATACAAGCTTCTTTTCTGCAGTGATAGCAAATGCCGAAAATCCGGAAGTCTTGGACTCAAATAGTGTATGGTCCTCAGTGCTATTAACGAAGATTGTAGGCAACTCTTCCCATTCCATTCCATTATATCTTTGCAGTTTTACGTTCTCATGGTCTATGTCCATTTCCTGGATCCAGGAATTGTTCACTTTGAACTTCACCTTTGCATCCTTTATGTTACCGGACGTAGCAAGGTCTGGTCCGCCTACCCAAATGTTGACATATTTATATATTAGCCCATTTGGACTGCTATTAACTATTTTTGATCTGCTGTTCAATATTTCCACTATAGAGGTCATACTCCCTAAGTTCTTAAGAGGGTAAAAACCGATGGAATGGATCACATTTCCAGCTTCTTTGAATTCATACATGGTATACGAATCCTTTTTTAAGTATCTAGTAACAGCTTCTTTCATTGCTATATTGTCAAAGTCCTCAGTACTGACCGAGCTCCCAGCTCCCCCACTTACAGTGCTCTTCTTTTTATTACCTTCTCCACTGCTGCTTTCTGAACTGTGGGAAGAAGCCGTTCTGAGGCTAATAGTTACAGCTTCTCCTGCTAACCCATTTTCATTGAATGGTATCAGGACGTATCTGTATGTGGTGCTTGCGTTCAAATTGTCATCTACATAGAATGCCGACCCGTTAACATGCTCAAGGATGAAGTTGTTCCTTTGGATCTGCACGCTGGTGGTATCATTAGAAGCTTCCCACATAAGTGTGATAGAGCTGGTGGTAATATTTGTTCCCGAAAGTCTCAGGATTTCAGGTAGTTTCAGGGTAGTGGCAGAACTGCTCATTTCTGCAGGGTTTATGTTCCCTGAGGTATCCACTGTTCTGAGCCCTATGGTGTACATCGTTCCTTTCTCAAGTCCTGTTGCATTGTAGAAATTGGTTGAAGTGTTGGATATATTCGTAACAAATATACCATTTATATGTACCGTTATATGGCTGAGATCTGGATCATCAGGGTTTATCCATGTCCATCTGATCCAGTCATGGCCAATATTGGTTGCATTCAGGGATGTGACATTTGCAGGCGGTACATTGTCCGGTTCCAAATCTGTTGTTGCTGAACTGTTCACTCCAGTAGGATCAACGTTCCCTGCAATGTCCACTGTATGAATTCCAATGGTGTAGGTCGTTCCTCCTGCAAGTCCCGTTGCATTGTAGAAATTAATAGAATCATTGAACGTATTTGTGACAAATGTACCATTAAGGTATATGGCCACATGACTGAAATCCACATCTGTTGGATTTGTCCATATCCATCTGATCCAGTTTATGCCCACATCTGCTGGCTGGAGGTTCGTTACAGACGATGGGGGTGTCTGGTCCCTTATTGTTACTCGGGATGTTTCAAATATTGTTTCAGCGGCTGTAAGGTCTGTAACCGCTTGGTCTACACGTGCCTGAGTAACACTGGTATCGTTGGCTATTTCTTTTGCAGCATCTATAGCCCCACTGAATGCCGTGATGGCTGATTGTGGGTACTGGCCTATCTCAATACCTGCAACTGCACCTGTGATCTTTAAAGACGCTGCATTGATAGCAGATACTAGTAAAGTTTTGTCTATGGTTGTGATTTTGGCTGCCTCAAATGTTGCTTCTGCATCTTTGAGATCTGCAATAGCCCGGTTCACCTGTGTCTGGGTCGCACCGGGATCATTTAGAACAGCTCTCGCTTTATTTATAGCATCGTTGAACGCCTTGATGGATGCCTGAGGATATTGACCGATCTCTATGCCGGCAGCTGAATTTGTTGCTTTTGACGATGCATCACTTATAGCTGAAGATAGCGCTGTTCTATCAACAGTTACATTATCAACAAGGTCCGCTTCTACTGGTATCATCATGAAGGACAAAACGGTTCCAAAGTAAACCAGCCCAATTACAAGATACAAAAGCCTATCCAACTTCGTTCGCAACTGTACCACCTATCATAAACTTATATGATTAGAATGCTTGTATTGTTGTGCAATCACCGTTATTTTACTATGAATCAATATTTAAACCTACTTAAAAAATCCGGCTCCTGATAATATATTTCCACTAGCATAATTTGTATTATTTGTGCAATGCTGGCACTGTTAGATCAGGCTCATGTGCAAACACTCCATATTTTATAATTTGATGCAATATCCGTAGCATAACCTTTAAACTGAAATCAAATACCTTTGACCGGGACCAGTAAGCAAATACAAGTACAAGACCATCTGTTACTAAAAATGATTCCTAAAAATATTGCAATATTTATCAGAGCTATACTGCTAAGGAGTGTTCTCAGTATATCTGCTCCAGGACATTCTTCAGTCCACCAAGTATATATAATACACAGGTATTACTAGGGGAATATTCACGGAATATGGAGGATGTGACATCAGCGCAATTGCTTTGCTCAGTAGTGGATTAGATTCGGTCACATCCCTTGCAATAGCACAAAGGATGACAGTTGTGAGACTGGTCTTGGTGTTTGACTATGGTCAAAGGGCTGCTGTAAGGGAGGTAGAGTACTCCCGGAAAGTCGCTGAAAAATATGGTCTTGAACACAAGCTCATATCTCTTCCATGGCTTAAGGATATCACCACCACCAGCCTTGTGAGCAAGGATATGGATGTTCCTGAAGTATCCATACAGGACATTGCAAAAGGTTCTGATCCGGTCATAACCCAGAACTCTGCCAAGAAAGTATGGGTTCCTAACCGTAATGGCGTTATGATAAACATTGCTGCGAGTTTTGCAGAGAGCATGGGTTGCAAGTATGTCATTGTTGGTTTTAATGATGAAGAAGCTGCAACTTTTCCTGATAATTCCATTGCATACCTTGACAGCCTTGACAAATGTTTTGCTCATTCAACCCTTAATGGTGTGAAAATGATGGCTCCGGTGTCAGGTCTTGATAAGCAGGGCATCATTCTCAAGGCTCTGGAAGCAGAAGCACCCCTTGAATGGAGCTGGAGCTGTTATCATGGAGAAGAGGTCCCATGTGGCATATGTGAAAGCTGCACCCGTAGGATGCGTGCTTTCATGCAGGCAGGTATAACGGACCCGCTTATGGAAAGACTTGGTATGTTAACGATCTGATGGCAGAGGAAACAATATGAAGTGGATAGTGCTTAAAAGGACCATTGATTATGATGGCAGCCAGATATCATCCCTGTGGGGATATATGGAAGCTGACCTGCAGGAAGATTCTATTATTGCTTTCCGCGGTTCATGTGATGTGCAGATCCGTCATATGATCGATCTGGAGGACAGAAAAGAAGGTGACTCCATTTACTCCACCGATATGTTACATTTTGTGATAGAACATTTTGATTCTACGGACCTTAAGCTCATCTATACCAGACAACGATTGTTTGCATCCATAGTGGCTGAAACCCTCCTTCAGAGAGGAATAAGGACTTCAAGGGCGGGAGATGATCTTTTTGTACAGGGCAAGAAATTAAGTATTTCTATTGCCAGCACCTCTGCTGTATCCCAGAAGATACATTTCGGTATGAATGTGGAGCACAATGTCTATGGTTGTCTCAGTGATCAGGGGGTTCCAGAAAAAGATATGTTCTCGATGATGGAGGAAATAGCCAGCAGGTATGTGGAAGAGGTCCATGATATAGAAAAGGACCTCAGAAAGTCAAGACCATTAAGTGTGATATAATGGAAGCACCTATTACAGAGATCTTCTGTTCCGTGCAGGGTGAGGGTCCGTATGTAGGTAATCGGCAGGCATTCCTGAGATTTGCCGGCTGTAATCTTAACTGCTCTTACTGCGACACGGACATGCGCATATCTGAAGCTTGCAAATATGAGAAAGAAACAGGTTCAGGCGTTTTCCAGTATATCAGGAACCCATTGGACCCTGTCAAGGTAGCAAAGCTTGTGGAACCTTTCATGAACGTGCATTCCCTGTCGCTTACCGGAGGTGAGCCTCTATTATATGCGGACTTCATCACTGAACTGGATGTAGGCCTTCCCTTATACCTAGAATCTAACATGACATTGCCGGATATGGCAATGAAGGTAAAGGACTGCGTTTCATTTGTCTCAGGAGACGTAAAGCTTACGAGCGAGTTCCGGGGCGAAGCCTTTGAGCTTCATGTCGAGAGGACCATTGAGACCTTTAAGGTCCTCAGAAAGACCAAGAACAGGGATTGCTTCTGCAAGATCGTGATGACAAAAGATATCGATACGACAGAGGTACTTAATGTGATCGGGTCCATTCGTAACTTTATCTCATGTATCGTTCTGCAACCTGTCACTCAACATGATCTTAGACCGGATGCGAGGAGCCTGCTTGAACTGCAAAATGAACTGCTTGGTGATATTGATACTTTGATCATCCCACAGACTCACAGGATTTGGGGGTGTTTATAATGAAAATGAAACTTGGAATAATTGATCATATTGACAGTGCTCATTATTTACCTGAGCATAGGACATGTGGTATCGTACATGGTCATACGTACAAGGTTGAGATCATCATAGAAGGGAAAAAGAATGAAAAAGGTATGGTAATGGATTTCTATGAGATAAAAAAGATCGTCAAGGAAGTGCTTAAGGAATACGATCACAGGTTGCTTAATGATATACTTGAGGTTCCAAGTGTGGAGAACCTGTGTGAACACATGCACCAAAATCTCAGTTCCAAACTGAACTTTCCACTATCTGTAAAAGTATGGGAAGGAGAAGGAAAGTGGTGCGAAGTCTGTTGATCAAGAGGAAATCCCAAAACATATATAACTTGTGGAGTTGTAATTGAGCCAATTCAACTAACAGGGCTGTGGATGTGACAGTTATGCCAGATGAAGCAAAGAACATATGCGATATAACGGTTTCCAGTAAGGAAGAAGAAATGAAGAGGATCATTGCACAACATCCCTGTTATTCAAAAGAGGCACAGCACAAGTTCGGCAGGATACACTTGCCAGTGGCTCCTGCATGCAATATCCAGTGTAATTATTGTGACAGGAAGTTCGATTGTGTTAATGAAAGCCGTCCAGGTGTCACAAGTGAGGTGTTGACCCCCCACGAAGCCTTGGAAAGGACCAGGCAGGTACTCAAGGAATTCCCCTTCATCAAGGTAGTTGCAGTAGCCGGCCCGGGTGACCCTCTTGCCAATGATGCTACCTTTGAGACCTTCAGGCTTGTTAAGGCCGAATTCCCTGAGGTCACTCTTTGTCTGAGCACTAATGGGCTTGTCCTTCCAGACAGGATGCCTGAGATCATCGATGCAGGTGTGAGCACACTGACCGTGACACTAAACGCCATAGATCCAGCTATAGAGGCACAACTTATCGGTCATGCAGTCTATAAGGGTAAGGTCTACAAAGGAGTGGAAGCTGCTGAGATACTGATCAAAAACCAGCTTGCAGGTATCAAAATGGCTGTGGATGCGGGTATCGTTGTCAAGATCAATACTGTGCTGGTGCCAGGTATAAATGACAAGCACATAATCGAAGTGGCTAAGAAGATAAATGAGCTGGGTGTTTATATAATGAATATCATGCCACTTATCTGCCAGGCCAAGTTCGCAGACATGGAACCACCAACCCCTGAAGAAAGACTGGCTGTGCAGAATGCATGTGAACCTTATGTACAGCAGATGAGGCATTGCCGTCAGTGCAGGTCAGATGCTTTCGGTCTTCTCGGGAAAGACCTTTCACAGATGAGTGAGGAACGCCGCAATACCATAAAACTGAAAATGGCAAAGAAGGCTGAATAAACATAATAGTGTTACTTTTTGGTGCCCTTAATGGACCTGGAACTGCTTGCCCGTAATCTACGGGAGTTCGAAGGGGTTTCGCGCAAAAGACCCATTGCAGAGATCTTCAGGATATTTGAGAGTGTCCGCAATGAATATGGCAATGTCCTTGCAGATTTTGGCGATGATGCTGCTGTAATAGATATAGGTGGAGAGGATGTGATCCTATTCGCTGCAGATGGTATCTGGGGCAGGATCGTGGAGAAGAGTCCCTGGTGGACCGGTTACACTGCCGTGGTTGTCAATGTTAACGATATCTCGGCCATGGGGGGCAGACCTCTTGCAATGGTGAATATTATATCATCTGGGGACCCAGAATCCATCAAAGGCATCATGGAAGGTATAAAGGATGGTATAAACAAGTTCGGTGTTCCCATGGTAGGAGGACACACTCAACCTGACACTCCCTATAATTCCCTTGCAGTTGCTATCATTGGTGTGGTCAAAAAGGACTGTGTTATCAGAAGTGATACTGCGCGCCCCGGGGATGTTGTCATCCTTGCGTATGATTTGGATGGCAGGGAGGGTGCAAACTCTCCATATAGCTGGGACACAACCTCTTTCAAGGACCCGCAGTTTGTCAGAGGATGCTACCTGGTAATGACCACCATAGCTGAAAAAAAGCTCGTGACCGCTGGAAAGGATATCAGTAACCCTGGTTCAATTGGTACGCTGGGCATGTTGTGCGAAACAAGCAAAGTAGGGGCCTGTGTGGATATTGCCAAAATACCCAGACCTGAAAATATGGATATGGAACAATGGCTAAAAATATATCCTGCTACTGGTTATGTCGTCACTGCAAAACCTGGGAACGTACAGGAATGTCTGAAGGTCTTCTCTAAGGCTGGTATCACTGCTGCTGCTGTGGGAGTGATAAATGATAGTTGCAGATTAGAGATCCATTATCAAAGGATGCGGTCTACAGTATTTGACTTTTCTAAAGAGAACATAATCGGTATTGATGAGTGAAAACATAAACTAAGTTCTCTACAATTAACAAAAAATCCTATAAGCGACTTTTATTGACACTAGCTGTTTTTTGGTTGGCTGTTCTATTTCCAGGGTAAACTAGTGCAAAAATAGATAAAAGTGAAACATCCAGGTAATAATGAAATACTCCCCGTACTTTTGTACAGGGATTGAACTCATCAATTCTTCTACTTCTTCAGATATTCGTATCCAACTGCAAAGATCCCTGCAATAAGGAAAATTAATATCAATGTCCACGTTCTGTTCTTTTTAGGTATTGTTTTCTTCATTTCAGCAGTTTCTGTCCCAACTGGTTCATTCAAAAACTTCTCGGAGCTTGTTGACTCTAATCTATTTTGTGATCTATCTCCAGCTGTAATAGCAAATGATGAAAATCCAGTTGTTTCAGCTTCAAATATCGTGTAGTCCGCAGAGCTGCTCAGCAGGGTGGTAGGTAGCATTTTCCATGAACGTCCATCATATCTTTGTAACCTCACATCTCTCGGGCTTACCCCCATGTTCTCTATCCAGGATGTATCTACCTTGAATTTAATTTTCGGGTCCTTGATATTGGCCTCAGTAGCAAAACCTGCCTTACCTACCCAGATGTTGATATGTTTATACACAAGGTCTTCTGGATCACTGATGACAAGCTTTGATCTGCTATGCAATACTTCTATAGTGGAAGCGATCTCACCTGAGTTCTTAAGGGGATAAAAGCTAATGGATTGGATAGGATTACCTTCCTTTGTGAATTCATAGACAGCGTTAGTATCCATTATCAAATATATACTTACGACATCTTTCAATTCCACATTTTCGAAGTCCTCTGTGCTTCCTGCACCACCACTTCCACCACTGTTACTGCTCTTTGTGGTAATGCTTCCCCCTCCCCCTCCGCCAGCTTCGGAAGAGGATGTCATGAGGCTAATACCTACTGCTTCACCTTTCAATCCATTTTGGTTGAACGGGACCAGGGTATAATTGTAAGTTGTAGACTCATTCAGGTCGTTATGGACATATGTTGATCCATTTACAGTATCAAGGTGAATGCCATTTACACTAATTTGTACTGTTGCAGTATCTTCAGAGGCATCCCATTCCAGTGTGATCGAAGTAGCCCTTATGTTCCTACCAGCAACATTTGAGATCACAGGCAACTTCAATGTAGTTGCTGTATCACTTACCTGTGCAGTATTAATGTTCCCTGAAGTATCCACAGTTTCGATAGCTATAGTATGTTCTGCTCCGTTGCTAAGT
>MPPA01000047.1 GCA_001896725.1 Methanococcoides sp. EBM-47 | reverse complement strand
TGTTCTTCTCATTCCATGCAATGACATCAAAGGTCAGATGTTCATTTTCAGTGACATATTGAATTTCTTCAATATCCTCCATATCAACGTCAGCTGAGCCTATGTTAACTGTTATTAAAAATAAGGATAGTATAAAGCCTATATAGATTAATTTGTTTAACTTGATCCGCATTTTATCATCTGCTTCATGCTCTATTGAGTATTTTTAATTGTTTTTTTACTCTGCAGTAATTCATGATACCTTACATGAAGTAATATTTAAAAGTACTCCAAAAGTCATTACATCTAATATATATTTTTTTAATAAATCATGTGTTGTTTTTATATTGTACGTTATCCCTTCTGAACAACAAATAGTTTAAATTAGGCTCTGTAGAACTGCTAATTAAATCACTATCATATGGCTTAATTTAGCTCAATTTTGCGATATGACAATGTGCAGGGGCACATTTAAAATATTACAGACAGATGAAACATGAAACTGTATAGTCAACGAAGTTTTCTGTAAAGCCTAAACATCAGTAACATTTTAAAAACATTTATTGTTTTTTATGGACCGGTCGGGAATTGAACCCGAGGCCTCTACCATGCCAAGGTAGCGATCTTCCCCTGATCTACCGGCCCATGATAAGCAACATTACTTTACAGCATTAATAATAAAGGTATCGCTAGAAATTTGAGGCAAACTACGATCCTCAACAATTATGTAATGTGTGCTTACATCAAAGCGAAATGTTAAAGTATATGAATGTGTATTTTGAGTGTCGCACTGATGTAATACGTCATGTTTGATCTAATGGGCCCGTAGCTTAGCTCGGTGGAGCGCACGGCTGATAACCGTGAGGTCCTGCGTTCGAATCGCAGCGGGCCCACTATTTGTATAGTATATATTTATTTTATTCTTGTTGGCAATGTGTTTTTTATTCACTACATCAATCTCTACCTTTTATCCACGTTTGGAACATTATGCTATAGGATTATGGTTTGTTGGCCTGGTTCTCTTGGTGGCAACATCATAATAATGAGAAATTAATCTACACTTTTTATATATAAATTATTTGAGTTAGATTTATAACTAAATATTGATTATTTAACATTATAGCGTTCTATAGAATAGTACTACATATGGTGATACTATGAATAACGGAAAAACGGGACATATCGGTGAAAGAGAATACGAAATGGTGGAACTTTTACGCAAACTGAATATGAATCGTTCAGTTGCTATCATCCTTGCCTGTCTATCTACAGGTGAGGAAGTAACATCCAGGTCCATTGAAAAAAAGGCAGGTCTCAGACAGCCTGAAGTCAGTATAGCGATGAGATATCTTTGCGACAACAACTGGATCGAAGTTCGTGAGGAAAAGAAGACTGAAGGCAAAGGCAGACCAGTAAAGCTCTACAAACTGGTTGTCCCCCTTGATCACATCATTCAGCAGATCGAGAATGATGTGATGTATCAGAAATTGTCAGTGCTTAAAAGTATAGAAAGGCTCAAAAGCCTGACATAAATTTTTTAAACCGTCTTTTTTGCAAGGCAGCTACTTTTTGATCAGAACATGTTCTTATGCTCCAGTAACCCTTTTTTACCATCGAAGATTTTATGTCATATCAGATCATGGAATAAAAGGTCTAATTATTGTAATTCAATATCATATACGGAGTTTTTCTCTTGGGAACTATCAGCGAGAAAATATTCAGTCGGGCATCAGGTAAGGATGTGAAAGCCGATGATTTTACAATGGCAAAGATCGATTATGCAATGGCTCATGACGGGACAAGCATACTGGCAGTCCGTGCATTTAAGGCCATGGAGGTCAATTCAGTGTGGGACCCTTCCAGGATCATAATACCATTTGATCATCTTGTACCTGCCAATAATGAGAGCACGGCTACTTTGCAGTTCAATATTCGTAAATGGGTCTTAGAACAGGGCATAGAGCATTTCTACGATGTCGGAAGTGGTATATGTCATCAAGTATTGCCAGAGCAAGGTTTTGCACTTCCAGGTAAACTGATCGTAGGTGCAGATTCTCATTCGTGTACCTATGGAGCATTTGGTGCCTTTGGTACAGGTGTTGGTGCAACTGATATGGCCGAAATATTTGCAACTGGAGAGCTCTGGTTCAAGGTTCCCCAGACAATAAAGGTCACAAGTCATGGTTCACTGAACAACATGATCACAGCAAAGGACCTAGTTCTGCATATCGTTGGTAAAGTAGGTGCTGATGGAGCTACCTATAAAGCAATGGAGTTCTATGGACAGACGATCTCCGAGCTTTCTATATCTGGCAGAATGACCTTATGTAATATGGCAATAGAGATGGGCGCCAAAGCTGGCATAGTTCCTGCAGATAAGATCACTTTTGATTATCTTCAGGATAGGGCAGCAGAAGAGTATGAACCTGTCTATGCGGACGAAGATGCAAATTATATTAAGGATTTCCAAATAAATGCTTCTGATCTGGAGCCTCAGGTTGCCCTTCCTCATCAGGTGGATAATGTGGTCAGTGTCTCCGAAGTTCCAAAGACAAAGGTCGATCAGGTATTCATAGGTACCTGCACTAACGGAAGGCTTGAAGACCTGGAGCTTGCTGCAAAGGTCCTAAAGAATGAAAAGGTTGCAGTAAGGACAATAATTATACCTGCGTCCAGGGAAGTGATGAAAGAAGCCTTAGTGAACGGCACGCTTGCTACACTGCTTGAGGCAGGAGCAACCATTGGCATGCCCGGTTGCGGTCCATGCCTGGGCGGGCATATGGGTGTTATAGCTCCGGGAGAAGTGTGTGTATCCACGTCTAACCGTAATTTCAGAGGGCGCATGGGTACAGGTGGTTATATATATCTTGCATCTCCTGCAACAGCTGCAGCATCTGCCATAACTGGTTATATCACCGATCCTCGGGAAATATAAAGGAAGTGATCTATTGACAGAGAACATAGATGAACATAGGATACTCCATTTGATGGAGCACTGGATAGAGCATAATGAGACCCATCTGAGAAGTTTCAATGAGTGGAGCAGAAAGATCAGGGAAGCAGGGTACGAAGAAACCGCATTGAAAATCCTCGAAGCAGCCGGCAAGATGGAAGAATGCAATCAAAAGCTACAGCAGGCCAAAGATAGTATCTGAAAAGAAAGTACTTGTATCTGATCAATGTTACAGGATATCCTGTAACATTGTATACTTTTTCATTCATTACCTGCCAAGTTCTACATGGGCCCTTGCAAGATGGCCTGCCGCCTGAGCTGCTATCAGTGCTATCTCCCCGGCAAGAACTCCTGCAGCAATGATTTCTGCAAGTTTTTTTGAATTAGAACCTGCTATTTTCCCAGGTCCCTGAACACCCATCAGCTTCAGGCAATCTTTCTGAGTTCCCAGGCCGGTGCCCCCTCCTACAGTACCTACAGGCAAAGCAGGCATTGTCACTGAACAATAGAGATCCCCATCTTTTATAACTTCCATTGTTGTAATTGTTGTACTCCCTTCTACTACATGGGCTGCATCCTGTCCACAGGCAAGGAACAATGCTGCTACTATATTAGCGGCATGAGCATTGAATCCCAGTGCTCCGGCACGTGCTGATCCTAATAGGTTCTTTCTGTAATTGACATCTTCCATGGTCTTAGGCTTGCATTTTAGTTTTTCTTCCACTATCTTTTCCGGGATGATCGTATCTGCAATGACCGTCTTGCCTCGTCCAAGTATGGTATTGATCGCGGCTGGTTTCTTGTCGATGCACATGTTACCTGAAAGGGATATAGGTATGGCTCCGAACTCGTCCTGTATAAAGTGTGTTATCGCTTCAGTTGCAATGGTCACCATATTCATTCCCATGGCATCCTTGGTATCAAATACGAATCTCAGATATACTGTATCCCCTGTAACGTAAGGCTCTACGGCCAATAACTTTCCGAAACGTGTGGTCCCTTCTGCTTTTTCTTTCATCTGAGCAAATGTCCCAGGTCTTCTGACCCAGTCAGTGAATGCTTTTGCCTGAACAACGCCATCAAGTTTGAATACAGGTGCTCTGGTCATCACATCCTGGAAGATGCGAACATTAGCTCCTCCTGAACTACAAATGGCTGAACATCCTCTATTGACACTTGCCACCAGCGCTCCTTCAGTAGTTGCAAGGGGTAGATAAAAATCACCTATGGCAAATTCACCATTTATTTTCAAAGGCCCCGCCACTCCAAGGGGTATCTGTACAGCTCCTATCATGTTCTCGATATTACGTTTTGTTGCTACCTCAGCATCAAATGTATAATTCTGTATTTCTTCGAACCTGGTTCCGGTGATCTCTTCCAGTGCATTTCTGCGAACGTGTACTGCTGAGTCCACGTTCTCTACTAGTTTATCTATGTTCCTGAATGATATTTTCCCAGCCACTACTTTTTGCAAAATATCTTTTTCATTATATTCGGTTTTGTCTTGACTTTGCATCATGATCACTTTTCACTTGTTTAACGGCTAGAAGTATATTAACCCTACAATGTTATTACCAACTGTCCTTGTTCACAAAATTCCAGAAAAAGATCCGCTATTTCATAGGAACTGACCATTTCGATTCCCGGTATCAGTTCAGCTTTTTTCAGCCCTATTACAGATGCACCCAATTCGCAACATTTGAACTTTATACCCATCTCTAAACAATCTTTGATTTTAGAATCATATTCTGGTAAACCCTTTTTTCCAGCTTTGGCCAGCATTACTCCCATGGGTCCAAAAAGCACAACTGTCACATACAATCCTTTTTTTTGATAATATTTTGCAAATCTGATTGTTTCCTGCGGACTTGTACTTTCATAAACCATGTTCTTAAGTAGCAATAATACTTTTGTGACCTCTGGCATTTTCCTGCACCACCTCATGCGCGATCATAATGCTTATTTTCTTCGAGCACTATTAAGTCTTCTCTTTATGTGATCAATTACAAAAAAGGGTTCTGTAGAAATCCTCATTGATCATACAGTTTTATCTGCCTGGAACATTTTCAAATGCGCTCTTATACAGTGGTCTTATCTGTGGAATTAGATTGAACGATAGTGATTTCATTATCATTTCTACAGAGCACAAAAGCAATACAGAATATTGCATTACGAAGACGAGATGATTTTTAGAGTTGTGCAAAAAAAGAGGAGAATGAGAAAAAGTATACAGTATATGAAAGATACGATGAACTTCGTTGTCAGATGAATAAGAATAGAGAGCAAAGCCCTCTCCCTTTTGCTCAATTTCGTTTCTTATCAACTATTGGTGTTTACTGAATTGCAAGATAATGTCAATATTAGGAATTCGTTTGTAAGCTATTCTAAAAAGGTATATCAAATTAGGATAGAGCTCTAATGAGCTAATTAGATGATATTGTCATTAGGCAAATTAATATAAAATCAAAAAGACTAGAAACTAGTGTGCAATATATTTATATATTTATAATAGCATATATTAATCCGGGTGCCTGCACTGTAACCTAGCCTTATATAGTTTTCCCAAATCCTTCCTCCTACCACGATCGGGCGCCCCTTCTATTATTATTATTATTATTATTATTATTTCATTGTTTTGTGCACTTTCCAAGAAGATATAGTACGGCAACTCCCTTTTGACCCAGTTTGGACAGAAGCAGTTCTTTCAGTTGATCTTCTGTATCATTTGATATCTCAGATGTATAAACAGGCATTTCCAGAACAGTGATATCTGATACAAGTGATTTTACAACGGACATCAGATCAGGGGCTTCCTGCCCTCCCGTCATGGCAGCAACCCGATTATGCACTACAACGATAACAACATCATCCTCGGAGCTCACAGCATTGATCAGACCAACTATACCCGAATGGGCAAGTGCAAAATCACCTATGACCGCAATACCCTTATCCTTAAAACCAGATGCTGTGGATATAGCCGAGCCAAGGGCAAAACCTGTATCGATGGCCTGCAGAGGTTCCGGTGCTGCCCGTATGGAACAGCCCATATCTCCTGCTACCATGACGTCAATGCTCGCCAGACATTTGTAAAGAGGCATGAAAGGGCAATCCATGCATAAAGGTCTTGGACCTCTGTTCTTAATGGTCTGTACTTCAGTATACTTCTCCATCCTGTCCTCATCCAGATGGTCCAGAGCATAGATAATATGTTCTTCTTCCACTTGTCCATATGGAATGTGTCCTGTTCTCTTTCCCATCACTTTTCCTGTTATGGCAACATGAGATTCAATATACGGTTCGGTCTCCTCGACCACAAGGACTTTTTTGCATCCAGTGATGAACTGCCGTACAGTGTCAAAGGGAAAGGGGGACATCATTTGCATGGAAAGATGCGCATGATCTGCCCATCTTGCTTCTGAAAGTACTTTATCCACAAGTACTGAAAGATAGCCGGATGAAATGATACCTATTCCACTGTTCCCTGAAAGAAATCTGTTCAAGGAAGTGTTTTTCACGAACTTTTCAAGCAGGGGCATAGACTCCCTGTGGAATCGTTGGTGTTTTCCCTTAGTAGTAAGTTTCCAAATGTCCTTATCGAAAGTAGCACTTACTTCATTTTGCCGGCTTCCCAGGACATGCCCCTCACTATCGAGCAGCCTGTCCGTTATTCTAATGATCACAGGGACCTTTGCCTGTTCAGATATTTCAAATGCCCTTCTAACGGCATCATATGCTCCCTGAGGTGTCGATGGATCGAACAGAGCAGTCTCTGCAAGATTTCCATAGAACCTAGAATCCTGCTCGTTCTGAGAAGCTCTTGCACCTGTATCATCCCCGGCAATGATCACAACACCTGCTCCGATGGTGTGGTATACAGATGTCATCAAAGGATCGCTGAGCACATTCATACCCACATGCTTTACCACTACCATTGAACGCTGCCCCGTAACAGATGCACCCAGAGCTTTTTCGAGAGCTGCCTTTTCATTGGTCAGCCAAAAAGCTTTGTATCCTTTAATTTGATGTTTGATCAACATCTCCATTAAGGCAGTTATGGGATAACCGGCCACACCAGTTACGATCCGTACCTTGCTGTTAATAAAAGAGAGGAAAAGAGCCTCTATGCCAGTACAGTTTTTTATGTCAAACGCTGTATCATTGTGTATCATGTATCTCAGCGTCCATTCTGACGGATTCTTCCGGCCTTGCGAACCATGCAAGTGAGGCCAGTGCACCTATAACACCATTTCCGTTCATCCATATTTCCACGCCATTGTCCTTGGCATACTGCACCGCATATTCTTTAGTAAGCTCACCATTGCGGCATTTTCTGCTATAAGAGCATATCTCATGAGCATTGAAATGCTGGAGTACGACCATACCTGTTTCATCCGAGACACTATATTTCAGAAGAGCTGCCTTTATACTTTCAAGCAGTTCTGTGGTCGATCTTGCATCCACACATCCGAACTCCAGCACAGTGGACACACAGTTCTGCGTTCTTGCAGACACCGGAAATAGCTGGACGAGGGAATGCGAAAGATATACCGTCTCATGACAATCCAGCTCATTTGCTATATTATGGGCTAGTGTCCATGTAGCACCCTTTTCCTTAGAGTCGGTATCATCGATACCTATAAGCACCCGTTCTCTTCTTGGAACGATGACCGTACCCCTTGCTGCACGCCCCCCTCCAGATTCGCTGTATTCACAGCGCAAGACACCCTGTGCAAGGGCCCGGCAATTGGTAGCGCCTACACCTCCGCCACCCAGACCTGCGTATGTGATATGTACCTCATCTTTATCCACAACAATGGATTCTATACCAGCAGCTGCAACCGATGGCTTCAGTTCCAGTTTGCATACACCTGTTTTTGCAAGGTAACGGACCATGTTACCTATGGAACTTGTCTTTAATATGAGAGGAGAATGTGAATAATGGAATTTTGACCATGCAGCACCACCAAAACAATTGGAATGTTCAATTATCTCAACATATTCATTGTTTTCATCACATATTGCATATATACCTCTATAAGGAGTTGTATATGGGTCATTGAGTTCTATATCTTTCATCTGAGTGCTTAATTGATAGTAAATACTTTAAAGGTTTTGTTTTCCTTTAACCGACAAGACCTTCATCCTTGAGGCTCACATATCTGCCGTCACCTATGATAACATGGTCCAGCACATCGATACCCAGTATCTTACCACCTTCTATGAGCTTTTCTGTAATTGCTATATCCTCTTTACTAGGTGTAGGGTCACCTGAAGGATGGTTATGAGAGATAATAACTGATGCAGATGACTCCATGAGCGCGGACTTAAAGACCTCCCTGGGATGTACTATGCTGGAATTCAGGCTGCCAATGGAAACTACTTCCTCCTTTAGCACCTGGTTCTTTGTGTCCAGATAGAGCACCACAAGCTTCTCACGCTTCTGCTCCCTCATACCTGGATACAGCATTGAATAAACATCTGCAGGTGATCGTATCTTGCGCTTTGGCCCATCCACATGTCGCTCCAGCTTGCGCGCAAGTTCGAAGACTGCAGCTATCTGTGCAGCTTTAGTGGGACCTATGCCATGTATCTGCATCAGTTTAGATATTTGTACCTGGCTCAACTGTTTCACGTTATACTCTGAGAAGATCCTCTGGCACATATTCACTACATTTTCTCTTTTAGTTCCCGTTCTAAGGATCACAGCCAGAAGCTCGGCAGTGGATAAAGACTCAGGGCCATATTTCAACAGGCGTTCAGTAGGCCTGTCATCAATAGGAATGTCATGCATCCTCAGTCTATAATCGCTCATGATCTCCCCAATTACTCAATACAATATAAATTATTCTATATTTATTAAATTAAAATAAACATAATATAATTATTAGTGGGCGTAGACCTTTATCGGCAGGATCTTTTAATCTTATGTCTTACAACCCTACGTTCTGTTTATATTATTGATTTACATAGGAATGTATATGAAAGTCATAAGCGTGGTCGGCTATAAGGGAACAGGTAAAACGACACTGGTCACACAGCTAGTGAAAACCCTTTCAAAAAGAGGCAAGGTCGGTACTGTAAAACAGATGTTCCATCATCGGTTCAATCCCAAGAACACTGATACAGGTAAACATTTTGATGCAGGGGCCGAGGCCGTGGTGGCACTAACAGATAGCGAACTTGTGCTTGTGGGTCGCAATCCTTCTCTTAGCAAGGCACTTGATGCCCTAGCAGATAAGGGCTTGGACTTTGCAGTGGTGGAGGGAGCTAAGAAAAGCAACTTACCAAAGATAGTTCTCGGAGAGCTGGAAAATATCAACGAGATAAAGAATGTAGTATCCAGGCTGCCAGCAAGAGGGGACTGGAACATTGATATACTCGCTGAGCTCGTTAATCAACAAGAGGATTGGATAACTCTCCCATTGCTCATAGAACAGGTAAAGCAGGGACAAAAGATAAAACATACAGGTGGTATCGGTACATTTACCGGGATCGTCAGACAATTTTCTGAAGATGTGGAAACAAAGGCATTGTATTTTGAGAAATATGAAAAAGTTGCCGAGGAGGCAATGCAAAAGATTTGTCACGAACTTATGCAAAGAGAGGGAGTGCTGGATATAAGGATGCACCACCGTACTGGCACTATCGGACCTGGAGAAGATATTGTTTACATAGTCGTCGCTGCTGCACACAGGCAGGAACTGTTCATAGCCCTTAGTGATGCTCTGGAAATGCTAAAGTCGGAAGTACCGGTGTGGAAGAAAGAACTGACACTAGAAGGCGGTTTCTGGGTGCATGATATGGAAAAATAAAAAGAGAAGATAGACATCCATAATTTATCTGTTCTTCAAGCCCATTTTTCTGTCTATCTCTTCGGCCATGACCTCCAGTTCATCAAGAATACGTTCAGAATCTTTTCTCATTTCCTGAACCGCTGCCTTGAGGCTTCCTCCACGCAGGTAGAGCAACCTTTTTCTCCTGTAGATCATACCTGAACCTATAAGGTTGCGCAGATGATGGTTCACGCGTGCAAGCCTTACGTCAAGATTATCAGCTATAGACTCAGAGGTCACTCTGTCTTCCTCAGCCAGCATCCGTAACATATCCATTATTATTCTGAGAACCATGTCCTCAGTGTCCCTACCGGATGAAAGCCCGAAGCTGTCACACAACCATCTGACATCATCCTCAAGGTTCTTGTCCCTGGGTTTTTCAAGGCTTATCAGAACGATTTGCTGGTTCTGCTGGGTCATAGATAGTACATATCTTGTATAACTTATATATAAGTTACTATTTTTTATCGATATCATTTCGATTTAATAAAAATGATTTATCTAAAACCCACAACTTTTATATATTAGGTAAACAATATAGGTGCACACAAGCCAGCTGGACAGTTGGCATAGTTTCATTTGGAGGATATCAGCAATGATCATCAAACCGATAGGAGAGAGAGTTTTAATAAAAGTGGTCAAACAGGCCGAAAAGACAGATAGCGGTATATACCTGCCAGAATCAGCTAAAGAAGAAAAAAAAGAAGGTGTTGTTGTCGCTGTGGGAACATTTGATGATGGGCGTGAGCTGCCTGTAAAAAAAGGAGACCACGTAATATACGGTGGTTACAGAAGCGATGAAGTGGATATCGATGGTGAACTGCACGTATTCATTGACTTTAAGGACCTGCTTGCAGTGATTGAAAAATGAAAGAAACAAAGCATTACAGAATAAGAAAAATCATAAACGAAAGATAGGAGATGAGGTGAAGAAATGACTTCCAAAAAGATCACATTCCATGAGAACGCACGCAGATCACTTTTAAGTGGTGTGGATAAGGTAGCTAATACAGTAAAGATAACATTAGGACCTAAAGGCCGCAATGTCGTGCTGGACAAAACCACCAGTCCTGTGGTAACAAACGATGGTGTGACCATTGCAAAAGAGATAGAACTTAAAGACAAGTTCGAGAACATTGGTGCAAAGCTGGTGAAAGAAGTAGCATCCAAGACCCAGGATACCACTGGTGATGGTACCACTACTGCAACCTTATTAGCCCAGTCACTTATCACTGAGGGTCTAAGGAACATCACTGCAGGAGCAAATCCCATCGAGGTAAAGAAAGGTATCGAAAAGGCCACAGAAACGGTTGTAAAGCACATCAAGGAACAGAGCCAGGATGTAAAGGATAAGGCCAAGGTCATCCAGGTTGCCACAATATCGGCCAACAATGATGAAGAGATCGGTGGTCTTATAGCCGGGGCCATGGAAAAAGTGGGATATAACGGTGTCATTACCGTAGAAGATTCCAAGACCATGGAAACCAGCCTTGAAGTTGTGGAAGGTATGCAGTTCGAAAGGGGTTTTGTGTCTCCCTACATGGCTACTGATCACGAGAAACTGACATGCGAATTCGAAGAGCCATATATCCTCATAACCGACAGGAACATCAGCACAATGAACCAGGTCATACCTGTGCTGGAAAAGGTTGCAAAGGAAGGCAGATCTTTACTGATAATAGCCAAGGATGTAGAGGGTGACGCACAGACAGGTATCATATTGAACATCATCCGTGGTTCTTTGAAGGTATGTGCTGTCAAGGCCCCGGGCTTTGGCGATGATCAGAAGGACATGCTTGAGGACATAGCTGTGCTTACAGGTGGTACTGTTATCAGTGAAGACAAAGGCATGAAGCTTGAGGACTTTACCAGTGCAATGCTGGGCAATGCAAGGAAGATAACAGTAGACAAGAATAAGACTATCATTGTAGAAGGAAAGGGTAACAAAGCAACGATCGAGCAACGGATGAAGCTCATAGAATCACAGGTCAATATCACAGAATCTGATTACAGGAAGAAGGAACTCAAGAAGCGCCTGGCAAAGCTCGGTGGCGGAGTGGCAGTGATAAAAGTAGGTGCAGCTACTGAGACTGAGCTCAAGGAAAAGAAGATGAAGATCGATGATGCATTGAACGCCACTAAAGCAGCAGTAGAAGAAGGCGTGGTTGCTGGTGGAGGTGTAACACTTTTCCATGCAACATCCATTGTGAATGAGCTGAAGCTCGAGGGAGATCAACAGATAGGTGCCATGATCGTGAAAAGGTCACTTGAAGAACCAATGCGCCAGATAGCTATCAATGCAGGCAGAGAAGGTGCTGAGATCGTGGCACGTGTACGCACAGAAGCAAACACTAATTTCGGATACAATGCAAAGACCGATGTGTTCGAAGATCTTTTTGAGGCTGGCGTGATAGACCCCACTAAAGTAGTGCGCAGTGGCTTGCAGAATGCCGCTTCCATCGCGGGCATGGTACTTACCACTGAAGTACTGATTGCAGATTTCGACGATGAGAAAGATGAAAGGACAGCTGCGATCATAATCTGATCGTATTTTTTTTATTAAAATAATGATAGATTCTACTATGATATCAAAAACAGCTTAAATAGAGAGGTGAAAGGCAATGAAATTTGGACTGACAAGATGGACTCCAGTAAGAACAGCAAGATGGGATCCCTTTGATGAGATGAGACAAATGCAGCAGCAGTTGAACAGCATGTTCAAGGATATGACCTTGGGAGACCGCTGGACTGAAGCTGATACCCTGGCTCCTCTTGTGGACATTCAGGACAAGGGAGATAAACTTATAGTAACGGCTGACCTTCCTGGTGTTGATAAGCAGGATGTCAACATCGATATCCAGGACAATCTCATCAGTATCTCAGCAAAGTCTGGTACTGAGACCGAAAGCGAGGAGGAAGGCTACACGCGCAGGGAACGTACATACAAAATGTTCTCAAGGGCGCTCACACTGCCTGAAGCAGTAACATCAGAGGGTGCCAAAGCAAAACTGGAGAACGGTGTTCTTACTGTTGAACTGCCGAAACTGCAGATCGAAGAGAGAAAAAAGATCCTCATCGAGTGAAAAAATTATAGGGAGATCAGATAATTCTTATTACTTGAAAAGCAGGCTTATCAGATCTCTCTATAATATTATTGCATCCATATGGGTGCGTGAGCATGGCCTTCAGATCATGGTCCTACAATTCTTTTTACGTGCTGGTCCATGGCAGCAGCAAAGTCGATTTTCCACTAGTTAGGGATCATTGTGGAAAACCAATAGCATTTTTTTAGTACAGCAAACAGAACAGAGCTTATAAGACATGACACGATCATTGACTATTTAATATGGAACCATAGGGGGAAAAGTATGGATCTAAATCGTTTCACTCAGAAAGCCCAGGAAGCTATTCAGGGTTCAACCACGATAGCTGCCAGATATCATAACCAGCAGATAGATTGTGAGCATCTGCTCCTGGCAATGTTAGAGCAAACAGGGGGATTAGTGCCCACATTGCTGAAAAAGCTCGATGTGGAACTGGGAAGGGTCACCGAGAAGGTAGAGGAAAAGCTGGCAAGCCTGCCGCAGGTATCTGGTCCCGGAGGAGAGCAGGTTTACATGACCCAGACACTCAGAAGAGTGCTGGACTCTGCCAGCAAAACAGCAGGCAAGATGCAGGACGAGTTCGTCAGTGTGGAACACCTGCTTATAGCGATGGCAGAAGAAAAGGATTCTGTGGCAGGTAAAATACTTGCAGGAGAAGGTATAACAAAGGACCGTTTGCTTATTGCCATCAAGGAGGTAAGAGGAGGGAGGCGCATTACTTCAGAGAATCCGGAAGATACAATGGAGCCACTTAAGAAGTATGGCATAGATTTCACTGAGCTGGCTTCACATGGCAAACTTGATCCCGTTATCGGCAGAGAACAGGAAATAAGGCGTACCATAGAGATCCTATCCCGGCGCAGAAAGAACAACCCTGTGCTTATCGGTGAGGCGGGTGTAGGTAAGACAGCCATAATCGAAGCACTTGCACAACGTATTGCAAAGAGAGATGTGCCTGACTCCATGAAGGACAAGCGTATCGTTGCCCTTGATATGGGAGCACTTATCGCAGGTGCCAAGTTCAGAGGTGAATTCGAAGAACGGCTTAAGGCTGTACTTAAAGAGGTTGCTGAATCAGATGGACAGATAATCCTGTTCATTGATGAACTTCACACCATAGTAGGTGCCGGGGCCGCAGAAGGGGCAATGGATGCTGGTAATCTGCTCAAGCCCATGCTGGCACGTGGTGAGCTGCATTGTATAGGAGCTACCACACTGAACGAATACCGTAAGTATATAGAAAAGGATGCAGCCCTAGAACGCCGTTTCCTGCCCGTGATGGTGGAGCAGCCTACAGTGGAAGATACAATATCCATCCTGCGTGGACTTAAGGAAAAATACGAGGTGCACCATGGTGTGCGTTTGAAGGATTCTGCTCTGGTGGCAGCAGCTGTCATGAGCCACAGGTACATAGCAGACAGGTTCCTGCCTGACAAGGCTATCGACCTGGTGGATGAAGCTGCTGCAAAGAAGAGGACTGCCATAGATAGCAAGCCTGCAGAACTGGACGAGGCTGATCGTAAGATAATGCAGCTTGAGATCGAAAAAGAGGCACTGAAAAAAGAAAAGGATGAAGCATCCAAGGAACGCTTCGAAGCATTGGAGAAGGAACTTGCCGACATCCGTGCAGAATCTGATGCCATGCGTGCAAGATGGGACCAGGAAAAAGAAACAATAGCCAAGCTCAGCTCCATCAAGCAGCAGATAGAAGATGCTAAAGTGCAGCTTGAACTTGCCGAGAACGATAATAACCTGGAGCTGGCATCTAAACTGAAGTATGGGACCCTTATTCCCCTGCAACATCAGTATGCTCAGGAAGAAGAGGCACTTAAGAGAACACAGGATGAGATGCTGCTGAGTGAAGAAGTGGGTGAAGAGGATATTGCAGACGTCGTTTCGGTCTGGACTAAGATACCCGTTACCAAGCTCCTTGAAGGACAGCGGGAGAAGCTTATACATATAGAGGATAATCTGCACAAGCGCATCATAGGTCAGAACGAAGCTGTAAAGGCAGTAGCTGATGCGGTGGTCCGTGCCTATGCAGGTATCAAGGACCCAAAGAGGCCAATTGGAAGCTTTATATTCCTTGGACCTACGGGTGTAGGAAAGACAGAACTTGCAAAAGCCCTTGCAGCTGAACTCTTCGATGACGAGAACAACATGATCCGTATAGACATGTCCGAATATATGGAAAAGCATACAGTTGCCCGTATGATAGGTGCACCACCGGGTTATATCGGCCATGATGAAGGTGGCCAGCTCACGGAGGCCGTGAGGAGAAGACCGTATGCAGTGGTGCTCTTTGATGAGATAGAAAAAGCTCATCCTGATGTATTCAATGTCATGTTGCAGATACTAGATGATGGAAGGCTGACTGATTCCAAAGGCAGGACCGTGGACTTTAAGAACACGCTGCTCATCATGACCTCGAACATCTTTGCAGGTGATCTGACCAAACTCCTGGACGTGCCTGACGGTACATACAGGCCTGAACAAGGCATGCCAGAAATAACCCACAAGGAAGGATATGGATATGAGCAGTTGCAGGCAAAGGCACTCAGTGAGCTCGGCAAGTACTTCAGACCTGAGTTCCTAAACCGTATCGATGAAATAGCCATATTCCATGCCCTCAGGCCTGATGAACTGGTCCATATAGTTGATCTCAAAGTGGCGGACCTTGTGGCAAGGCTCAAAGATAAGAGAATACAACTGGAGATCACCGATAGTGCAAAGCAATATCTGGGCAGGACAGGGTATAGTGAGTCCTTTGGTGCAAGGCCTCTTAAGCGCGTCATCCAGAACGAGGTTGAAACAAAAGTAGCAAAGCTCATAGTTTCAGGCCAGGTTGCTGAAGGTTCCACCGTAGTTGCGGATATCAGGGACGATCAGATCGCACTGGATGTTAGCCAGAAGGTCTGAACATGCTGATCCGGCCATTATTGACATAGTGGCCGGAAATTTTACTATTTATTATACGTTGCATGTATCATACATCCCTTGATGGAACAAAATCCCTATTTGATAAACTACATATACCCCTTTGCATATTATTCGCACAGCCGACTAAAACATATGATCGAGATAGGAGAAGATCACATGAACAACGAAGAGGTCCAGAGATTAGGAAAAGAACTCATAGATGTACTCCATCTAAAAACATCACCTGTAGCCGTACGCCTTGTCAGGGCAGATGAAGAACTACCGGCTGACGTGCCGAGAATATCAGAAAAGACAAGGCACTGCCAGATGGTTGACAATGTAAGAAGAAATGGGTCTCAGTTCTATACGATCATTGATGACCATATGTGCAAAGGAGGTGCAGCAGTAATGGGGCTTACCGAAATGGGTGAAAAGCTAAAGAGGGGAGAAGTATATTATCATCTTAACCATTTTGATTCCATGGATGCTGCCAGGAGCACTATGGAAAAAGTACCTTATGTGCCTGGACATTCTGTAAAAGCCGTATTGTACTCACCATTGGAAAATGCAACATTTGATCCTGATGTGATCCTTATAATTACAAACCCAAAAATGGTAATGGAACTTTCGCAGGCACTGTTACATAAAAATGGAGGACGTATCAATGCAAGTTTTGCAGGCAAACAAAGTGTCTGTGCAGATGGAGTGGCCTATCCGTATATTTCAGGGGAAGCGGGTGTGACCGTGGGCTGCAGCGGCAGTCGCAAGTACACTGAAATAAAAGAAGAAGAGATGATCATAAGCGTACCTGTTGACATGCTGCCAGGACTTGTGGCATCCGCAAGAACGATGTTCAGTAACTGAACATTTTTTTTCTTAAAATGAAAATTCAAATACTTTTTTGACTAATTTTCTAAATAAATAGAGGGCCAAAGAGGGGTAGATCTCTTAACCCTTTTTCTTTCTTGCCTTTTGCATTGGTCCATCATGTATCTTCTCAAGTGCCTCAACCATTTTTTCCAGGTTCACATATGGTATTCCTGCTATCATTTCCTCATTTTTGATATCTGTAGACCTGCGGCATCCAAAACATCCAAGGCACATGTTCATTTTACCCGTGAGCAGAGGAATGAGGGTAGTATCTACACAAGTTGCCTGGAAGGCCGCTGTGCTGAAGGTTTGCCTGCCTCCTTCAAAGAAGGTCGCTGCCGGCACCAGCCAATAAAGGGTCTCCGGGACATCCACCAGGATCACAACATCGGGTTCGAATTTGAAAAGCTTTAACGGACCAACAACAGTTGCAATTGCACTACCCTCTTCTAATTCAGGACGTTGGGATATCATGTTCGAAGCTGCATCGGTACATTCGAACATTGCAAGATTCGTATGGAATTCACCAGATTTTACCTTAGGAGGAGTTGGAACCAGACCCAGGCTTGATGCGCCCACTACACATGCATGCTTTTCAGCGGGAATTAAAAAAGATTCGCCATTTCTTGCCCTCATGATGGATTGGCAATGTCTGATGTTATTTGCAGGTTCTGTGAACCCTTCTGGAAGGTTTTCTCCCTTCCTTATTATTTTAACACCTATTGGTTCATATCTAAGGTCTAATAGTTCTACAAGTTTTTGAGATAATTCCGCGTTCTTCATAATATATGATTCGTAAAATAATATTTAAATTTAACATAACAAAGGCTTCTTTAGAAACTTATGATCTCTAGACCAGTGTGGCAGCTGCCCACAGAGCAATAGTAAAAGATGCAGACAACAAGATCATAAAAAATACCAGTAAATAGGATTATAAGCACAGCTATGTTTAAATATATTGAAAATGACGAACTTTCAATAGTAATTCCGAGCTAAAAAAAAGGCTGTGTTATGCAACACAGTTATTATTGGAGAACTTCCTGTGCCCTTTTAAAGATCAGGTCAGCAATGAGCTCATCGCTCCCAAGGGGTTTTCCATAGAGGATCTTTACCTGCATACCATTCATTTGGACACTACCCTGATTGGTTTCCGGGTCCAGCTTCAATATATTGGGAATATCTTTAGTGATATGCACACCTGATGCAAGGAATACCGGTACAGCAACTATCGTACTCACACCAGTGCCTTCAAATGAAAGTAATGCATCTTCCAGAGAAGGAGTGCTCATTTCCATAAATCCCGCTCTCACAACGTACTCAGGATGCTTTTTTGATATCATGTCTGCAATTTCAGTAACTACCTGGTTGTTGTAGGGCAATCTGCTGCCGTGTCCTATGGCAAGGATACCAATTTTATCACTCATGTATATCACCTTTTTGTATTTTTGTAACAATAATATTGTTAAAAGTGTTACTCGCTTGGATGCCTTTAAGCCCTGATCAAATATAGCTCTTTTCATCCAACACTAAAATTATGCATATATCAATCTATATTCTCCATTATACACATACATATTAGGTTCTCTTACAAAACCTACAAGGGTCAGATCTGCGCTCCGTGCAAGTAATACTGCTTCTTCCACAGTGGCGCCTTTACTGGCCATGAGAGGAAAACCAGAGCATATAGCCTTTGAAACCATAGTACTTGCAAGCCTGCCAGTAGTGACAAGCGCGCACTTAGAAACATCTATGCCTTCAAGCAGTGCCTTTCCAACAGCCTTGTCCACAGAACAAGAGCGTCCGATATCCTCGCAGAACACAAGGATCTCACCAGATGGGTCACATACCAGTGAAGAATGAGCACCGCCAGTTTTTTTCCATGCATTGCCCCATTCTTTCAATTTTCCTATAGCATCGAAGATCACCCGTGGGCTGAAAAACACATCCTTTGGCAATAAGGGACGGTCCTTAGGCGTAAAAAGAGTGGAGCCACATCTTTCCACACGTCTGGGATCGAAAAGCTGGGAAACATCTATATCGATATTACAATCTATCCTTCTAGGACCGACATCAATGGAAAGTATGCTACGGATATCATCCCTGCTGATAAAACCTTCACAGACCAGGAACCCAACTGCAAGCTCTTCGAGTTCCCATGGGCTTGCATAAAAAGTGGTAAGGTGGATATCATTGATGAAAAGGTCAAATACCTCTTCTATAATAACGTCCACTTCTATTTGTTTTCTATGACCACCAGAGATCTCCGTACACGCTATGGTGGTATAAAGAGAAGGAGTGATATACTCACTCCTGCTGAATTCCCTCTTTACGGAAGAATTACGCGCGTACTGGTCCGGTCTCATGCTTCCTTAAGTTTCTTCACTCTGTCGAAAAGCTGTTTCATAGTGTCTTCGTTGCTCTTTGTATAAGGGAACGGAGACTCAGTGAACGGCTGGAAATACACTGGCACATCGTCCAGCCTGTAGAAAGTACCGTCACATTCCATGGCATCGATCACACCAGGCAGCACCACTTCAGATACCGTGGTGGTGGGACATGGTGCAATATCAATACAGATTGTGGGTATCTGTGCCATGTACTCTGCGGCATCTGCAGGGATGTGGCATACAAGATCAGCACTGAGCACCAGTGCAGCGTCAATATCCCTGTCCCTGAGCAGGTCCACACATGTGTATTCCCCGGGATTGTATCTTGGATAACCCCTTGAGAAATCCAGGCCGAACGGATAGCCATATAGATACGATGCAAGCTGATTGAAGCCCGCCACGTTGCAGTGACCTCTCAATGCTCCCAACACGCACTTTGTATAATTGTTCATCTCCTTTACAAGGTTCAGTGCGATCTCGATATTCCTATGCTTTCCATAAGATGAAGATACACCCAGTCCTACGTAGATGGACACAAAATTTGACTCCTTCATCATTGTGACCACCTGTTCCATGACACCGATAGGAATGCCGGTGATCTCTTCTGCAGAAGGATGTGGCTTTTTCCCATTGACTATGGTGAACAATGCACTCAGCAGCTCATAATCAGTGTTGGGATTAAGCTGTACATGCAGATCAGAAGCCACTGTAGTTGGAGTCTTTCTTGGATCCACTGTAACAACAGTACGATCAAATCTGCCTTTTTTGGTCCAGTATCCTCTTGGGAACACACCATATCTAGACATATGCCTTGGCATGGATTCCATAGGATTGGTTCCCCAATAGATGATCATGTCAGCCCTGTTCTTTGCCTGCCCTGCTGTAGCTCCAGACCTGCCAGATTCCTGAATGCCCATTGCTGTGGGCCCATGGCAGATCGTGGCATTAGAGTCAACTGCGCCGCCAAGATATTCCCCCATATGCAGACCGACCTCCTGTGCTTCGATTGAGGTTTCACTGCCCATGAAGAAGAAAGGTCTTCTGGAACTTGCGAGGATCTGTGCGGCCCTGTCCAATGCCTCATCCCATGTTGCAGGCCTTAGCTTGCCATTCTCTTTTACCATAGGTTCCCTTATCCTATGATGGCTCACAATTTCCTGGAATTTGGCATTACCCATCTTACAGGCGTTCTGGACATCAATGGTGTTACCTTTGAGGTCCAAGTTCACAATGACATCGTCACATGATGCACCGCATACGGGGCATATAATGTTCTTTGAAACCATCTTATTTACCTCCCATGTACACCTTCAGAACAACATCTTCTGCACTGAGCACCTCGCCTTCGGCAGGTTCGATGGTCACAAGACTACCCTTGTACAGAGGCGAACCTGTGGAGAATGTGGATGGTTCTACTACCACATTGGCCCATATTGCTCTTGGCATGAATACATGTCCACACCTCATGTCGTTGGTACATTTGGTATATACTATAACTGAACGCTGTCCATCTCTTCTTATGACCCTTACCTTCTCAGGAAATCCCAGTGCTGCATAATCAACCTCATTAAGCCAGCAGACTGCGCACTCCTTTGTGTACGCGTCAGAGTACTTGTCACCGCCCTTGGCAAGTCTGCCCTCGTCTATAGTACTTCCGGTATTAAGTAATGCCTCAATGAATACCATTTTACAGACCCCCGTTAAACTCGCTTGATACGTACATTATGCCTTTTACTTTCTGGGGTATTGCATAATCGCCTGCGAACTTCTTGTATTCGCCTGGGCATTCGACATCACCGAACTTAAGATCATTCTCTGTGTCCTGGTACTGGAATCCCGGAGTGAACTTGGAAATATGACCTCCTACAACAATGATCCCATTGGTCATCTCAGCACCCACGGTCCTGAAAGCATCTCCCTTCACAACGATAAGACCGCCATTGGCACGGATACCACAGAAATTGTCCACGTTACCGTTGATGATGATCTCTCCGCCGCTTATACCGCCACCTACCTGGTTCATTGCATTACCATCAATGACGATACGGCCGCCGGTCATACCATGCCAACTGCCACGGTATGCACATCCTACATGGTCTTTGGTATTGCCTTTGATATGAAGCAGGCCGCCTTTCATCTCCATGCCTGCCCAGGATTCAGCATCCCCCTCTACAATAATCTCTCCTCCGACCATCTCGGAGCCAACATGCATCCCTGCATTGCCCTTTATGATTATCTTGCCGTCGGTCATCTTTTGTCCTATTCTCTTTACCCTTGGAACATCGCCATCAACAATGATAGTTGTTTCCTGTGCAGAGCTTCCACCATTGCCCTGCACATCAAAGAAACTGGAAAGGGGCAACTCTTTTGGACCTTGCCATACGATCAGCTCACCAATTTCCTTTGCATTCTTGCCGGCGAAATTGTCAGGAGTTATGACCTCGGCTTCCACCATTATGTCAATATCATTTTTTGGTCTAAGTGTAACTTCTGCCATCGACTCACCTCAACGGATTCACGGTCATAGGAGTTGGATTTGCAAGGTATCTTTCAGGCGTCGGGTAATTAGAGAAGCCTAAGGTGTAATACCTGAACCACTCCTTTACATCTTCAAGCATGTGCCTTTCATCAGCATCCGGGACCTTGATATCAGAATAATATGTCCTCTTCTCCGGTATGGCAACGATCTCACCCTGGCGTGCAACGACCTCTCCATCCTTTATAGTATACTCTGAGTTCTGCAGGTTCCTTATAAGGCTCTCATAGTCGTTCACATCGAGCTTGCTCGGATCAATGTTATATATGGTCACATCACCATCAGCTCCCACACCCAGGGTTCCCTTCCTGTATGCCATACCAATGGTCCTCGCAGGGTTGGCACGGGTCAGGATCGCAAGATCATACAGAGACATTTCTCTTTCCTCAGCACCGATACCGCTCCTGTCATTGGCCCATTTATGACATTCGGCCATAGTATCCTGCCTTGCTTTGAGGGACATCAGCCATGTCATGATGAGTGGATATTTTGTGAACGGGCCACCATTTGGACTATCGGTTGTCATAATGGATTTCCATGGATCGTTAACATACAGCAGCACTTCCAGACCCATGGCCCACTGTACACTGTGTACAGGATTGCTCTTGAGATATGTGAACGGCAGCACACCTGAGCCGCATTCGCACTCTACGTCAGTATTGGACCACTTGTTCCCTGTAAGCACATAGAGGTCATGGATAGCAGGTCCATCTCCGGTCATGACTGTTGCATCACCGAATGGCACACAGCCACTATCCATTACTATATGGTCCTTGCTATTTACATAGTCGGTTATGCCCTTTACACCGGATTCGAAATCTCTCCATGAAGTTCCACCGAACGCATTGAACTGGCAGTGTGTCAGATAAACGGACTCATGCCTTTTTGCATTCATTTTTGTTTCCGCCCATTCCACATCCACATTGGGTTTAGCTTTCACAGTACTCGGTATCTTAAGAGATTCCCTTGTGGTCTCCCAGCAGCCCGGATGTCCGAGGTTGTTTGCATGCAGATGCAGTGGCATTGGAAAACCGAGGTGCTCATTGATCTCGGTGAGGTTCTTGATGATCTCTGCAGGTGTGACCTCGAAGTGTATGTTCGCCTGGTCAAGAGAACTGACGTTCTCTCCCCATCCCCAGTTCTCCACACCGGCAGGGTTCACACATTTTATACCGTATGTCTTGTGGGTCCTCATCATCCATGCAACGTAGGCTGCTGCCTTGTCAAAGTCCCCTTCCTTCATATACCGCATAAGGAACCAGTTGTTCCCCAGCACAAGGTAGCCTCCCATATCCACCATGGGTGTTGCACGCATTTCCTCATGAGTGTGACGGGCTTCAAGAGGCGGCACTGCTGCCTCGAAAACGGTCGTGTACCCCATCTTGGAATACTCATAACCACCCAGGTACACGGTGGGAACAGTATAACCTGAACCGGAATGAGTAAGAGGGGTTTTCTTCATATAACATTTATAGTGGTCTTCGGGCCTCATGAGCCTGCCAGTATTAACCTTCGCGCCGGCAACGTGTGAATGGGAATCCACACCGCCAGCCATGACGGTCATGCCGCTGGCGTCTATGACCTTTGCATTATCCATCTCAGATGCAGAGAGCTCTTTCACAACCTTTCCGTCTCTGATGAAAACATCCATCCTTTCCCCTTTGACCTCATTGAGGGGATCGAACACGTAACCATTCCTTATTGCAATCGTTCCAGCCATATCTAACACTCCCTTCTCTCTAACCAGATAGCGTTCACCGGACAGATCATCGCACATGCACCATCTGAGCCACAAACATCCTGATTGACAACCTTGACAGTACCATTCCTTACCTCAAGGATCTTCTTGCTCTCCACTTCATTAAGATAGCCGGCTGCAAGGTTCTTATTGTCCTGGGCATTCACAGGGCAGACGATAACACAATTGCCACATCCAAGACAGGCTTCTTCATCTGTCATGAGCACAGAAGTGAGCGTGGGCCTAGGTGCCTTGACGTTGAGCACTTTTTTCTCGATGATGACCTTCTTATCCACCTCAGGGATTATCCGGGTCTTGGTAACGGTAATGGCATCCACAGGACAGGCCATTTCACAGGCTCCACAGTAGATGCATACATCTGCGCGCTGGGCTACTTTATCCACCCTCTCCCCTGATTCCCACTCAGGACTAAAAAGCGCATTACAAGGACATGTATCAATACATGAACGGCAGGCGGTACACGTTGCCTCATCTATTACCCATGTTCCATCAAATGGTTTCTGTACAGTGATCGCATCCGCAGGACAGACAGCAGCACACCATCCGCAGTGTACACAGCATGAATTGTCTATATTGGTCTCACCGTCTACTCTTGCACTGCCATCAGATGCCAGCCACTGCCTTACTTCTATGCATCCCTGCGGGCATATCTGCTCGCATAGTCCACAGTGCACGCAGTCATCATTGACAGTTGTTGGTTTAAGTGCAAAGCTGAGATATGTGCTATCATTGATCGACTTGCCAGCCTGCCGCATTTCCAATGCACCTGTGGGACAGGCCTTAGCACATATAGCACACATTATACAGCCTGATGGATCATTTTCCAGGTAGTCCTTATCAATAAGGCCCCTGGCAACAGCCCCCACGGAACCGATGGTGATGACCCCTTTCGGACATGCCACGACGCAAGTTCCACATCCTATGCACTTCTCAGGAAGATACACAAGTTGCTTGTCGTCCTTTGTTCCAAATATTACTTCATTCATCTGATCTACTCCGTAATCCTGCCTATAGTATGCATTGTGAATTGAAGGTCCAATGCAATAAGAATCCCTTCCTCTAAAGACATCTATTGAAGGCCATTCTGGCAACATGCCTGAACTCGTCTGATCGGATATCAGTACAGAATGCTTTCCATCTGCCTGATAAGGCATATTTTGCCTCTTGATGTCAACAGTAGTGCAACAGATACAATATATCCCATTTCCTGTGACCTATTGTACTACCTGAGGTCGCTATTATAGTTACTTGTATCTGTTATAAAATTATCGTTCTGCATTTACAAATGGAAACAATAAGTTATAAAATATACTAATCGACTAGACCACATTTTAAATATGATCGTGTATACTATCCACTGGATAGAACAATAACAAAAAATGTGGGCAAAGAATAGAGGTGTTATGACCTATACAGGACATGCATATGCTCTTGGAGCAGCTACTATAGTAAATGCGGTCGCTACCTGGAAAGGTGCAGCTTTTGCAGTGGACCTTAAGACTTTTGCCGATGTGGAACTGAATAAAGGCAAGGGAGAAATATCAGGGACCATAGAAGGTCATCCAGGAGCAGATACACGACTTATAGAAAGAACTGTTGAACTGGTACTGCAATATTTAGATGTACAGATGAAAGGTTCTGTAAAAACAAGGAGTGAGATCCCTCTTGCCAGTGGATTGAAAAGCAGCAGTGCAGCTGCTAATGCCACGGTCCTTGCCACACTGGACGCACTTTCCGAAGAAATGGAACCAATTGATGCTGTAAAACTGGGTGTACAAGCTGCTTTGGACGTGGGCGTCAGCATCACCGGTGCCTTTGATGATGCATGTGCTTCTTTTTTTGGAGGGGTAGTGGTTACGGATAACAAACTAAAAGAACTGGAGCGTATGGAAAAGAAGGAAAAGGATGTTATCATCTTTGCACCTGATAGGAAAACCTTCAGTTCGGCTACTAATATAGCCCGTTCACGATTGATCGCCCCGTGGGTAGATATGGCATACATGTTGGCCCTGGAGGGAGATTATGAAAAGGCAATGACCCTTAATGGATTTCTTTATTGCAATGCTCTGGGCTTTGATACAGAACCAATGATCCTGGCCCTTGAAGCGGGGGTCAAAGGGGTTACATTATCAGGCACTGGGCCTGCTTATGTTGCAATTGTGGACGATGTGTCCGGTTCAAAACTAAAGGAGAGCTGGTCCCAGCTGGGAATAAGCGGAAGCCTGATAAGCACCAAGATATATAATGAAGAGGCTAAGAAGATACCAATCGGGAGCAATAATGAGTCCACTTGAGGAAGTGCGTGCTGAGATCCAACGTATTGACAAAAACATAGTTTGTCTTATCAAGGAACGTACAGAGCTTGCGGAAAAAGTACTTGAGGCAAAGCAAAAGGCGGGCCTGCCTATCAATGATGATGTCCAGAACAAGGTTGTCCTTGAAAGGGCAGTAGGCAATGCTATAGAATTCAATCTTGATACGGATCCTGTGAGATCGATATTCAAGATACTAATTGAAATGAGCATAGAACATCAGCAGAAACTTAGCGGAAAGGGTAAATTCCCCTGAGGAAGTATACAATGGTAGACATAGCAGTCATAATGGGGTCTGAATCTGACCGAGCCATAGCTAATCGTGTAACTGGGGTACTGGATGAGAGCAAGTACGATTATGACATACAGGTGATCTCAGCACATCGCAACCCGGATACTCTTGATGAATATATTGCAGGGAGCAAGGTAAAGGTCTATATTGCGATCGCAGGGCTTTCTGCTGCATTACCTGGAGTTATTGCATCAAAAACAAAGAAACCCGTAATAGGGGTGCCAGTGAGCGCGAAAATGATGGGACTTGATGCATTGCTGTCCATTGCACAGATGCCTCCAGGGGTGCCTGTGGCAAGTGTGGGCATTGACAATGGTGCAAACGCAGCACATCTTGCCATAAGGATACTTGATCTGCTAAGCAGTTAAAGAACATATTTATTGATCGATCAACCTTACTTGCTGAATTTAAAAATACAGTGCTCATCGCCGTTACCTATGGTCGAAAGCACTTCTATGTCCGTATCATAGTCTATTCTTTCAGCCAATCTTTCAAATGCACCCCTTGTAATATTGCATAGGATAGGGTTCAACTGTGCCTCTTGAGCACCCCACGGGCAACGGCTTCCGATTAAATAAAAAGAGGTAATATCTTCTGTATTTGGCTTGGGCTCAAATCTACCTCCAAGCTGGTTCATCAATGTGCAGCAAGCATCTCCAAGAGGTTTCTCCCTGTTGCTTATATCTTCAGATTCTATTAAGTCCTCAAGCACCGACTCCACCACCATGTTCGTCATCTGGTGAATGATCATGTTCTTCTGTTCCAAAGGGATGGTTTTGAAAAGAGTGGGGATTATCCGTGTAAGCACAGAACGTACACGGTTCTGCATCTCCAGTTTGTCCTTTTCCTGCTGTAAACTATAATGCAGATGTTTAATCCTAAGAAGGGATCTGATCCTTGCAGTAAGCTCTACTTTATCTACCGGCTTTATCAGAAAGTCATCTGCTCCGGCCTCTACACCTCTTATCCGGTCTTCTCTGTTAGAGAGAGCTGTGACCATAACTACTGGCAAGAATTTAGTATCCTCATCAGCTTTGATAAGCTTACAAACCTCATAACCGTTCATTTCCGGCATCATTATATCGAGAAGCAAAATATCAGGTTTCTCTTCTTTGACCTTTGCAAGTGCTTCTTTACCATTGTATGCCGAAATGGTCACATATTCTGAACCCAGATATGCCTGCAAAAGTTCCACGTTCATGGGCTCATCATCTGCTATAAGCACTTTAGATTTTTTTTCTTCTGGCATATATTCACCCCATTTTGATAGACCCTGCTACCTTCCATATATTCTTCAATGAAATATTAATTCATATGTATCTTGAAAGAAGCTGGTCGACCCCTTGCAATGATAATGTTACACGATGCAGCAGGATACATATATCGAACTCAGCAATATCCCACTTCCTTAACTTATATTTACGATCTTACCTTTGGAACCCTTTAGCTGGATCCCCGAGGCAGTGATATCAAATAAGATAAAGTCCAATGATATCGATGTACTGCGCATCTTCGGAATACTGAGGAAACGTTCCATTTTTCCGGTATATGGATTTTCCTTTACGAATAATTTTATAGCTCCATAGGTCGAGTAATCAGCTATCTGATGAGTTAACTGGTATGCAGCATCATCCATTACATACACTACAGTGATCTGCTTAGCGGATAATACACGATTGAGAGTGTCGAACTTGTCCCTGAACTGTTTTATCTCCAGACCAAAAGCAAGCACCCCCAGATTATCTACGACAACTACATCAGCATCATCCGGAATTAATTTTACCACATCTACAAGGTCCATTTCACCAATATTGAAACCTGCCTTGTCATGCCTAAACGATCTGTCCAGTTCACACTCCTCAATGAGGTCGATCTCAGTATTATTAAAGCCATCCACAATATGAGCTGTGCGGGCTATTGCCCCTGCCCTTATCTCCAAGACCTGTTTGATAGTAAGTAGACCTTGCTCCAGAAAAGGCTCCAGCTTTAAACCGAGCATACCTGCCTGATGCAGCAGGTCCTCAGGGGACTCTTCGGTTGCTATAAGCACACATTTTTTACCATCTGAACAGGATTTGTACAACAGATGTAGTCCAAATATGGTTTTACCTGTACCCGGAACACCTGTTATGAGTATCCCTTTTCCCTGAGGGTAGCCTCCACCTATTTTTTTGTCAAGGTTCTCTATACCTGTGGGGATGCGTTCCATTCTATCACTTGGTCCATATCAGCGGTTAATTATATGTTTTTTATTATAATTAAAAGTATATATAGATGGCTATCCCATTAGGCACTAGTTGAAAAAAATCTAAACGTCACACTAACAGCCCTATGGATAAATAATATAAGATGATATCCATAATAACAATTGCTATAAACTTGTACACTGACCTTTAATTTACATCTTTTATAAGATGCTTAAACATCAGAGAACACATTTGGCTTAAGCAGGGGAAAGGAAATGGAACACGACATAAGCATACGAATAGGAGGAGAAGCCGGGCAGGGTATACAAACCATAGGCTTCGCACTGGCAAAGACATTCCAAAAAAGTGGATTGTATGTTTTTTCAACACAGTACTATCTATCAAGAGTACGGGGGGGTAACAATTATTTCCAAATAAGGGTGAGCGACAGGCCAGTAAGAGCGATGTCAGACAGGCTGGACATGCTGATCGCACTGGACAGAGCATCTGTTGAAAAATACATGGACGATCTGAATGAAGGGGTTGTACTTCTGGACGCTGAAGAATTTAATATTCCCAGCCATGATAAACGGTTATTTGATGTGCCATTCCAGAAAATAGCAACTGATACTGGTGGCAGCAAGTTGTATACAAATGCTGTGGCCATGGGAGCTGTACTGGGCTTGCTCTGTTTTGAACTGAATCATCTGGAAGATGTATTAAGAGATACGTTCTCACAGAAGGGGGAAAAAATAGTTCACAGTAATGTACTGGCAGCAAGAGCCGGTTATGAACATGTACAGAATAACTATAAGGGTAAGTGTAAATACTCTTTTGGAAAAGCCAGCAGAACATCAATGAAGATGTTAATAGATGGAAATGATGCTGTGGGACTTGGTGCGCTTGCGGCAGGTGTACAGTTCCTTGCCTCTTATCCCATGACCCCTTCCACCGGAGTGATGGACTTTGTGGCTGCACATGCTGATAGGTTCAATGTGGTGGTTGAACAGGCGGAAGATGAGATCAGCGCCCTTAACATGGTATTAGGTGCATCTTTTGCTGGGGCCAGAGCTATGACCACTACATCCGGGGGTGGGTTCTGCCTTATGGCGGAAGCCTTAGGATTGGCAGGTATGACAGAAACACCTGCGGTCATATTCCTTGGGCAGCGCCCAGGACCTTCGACAGGGTTGCCTACAATGACAGAGCAAGGAGATCTTTTGTTCGCATTGCACGCCTCACATGGCGAGTTTCCCCGATGTATACTTGCCCCGAAGACTCCTGATGATGCATTTTATCTCACTTCAAAGGCTTTTGACCTGGCAGACAAGTACCAGGTTCCTGTGTTCGTCATGAGTGATCAATACCTTATTGATTCCCAGTTCACATGCGAAAGGTTCGATACTTCAAAGATCGCCATCCACAGGCATCTGTTGTCAGATGATGAACTGGGAACTATGGGCACATATAAGCGTTATACTATCACACCCGATGGCATCTCACCTCGTGCTCTGCCTGGACAGAGTAGGCACCTTGTAGTTGCAGATAGCGACGAACACAATGAAGAGGGACATATTGACCAGACAGCAGATAATCGCATACTTATGATGGAAAAGAGAATGAGGAAATTGAAAGGGCTCACAATGGAAATGGAAAGACCTGAGGTATACGGGCCGCAGGAAGCAGATATCACCCTTATTGGATGGGGATCATCATATGGACCCCTTACAGAAGCCGTGGAGCTTCTAAACAAAGAGGGACAAAGTCTGAACCTCGTACATTTCACACATATATATCCTATTAACAGTGAAGAGATAAGGAATATAATAACAGGAAAAGGAACTACTATATGTGTGGAGAATAATGCGACCGGACAGTTCGCAAAACTATTGAAAGCCGAAGCGGACATATCTGTAGATATGAACCTGCTACGGTATGATGGCATGCCTTTCACCCCAGGATATATAATGCGTGCCTTGTATGAAAAGAAGGTGATATAATGGTTACAATGGAGGATTATCCTGACATCGAGACAGAATGGTGTCCCGGATGTGGAAACTTTGGAATACTTAAAGCTATCAGAAAAGCACTGGTAAGCGTGGGTAAAGCTCCACATGAAGTTCTCATCGTGTCTGGTATAGGACAGGCTGGTAAACTTCCCCATTATATGAAATGCAATACGTTCAATGGCCTGCATGGAAGGACTCTGCCTCTGGCCACGGGATCAAAAGCAGCTAATCACGATCTGACGGTACTCACAGTAGGAGGTGATGGAGATACCTATGGAGAAGGTGGTAATCATCTGATCCATGCCATCAGACGTAATCCGAACATAACTGCCATTGTTCACGATAACCAGATATACGGCCTTACAAAAGGGCAGGCATCCCCTACAAGTGAGCTTGGTATGAAGACAAAGGTCCAGACCCATGGAGTGGTAAACACACCACTAAGTCCTCTTTCACTTGCTGTTTCCCTGGACTGCTCCTTTGTGGCTAGAGGATATGCAGGAAATATCGAACATCTGGCAGGCATTCTGGAAGAAGCGATCAAGCACAGAGGTTTTGCATTAGTGGACATCCTGCAACCATGTGTGACCTTTAATAAACTAAATACGTTCAAGTGGTATGCAGAAAGAGTATACAGACTTGATGAAGAAGGATATGTGCCTGATGATCGGATAAAGGCGTTCGAGAGGTCACTTGAATGGGGAGACAGGATCCCTATAGGGATATTTTACAAGAAAGAAAAACCTACTTTTGAGGATGGGTTCGGTACGCTTGGAGAAGGAACTCTTATCAGCAGACCTAAAGATCAGACCTTGGTAGAAGAATTGATAGATTCGTTCATGTGATATTTCCTGAACTCTTCATCTTTTCTGTTTTGTCTTTTAGTATGCCTTTAAAGACCATCAGTTCTTCAAAAAAATATTTTTCTTTTAATACGATTTGTGATTCAAAACCTGCTTCTTCCATCAGGAACTTAATCTTTTCGATTTCTGTAAACGACGATACTAGCAGTAGTATAATGCCGTTGGGACGAAGATGAAGAGGAACATTTTCAAGGAACATGCAGATAAATCTCATACCATCAACACCACCATCAAAAGCATAGTTGAGCCAGCCCGGGACCTTATCCTCCTCTAAGGTGGGAAGGTAAGGAGGATTGAAAACGATCATATCAAAACATTGGACCGGTTTGAACGCAGAGAACATATCAGCTCTTATGGTCCGTACTCCATTATCACAAGCACATCTCACAGCATAGGGATTTATGTCAGTAGCAAGCACGTCCACGTCTAGGTTTGATTGCAGGACCGCAGAAATAAAACCCGTACCTGTGCCTATCTCTAGAACCTTCATACCTTCTTTTGCATATCCAAGTGTGGCATCGGCGAGCAAAAAAGAATCTTCTGCAGGCTCATAGACATCATCAGTCAATTTAACACAGGCCTTCCTGTAGGTAATGCTGACCATCATGCCTCCTGCTGCAGTTCAAGTATCCTGTCGGAAAGTGCAGCAAGCTGAACAGGGTATAGATTCTCAGGCCTTAGTTCCATCAGGTCCTCCGGCAGTCTGGAAACGACCTGCCTGACATTGTATATACCTAATATATGATTACTTTCTATGATAGCATTCTTTATTTTTTTGCGCCTTTTGGTAAAGACCGCTGTTACGAACTTAAAGAAAAACTCCTTGTTGACTACAGTAAAAGGAGTTGGTCTTGGGCATACCTTTACTACAGCGGACTCCACCTGAGGCGGAGGGGAAAAGGCTCCTTTTGGGACTTTCATAATAACAGATACATCTGCAAAGTATGTAGTATTCACTGTCAGTCTGCTGTAATCATCTGATCCCGGCTTTGCGATCATGCGCCGTGCGAACTCATACTGGTACATGAGTACCCCCAGCTTGAAATCATATCTGAAGAGCTTGAAGGTTATTTCCGAGGAAATGGAGTATGGCAGATTAGCCACCACTTTATCAAATAAAGGAAATTCCACTTTCAGAGCATCTCCATGTATAAGATGCAGTTTTTCCTCTCCCTTGAACCTATCTTCCAATACAGCCACAAGCTTTGGATCAGATTCGACTGCTATTACTCTGCCGGCCTGCCGCAACAAACGTTCCGTCAGATTGCCTATACCTGCACCGATCTCAAGGACGATATCATCAGGAACAATATTTGCAGACCCGACTATTCTGTCCAGGATAGCCTCATCCACTAAAAAATGCTGATCGTGCTGCCCTCCATGTATGCCATAATGGTACAGTATGCTTCGGACCAAGGATATTCCCACCTTTATTCCTGCTTGGAACGGCGGGAAGGTAGAGTAAATAGTCTGTATTTGATATTGTCATCCTTGAGCTCATCGATTATTCGATTGGATATGATCTTTTCAGGGGAAGGAAGACCCACTATCCGTCCATGGAGTTCTTTAAGACTAGAAAAATTGCCTTTCTTGCGTTCATCTATGATAGCCCACATGAGCTTTTTTCCAATACCTGGAAGTAATTCCAGCATATGCAACCTATTTGTAATAGGATGCGCATTATTAAAAAAATCCACAAAACGCTGCTCATAAAGAAGCACTGTTTTCTCAAGAATGTATGGTAGCTCCAGCTGAGAACCGTAGCTGAGGTCATTGAAACCGATCCTGTGCTTTACGTGATCTATGACATCACGATCACCTTCGCCAATATACACCCTCGATCCGATCTGAGCTGCTACATTTTCCTTTGGTACTAGTTCCATGAGGGTAAAGTGTTTCTCCCCTACAGCTTGAACGAGAGGTTTTTTCTGGTAGGAGGGCTTGGAATCCACACTACTGCCGTAAGGCAGATAATCTATTATCCATGCATAATCCTCTTTTTCAGGTGATTTTCCTCTTGCTATCATACTAAACACTTCCGTAAAACTAACAGCTAATGCTTATGTGCAACAATCAAAATAAAAATGGGATATCCAAATATAAATCTATTCTACTGCCTCGCTCACAAGGTCCAATATCAAGTCAAGCTCAGATTCTGAAAGAGTATACCGCTCCTTTGCATACAGGGTTCTGAGTTCGTCCCTTGTCAGGGGAGCTATATCAGCTATCCTTACAGCAATCTCTGGTTTCATCTTTTCCAATTGTATGAGCTTGTTAACAAGTTCCCGTGACCTTTGGGCGCTCATCCTGGAGAACATCTCTGCATGGTTGATAGCCTTACGTAGCTCGTATCTGAGCTCCTCTCCTTTATTTAGGCGATCGTCCATGATCTGATTAAGCATCTCTCTGACCTCTGAGATGGTCAGAAGTTCTTCACTTAGAATGTTCTTTACTATCATCTAAATACGCCCTTATTGTATCCTACAGTATGTATAAATCTATCAATAGTATATCTTACACTCGCACATTAAGATATATCTATCGATAATGGTCTTAAAATATTGCCGGTCAAGGCCGAATTCCCATCACTTCTGAGGTTTCAGATGCTGTGGCAGAGAAATTACCTCTTTCATGGAATTACCATCCCTTACCTGCAATAGATAAGCTCTGCCTCTCTGACCAATGACCTTACCTGTGCTTCCCTGGAATTTCGGGTTTGGCATTCCTTTTTGAACACTTGGGTCGATATCTATGTGTACCATTTGCCCGTCATTGAATTCCTGAATAGCTTTACTTACCGGGGAAATCCCTCTTTCCCTTATAGTCTTCTTTAATTTGTATCTTGTACAGCGCCTCTCACCATGTGACATAATTCTTCTCCGTTGTATGCATTGTGATCAATGGATAACAGTTCAAATATGAACGTTCACTACATCAAGTTCAGCAACTGTTGCCTGCTTACCTAATATTCCGGTGAGACTTGGAACGGTTCTTCCTTCATCGCCGGATACGAGCTCTTTAACATAGAGGCCGCCTTCGCAACTGACTCTCACCATTGCATGGTCTGCCTCCCATCCTAAAAGTTCTGTACTATGAACATACCTTTTTCGGACAAGATCAGCCCTTCTGTGGGAAACACGTTGCGGCGTACGTTGCTGTATCTCTACACCTGAAAGGCTTTCCAGTGCTGATATTAGTTCTTCCTTTGAAACTGGGTCAGTGAATGTAACTTTAAGGTTATATACTTTATCCGCATGAGCTGCTTTCAGCTTTTCTACCTTGTCCTTTGATACGATCCGCAACCCATGTACTTCCACCTTACCGCTGGCATGGCTGTTAATAGCTTCCTGAAGATGCTTCAGATCGATGGTACGTACCCGTGGACTGATAGCCTCCACCACAAAAGGTCTGCCATTGCCCAACATAAGGGCATCTATATCTTCCCTTCCAGCACCGTGAAATGCAGTATCGGCAGCAGAGGTAATATCTACAACATCTTTTTTGATCAGCTCATCTACAGATTCCGGGTATTGCTTACCGGTAAAGTTGCATCTTTCACATCCCCTGCCTTTACAATTACGGCATGGCCATCTTGTTTGTGGAATTCCCCGGATAAGCTTTTTGTATCGGCCCTCAATATAAAGAGATCTGATCTGAAGGCTCAGGGTCTCTGCAGCGATGTCAAGCATCACAACTATCTCAGGTCTCTCGAAGTCTACCACTTTGCCGGTCTTGGATGCTATAAGTTTTCCTACTTCCCTGTTCATTTCTGTCTTTAGCTGCTCGGCATGGATGATCCCACATTCTCCCCAGAGGATTTCCTCGTTCTCGTTCAGAAGACCACTGACCTTAGTACCTACAAGAAAACTGGAATATTCAAGACCTTCAAGCGCAGTAACGGCTAAATCGGACCATTTTTCAAGATCATTGAACAAACCAAGACATACCCAGCAACGTTCGTCTTCCCCATCCATGCAAAGCACCTTTCTCGCATAGCTGGAACTTGAAGCAAGTTCCCTGAGAAGGGTATCATCCCCTCCTTCTTTATGCAGCCGGTGCCCTTCCATGACAAGTGCCATCTTCAGACTATCGCCCCTCTGGGCATTGGTAAGGCCTGTGGATAACTTTGCGAACTGCCTTCCCATGCAGTTATCGCATATAGGCCCTTCATGGATTATCATCTTAGCAGTATCGAATATGCTCATCTGATCACTCTGAGTTTATACCCGGTCATCTAATGACAGAACAAGATAAAGAAGTTATCTTTGTATCTGACCGAACGCAGCTCTATCCACTTCATTATGTATAAGGATTATGCAATGATCAGCATGTAATGATAAAGGCCCTACTGATATAGTGCCGGTGGACTTTTCCATTACGAGCTTTTCCTCATCTTCCGTAAGTCCGAGATGGTCACCAAGGATAAAAACACTGTCTTTGACCTTCTCAGCGATACCTCGTATATCCTCGCCATCTTCCCTGAAATAAAATATTTTGCGACCTTCACTAGAAAACTCGCTCAGTAATGTGTTCAGATCGCCCTCCCTTATCCAAACTCCTGGGGTCGAGCGGGTTTCAAGGAAAGAGATGTTATCTACTTCTAACGCTTTTTTGATCAATGCACCTGCGCTTCTTTCATCCGGATTGAGGTATCTCAGTTTCTCGCCATTGAAACGTATGATCCTGGAAGGATTAGGTCCACCCTGAAGCAACAAGTGTGCCTGCACGTTCCGTCGTAGATCATGGGATAGGAAAAAAACCGAATTTATACATCTGCAAAGGATATCCATCCTGCCTGCAGAGCCAGGCATGTCATTAAGTGAAAAATCACCGGCGGTAACGGCCTTATGTCCAATTATGATAAAATCCTGCATGCTCCCATCCAGTTAAAGAACAAACTTTTGACATAATACATTAAAGCAGATCAAACATCAATGTGGCCATCGAGACCGTTGATGCTAGAGTATGATCTTACGATCTTAACTACTTGGTGGGCAACTTCTTCAGCACTTTTTCCAAAAAGCCTGATCATGGGTTCTTTACCAACACTACCTATATCATATATGACATCAGGCACTTTTTTCAGGCCAAGTTGACCGAATTTCTTTATTGCAAGGGCCACGCCCCAATCCATGGTACCGGTCATGCTGGTCTGTGAAGGTATATCATTACCGTCAAAGGAAGAAATAGAAAGCCCCAAATCCTTACATATAAGAAGTACCTTTTCCGAGTAACTTAAATTAACAGCTGCCCTTACACATGGATCGAACTCCATAGCTGTAAGGACCATCCTTCCAACATGTCCACTACCACCGAGTTCCACACCACCTGCGATGTAGGGCTTGTTCCTCACACAGATTATACGTCCATTAATTCCAGCCACATCTGCAACTAAAGTGGCATCAGGGGTTGCCATGGCAATATTACAGCCTACTTCCGGAACGAGTTTTTCAAATCCATCACATGAGACCAGCATATCAGCAGCTAAAATAGTATTTTGAAGAGCTGCATAGCGATACGCATCTTTGAGAGTAGGACCAAACTGGTTTACAGGTCCCACGCCATGTCCTACCTTCACACTGTTGATTATAGCTTTTTCCACAAAGGATTTGGCCAATGTGGCAGCTTCTATGATCGAACATCCCTTGGATAGAAAAGCTGCAATGCATGCAGCATAAGTACATCCCGATCCATGAGTACCACCTTCCTGGAACTTTCCTGGTATCACAGTGAATTTATCAGAAGTGGCCTCGTATACAATATCGGATGCAGCCAGGTGGCCGCCTGTGACTATTGCGACATCTGCACCAAACTCTGTGATCTTTTTTGCCGCTTTTTTCGCATCTGTTGTATCTTTAACATCTATACCTGAAAGCGTATGTGCTTCATAGACGTTAGGCGTCACTACTTTGCTAAATGGAAGCAGTTCTTCTTTAAGTGCCGTCACAGCATCTTTACGCAAAAGATCCCCTCCTGCTTCTGCTGCCATCACTGGGTCAACCACAAGGGACAATCCACGGGAACGTACCTCTTCTGCCACTAAACCTATTATCTCGGCAGAGGAAAGCATGCCTGTCTTTGCCCATCTGACATCCATATCAGAACATACGGCGTTAATCTGCGCACTTATTACCTGAAGAGGCAGATCATAAACGCCGAGTACACCTTTTGTATTTTGCGCCGTGACAGAGGTTATGGCACAACTGCCATGTACCCCCAGAGCTGCAAAAGTCTTAATATCGGCTTCAATACCTGCACCGCCACCTGAGTCAGAACCTGCTATTGTCATTACCACTGGAGTACCGGACATTATGTTCACCACCTGTTTTCCTGCAAAAAGGATTTAAGAGGATACAGGAAGAAATAAAAGCAATGTTCTATAATACATCTATGGTCTAAGAAATCTATATCTTTATACCCTGTCCTTCGTATCCGATGCAATATCACGTTCGATAGTTTTATATCTGACTATACACAATGGGAACCAGAATATATTCCGTTGATATACATATCATTTCGGACCACTTTGATCTATTAACTACTTTGATCTATTAAGATGAGGGCGGCTTTAAATGGGAAATAGACCTCTTGATGTATTGAACGACGCTTTGAACACACCTGTTATTGTGAGATTAAAAGGAGCCCGCGAGTTCAGAGGAAATTTGCAGGGCTATGATGTACATATGAACCTTGTTCTTGAGGAAGCTGAAGAGCTTAAAGAAGGAGAGGCCAGAAAGCTGGGTACTGTAATAATAAGGGGTGACAACGTAGTATACGTATCCCCGTAACATATTTATCTTATGAGACTGTCTGTGGTTCGCCAGGTACATGGTTAACTAATTGATAGTAAATACAATGATAACTAAACAGAGAGACGAAAAGTAAAAAAGGTGAAGATAGATGTCAAAAGGTACTCCTTCGATGGGAAAAAGGCAAAAGCGCACACATGTAACATGTAGGCGTTGTAGTAAAGTATCACTTAATATTCATACGAAGCAGTGTACTGCATGTGGTTTTGGCAGGACACCGCGTATGAGAAATTATAAATGGGAACGCAAGTGCAAATTCTAGGTACAATAAGGTTTTCTCTTTTGGAGCATAGATGAAAGAGGAATGTGGTGTTGTTGGTGTTGTGATGCAGGATAGTGCATCCACAGGCAACCCAACTGCTCTTCAGATATACTATGCTCTTTATGCCCTACAACACAGAGGACAGGAATCCACAGGCATAACTGTGCATGATGGATTACATGGAAAATCCATAAAAGGTATGGGGCTGGTGCCCGAAGTTTATACCAAGAAAGACCTGGTGGAACTAAAAGGCAACGTAGGCGTAGGCCATGTGCGGTACTCGACGACCGGAGGTTCAAAGATCGAGAACTGCCAGCCCTTGATAGTAAAGTATAAGAGCGGTACTATAGCGATCGCCCATAATGGGAACCTTGCAAACTACAGGGCTTTGAGAAATGAACTGGAATTGGAAGGCCGTATATTCATCACAAATTCAGACACGGAAGTGATCGCACACCTTCTCGTAAAAGAACTATTGCGTCACAGTCCGATAGGATCTATCTCAAACGTGATCAAAAGGCTAAAGGGTTCCTATTCACTTGCCATACTCATAGATGACCAATTGTATGCACTGCGAGATCCCTTGGGTTTTAAACCGTTATGTATAGGAAAACTTGATCGTGGTTTTATAGTTGCCTCTGAAAGTGTTGCCGTAGATACGCTCAATGGAACACTGATAAGGGAAGTAGAGCCCGGGGAATTGATCGTTTTTAAGGACGATACGTTCGAAAGCCATCGTCTGGCACAAAGGAAGTGTCATGCACATTGTGTGTTCGAGTATGTGTATTTTGCACGTCCTGATTCGATCATAAATGGTAAGCTTGTATACAATGTCCGGGAGAAAATAGGCAGGGAACTTGCCCGTGAGCATCCTGTAATAGCAGATATTGTATCACCTGTACCTGATTCAGGGATAACCTCTGCTATTGGTTATTCATACGAAGCGAATATAAGATACAGTGAAGGGTTAATGAAGAACCGGTATATTGGCAGGACATTCATCCTTCCTGGTCAGGCAATGCGCGAAACAGCTGTGCGTCTCAAAATGAACACCATCTCTGAGAATATCAAAGGTCAGAGGATAGTTCTTATAGATGACAGTATAGTACGCGGGACTACCTCCAGGCGCATTATCGATATGATAAGGCGTGCGGGTGCAAAAGAGATACATGCACGCATTGGCAGCCCGCCTATAATAGCTCCTTGTTATTTTGGAATAGACATGGGTACAAGAAATGAATTGATCGCAGCCCATAAAACAGTTACTGGGGTTGAAGCTGTGATCAATGCTGACTCACTTGGATATTTAAGCATAGAAGGATTGGTCCGGGCAATAGGTATCGAAAAGGAAAATCTGTGCCTTGCATGTCTAACTGGCGAATATCCTTTGGACATACCGGGTGAATACTGCCCACATAGACAACTGAACCTTAATGAGTTTCCCTGAGCATTATCATATAACTGTTAACAATATCGGTAATGATATTGCTGAACACAAAGAACACGGAGCTCAAGAATAACCATATAATTGAAAATGGGGCCGGGATCGAGAATCGAACTCGAATCATAGCCTCCACAGGGCTACAGGATAACCGCTACCCCACCCCGGCTCGAAGTAGGAATCACGTATGTTTGGCACGAGTACCCTATAAATGTATCTCTCTTACATAAACTTTTCCTTCATAAGGCCTAAGGACCATATGAACAGATGTCATCCGAATAAGCACAATAAGGGGATCTCAATAAACTTATTTTCTATTTATTGTTTATGAATAATATGAAAAGATAATTTTCAAAATACTGGGTCTATTGAAATCTTCTAAAACTCATTGTGGTTTTCAAGCCTTATTTAACCTGATCCAGAACCTGCTTCCCTTACCTTCTGGATTATCCTCTACACCCACTTCACCGTTGTGTAGCTCAGCTATCCTTTTAACTATGGCAAGGCCAAGACCACTGCCTTTAACACCTTTTTTTGTGACCCGCTTGAACCTGTCAAAAACATAAGGTTTATCGGCATTGGAAATACCTTCACCCTGATCACTGACAGCTACTTTCCACATATTGCCCTCATCGAATATATCAATAGATATAGATGTGTTCTCAGAACTATACTTCACGGCGTTGGTGATGAAGTTAGCAAATACTTCTTCAATTATGGGATTAACAGCTGAACTATGGACCCCCGAGTAATATCTGATAACAGACATTTTCTTTTTTTCGATCATGGGGCGTAGATTTTCAACTACATTATAAATCAGCTCACCAATATCCATTACAGACAATTGAAGATCATCTTGCGATTCAAGTTTAGCGAACTTGGATGCAGTATCGATCATATCGATAAGTTTTTCATCACTTTTCTGGATCTTCTCAAGAATTGATCTTTTCTGTTCATTGTTTTCGGTCTCCAGCAGTATTTCAGTGAACCCTTTGATAGCTCCTGCTGGATTTAACAGATCATGGCGTAAGATATCAGTGAACAGCTCCTTCATTTCATTTGAACGCTGTAGTTTATCGGCATATTGTCTGAGATGTTCTTCGAATTGCTTACGTTGGGTTATATCCATAGCGGTCCCTGTTATTCTGCATGGATTGTTTTCACTATCGAACTCTGTAGCCTTACCTCTTACAAGCAGCCACTTATATCCATGACCAACAGCATTGACCCTGAACTCTTCTTCAAAGAAGGGAGATGGTGGCCTAATATTTCTGAAGGTGGAAATCACTCTATCCCTTTCTTGCTCATGGATCATTCCAGCAAATATTGTAAACTTAGGAGAAAGATCGGAAGCCTTGCAGCCAAGCATTTCCGCCCAGCGCACATTAAAAACGAGTTCATCGGTGCCCACATCCCAGTCCCACATTCCCAGATTGGCGCCATTGAGGGCTAATTCCACCCTGTCCCTCGTTTTTTGCAGCATGATCTCTCTTTCTTTGCGCTCAGTAATGTCCCTAGCAACAGCAAGGACATACTCACTTTCATCGTGTATCACAAATGTGACATTTATTTCCACAGGTATCTTCTTTCCGTTTTTTGTTCTGAAACTGGAATCCACATCCAAATAACGGTCACCACAAGCTTCAAAAAAAGTCTCTTTCCAGAAATCACCTACAGTTTCTATTAAAATATCTTTATCCATTGCCATAAACTCTGCTCTTGAATACCCTGTATGAACACAGAGCGTCTCATTAACATCCAGTACCTTTGGACTGTTGCGGTCTATCACGAGAATGTAATCATTGGACCTGTTTACAAGATCTTTGAATAGAGAGAGCTCATCTATGAAAGTTTTCTGAAATAGTGCTAGCCTCAGTAGTTCTGATAAAAAGATCAAATCTCCGGGTTCTTCTTCCAATGAACCAGTTACTTTAGAGTCCTCAACAGTTATAAAACCAAAGACATTCCCCTCACTGATCAGAGGGATGGCAATAAAAGAGGTTTTTACTTGCATCTGTAATATTTTTAGATCAGGCACTGCTTGGTCAACGGATGCCAAAATATCCTTTATGTACAGTGTTCTTTTATTATTTATAGTACTAAATATCAAAGGGAATTTTTTCATCTGGGAATTATGGAATACATCCGTTCCGATGTAGGATCCTTTTTTTGCCCAGTGATATTTCCTTTTGGCTACTTTGGAAGTACCTTGTAACTCATAAACAGAACATCTTGTACACTCAGTTAATTTTCCAATATGTCCTAATATCTCTTCAATGCCTTCCCCTGTTCCTGAAAGAAGGGAGAGGATAGACATTATTTCTGATGGATCATATCTGAAGCTACAAAGTGAGCGATCAGGAACCATAGATGCAGAAGATTCACTAATTGCCGGGTCCTTAGACAGGCGTATCCTATCATTTACAGGAATGTGGTGTTTAGACACAGAAAGAGAATAGGAAACTGAGAGATAAAAAACAAAAACACAAGTACAGAACATTAGAATCAATTGTACTTTAAACGTTGTATTTTCATTTATCCCGGTGTAAGGCAACAATGTTGATAAAATGAATATCGCAAACATTGAAAAAAAAGCCTTTGCCCATATGATCATGTTTTTACATAGCTCCCGGATATAGTGATCTGGTAAATATTAAATATATATTATATTAACTAACATTATATTCTTTTTGCTGTCCATATTTGCCCTGATAACCAGTACAAATTGGATCATCCAAGAAGTTCCTCATTTCGTGAGAGTGATCAAGGTATTATTATTATTATTATTATTATTAAATTATGATATTATAATAAAAAATTTAGCTTATTTTTTGATCTAAATATGTCTTCTACGGGATTGGAAATAGCCGATAAGAGGGAGGATAAGTTTAATATCTGTAAGTATCTTTATGTGCAATTAGAAAACGAATAGAGTTGAGAGTATAGTTCAATCAGTGCAACGCACAGACCAGAAAAACATCAGGGAAGATGGGTCCGAACCTGCAGGATCAACAGCAAAACTCCTGATCCTTGAGCCAGTTGGGTATCCTTTGAGCAGTGTGCTTGATGATCACCCGGAAATAGAGAATTCCAGTGTGTTTGAATCCTATGCCAGGGAACAGTGGAATGGCTGCATCGCACGTAAGGGTGAATATTTGTTTGACAGGAGAATGTATCCTGATTTTGCATACGGGATCAAGGAAGTAGAACCACCTGGATCGATCATTGGTAAAGAGACCCTGATCATTGTTCATGAGGACAGTGCTGCTAACCTTGTTGTGGAATATCACTGCAATGTCTGTTTTGATGATGTGATAGGGCAAGATACTGCTAAGCAAAAATGTAAATTGATAGAAAAATATCTTAGGGAACCTGAGATATTTGGAAAATGGGCTCCCCGCAATGTATTGTTCTACGGGCCTTCTGGAACAGGCAAGACAATGCTTGCAAAGGCCCTTGCAAATAAGACGAACGTACCAATAATTCCTATAAAAGCAACACAACTGATAGGAGAATATGTAGGTGAAGGTGCAAGGCAGATCCATCAGTTATACGACAGAGCTGAAGATATGGCCCCTTGCATAATATTCATTGATGAACTGGATGCCATTGCACTGGACAGGCGTCACCAAGAAATAAGAGGAGATATCGCAGAGATAGTAAATGCTTTACTTACTGAAATGGATGGAATAATGGAGAGAGATGGCATTTGCACGATTGGTGCTACTAACCGCATGAGCAGTCTTGATCCTGCAGTAAGAAGCAGATTCGAGGAAGAGATCGAGTTTTCATTGCCTACGGAAGAAGAAAGGATAAAGATACTTGAAGCAAACATTACCACATTCCCATTGCCTGTTAAAGGTGTAAATATAAAAAAGATCGCTGCTATGACAAGAGGATTCTCTGGAAGGGATCTGGTAGAAAAGGTTCTGAAAACTGCTTTACATCAGGCAATAGTGGAAGACAGAGATGAAGTTTCTGGAAAACACTTTGAAGAATCCATGGGTAAAGTGCTCCATAAGAACGGTACCGTCATGGACAACCGGATGTATTCCTGAACTTACCAGTTATTTATCATATTGATGTTATGGCTTGGGTGATTGTGTATGGAAGAGATCAGCGAATCAGACAGATTTGAATGTAAAGTAATAAATGTGATCAGCAAGGGTGATTGGTACGGGGTCACAGTAGAAGAGATCGCTTCAGGTGGCAGAGTATATTTTGGCAGAACAAAACCAGAATTATTCAACTATAAGCCCGGAGATATTCTTTACATTGGAGTGAAAGCGTTAACCATCGAGCTGGAAGACAGGACTATGGAAGTTTCTCTGTATGATGCAGATGATAATAAACTTGATTGGACGATAATCTGAATGTTCTGAACTTACTTGTCCTTCAAAGGAACATCTATTTCCATCAGGTCTTCCGCTACTATTACATTTTTAAATATCTCCTGGGCTTCTTTCAGAAGAGGTGAGGTATCATCAGTATACCTGGAGCTTATATGGGTCAGTACCAACCTGATAACATTAGCTTCCTTTGCAAGGTTTGCTGCTTCAAATGCTGTAGAATGCTTGGATTCCTTTGCCCATTCCTCCTTATCTCTGGCAAGAGTACTATCATGTATAAGCACGTCTGCGTTCATACTGGCCTGAAGGATTGACTCGCATGGTCTGGTATCACCTGTATAGACAATCTTTCTACCAGCCCTTTTTTGTCCGACAACATCTGCAGAACGTATCAGTTGTCCATTGATCTCAACATCCACATTATTATGCAGCTTTGAAAAAAGAGGGCCAGGAGGCACTCCCAGTGCAATTGCTTTTTCACGGTCGAACCTGCCTCTTCGAGGGTCTTCAGTAAGAGCATAGCCAATACTGGGAACACTATGGATTGTTCCGATAGCCTGTATGCAATAACCATTTCTTTTCACAATGTCCCCTGGAGACAATTCAATAACTTCCACCTCAAAGCGAGGTTTGTAATAGCCAAGATCAATGAAAACATTAACAAACTCTTTCACATCCTGCGGACCATATATTTTCAAAGGTTCTGTCCTTCCCAGAAAAGACATTGTTTGGATGAGTCCGGGGACACCAAGCATGTGATCAGCATGGAAATGAGTGATAAAGACAGATGTAAGGGCTTTCATTCCTGTCTTAGCACGCATCATCTGTTGTTGAGTGCCTTCTCCACAATCAAAAAGTAAAAGTTCCCCTTCTATGTTGATCATTATTGAAGATGGATTTCGATTACGTGTTGGCAAAGAACCGCCCGTGCCAAGAAATAATATGCGGAGCATAAAGGTAGATAGGAAGGAAGATATTTATTGATTACCTAATGAAGCACTGAATAAAAAGAAAACTATAGAGGATTTAACCAAATCTCCATTCTTACTCATTGCTCATAAATTGTATATAGGAGGATTTCAACTACCAATCTCTTTGAGAAATCCTTTATAATAGATCTGAAACAGACATGTTCCCTTTTTTACAAGCTGTCAACCAAAAAATACTTTTCTTTTTACCTCACTCGAAACCTTCTTATAGAATCCTTCAAGTAAAGGTAAGTCCATAACCACAAATGTGGAAATATCACTTTAAAGAGATCATCCAACTTATATATCCAAGAGGACAAATCATGAAATGGCAAGGCAGATCAAAAAGGAAGTACACAGGTGCTAAGATTAGGGCTCACCGTGCAAAAAGAAAATTTGAACTAGGGCGTGAGCCGGCTGACACACGTCTTGATGATATGAAGGTCAAACTGGTTTCCACAAGAGGAGGAAACAGCAAGGCAAGATTGCTTCAATGTAATGTAGCCAATGTGACAGATGCAAGTGGTAGGACACAAAAAACAACTATTGAAGCTGCTGTTGGAAATGAGGCTAATGAGCACTATGTTAGGCGTAAGATCCTTACAAAGGGTTCAGTTATCCGTACTCCCATAGGTAATGCAAGGATAACCAGCCGTCCTGGACAGGATGGCGTGGTCAATGCAGTGTTGCTCAGCTGAGCACACTTTTTTTATATTCACTTTTTTATTAGATCCAGGGGTTGCTTATGAGATGGATATTGAAACAAGACATATACTAGAATGTCTGGAACAAGATGCCAGGGTCACTCATGAAGAGATCGCAACCATGACAGGTCTCACAGCAGAAGATGTGAGCAAACGGATCAAAGAACTAGAAGACATTGGAGTGATCCGTAAATATAGAACTATCATTGACTGGGACCTAGCAGGCGATGAACATGTATATGCGATCATTGAACTAAAAGTGACATTGGAGCGCAATTTAGGATATCAAGCAATAGCTGAGCGCCTGTATAAATTTCCGGAAGTACGTTCTGTAAGGTTGTTATCTGGCCAATATGACCTTTCACTCACAGTAATGGGAAAAACAATGAAAGAAGTCGCATTTTTTGTTGCCGAGAAGATATCGACCATAGAGCAAGTGCAGCATACTACCACTCATTTCGTGCTTAAGACTTACAAAGAGGACGGAGTTATCCTCCAGGAACAGGAAGAAACAAGCCGTTTGGTTGTAACCCCGTGAGCATCAAAAAGTGAAACCTGATGCAAAGGGATGATCATGAACGACAAATGTGATTCTGAGAGATTTGTAGCAGATGTGATGAGAAAAGTTCCGCCTTCAGGAATACGCAAGTATTTTGATCTTGCATCCGGCATAGGTGGCGTCATTTCTTTGGGAGTTGGTGAACCGGACTTTGTGACGCCCTGGCATATACGGGAAGCATGTATCCACTCCCTTGAATCAGGTAAAACATCATATACTTCAAATTTTGGCCTCATGGAACTTAGAGAAGAGATCGCTAAACTATATTCTCATGAGCATGGTGTGCAATACGATCCAATTTCGGAGATACTGATTATGTCAGGCGTCAGCGAGGCACTCGATGTAGCTATACGGGCCATAACCAATCCAGGTGATGAGATCATAGTGCCACAGCCTGCTTACGTGGCTTATATCCCTTCGGTCATGTTCGCTGGAGGTGTGCCTGTGCCTGTTGTCACCCATCCAGACAACAACTTCAAACTAACAGCCGAAGATCTGAAAAGGGTCATTACTCCCAGAACGAAGGCATTGATCATTAATTATCCCAATAATCCCACGGGAACAATAATGGACAGGAAGGATCTTGAAGCTATTGCTAAAGTTGTTTCAGAGCATGATATAATTGTAATTTCCGATGAAGTATATGAATGTCTGACATATAATGGAAAACATACTTGTTTTTCTTCCATTGAAGGCATGAAAGACAGGACCATCTTGCTAAATGGTTTTTCAAAAGCCTATGCTATGACTGGTTTTCGGCTTGCATACGCACTGGCGCCCTCACCTGTAGTAGATGCAATGATGCGCATACACCAATATTGCATGCTATGTGCTCCCATCACTGCGCAGATTGGAGCTATCGAAGCCCTTCGTAATGGTAACGAAGAGATGCAGAGGATGAAAAGGGATTATGATCGTCGCAGGCACTTGATAGTAAGCGGACTGAATAGAATAGGGCTTAAATGTTATGAACCAAAAGGGGCATTCTATGCTTTTCCTTCTGTTAAGGGTACTGGCCTTACTTCCGAGAAGTTTGCAGAGAGGCTGCTCCGTGAACAGAAAGTTGTTACAATTCCCGGGGATGTGTTCGGACCTGCAGGAGAGGGATTCCTGAGATGCTCATATGCTACCTCAAAGGATCAGATCATAGAGGCCTTGAACAGGATGGAAATGTTTATGAGGTCATTATGATCGTGCAAGATCGCCTAGCAGCATTCGAGAATATTACCTCATCATAATGATAAGAATTATGTGTATGAGTATAGAAATGCATATATACATGAAGGAAGAGTAATACTAATACCTACAATGAAAAACGTGAATGACATTGGTGGTGCGCTTTGTGCCTTTCCACAGGGCTACAAACGAATTGGTTTGCAAGAAGGATGTGATAGGAAGGAGCATAACATCCCCTCGAACTTCCCGTCAAACAAATGCTCCGATTCACATTCTTCAACACACTGCCAGAAATAATATATGTATATATACTTATACATATATTTTTAAGTTATATTGAGCAGGTAACATGTACGATTATTCAGAGGCAGGTTCCAAAAGCTCTTTTTCAAAATTATCAAGCAGTTTATCTATCTTATTATACCATTCTGCTATATTCTGCCTGAGCATCTGCTTAAATTTTTCTGGTGGAATTGCAACATATTCATAATAATATCCACCTACTTGAATGGAGCGCGTTTCCCTATAAACTAGCCCAACAGCGATCAGGTTTTGCAATGAACGATAAGCAGTACTTCGCTCCCTCTGCAATAGATCTCCTAGTTCTTCTGCAGTCATTGGGCCATATTCAAAAAGTTTCTTGTAGGCAAGCAAGTCAAGATTCTTTAGTCCAAGGACGCATTTTGCCACATCATCACATTTACAGTTAGCTCGGAGCATTTCATGAATGGAACTTGCCATTTTGTGCCTCTTTATCGCAAAAATCTAAAAGCATAAGCAATTGTGCAGTTTATACAAAACCATAACATCGATAGATATATATATAGTTTCTCAGAACTCGTCTTACTTTGAAACCTATAATCCCAGAAAACGAACGCTCTGCAGAACCTCTTGACACAGATATGTTAATATATCATCCTGATATGAAACGTGCCAATGAGTGGATACTTACTGAATATGAACCACCGGTCCGTGACTTCTGCATATTCTTGCCATGTGCTAAAAAGAAACCATATCATGAAAGCCCATCGCATAAAATATTCGATAGGTTGATCTTCGGGATACTTGAACCTGAAATGGTACATATTGTAGTGTTTGGCACATGTGGTGTCACTCCCAGGGAACTGGATACGCAGTATCCATTCATGGACTACCAGTTCATGATGGGAAAATGCAATGTATCAAAAATAAAACGCGATTTCATCTTAATGGAAACTGAAAGGCTTGCACGCTATCTAGAAAAAACAAAAGATAATTATAGACACAGAATAGCTTATTGCATAGGGGATTTTAGAACAGCTATGGAAAAAGCTGTTGAAATGACGTCTATTCCTGTTACTATAGTCCCAAAGGCCAAGACCATAGAAAGAAATATCCAGCCTGGTAAAAGCTTCATTTTTGGAAGCCTTAATCAAAAGGATTACTTACAAGATCTTACGGAAGCTATTAGCAAACCTTTGGGCAGACCAGTCATTGAAGTAAAGGAAAAAGAAGAAAATATCAATGACAATGACTGGTATGTGTTATAGCCATTGATACACAGAAAATACTAGCTGCTAGAAAACTGAAATATTCCTTAATTGCTCTCCAGATATGGGGATTGAGCTAGAACCTGCATGCCACTATCACTGATATTAAGGACACGAACTTCATTGATAGTGCCTGAACCTCTCATCTTCATAACATAGATCGAACGCTGCAAGTTGTTACCAGCGATGATCCTACCAAGTTTCACCACAGAATCCGCTCCGTATTCTACCATTGTATCAAGCCCATACATAGCTCCTACAGTTATAACAGAAGTAACCCCATGCTTGCGGAATACACCGAACACATCATCAATAAGCGTCCTGAGCTTGTAATTAGATTCAATGGCAAGGAATAGCGCTTCAATTGAATCGATAAATATTCTGGATGGTTTTAGTTCTTCGATCTTGCTTTCCACAAGTTTTTTAAAACTCTTGATCAGCTCTGATGGCGCAATCTCCACACTCTTCTGCAACCTCAGGCTTGGATCAGTGATGTCAACAAAAACCAGTAAACCTTGTTTAACGTATTCTTCTAAATCCCAGCCAAATGAAGTATACATTTCTTTGACTATGGACTTTGATTCTTCAGATGTGATTATACACATTACTTTTTCGCCTTTCTTTACCCCCTCAAGGATGAACTGGGTTCCAAATATGGTCTTCCCAGTACCCGAATCACCTGAGACCACATTTGCAGTACCTTTAAAAAACCCTCCGCGTAGCATTTCGTCCAATCCTGGGATACCAGTATTTACCCTTTCTTTCATATCTGCATCAGCCATTTATACCACCTGTGAAAAATTAGGCACATAATATTTAAGATATAACTTTTTAAATCTGTCGTCAATGACTACATAAGTGCATAGCGTATATTAGTGTCATTATAATATATAAAATGCTGTTCCTATGTCTGCGAGAGCTTAGACCATTTGAGCTAGCTATTAATAATATAAATGTGTCCCTGTAGAAATCCTCTTTTCTAAGCTTAGCTAAACTATTAATTATTAAATTCTTTAATGAAAAGTCCCTTGTGTTTATCTGCATCATAAGCACATAGGCATGTTTGTGTTTTGCCTAATAAGTAATTAAAACTCTTATTGATATAGCTATGCAAGTATCGGAAAACTTCAGTACACTGTTGGATAGTTGTAAACGTCCAGAAAGAACATATGTTCAACACCAGTCTCCTCATTTATTACACTTCACAAACTTGTAGTCCGATGTAAGAATGTATGATACAATAATTATATTAATTATTGAATTTTTATACTGTATATGGAATATTCACTGCAGAAGTGGTGCATCATCAGGATTTTTTATAAGTTTTTCATCCACTACATTAGCTATGTTAGCCTATGTTGTTTAGAACTATATTTATATAATTTATAAGAAAAAATGTAAAAAATATTTCTATTATAACACCTTTTTTTAAATACAAGATCACTTTGCAATAATCAGTTGATCTATAACAGATCTTATCTTTGTTACATACCTTTCTTTATTCAGTTCGAAGGAGATGTCATCATTTCAAATAGCCTCTCCGTATCTTCTTTTCGGCATAGCTCGGTCCCAGGTGTCATAACTGCAGCAGAACCGGCAGCTATTCCATATAGGGCAGATTCTCTTAGCTCTTTTCCCCTTGAAAGGCTTAGGACGATACCTGCCACTGTACTGTCTCCTGCTCCCACCTTGCTACTAATGGGCACAGTTGGAGGCACTATGTGTTCTACAATATCCTTAGAAATCAGAAGAGCACCTGCTGCACCCAGGGATATGACCACCACTTCGCACTGTCCGGCCCTGATCATGCTCTGAGCTGCTTCTGTTATCTGTCTTTCATCTTTTGTATTGTTGCCGACAAGCTCCCTGAACTCGCGCACATTGGGTTTGATCAAGTACACACCCTCTTGCAGTGCATGTGCAAGGGCATCGCCAGCAGCATCAATTATGACCTTTGCACCCATCTCCTTCCCGACACGCGCAACACGGGCATAGAAATCAGAAGGTACACCCAATGGGAGGCTTCCGCTGGCCACCAGGTAATCAGGAGCCGGGCTGGTGGTATAAAGTATCTGAAGACAGTGCTCCCATTCATCTTTCTCAAGATCTGGTCCCGGCATGCCAAAGCGAAACTGCCTTCCTGTAGTTTTTTCAAGGACAATAAGGTTTTCTCTTGTGAATCCTTTTATAGGTAATAGTAATTGGTCGATCCCCTCCTGTTCCAGGAGTTCGTTTAACATCTTGCCCGACATGCCTCCGGCAGGATAAATAAGCAATGATTCTCCTCCAAGTTTCTTTATGGCCCGAGAAACATTTACCCCACCACCTCCTGGCTCATAACTGGCAGGTCCACAATAAAGCTTACGTTCAGCGATCACATGTTCTGTTGTAGTGCTTTTATCTATTGTAGGGTTCATGTTCAGGGCAACGATTGTTTTCATGGGGATCTCTCTAGTGAAGTGATGTAAATACAGTTTTGTTTATTGTATGGATTATATATGGATACATTTTATAAAAAAGTTTCTTTTTCAATTATGAAATATACTGATGATCCATTGCTATGCTGGCTTGGATCTGGAATAAGTTAAGGATAAGTAAGTAGCCAAGTATTGATGTTCCAAGAAAGTGTTCCAATTTTAAAAAGAAAAATATGTTAATATTGGTGAGGATTAAACAAAAATTAATTCATATTTAAAATATAATTTAAGATTAGTTACTTAAACTCAAATGACATACCCCACAAACCATATTGATACAAAGTACCATTCTTGGAACTAGATCTTTTAATATTTTAGTGGTTAAGGGGTATGAATGAACTTTAAAACACAGATCAAGCAACTGATTAGTTGTACAATTATTTTACTATTGTCATGTATAGTCATTTTTGGTCCATTGTCTGTAGTAACTGGAACTACTAATGTGGACCAGACAGGTATCATGGTTTTGAATGACAGTTCATTTTTGACTGAGGCTCAGCAGAAGATCAGCAGTGACCTTAGAGGTTTAATATCGGACCCAGAGGACCTCAGTTTGGGAGCAACTGCATATACCAATACTATTATTTCTTTAGATACCTCAGTAAATAGCGAACCGGGGCAGCAACTGGTATTCGTATATATCGGTCTGCTACAAGGGGAACCAACAACGATACTAGACCCATATGTCTGGAACATTACCAGTAGAGATGAAGATAATTCCCAAGTTGCTGCCTGGGTAGATGTATACAGGCTGGAAGAGATAGCGCTCTTAAAAGAAGTACGCAATATAAGGACAGTTGCACGCCCACTGATGAACCTTGGTTCTGTTACGACAGCAGGGGATGCTATACACAGGACCAATCTTGTAAGATCTGGTTATCGCCATAACGGTAATGGTATAAAGGTAGGTGTGATCTCTAATGGGGTGGATGCAATATCCACAGCACAGGCTTCCGGGGATCTGCCATCAGATGTTACTATTTTAAGAAATAATATAGGTGGTAATGAAGGTATTGCCATGATGGAGATCATACATGATATGGCTCCCGGTGCAAAGTTATACTTCCACGATCATGGGAATAGTATATATGAATTCAACGATGCCATAGATGAACTAATAGCATCAGGCTGTACTATTATAGTAGATGATATTACATGGCCTGATGAGCCATTCTTTGAAGATGGGGTTGTTGCTAAACACGTCGCTAAAGTAATAGCAAATGATAATATAATATATATCTCAGCTGCTGGCAACTCGGGAACGAGGCATTATCAGGGAATGTTCATTGATGATGGTACTGGTTTTCACAACAAGATATTTCCTCTTCCTAAGGGAACATCTTTTCAGCTGTTCCTCCAATGGGATGATCAATTTGGATCTTCTGCGAATGATTATGACCTTTATGTCCTGGACAGGTCTGGGAGGACCATTGCCTTTTCTTCTAATAGGCAAAATGGTAACGGCGACCCATTAGAATGGATCAAGACATCATATCTTACAGAACCAGCTTATGTAAAGATCAGAAATAGTGATGGTACGGCACAACAGTGTACTCTTGAACTTTTCATATATCCTGCCTCTGCAGTAACTCTGGACCAGACAAACCTCACGTCCAGTGATTCTATATTTGGTCATCCTGCAGTGCCAGATGTTATTGCAGTGGCTGCTATATCTGCCAATGACGTTGGTCACGATGACGTAGAATACTTTTCATCGAGAGGACCAGTGACAATTGCATATCCCGTTTCTACGGTCAGAGAGAAACCAGATCTTGCTGGTATTAATCGTGTAGCTGTCACTGGAGCAGGTAATTTTGGCACGATTTTCTCAGGAACCAGTGCATCAGCACCTCATATTGCAGCTGTGGCTGCACAGTTGTGGGGAAGTGATGTAACCATGTCAGCCGCTGAAGTGCGGACCATACTATATGAAAGTGCCGAGGATATAGGCCCTCCAGGTTTTGATTATAATTCCGGATATGGGAGAGTGGATGCACTGAACTGTTTCACTTCTTATGTGAACCATGCTCCTGTACTTGAAGATATTGGTAATCGGGAAATAGACGAAACCCAACATCTGACCATCAGCCTCTTAGCCACAGATATGGATGGTGATGATCTCATATATTCTACAGATGCTCCTTTTGGCACCCTAACAGGTAATGTGTTCTCTTGGACCCCTACATATGATGATGCTGGAACATATAATGTTATATTCTCTGTGTCAGATGGAACGTACACAGATTCCAGGACAACTGTCATAAAGGTCAATAACGTTGACAGAGCACCAGAACTTCAGGTGATCGGCAACAAGTGGATAAATGAAGGCAGTCTCTTAGAATTTGTGATCTCGGCAAGTGATCCCGATGGTGATGTGGTTACATACTCGGTCACCGGTTTGCCTACTGATGCCACATTTGATGCTGCTACAGGAACTTTCAGCTGGATACCTTCTAATGGTACAGCTGGTAACTATCAGGTGACATTCACTGCAGAAGCTAATGGCCTAAGTGTATCCGAAGTAATAATTATCACAGTCGGTGATATGGGTAGAGCACCAGATCTTGGCCCGATAGGCAATAAGTTCATCAATGAGGCTGATCTGCTCGAATTTGTTGTTTCAGCCAGTGATCCAGAAGGGGGTATCATCACATTATCTGCAACTGGACTGCCAGATGGGGCTATATTTGATACTGAAACAGGTATATTCAGCTGGATACCAGGCTATAATGATTCAGGGATCTATAATGTAGTTTTTACTGCAGAGGCAAATAATCTTAGTGTTTCAGAGTATATTACTATCACTGTGAACAATGTTGACAGAGAACCTATACTCAATCCTATTGGTAACAAAGAGGTGAACGAGAACGAATTACTTAGTTTTACGGTCTCGGCCATCGATCTTGATATGGACCCTATCAGCTATCTTGCCACTAACCTACCTTATGAAGCCAGTCTTAACAATGTGACCGGTGAATTCAACTGGGTTCCCAGTTATAGTGATTCAGGCGTATATAATGTCCGGTTTGTGGCTAGTTCAAATGGTCTGATGAAATCTGAAAATGTGGTGATAACAGTTCATAATGTCGACAGAGCACCACAGTTTGCTGCCATTGGTGACAAGGTCACAGACGAGAACCAGCTTCTAAGCTTCAATATCTCTGCTACTGATGAGGATGGGGATATTATCACATATTCTGCAGAAGCACTTCCTGAGGGAGCTGAACTGAATAGCGAAACAGGCGATTTCAGCTGGACCCCGACAGCTGCGGGGAGTTATGTTGTTACATTCATTGCAGAGTCTAACGGTCTAAATGATTCACAGACCATAACGATCGATGTGCTTGGTGCAGTTCCATTTATTTCCGATCTTTTAGCAAGTGATATTAGTTCAAGTTCCATCACTTTGACCTGGACAAATTCTCCAGGTATAGCTTTTGTTGAGATATACAGGAACAGTACTATCATTGGGAATGTAACAGGGTCCACATCTCAGTATACAGATAGTGGATTGGAGAGCAATACAAGCTATGAATATTCATTGCTGCCTTATGATGTTGGTGGAACTGAAGGTGCCATGGTAAACATTACTCTTTTAACCTCTTCTCCCTCTCCGAACAATGGTGGAAATGGAGTAAGCAGTGGTGGAAGTAACAGTGGAAGCAGCAGTGGCTCTGCATCCAGCCGGAGTACTGGTGGTGGAGGCGGCGCAAGCAGTGCTGAGGACTTTGCAAATGTTGTGCTAAAGGATGTGGATAGTGAGTACCTTAGAATGAATGCCAGTGCTATCTATGAGTTCAAAAGAGAAGGTAATCCTATTAAGTCGGTTAGTTTGTATTCCCTTAAGAACTCAGGTGAGATCACTTCCACTGTAGAGGTCCTTAAAGACAGGTCGAGACTAGTTACCAGCGACCCAGAAGGCCTTGTGTATAAGTATATTAATATCTGGGTGGGTAAGTTTGGTTTTTCATCAACTTCAAATATCAACGATATAAGAATAAAGTTCGTGGTTGCCACTCCATGGCTTCAGGAACAGGGTGTGGATCCTGCAGATATAAGGTTACAGAGATATGATGGAGGTGTGTGGACAATATTGCCTACGTACCCGGAAAGTGTGAACTCAGAATATTCAACATTTGAGTCTATAACCCCTGGATTTTCTCCATTTGTCATTACAGCTGAAAATGTTCTAGCTTCCTCTGTAAGTAGTGCTGCAGACATAGAGCCTGTTCAAATGGAAGATGCAGACCTGAAAGAAAGTCAGCCAAAAAGATCCAGCACCTGGACGATCATCGTAGGTATATTTATTATATCATTAGTTGCTGTTGGATATGTATATCTCAGCAAACGATGATTAATCTGCTAGCCCCTTTACACAAGTGCAGGGGCTTGAACAGAAGGTTAGATGCTTCCTGTGTAAATTATAGGAGCTTTATATAATTTGATCGTGCTGAAAATCCTCTACTGTTGAGGAGCTGGTGATAAAAGTGCAAACCAATGTAAGTAGATCGGCCTATTCAGTGTCAGTATTGTTCCTTTTGATAATGGCCACCGGGATCTGTTCAGCAGATAACATCAATGTGGACATTGTTGGTCAGTTCAGTGAAGATGTATCATGCATTGCGGCAGCGGGTGATTATGCCTATATTGACCAGGGTCAGGACCTTGTCATACTTGATATAAGCGATGTAACTTCTCCTTCGGAGGTGGGTAGGGTAACCGTTTCATCAGAAATATATGATATCGTAATATCAGATAATTATGCTTATGTAGCCAATGGAGGCAACGGAGTTACTATTGTTGATATCAGTACTTCATTTTCCCCAAGCATTGTAGGTACATATAGTACTGAAGACAGTTTTGTACAAGGTATTGCTCTTTCGGATAATTATGCTTATGCAGCTTCTGGTTTTAGCGGCCTTGTTATTCTTGATATAACTGTCCCTTCATCACCGACCCTTGCAGGGGCCTATGATACCGCTGGATTTGCGAATGGGGTCACTGTATCAGGTAACTATGCATATGTAGCTGATGATGGCAAAGCTATTTTAGATGGCAGTAGCGGCCTTGTGATCATAGATATTTCTGATCCTTCTTCTCCAAGCCTTACAGGGACATATGATTCCATTTATGCATATAGTTCTGTTATATCAGGTAATTATGCCTATGTGGCTGATTACAATGGTCTCGTAATTCTGGATGTCAGTGATCCGTCCGTACCAGTTCTAGCGGGTAAGTATCCCAGCAATGGCGATTCAAATTGTGTTGCAGTTTCAGGCAACTATGCCTATTTAGCTGATGGTATGGGTGTTTCTGTTGTAGATGTTAGCAATCCCTTATCTCCTGCCTATATAGGGAACTATGATGGTGATTATGCCCATAATGTTGCTGTGGCTGACAATTATGCCTTTGTGGCCGATTCCAGTAATGGTCTTGTGATATTCACACTTAATGATCTCTCAGGCAATTACACGGGAAATGTGACTCCAGGGAATAAAATAGATCAGCCACCAGTAATTTCAGAAATAGGTGATAGGTCGGTAACTATGGGTCAATTACTTACGTTCACTGTTTCAGCAACAGACCATGATGGTGATCCTATCTCATACTCTGCTTCAAACCTTCCAGATGGAGCTGCCTTTGATACGGTCACAGGTGCTTTCAGCTGGACCCCGGATATTGAAGGCAATTATATTATCAAATTTACTGCGGAATCAAACGATCTTATTGATTCAGAAATAATTACTATTTTTGTTACAGCTCCAGATGCTACCTCTTCTGGGCCACAGATCTCAAACCTTTCTGGAAAGGCCATCAGTCCAACCGCTATAACATTGACCTGGACTAACTCTCAGGATATGGATCATGTTGAAATGTATCGCAATGACGTCTTTATTGGTAACATCATGGGTTCTGTATCAACATATGAGGACAATGGACTGGACAGTGATACCAGTTATACCTATTCTCTGTTGTCTTATTACACTAATGGGACTAAAGGAAATGTGGCGACTATCACTTTGAGTACATCGTCTTCCGACAGTAGTGGAGGCAGTGATAGTAGTAATGGTAGCAGTGGAGAAGGTAGTGGAGGAAGTAGCAGTAAAAAGAGTAGTAGTAGCGGCGGAGGTGGTGGTGCAGGCAGTGTTGAGGACTTTTCGAACATTGCACTGAAAGACGTGGACAATGAGTTCCTCAGGATGAATGCCAATGTTACCTATGAGTTCACAAGACCAGGCAATGACATACAGTCCATCAGCTTCTATTCCCTTAAGAACTCAGGTGAGATCGCTTCCACCATAGAGGTACTGAACAACAGATCAAAGCTTGTAACCAGTGATCCAGAAGGTATTGTGTATAAATATATCAATATATGGGTAGGGAAGGCCGGCTTTGCAACGGGAGCTAACCTAAAGGATGCAGTGGTACAATTCAAGGTAAATAATTCATGGATCGGGGAGAATGATATAAGTCCCGAAAGTATAAGGTTGCAGAGATATGATGGAACTGCATGGGAAGCGCTGCCTACAGAATTGGTTGTCAATACACCAAACTATGCGATATTCAGGGCTTCAACTCCTGGCTTTTCTTCGTTTGCCATCACTGCGGATAAAACCTCTGTAAATAGTACAGATACCAAGTTACAGGCTACAAGATCGGATCAACTGGTCGATCCTGCCCAGACAGAAAGTGTGGACCATGTTCAAACGCAGCCAAAAAGCTCCAATTTCTTTGTTCCGGTCATAGCTGTAATATTAATTGGAATGTTTGTAGCTGGATACATGTACAGAAAGAAAAAATGAGATGATGGTGTAGTTCCCCTGTACACTAAGTGCAGGGGGAGAAACACTTCTTTAAGTTCCCAAAAGGACAAAGTTCTTTTTTGCTGGGGAGCTGGTAAGAAAGATTAAGATCAAATCTATGGGATTATCCGTGTTGTGGTAGTATTGTTATTTCTGATAGTGACACTTCTGTCAATCTTGCAGGCATCCTTGACATGGTCCTTGTAGGACAAGTGCTGCATCATGCATTGTGGCAGTGGATGATAATGCATATTATATATCCATATTATATATCGGACTTTGATACGACCTTGTCATAATCAATGCCAGTGTTCGTTTTTTATATCCGTTTCTTTGAGCTTTCCTGCCATCATTCCTTTAATATTTTTCTTCACCAGATCGCTGTAAGGCCTTACATTCCATAATCTGTTCCATGAACCAGGTTATGGGGGCTCTTACAGCATTTACTATAAACTAAATAATCTTCTAACAGGCCATGTAGGTTCATGGTCCAGTACTTTCTAGTTATATCAATTTTTAATTAGATGCAAGCCTATTACATTTTATAGAAAAATAGATCTGCTGTTGAAAAAAGAATACAGGAACCTTAAGTCAATGACAGGGTCTAAAAGCAGGTAGTAGCACGGAAATCCCTAGCGAATCCCAAACATATAGGTATAAATATCAGTTTGAGCTAAATATATAGTATATAGCTGAGAAGATATTTGCTGATTTTTAATACTTATAAGGTCTTAAAGGACATATCAAAGTATTGTGAATTGATCGTAAGAGGCACAAGTCCTCTCTTACTTAGGAGTGGATGGTAAAATGCAGATCAAACTGAACGGATTGTTATATTCGGTTGTAGGAATGATTTACTTCGGAATAATATTGCTATTTGTGGTGACCGGCACAGAAGCTGCCTTAGTGGATAATGTGACTGTTGACAAGAGTGAATTAATATCAGCTATTGAAAAAGCTTCTATAAAATTGGAAGGTGCAGTTGCTGGAACCGGGACCGGTCAGTATTCGCAAGCATCAATGGACACTTTCAGATCAGCTATCACTAAGGCACAGAGAGTTGCTGATGATCCAAATACAACGAACGAAAATGTAATCCAGGCAGTTACGGCCCTGAAAGCAGCTGAAACTACTTTTGATGCTTCAAGGCAGGTGCCCCCCGCTCCCGTTACAGACCTGAGGGAAACATCTACAGGAACGAACTGGGTCCACTGGACATGGTCCAATCCCCCTGATGCAGACTTCGCTCATGTGAGAGTATATATAGATGGTGCATTTGTCACCACCACTCCCGCCAATCATTACAATGCAACAGGGTTCCTTGAAGGAACAGTGCACACCATTGGCATTCAAACCGTGGATACTGCCGGGAACATAAATCCTACAATGGTGACCGATCAGGCGACCACCAGGACCAGAGATACCACTCCACCAGCACCTGTTACAGACCTGAGGGAAACATCTACAGGAACGAACTGGGTACACTGGACATGGACCAATCCTCCTGATGCAGACTTCGGCCATGTGAGAGTATATATAGATGGTGCATTTGTCACCACCACTCCCTCCAATCATTACAATGCGACAGGATTCACCGAAGGGACCTTGCATACCATTGGCATTCAAACTGTGGATACTGCCGGGAACATAAATCCTACAATGGTGACCGATCAGGCGACCACCAGGACCATAAACACCAGAGATACCACTCCACCAGCATCTGTTACAGGCCTGAGGGAAACATCTACAGGAACGAACTGGGTCCACTGGATATGGTCCAATCCTCCTGATGCAGACTTCGGCCATGTGAGAATATACATAGATGGTGCATTTGTCACCACCACTCCCTCCAATCATTACAATGCAACAGGGTTCCTCGAAGGGACCGTACATACCATTGGCATTCAAACAGTGGATACTGCCGGGAACATAAATACAACATGGGTGAATGATTCAGCTACCACATCCTCTTCCAGCAGCAGTGGCAGTAGTGGAGGAAGTAGCAGTAAAAAGAGTAGTAGTAGCAGTGGTGGAGGAGGTGGTGCAGACAGTGTTGAGGACTTTGCGAACGTTGCACTGAAAGATGTGGCCAAGAGATATCTGAGAATGAACGCCTATGTCACTTATGAGTTTTCAAGGCCAGGCAATGATATACAGTCCATTAGCTTCTATTCCCTTAAGAACTCAGGTGAGATCACTTCCACTATAGAAGTGCTGAACGGTCGATCAAAACTTGTACCCATGAACCCAGAAGGCTTGCTATATAAGTATGTCAATATATGGGTAGGTAAGGCTGGATTTGCTACACCTGCTAACATTGAAGATGCACAGGTGAGGTTCATAGTGAGCAACTCATGGATGAAAGAGATGGCAATAAGCGCTGATGACATAAGTTTGCAGAGGTATAATGGAAATGCATGGGAAATATTGCCCACTACCTTGGAAGGCAATAATACCGGCTATTCTATATTCAAAGCTCAGACACCTGGATTTTCTCCATTTGCGATCACAGCAGGAAAGAAATTTGCTGCATCTATCGATGGTACTGGTGAAAATAACACGAATATAGAGGATATTGCATTGGAGAACACTAAAACAGGGAAATCAAGGATATGGACATACATAATTGTTTTAGTGTTGATGGGGATACTTGCAGTTGGATATGAATACCTGAAGAAAGAGTAAGATTAATCTGCTTTACTTCCTTTACCAGATACCAATGAAGGGAACAGTTCTTGGAATAGAGGGCACTGCATGGAATCTTAGCGCAGCTTTTGTCGATGAAAAAGATGTTATCGCAGAGGTCACGCATACGTATGTTCCTCCAGTTGGGGGTATACACCCCAGAGAAGCTGCACAGCATCATGCCAGATTTGCTTCGCATGTAATAGGGAAACTGCTTGACGAAGGACGAAAAAAAGGTATATCCAGGTCTATGATAGATGGTATCTCCTTTTCTCAGGGTCCCGGGCTTGGTGCATGCCTGCGCACAGTGGCTACTGCAGCACGTGCCCTCTCTCTGAGCCTGGATGTACCTCTCATGGGTGTTAATCATTGTCTTGCCCATATAGAAATTGGCCGCTGGAAAACTCCTGCCAGGGATCCAGTGACATTGTATGTCAGTGGTGCCAACTCACAGGTACTGGCATATAATATGGGGAAATACCGTGTGTTCGGTGAGACATTGGATATTGGTCTGGGAAATGCATTGGATAAGTTTGCCAGGAGTGCGCAACTTGCTCATCCGGGTGGACCAAAGATCGAAGAACTGGCAAAGAAAGCAAGAAATTACATCCCAATGCCCTATGTTGTGAAGGGTATGGACCTCTCTTTCTCAGGACTTTCCACAGCAGCCACAGACGCCCTTGCAAAGGCCAGCCTTGAAGATGTATGCTACTCTTTCCAAGAAACAGCTTTTTCCATGGTCGTGGAAGTAACAGAAAGGGCGCTTGCCCATACAGGTAAGAATGAAGTATTACTTGCCGGAGGTGTTGGGGCTAATATGCGCCTTCGGGAAATGCTTAAAATAATGTGTGAAGACAGGGGTGCTTATTTCTACGTTCCGGAAAAACGCTTCATGGGCGATAATGGAGCAATGATAGCTTATCTTGGTTTATTGATGTTGAATTCTGGTAATACCATATCTGTTGAGAACTCTCATGTGAACCCTAATTTCAGACCAGATTCTGTGGAGGTTACATGGATCAACGAAAATGATGGGGAAGGTGATCTGTAAATGTACCTGGCCAGAGGAGCAGAAGCGGTAGTTACACTCATGGAAAATACGGTGATAAAAGAGCGTATTCCTAAAAACTATCGTTTACGTGAGATCGATGAACGTATACGTAAAGAAAGGACCCGTGCAGAGGCGAGGCTTATTTCTGAAGCTCGCAGAGGTGGAGTACCTACTCCTATAATATATGATATACAGGATTTTCGAATAGAGATGCAGTATATTGAAGGTTCACCCCTAAAACATGTCATGAATGAGAAGATGAGTAACAAGGTTGGCCAGCTTGTGGGTCGCCTTCACTCGAAAGGTATTATACATGGTGATCTGACAACTTCAAATATGATATTTTCTAATGACAGAATATATCTTATCGATTTTGGCCTCTCTTATATGGACAACACTCTTGAAGCACAGGGTGTGGATGTACATGTACTTTTCCAGACATTCGAGAGCACACATAGCAATCATGAGAAATTGATAGCGAGTTTCTGTCAGGGTTATAGGGAAAGTTTTGTATCTGCAGATGATGTGATCGAACGTGTGAAAGAGATCGAGAAAAGAGGTCGTTATGCGTAAAATAGTATTTGTGACAGGTAACAATGAAAAGTTCAGTGAGGCAAGATCCATACTTTCGGCAAAGAACATCGTGCTACTTCAAAATTCGGATGGTTACCCTGAATTGCAGGAGGACGACCTGGAACCCATAGCTTCTTTCGGAGCAAAATGGGCGGCTGAAAAATTGCAGATACCTGTTATAGTGGATGATTCGGGTCTTTTCATTAATGCACTTAATGGTTTTCCAGGCCCCTATTCTGCTTTTGTGCAGAATAAAATAGGTAACAAAAGAGTGCTCAAGCTTATGGAAGATGAGGACGACCGCAAGTCTGTCTTTAAGTCAGTTATCGGTTATTGTGAGCCAGGAAAGGAAGCCATTGTATTTACAGGCACGGTTGAGGGGAACATATCTTTTGATGAAAGGGGTACCGGTGGATTTGGTTATGACCCAATATTCGAGTATCATGGCAAGACCTTTGCAGAGATGACCGATGAAGAGAAGAACAAGCTTTCTCACAGGCGCAGGGCGCTGGACAAGTTCTTTGCATGGCTTTCTAAGTAAAGGTGGCATATTTTGAGGCGAAGCTTCTTCAAAGATAACGAAGGTATAGATACCGTTCCCTTGAAAATGGTGGTCTATTTAGTGATCACGGGTTGCATACTTGTTTTAGTATCAATATCATGGAATACCATTGTTCCAGTAAAGCATGGTTATGATGTTGAGAAACAATTGTCTGAAGCATCCCTTGAACTACTTTCTCTCCAACGCGGTAAAGCACGTGATCTTTACGCGCCTTTCAGTTCCGAGGGTAGTATGTGCTCCATTGAGCTTGATTTTCCACCAGAGATCACTTATGTTGGTTTTGGTGTAGACCCGGACCCTGATAATGATGGCAATGTAAAGAACTCTGATTGGAACGCAGAAAAGAATACCATCATTTACAGATATGACAACGGCCTTAAGAAGAGATGGATAATAGAAGCTGAGCAGATCAACTTCTGTCAGGGTATCCGGTCAGATACCGGCAGATGGTTCCCGATTGATACATTTAATTCATTGGATATGGGCATAGTGATCGAAAAGCCTGTATCAGGGTCCTATGTTTTTGAGCTCGTAAGGGGCAATGTTACATATACATTATCACATTTTTCTGCATAGTCCCTGTAATATATAACAGGGACTTCAGGTAGAGAGAGGGTTAATAATACAATAGAACATACCTATTATCAAAGTATGCACCAGGTGTTGTAAAATCAAATATTACCAATGCGCCCGCTTCAGGCCTTACTTGGATCGATAACTCTGTTCTTGTAGGTAAACCTCTATATCCAGTTTCCTCTTTTGAAAACACTTTACGTATATCTATGACCAGTTCCATTATATCTCCAGTACGTAATACTGGCTGATTTGCTTTGAACATGGACTGGTCTCGTATCCGTATTGGGCTGACTGAAATATATTCTTCTGTTGGCAAGTGGATGTCTGATTCTGTGTTGCTGGTATCGTATCTTAAATTTGCAATATGTGCTCCGTCTGACATGTATACAATGAGCTGTGAAAGATCCACATCTTCACTACCAGGACCAAGCGATACAGAGATATGTAATTTTGTGATCTCCCCATAGTCCAGTTTATTAGATACTTTAATTGTCCCGCTGTTGTTACCAGATACATTGCCTGAGACCGTGAAAGAATAGGTTCCCTCAGTAGTGAATCTGTGTTCATAATATGAATTTTTCTTTACATCTGCAGTAATGTTCCCAAGATTAACTGTGAAAGGTTCACCTTCTGAGATCCATTCCACTATGCCTCCTTTGGGAATTTCAATATTGGCGTTTGAAAGGCCACTACTAGTAACAGTGACTGTTCCATAGGTCGCACGTTCACCTTCTACTCGATCTACACGTAGGTTGGAGGCTACTTCCTTTGTAGTTTCCTGGCCCGTACGTGAAGCTTTCTGCTGTAATACCCCTGATGTCTTGATGAGAAGCGCAGAAGCTACTGCAGCTACAAGAACCATTGATATGAATATGATGAGTGTACCAATTCCCATCTGTGCACTTTCATCTTTGTGCATTGAATGCTTCCTATTTGCTTTCGTGCGATTTCCCTCAAATTAGTAAGTAATAGATTGTATGTTTTATTATCGTTTATAGTATATTAAATTTATTGTATTTTTTTTATAAATATATCTATTCATACCTTATATTTTAAATTACTTTAGAAGATTTCGATAAACCCAGCCATTTTACTAAAATATAACTAATATCTAAGTAAATTAACAATTATGGATGATCTAATTGGCTTTGCACTTAATGAAAAAGAACTCATTTCAAAACTCCTCACAACTTAAGACGTTCATATCTGGTTGTCAGTGATCGTTTTCTATAGCCATTCCTTTGAGCTCTTCTGCTATCATTCCTTTCATTTTTTTCTGCACCAGACTGATGTAAGTCCTTAATTTCCATAACCTGGTTCAAGAACCAGGTTATGAGGATTCTTACAGCATCTTCACTATCGACAAAATAATCTTCTAACAGGTCTTATAATATTCATTGTTCTGTACCTTCCTAGTTGTTCACAATATTCTACTAAGGTATAGCACTATTATATTAATATTATATATATATATTGTTAAGAAATTGATATGGAGCCGTGTTAGATTAAACCCAACACGGAAACCACAACATTAAGGTCTCTGTTTAATCCAATCAACGAGAAGATATTGATCTGATGTTGTCTTAGTACCTGCTAACCAGTTTGGATACCAAACATTTACCAATAAGTTCATGGAATTC
>MPPA01000002.1 GCA_001896725.1 Methanococcoides sp. EBM-47 | reverse complement strand
GGAGCATATCTATGTATCCCCAAACATTCCCGCAGTCGTCAAGAACATTCAGGCCGTCTTTTGCTATGCATACAGGTTTACGGGTGGCTATAACGTTGGCAGCAGTTTCATCATCCACCCTCTGATTATCCCTGCCGAATTCTTCGACCAAGGTAATGTCCACCTGCCAGCCATCGCCAAAGTCGTATGTATAGAGAAGCTCGGTGGTGATCGGCTTGACTGTCCTGGGTTCAGTTTCCTTCTGAAGACTCTCTATTTGCCTGAATGCTCGGGAGTATGCAGCATCGTTATGAGAACTATCTTCGCGTTGGGCCTCAGTAACGAAAATATCGCGGTACTGCTTGTACAGCGAAACAGAGCTGGTGTCGGTTTCCAAGGCAGCCGCCTTCGCAGATTCGATGCTGATCGGATCCAAGGAAAGAATCTCGCTGAGCCTGCGACTCTCCTTCAGGCCATCAGGCATGCCACTGTCAAAGACGATTGCAGTTAAAAGATCCTGCAATGTTGCATCCTCGAATTTGACTTTCTTGGGTATTGCCTGCTTGGGCTGTGAGAGGGGATCGACGTCCAGAATGGGCAGGTGTTTCGCCATATCAAGAATCTCGGCCTGATTTTCAATCCAATACTCGCTGAGACCCTCATACCGATACTGCTTGAGATACTTCGAACGCATCCATGTCCTGGGGCTCTTGTTCTCATCGTAGTCGTCATCCCAGAATGCGTCATTGAATGTGGTGTTCGGAAACTGGAGGTAATACCCGTACACCGGAGCAATTTCCACGAACTTCCCACTGGTCAAGGTATCGAACATCGGCTGGGGCAGCTGGAAATTGTGCAAATGACTATTCGTCCAACCGAATGCCACGTTGATCAGGTAGTGCAGCTGATGCAAGGCCAAGGAAGAGGGGACGATGACATCACGGGAAATGGATTTTTTTACAGCTCCATATTTTGTCAGGATTTTTGCTTCATCGGGATTCATTGCATCGAGCCGGCTGTCATGCAGCTCCAAATGCAGGTGCATTGCAAACAGAGGTTGCTTCTTCTCACTGGATGGTGCATGTTCCTCTCCTGTACCCAAGCCCTCAAGCTTCTGCTGTTCCCTCCCTTGTATCTTCTGGGCATACGACCGGTTCCTCTCCCGGTACTTCTCGCTGCGAATTGCCGTGTCAGTCTTGTCGGGCTCATCATACAAGCCCTTTTCATAGGGCAGGTAGTTCTGGACCATCACGGTAGTAATCCCCAGCATCTCTGCAATCTCCGACGGGGTCTTGCCCTGGTCCACCAGATCTCGTATCTGCTCTGACCGAGGGCTTGACCACAATCCTTCAGTGATGAGGATCTTCCGTACTTTCGTTGTTGAAAGCTCTGTTTGCCTGGCAGT
>MPPA01000053.1 GCA_001896725.1 Methanococcoides sp. EBM-47 | reverse complement strand
TTCAGTAAGTGCTGCTGCTGCATTCTTAGCAGTTGTAAGAGCACTATCAGCTGTTACTGTTATCAAACCTGCAATAGCATCATTGATGGCTGTTGTCTTAGCAATAACTTCAGCATTTGTTGTTTCTGCAAGTGCCAGAGCTGTAGTAAGATCGGACCAGGTTGATGCAGTATAATTACCTTCAGTAAGTGCTGCTGCTGTATTCTTAGCAGTTGTAAGATTAGCCTGATTTAAATCTGTCAATGTAATAACATTTTCCAATGAATTAGAAGTACCTTCATTATCTCCACCGGTTACAACTAACCTAAAATCGTATCCGGTTTCTGCAGTTAATCCTGTTACTGTTGCAGTGACTGACTCTATGGATATTGTTCCTGTAGTTGCAGTAGACCAATTGTTTGCCCCAGTCAGGGAGTGTTCAATTATTATATTTGTTGCTTCTGTTGCTGCGGTCCAAGTAAAAGTTACACTTGTATTAGTTACTGTCGTGTTCGAAAAATCATTGACAGGAGCAGCAGATGCTACTACTATGATTAAACTAAATGCCAGAAATAGCATTAGAGTAAATAGTGTTTTTGATATTTTTTTATTCATTTCTTATTTGTCTCCTTTATCTCATGCAAAAAAACTTTGTTAGATTTTAGTACGTTACACGTCATAAAAATGTTATGGAATTTATAAATATATATAGTTTATTATTATTATAAAATTAGCTCCTTAGATTTTTATTCAAATTTTATGGACATTTTTAGAATAATCTCCCAAACGAATTCCTAAGTTTAACTTCATTTTGCAATTCAGTAAGTACCAATAGATGATAAAAAACGAAATTCAGTAAAGAGTAGAGAGCTCTGCTCTCTACTCTTATTCTTCTGACATCGAAGTTCATCATATCTTTCATATGACCATGTACTTTTTCTCACATCCATGAAGAAGTAAAATTTATTTCTATTTACAGCTGCAGTCCTCCTCCCCCCAAAAAAAGAACAGCAATATCAACAAAAAAAAGAATAGATTTTTAAATCAGGATCCTAATTTGAGGTCCTCATGTATATAATGTGTTAAAGAACAAATGATACACATGTTCAAATCCTGATTTTTATTTTATGAATGTAGAATTCCCTCAGTGAACTTTTGCAGTTCATAGCTTGCAAGTGGTTTTAGCATCATGCCGGTACGTAGGTATTATTTAGATAGATAAATATCTATTATACTTTAAATATTTTTTAATGATAATAAAATAAGAGCGCACAAGAATTAGCTGGTATGGCTGCAAGCATGCAGGAAATGGTTGCAAAATACATCCAGAACAAATAAGGACATTAACGACCAAGGAAGTATCGTGCGTTCACGCCTGCACGATACTGGTCTTTTTTTTGTTTTGCTCTGGAATGACCTTTTGTGTCTTTTGTATATCAAAAAACAGGCTGGTATTTTTATTAATTAAACTATATCAAATTGAAATCTCTTTAATGGTGCAATCCATTTTCAAGATCGGTCCCTTGCAGATTAACTATTTTGACCTTAGGATATTGACATTTAGTGATAAAGGCAAGTGCATATTCATTATCAATGATATACATTGCATGGTAAAAACCAGACATATCTAGTTTCTTGGTCAAATTGGAGAACATTGTTTCATTTGAATATTTACAATAGGCTTCTTTCAAGGTCCACAACAACAGAAAATCAGAGTCATGTTCAGAGAGGGTACCATCAGGCAGCGATCTGTCAATTGATTTCAGGATGCTTGTGACCGATCTTGATCTCATGGACTCTATGTCAATACCAACATCAATTTTGGACAGGGCAAGAGCAATCTTATCTTCAGTATAAGAGATACAGATATGCAGATCACTATGATCGCATACATGGACCCTTCCATGCACATCCTTAAAGGTAGCTATCTCGGATAATGATTTTTCTTTCAGGGTACAGACAAGATATTTAAGGACCAGCCTGGATACAGTATAGCGATTTTTGAAATATTCCGTTTTCAGCGTATTCAGATGTACCTTTTCATCCTCATTGAGATGATCTGCATCTGGCAGAGGATGGTCTTTCAGATCGATAATGAAAACAAGGACCTCATTTTCTGCCCACAGGTATGGCACTTGTTCTAATGAAACAACGGATGGTGTGAAGTGTTCAATGTGCATGGAAGATCCTGATTGGTACCTGTATCAATAAATCATCTTTGTAAAATCCCTGAATGCAGTACTAGTAAATAAAACTCCTTCAGGCATAGTTAAATATCCACATTGATCATTAGCCAGTTGATGATCCTCATAGAGGCAAAATTCACAAATATAATTCACAAATATCTAACGTAATTAGCCTTATATAATCTGCAGACACCTTTAAGCTTTCAAGAACATCAAGGAGAGATCATGTCCCTTAATTTCAAAGTGGTGCTTGTCGAGCCTTTGTATCAAGGAAACGTGGGCTCGGTCGCAAGGGTGATGAAGAATTTCGGTTTTTCAGAACTCGTACTTGTCAACCCATGCCCCCTTGAAGGTGAAGCACGTGCAATGTCTTCCCACGCATGTGATGTGCTCGAAGGTGCGATCATCGTAAGCAACATAGAAGACGCTGTTGCAGGTGCCAGCCTTCTTATCGGCACTACAGGCATAACTGGCAGTAAATTCGATGAGCATATACGTATTCCGGCACATGTTCCAAGAGAAATGAAAGAACTTCTGGAAGGATACTCCGGGACCATTGCATTGCTTTTTGGAAGGGAGAACAGAGGGTTCACAAAAGATGAATTGTGTATGATGGACATGATCCTTACGATTCCCACATCCGAAGCATATCCTGTGATGAACCTGTCACATGCTGTTGCAGTGATATTGTATGAACTGAGCGATGTGGAAGCAGGAAAAACCCCACTGGCTGATCCTTTTGATACAAAGCTTTTAATGGAACATCTTTCTCAGGTCCTGGAAGATATTGATTATCCTGCACACAAAAAAGAAAAGACGGAACTTATGCTTAAGAGGATATTCGGAAGAGCGCGCCTGATCCCAAGAGAAGTGCAAACCTTACGAGGTATCCTGCGCAGGATACAAAGATACCTAGTATCAGGTAAGGAAAAATAACCAGATGTGTACACGAAATATTGATATAAATTAAAAACCATGGTTGCGGAACTAAATCTGCGTAGTCAGCTTAGGGAAAGATATGACAGAGATAAAATGGGATGAGAACTTCAAGATATTCCTAAAGCAGTATTACTGGGATGATATTCTTCATCTTGCTAACGAATACCCTGAACAGCGGAGTCTGACTGTTGATTTTTCAAACCTTGAGATATTCGATAGGGAACTGGCTGCAAAGCTGTTAGAGCAGCCATCTGAAGTGTTGCCATCTGCAGACAGGGCGTTACAGGAAATTGATCTGCCTATTGATAAAATACTTGATAAGGCCAAGGTCAGATTCGAAAAGGTCCCTAATAAGATCCATATAAGGGACCTGAGAAGCAAGCATCTGATGAAATTCATTGCAGTAGAAGGCATGATCCGTAAAGCTACCGAGGTGCGCCCTAAGATTATAAATGCCGCCTTTATGTGCATGAGATGTGAGAATGTTACTTTTGTACCACAAACGGAAATGAAATTCGTTGAGCCTCTTGAATGCGAGAACGAAACATGTGGCAAGAAGGGACCTTTCAAGATACTTATGGATCAATCCATTTTTGTGGATGCCCAGAAATTGCAGATCCAGGAGTCCCCTGAAAACCTGAGAGGAGGAACACAACCACAAAGTCTTGACGTGGATGTGGAAGAAGATCTTGCTGGTATCGTAAAACCCGGAGACAGGATAGTTATCAATGGTGTGCTTCGTTCCCATCAGCGTACCACCCGGGAAGGGAAATCTCCTTTTTATGACCTCATACTGGATGCAAATCACATAGAGAATGTGGAAAAAGAGTTCGATGAACTTCAAATAACACCAGAAGAGGAAGTCATAATAAAAGAAATGAGCCAGGACCCTCATATATATGACAAGATCATTCGTTCCATTGCACCTTCTATATACGGTCTCGAGGAGGTAAAAGAAGCATTGGCCCTGCAACTTTTTTCAGGTGTTCCCAAACACCTCCCAGATGGTTCAAGGGTAAGGGGAGACATTCACATGCTTTTTGTGGGTGATCCGGGTGTAGCAAAAAGCCAGCTTCTTCGCTATATGGTAAAACTTGCACCCAGAGGGGTATTCGCTTCAGGAAAAAGTGCTTCTAGCAGCGGTCTTACTGCGGCTGCCGTGAAGGATGAAATGGGGGATGGACGCTGGACACTGGAAGCTGGTGCACTTGTTATGGCTGACATGGGTATTGCTGCAGTGGATGAAATGGACAAGATGCGCTCTGAAGATAAAAGTGCACTCCACGAAGCTATGGAACAGCAAACGATATCAATTGCAAAAGCAGGGATATTGGCAACACTTAAATCAAGATGTGCACTTCTTGGTGCTGCTAATCCAAAATACGGAAGGTTCGACAGGTACGAAGGCATTGCCCAACAGATCAATATGCCTCCGGCGCTTATGTCGAGATTCGATATGATCTTCGTGCTTCTGGACACGCCTAACGAGGAGAAGGACACGCGGATAGCCAAGCATATCCTTAAATCCCATTATGCAGGTGAACTTTCAGAACAGCGCAAAAAGATAGCTACAAGCAAGGTAACTCAGCAGCAGGTCGATGAGCAAATGGAGATCATCATTCCGGATATAGATCCTGATCTCATGAGGAAATATGTAGCCTATTCGCGCAGAAATGTTTTCCCTATAATGGAAGAGGAGGCACGGGACCATCTGGTAAAGTTCTACATGGACCTGCGTAAAATGGGAGAGGGTAAAGACGCTCCTGTCCCGGTAACAGCCAGGCAGCTGGAAGCCCTTGTGAGGCTTGCAGAAGCAAGTGCAAGGGTACGCCTTAGCAATGTTGTTACTATGGATGATGCAAAACGTACAACAAAAATAGTTTACTCATGCATGAAACAGGTCGGTGTCGATCCAACCACGGGAGCTTTCGATGTGGATGTGATAGCCTCCGGTACCAGCAAGAGTCAAAGGGATAAGATAAAAGTGCTCAAAGAGATCATCAGACAGGTAGGTAGCAGGCACCCAGGTGGTAAAGCACCTGTTGAAGAGATCTATGCGGAAGCATCCATAGAAGGGATCGACAGAGCCCATGCAGAAGATATGATTGCAAAAATGCGCAGATCCGGTGATCTGCTGAAACCTGATCATGATAGTGTGAGGCTTGTATGAGGGACAATTGATGTATCTGAAAGTCCATAGTTCCGGGAGTAATGTAGTTGTTGCCATATGTGACAGAGAGGTCCTTGGGAAAACCTTAAAAGAGGGAAATATCACAGTAACGGTCGATGATGGGTTTTTCTGTGGCGAGATAGTTGATGCTGAAAGAATTGAAGAAGCTCTCAAGAATGCAACCACAGCTAATCTTTTTGGAGAAAAATGTATTCAGTGTGCTATTAGCTGCGGTATGGTCAATCCAGAAAAAGTGATATACATAAATGGTATACCGCATGCTCAGATATTTCAAATATGATATGACCGTAGTTTATATATAGTGATATTAATAAATAGCACGAGATACAATATAGTTGGAGATAAATGAATGAACGCCGAAGGAGATGGTGTAGGGGTTACTTTAATTGGCCGTGAAGGTCTCATCGATGCAGTGATCCTTAAGCACAATAAGATGTTAGAGAAGTACAATTTTGAATTTGAAGAGCTCGACCTGAGATTTTCCTCTCATTCCCAAGAAATAGAGAACAGCAAGAAGAGACATGAAGAAATGCTGGAACGTATAGATGTGCTCAAAGAAAAGCGCCATCAACTTTACCATCAGGCAGAGACCATGATGGAAAAGCTAGTTGAATCGGGCATGGAGCCAAAAGAGGTCGATGCGGTATGCGATAATCTAGCAAAAGCAAAATCACTATCTTCAATAGATGAAGAAAAAACAGTTATCGAGTCGATTTTGTCAGTCTTAGCTGCTGCAGAACATTCAGAAATTAAAACATCAATAAAACCCAAGATAGAAGAAGCTCTTGCATCCCATGAAGAGCTCATATCTATATCCGGCCTGGAAAAATCGTTGACAGATGACCAAAAACTACATGAGGATGAACTTAGTAAAGCAAGACCAAGACACACATGGCTGGAAAAAAGGATACAGAGCCATAAAGAAGCTTTAAACTACTGGGCAGACCTTAAGAGCAAAGAGAAAGAGGTGACCACAGAATGACCGATACATCGTCCATTTCAGAAAAGGAACTGAAATTAAAGGTCAATGAACTGCGTACCCAGATAACCCATGATGAAAGAGAGCTGAGATCCCTGTTCAATGAACTGCGCCTTCACCGCACCAATATGACAGAGCTTAAAGAAAAAAGGGATGCTTTGAATGCTCAGGTCAAGGAGATGGTCACAAAGGCCAGGGAGTTAAAAGAAAAAAGGGACGAAGTCAATGCAGAGATAGCTGAACTTAAAAATATTAAAAATGCAAAGATAACAGCAAGCCAGCAGGCCTCAGATGAGATCACAAAAATGAAAGCCGAAAGGGATGCCCTGAACCAGGTCTCAAGAGGTACTGTGGATATAATTTCTAAAGCGTATACTGCAGAGCTTGATACTTTCTTTAATGCTGATGTTCCTCTACAACATGAGATAGATATCTTTGGCAGACTGCTGCAACTTGAAGAACGTTTAAGGGCTGCCATGAAAGCAGACGAGGTGCACAGGAAGATCCAGAGAACATATGATGCTACTGTTTCTCAACATGCAGGGCCCGGAGAAAATATAGGGTCTACTATAAAAGAGCTTGCAGAGATGTCGCAGCAGTATCATGTAGAAATGGTCGATCTATACAAAAAAGTAGATGAGATGCGAAAAGATGCAGACCTCTGTCATGCCCAGATAAAGGATAAATATGGGGTCACAGAGCCTATCAGGGCCAAGATAGACCCTCTTAAGCTAAGGATCTCACAGCTCAGAGATGAGCTCAATGGCTACCTTGAGAAATTGAACGATATACAGCTTATAAAAGATGAGAAAAAACAACAGGAACAAAGGATAGTCGCCAAGGAGAAACTGGAAAAGACGGGAAAAATGAGCTTGCAAGATCTAAAATTACTTATGGAGAGCGGAGATCTGGAGCTGTGATCAATCCTTCTGTTTTTTAAATATATTTTTTTTAATGTTCCGCATCAGGATGGCAACAGCCGTTATCAGCGGAAGGATAATATCAAAACTTAGACCATTTACACTATTTGATCCTGCAGGAGTATTGTCCTGTGACCCCTCTTTTTTTCCTCCATTTTCTTTATCTTCAGGTGTGAATGGTGCAGGAAGGGTCCTGTCATAATACTGGAACACCGGCGAGAAAGCGACCATTTCTTCACCATCGCCCACATAGATCGTGTTCACTGTTATGTCGAGTATTGTTCCATCGTTCTTCTGATAGATAAAGTTATCACCTTCTCCAAGGATCCTACTATACAATATCTTATTCCCTAATGAGAGCTCAAGCCATACACTTTCAGTTTCCTGATTTACGCTCTTTACAGTAAAATTATATCCCTGATAAAAATGCCAGGTGCTGCCTGTAAGAAGATATATGCTCGTATCGTTCAAAAGTATATCCTCTACTACCAGAGCTGCCGAAGCGGGCAATACCACGGCAGGCAGGCATAATAATAGCGTCAGCAACAGTACCAATAGATATTTTCCTATCCTCATGGATAAGTCTCTCATCTAGTACGTGTATACACGCATCTACCAGCAATAAGGTTTATCTGTTTCCCATCTTTTGTCCTGACAGAGATGGCTCCTTTATCAGTAATACCTATAGCTTTACCTTCCACCATCCTGGAAGGGGTCATTATGGTAACTTCCTTACCAATCGTATCAGATAGATTTATCCACTCACTAAGGACCGCAGAGAATTCCTGTGTTTTGAATTTTATATACTGCTGTTCAAGCTCATACAACAATTGCTGTACAAATTCGACCCTGTTGATCTCTGTACCAAGTTCTTTCTGAAGGCTTGTAGCATTTTCACGGATACCCGGAGGGAACTCTTCCACATCAACATTGGCATTGATACCAATCCCAATAATAATATAATCGATCTGCTCCATTTCAGCATCTACTTCTGTGAGTATGCCACATACTTTTTTATCGTTGATAAGTACATCATTGGGCCATTTTATACGGGCATCCAGACCAAGGGAACGAATGGTATTTGCCGCAGCGAGTCCTGTAATTAGAGTGATCCTGGCTGCATAATCAAGAGGGACCTTTGGTTTGAGGATCACAGAAAGGTTGATCCCTCCTTTAGGGGACTGCCAATTCCTTCCCAGCCGCCCTCTGCCCTTTTTCTGTACTTCAGCGATCACCACTGTACCCTCTTCTGCTTCCCTGGCCATCTCTCTAGCAAAACTGTTAGTTGATTCCAGCTCTGCAAAGTAAAATATATTTGTCCCTATCATAGTGGTATTTAGACCATCTTTGACCTCTTCAGGGTAAAGCATATCCGGAATTACCTTTAACACATAGCCAGTTTTGGGAATCGATCTTATTTCATATCCCCCTTCCTTCAAGGAACTTATATATTTCCAGACCATGGCTCTGGATATACCTAATCTATCTCCAAGTTCCTCCCCGGAAACAGGTTTTCCGTCAGCTTCTTTCAATATCCGTATGATCTCAGCTAAATTAGTGCTCACTTTATCCCACCAAAATATCTCTATATAGAAGATTCACTCTGTAATATTGGATTGGTTCTTTGCTGCATGGATATAAGATTCTACAGCTGCAGTCACAGCAGCGATCTCTGTCGGCTTGTTATCAAGTGCAGATGCAAGTGTAGCACCTTTTTCTGAATCTTCTTTTACCACCCTTTCCACATCTTTGATTATGGAATTATCCTCTATGAAATGGGTCGTAAGGTTGCCTTTGCGGAACTGCTCATGCCTTATCACTGCCTTATGGAATGGTATATTAGTTGTAACTCCTACAACAACATATTCATATAGCGCCCTGTCCATGCGCTGTATAGCTTCCGATCGTGTAGGTGCCCATACGCTGAGCTTTGAGATCATTGAATCATAATATGGGGAAATAGTGTATCCCATATGTACGCCACTATCCACACGCACACCAGGACCACCTGATGATCGGTACCTACGTATCTTCCCAGGAGATGGTGCAAAATCGTTCAGAGGGTCCTCTGCGTTTATCCTGCATTCTAAGGCCCAGCCACGTAGGGGTATATCTTCCTGGGAAAATGCAAGTTCCTCACCTGCAGCAATGTACAGTTGTTTTTTAGCAAGGTCAAGACCAGTAATAAGCTCTGTGATAGTATGTTCAACCTGCAGACGAGTGTTCATCTCAAGGAAATAGAATTGTCCTTTTGAATACAGGAACTCCATTGTGCCTACATTTTCGTAGCCTATGGACTTTGCTCCTTTTACAGCAGCGCTCCCCATCAGCTCACGCATCTCCTGGGTAATTACAGGAGAAGGTGCCTCTTCTATCAGTTTTTGATGTCTGCGCTGTATGGAACATTCTCTTTCATTACAGTGCACAGTATTCCCATATCTGTCAGCAAGCAGCTGGAACTCTATATGCCTAGGCTCATCCAGATATTTCTCTATAAATACCGTCGGATCACCAAATGCAGATTTTGCAACTGATTGGATGGAAACGATGGCCTTGGCAAATTCATCTTTGGAACGCACGATCCTCATACCTATGCCACCACCGCCAGCTGATGCCTTTATTATCACTGGATAGCCAATGTCCTCTGCCACTTCAGCTGCCTCATCCACGTCCGATATTGCATTTTCAGTACCCGGAACCACAGGAACCCCAGCTTTGCTCATGGTCTTACGGGCCTCTATCTTACTACCCATTTTCTTGATGATATTTCCAGGAGGACCTATGAAAACCACTCCGGCCTTTTTACATGCGGATGCAAATGCATGGTTCTCTGAAAGAAAACCATATCCAGGATGGATAGCTTCAGAGTCTGTCTTCTCAGCCACATCGAGTATTTTTTCCATGTTGAGGTAGCTTTGGCTGGAAGGGGCAGGGCCTATTAAATAAGCTTCATCAGCGTACTTTGCAAAGAGGGCATTTTTATCAGCTTCGGAGTATACGGCAACTGTCCTGACACCTAGTTCCCTGCAGGCACGCATGGCCCTGATAGCAATTTCACCTCTGTTTGCAATGAGTACTTTGTTGAACATAAGATCCACCTCACTCAATGGCCATCAGTACATCCCCGGAGGCAACAGAATCGCCCTCTCCGAAGAAGATCTCCTTTACGACCCCACTATGTGACGCATGGATCGCATTTTCCATTTTCATGGCCTCTATGACGCATATAATGTCACCTTCCTCCACAACATCACCTACACAGACCTTAAGAGAAAGCACCATGCCCTGCATATGGCTTGTGATCGCTCCTGAGATAGATTTTGCAGATGGCTTCTCAGAGCATTCTGCCACCGTAAGGGAACCATCCACCGGATGGACCTTTACATTGAACACATCTCCGTCCACCTCTACTCTGAACTCGTTAGGTATGTTCTGAGTGCCGGAAAAGGCACACGGGTTGACCTCGGTCTTTATAGGAACGAGTCCTTCTTCCTTTGATTCGCCCCTCAGGAAAGCAGGTGCTATTGCAGGATACAAGATATAGGTGAGGACATCTTCTTCCTTCTTGACGAGTCCCAGTTTTTCAGCCTGAGCCTTCATCTTCTCATATTCAGGCTCGAGCAGATCAGCCGGGCGGCAGGTGATAGGTTCTTCACCCTGTATGAGCTTGAACAATATACCCTCATCGATCTTATGAGGTGGTCTGCCATACAGTCCGCGGGCATAGTCCTTAACCTCCTTTGGGATAACTTTATAGCGTTCTCCCATGAGCACGTTAAGCACTGCCTGAGTGCCCACTATCTGGCTCGTGGGGGTCACAAGCGGGGGGTATCCCAGCTCTGCACGGACCCTAGGCATTTCCTTGAGCACATCCCCGTATTTGTCCAAAGCGTTCTGTTCCTTTAACTGAGATACAAGGTTTGAAAGCATGCCGCCCGGTATCTGGTATACCAGTACATTGGTATCTATCTGCTCTGAGATTGGGCTAAGAACACACCTTAGCTCTTCTTTTATCTTCTTGAAATACTCTGCAACCTCTGTAATGAGCTCAATGTCCAGACCAGTGGCACGCTTTGTTTCTTCCAGGGCAGCCACTATGGATTCGGTTGGGGGTTGTGAGGTTCCCCATGCCAGAGGCGATACTGCAGTATCTAGTATATCGACACCTGCCCGGCATGCTGCCATGTAGCTCATAGGTGCCATTCCAGATGTGCAATGAGAATGCAGGTCAACTGGCAGGTTGACCTCCTTCTTGAGAGCCTTTACAAGCTCATATGCCTGACGGGGGGAGATAAGTCCAGCCATATCCTTGATACACAATGAATCACATTCGTGCTCTGCAAGTTCTTTTGCCAGCTCCACGTATTTTTCTACAGTGTGGACCGGACTTATAGTATAACATATTGTGCCCTGGACATGTGCCCCCTGCTTTTTAGCTACAGAAATGGACTTTTCCATATTGCGGATATCATTGACCGCATCAAAGACCCTGAAAATATCTATACCATTTTCATATGCCTTTTGAACGAACTTTTCAACAACATCATCCGAGTAATGCCTGTAGCCTACCAGGTTCTGTCCACGAAGTAGCATTTGAGCATATGTATTATGCATTTGCTTTTTAAGGGACCTCAGCCTTTCCCAGGGATCCTCGTTAAGGTACCTGATACAGGTATCAAATGTGGCACCTCCCCACATCTCAAGCGAATAATACCCTACTTGGTCCAGTTTATCCATTATGGGAAGCATGTTGCGGGTACGCATGCGGGTAGCGATGAGCGATTGGTGTGCATCTCGCAGGACGGTCTCTGTAATTTTTACTTTCATGTGACACCTCTGGGATATGATAAACTAAATATTATAAACATAAACGAGCTGATTTATGTGCAGCTCAAGCTAAAACCGTACTTAATACTTCATGATATCATATTTAGTTTCTGGTTACCTGGCTCTGAAAGTATATTCTTTATAGAGAGAATATGAACATGATCGTGTTTTCATATATCATTATTTTACTTTGATCAGTATTGCTCATATGACTGTTCATATGTATCTATAGATGTATTGAAGTATATTAAAAAGTAAAATCAGTATGCTACAGAAATATATGTGGCATGGTCTTTCGAGTAACTGGAAATATAATATCGTTTGAGATCACAGGTGCATTCGCGTTATGTTTATATATTGCAAGAATAATCTTTATTTGGATTCATTTTAAATATAATTTCTTAGTCTTGCTAATAAATAGTATGACATTATGTGGAATGAGGATATCATCTAGAAAATGTGCCGGTCTGCAAACAGCAAAGACTGAAAAGATATTAAATGGGATATCAAATGTGGCAAAGAACGTAAACGCAGGTGATCATATGGAAATTCAAGTTATTTCGAAGATCAATGAAAATATTTTTCTTCAAAAGAGTTCAGACATTCTTTCACAAAAGAGCCAGTTCTTTAACATGCTCAGTAGTTTCAAACTTTTATTCATCTAAAAACAGGGGATCATAATGCACGCTCTTATGCAAAAGGACAAGAACGCACAACATATTGATAATGACCTGTTGCAACTTGTGGTATTTCAGTTAGGAGGCGAGGAGTTTGGTGTAGATATCATGGCAGTGCAGGAAATAATAAAAATGCCTCCACTAACAGCAATTCCACAGGTTCCTGAGCATGTGACAGGAGTCATCGATCTACGCGGAAGGGTCATTGTTGTGATCGATCTTGGAAAGAAGTTCAACATCTTATCATCAGAAAATAATAAGGACAGAAAGATCATTGTAGTGGAACTGGAAGATCAGGTCATAGGCATGATGGTGGATTCGGTCAGCGAAGTGCTGCGCATCCCCAGCGCCAGCGTAGAACCAGCACCTGAAATAATAGCATCTGGAGTATCCGCTGACTACATACAGGGAGTTGGGAAACTTGAGGACAGGTTGCTTATTCTGCTGGACCTGAGGAATGTGCTCTCAGAGCATGAAACTAAAGAACTGTACCAATATGTATGATAGGAACGGTGCAGAGCCTTGGTCAAAGACATTGGTCCTGTTCACACAATGTTCTGATCCTCCTGCACCCTTTTCCGATGAAAACCTCCATATAAGGGATTTTTTTGAGACGTTCATAGTAGGATTTGTATTCCTCTTTGCTTAAACATAGGGACATATCAACTTTCAGTCATTTGATCCTAGTTCTGAGCTCACTACCAATTAAAGAACAATCTATGCTGGAACAGGCTCCAGCCTATCAAGGCCAAGACTCCGATGACCACCAGCAATGTGAACGGGACCAGGGACCTGCTGAACAGTTCCTTAGAACCGGTCATCTTTATGAAAACTGGTTTCGTCAATGTACTTATAATGCCTGCCATCACTGCTGTTTCAGCAGCTGTGTTATAGGAGATGCTGCCGCTAAGCGCAAGGGCTGTTACAGAAGCGGTAACTGCTGCACTGTTTACTATACCTCCAAGGGCAGCTGCATAAGTGCCTGCCGGTCCCGCGAAGGTGTTGACAGTATCCATAAGTAAGAGGAAAATAACAAAGATCAAACCAAATTTAAAAGCAGGAACAAGAGCAAAGGGCGATTCTATATCAAGTGTCTCTTGGGTGACTTCCATCTTTTGCTTTTCGAATAGTACGAATATCACAGTAGCAAGTCCCATGATAAGAAAAGGAGGTAGCATGAGCAATGCAGTCCTGCCGCTCGTGTCAACGATCAAGGCTATGATAATGTTCCTGATAAGCATGGATATGCCAGCCAGCATGCAGCCTGTGTATATGTTCTCTGTGAGGTTTCCCCTCCTGCGTGAGATATTTGCCAATGCTACAATGGTAGCTTCACTGCTTACAAGTCCCCCCAAAAGTCCGGAATAAGCTATACCTCCCTTGAGACCCATTTTTTTGAGAGATAGATAGTTTACAAAACTGATGGAAGATACGAGAACAACAATAAGTATAGCTGATTTGAGGTTAAGCACATTATATACAGGCTCATCAGGTACTATGGGGTATAGCACGAAAACCACTGCCAGGAATTTCAGTGCTCCTGAGATATCCTTTTCAGATAGGTGCTCTGCTAATGCATGCAAAGGTCTTTTTTTAATCAGTACAAAGGTCAGGACAACGGCAGAAACTATTGGTACCAGGAATATACCACTGCCTACCAAGATGCCTAACAGATATGTAAAAAAGAGAGCGATCGCGCTTGTTAGGCCAGACCCTCCATAGACTATGTTCACTGCATATATCATAAGAATACAGGAAAGGATCATAAAGATAGTAGTTATAAGAAGTATGTCAAAGGAAATGTAAGGTTGCATGAACGTAGCTAGCATACCGATAAGACAAGTGACGGTAAAGGTCCTTACCCCTGCATATACTCTTTTGCTGGTTCTCCAGTGTTCACGTTCAATCCCTATGAGTATCCCTATCATAAGAGAAACTCCCAGTTTTTGCAAAAAGTTAACAAGGAAAGGATCCAATCCAAAATTGTTTATGATGTCCAGTATTTGCATAGCTCCTTCTCATAAATATTTAAAGAAATGATATATCTTGCGCTCTATATTATTATATATTCAAATATGGGACATTGAAAGAAGAAATACATTACTTGTATTAAAAATGGCTCTGTAGAAAAGCTACTCTTGATTTTATTTTGACCTAATAATTTAAAAAGGATAAATCCCCTTAGCATAATCTGCTACCGAAAACACAAAGAGGATGATTGTGTTTTGTCTAATAAGTACTTAAAGTTTGTTGATACAGCTCTAGCTGTATCAGGAAAATCACACCTACCAATCTATAGTTGCAAATATTCCAAAAGAACATATACA
>MPPA01000045.1 GCA_001896725.1 Methanococcoides sp. EBM-47 | reverse complement strand
TGCTTCTTTTGCGGCTGCAACACAGCCATTGATATCCTGTTTGACTATGGTGTCTCTGAGCTTGTCAAGAATTTCTTGTTTTCCCATTTAAGTTCCTCCTATCAAAGTATCTGCCCCTTCAGCAATGAGCTACATGCTACGCTAATAGCCTTACCTTGAGAACAGTTTATGATCCGGAAGTCATTTTGAACTTCCTATTCTCAGATGAGACACGCCAGTATATAGCATGACTCGTATCTGTTTTTACATAGAAGTGAGAATTTTGCACTTATTTTTGATTTTAATAATGAATGAAACTTCTTGTAAGCATGTGATTATGCATATATCATAAGAAAAGCAGAAGATATGTGACATTTCAAAAGACATGTGAATTGGATAACCATATCTGAATTTCATAAGCATGCGGAACTAATTGATACACATTCTACAAAAAGTATTAATAGAGCCTTAGGAAAATACGTTCCCAATGGCATAAAATAGGTTTTAGGCTACTATGAGATATTCATTGACTAACATTGTCTGGTATTCTGAAAAAAGAAAGAACATTCTTCTCCTATTAAAGGAAGGACCGAGGGATATAGATCGTATAAAGACCTCTCTTAATGAGACCTCACGTTCTATTATGCCCCAGATAAAAAGGCTTTTGCAAAAGAAGCTCATAGTCCAGAATGGTGAAAGTTACTGCCTATCCGAAATAGGAGAACTCATTGTAGATAGTATTGAACCATTGTTAGATACAATGAGAGTGATAGAAGAGAACAAAGAATTCTGGATAACAAGGGACCTTAGTTTTCTTCCTCAGCATCTTTTCAATAGATTGGGTGAACTAGGCCACTATTTGTTAGTAGAACCTGATCTTAATCGTATGTTCGAGCTTCCCAGAGAGTTCAAGAACAACATACTTAAGTCAAAACAAGTCTCTAGCTTCATATCTTATGTGCATCCACAAATTCCTTCTCTTTACATAGAATTGGTGGACAAAGGTGTTCACCTTTCCTTGTTCATGACAAAAACGGCATTTGAGAAACTAAAATCAGAATATCCAAAAGAGATGAAAAAGATATTATCTTCCAGTGGCGTTGAGTTATTTTTATGTAATGAGAATATACCTTTACCAACATTGGCTGTAACAGGATGGTTCACATATCTTTGTTTTTTAAACGTTGAAGGAAGATATGACCACTGGGACATAATTAGTTTTGATGAGAGTGCATTACTCTGGGGAAATGAACTTATTGAGCATTACAGGAGTAAATCTGAGAGAATACATTTTTCCTAATGGAACCAGCACTAAGATAATATAGGAAGTGTATAAATGGAAACTCTAACAGAAACAATATGGTTTTCAGAAAAGCGTAAAGAGCTTATGTTCTTACTTTTAGAAGGAGCCAAAACCTCTGAAGAGATAGAGAATAAAATGGGAGTTTCCTGGAGGTCTATGATGCTTCCTGTAAAAGAACTCAAGGAAATGGACCTGCTTTTGCATAAAGACACAAAATATACATTATCCAGCATAGGTAGGCTTGTAACTGAAAATGCAAAACCCGTCTCAGATATTATGGGCATACTGGACAAGAATACAGATTATTGGGCAAGCCGTGACCTAAAAACGATTCCCCGAGGACTCTGCAGAAAGCTTGGAGAATTAGGAAATTTTTCTCTTATAGAACCTGAACTAAAAGATATGTTCGAATTGCCTGAAAAATATGTAGCTTCAATTTCCAGGTCTACCCATATAATGTCAGTATTATCCTTTTTCCATCCCTCTTATCTATCAATGTTTATTGAGATGGCCTCAAAGGGTATTGAAATTTCAATTCTGTTAACAGAATCTGTATGGGAAAGAATTAAAGAGGATTTTCAGGAGCAAAGAGACCGACTGGAAAACATTGATAATGCACATGTATTCATTTACCAGCATGTATCTACGCCTCCAGCTATAGTTGTCACTGATGTCTTTCTACTTTTAAGCATCTTTAATAAAGAAGGCAGATATGATCACCGAGATATTCTGAGCTTTGATGCAAGTGCAATGCAATGGGGAAAAGAGTTGTTCCTTCATTATGCTGAAAGTTCCATGAAAGTGATCTGAAGTATGGAAGAGGCATAATGATGGGGCTTAACGATCTATCTATAAAATATAAATTAACCCTTTATATAGTGGCAGGGGTTTTCCTGGTGCTGGCGGTGTCCACAGGAATTATTATTACCACAGTAACTACTCAGCAGGAGAAATTGGCTTATCAGCAATCCATTGAACTGGCCAGGGACTATGCCAATCAATTCGATGGCGACATGAGGCAATCAAAAGCTATTGCTCAAACGCTTGCAAATTCAATGGAGGTTTATTCGTCAGCTAATAGAGATGAAGTGAACAATATGCTCAAGCACCTCCTTTTGAAGAACCCTACTCTGACAGGTGTATATGTTGGATACGAGCCCTATGCTTTTGACGGAAAGGACGCGGAATACTCCGATGCTCATGGCCATGATGGTACCGGACGTTTTATCCCTTACTGGAACAAGATCGGTGGCAGTGTAGCTCTGGAGCCTCTTGTGCATTATAATGAATATGATTACTATCAAAAGACGAAAAAAACAACTATGGATGTTGTTACGGAACCATACTACTATCAAGGCATATTCATGGTAAGCTTTGATTCACCCATTATCAAGGATGGAGGTTTTGTAGGAATAGGGGGTGTGGATGTTTCCTTAAAATATATAGATGATGTGGTTGGGAATGTAAAAGCATTCGATACGGGTTATGCATTTGTGACAGGGAACAGTGGTATTGTTGTTTCTCATCCAGTACATAAGGACTGGATAGCTTCAAAAACCCTATACGATTTTAGCATACCAGAAATATCTAAAGCTGCGGATAATATAAAAGAAGGGAAAGGTGGTAATTTCGAAACAGTGGATCCGGCTACAGGGAAAGATGTTATAATGTTCTATGAGCCGGTGAAGACTGGAAACTATTCTTTTATTCTTGTAGTCCCTAAAGATGAGATGCTTGCAGGTGTGACTTCCCTTAGGAGCAAACTCATCATAATCTCTGCAGTTTCTATTGCGTTCATGGGACTCGTGGCTTATCTCATAGCAATGTCCATAAACAGACCGATCAATAATATTGTCACCAGTTTTAAAATGATCTCACAGGATGCTGTGGAGGGTAAACTGGATGCAAGAGCTAATACTGACGTAGGAATAGATTTCAGGGAGATACCTAATGGCCTCAATGAAATACTCGATGCTGTAACAGCTCCAATTCGGGAGAATATGAGGGTTACTAATGCTCTTGCTAAAGGAGAACTTAAAACTAGAATACAACTTGACCTGAAGGGTAAATTTAAGCAGGCAGGCGACACATTGGATAATTTCGCCGAATATCTGGATAGGATCATAGAAGACTCCAATCGAGTGCTTACTGCTATACAGAATAATGACTTCTCCAGACCTGTTAGAGTACATGGGGAAGGTGACCTGCGAATACTCACTAATGGTATCGAACAGACACGTTTGTCTCTGGACGAGGCCACCACTGAGCGTATAAAGGCTGAACATGCACTGAGAGAATCCGAAAAAAAGTTCAGGACACTCTTTGATAGTACGAGTGATGCCATCTATCTCCATAACATGGAAGGAAAGATACTTGAGGTCAACCAGTTGGCATGTGAAAGAATGGGCTATACCCATGATGAATTCCTTCAGATGAAACAGACTGATATAGATGGTACTCATGCAGGTAATTATTTACTTGATTTGATCAAGGAACTTTGTAAGTTGAAGAGTAATATTTTTGAGACAATACATGTTACAAAAAGCGGTATGCAGCTGCCGGTAGAACTTAGCAGCGGTCTCATTATGTATGAGGGTAAAAAAGCTGTGTTGACCATAGCTCGTGACATCACTGAGCGCAAACGCATAGAGAAGGCTCTTAAGCAATACGCTGAACAACTTGAGGTTTCTAATAAGATAAAGGAAGAGATGGAAAGGGTTGTAAATAGCAGTCCTGTGATCGTATTTAAGTGGAGGATGGAAAAAGATTGGCCTGTAGAATTTGTTTCTGAGAACATCACTCAGATAGGTTACACTGTTGAGGATTTTATTTCTGGCAGGATCAAATATGCCGATATTTTGCACCCAGAATACCGAGAAAAGTTTCACTCCAGGCTTGAGCAACATCCAGACATTCGCTCTGACCAGTTCAATCAAGAATATAGAATCTTCACAAAATCAGGGGATGTCAGATGGGTAGATGAAAGGACATTTATCCAGACAGCACCATCCGAAAAAAATATACTTCAGGGTATCATTCTTGACATCACTGAACGCAAAAAAGCTGAAGAAGCACTCTTGAAGGCAGAGGAGATCCGTAAGAAAGAGATACATCACAGGGTTAAGAACAATCTGCAGGTAATATCAAGTCTGCTATTTCTTGAATCTGAGAATTTCAAAGATAAAGAGATAGTTGAGGCTTTTCTGGACAGCCGTAATCGCGTGAGATCGATGGCACTGATCCATGAGGAACTATATCAGTCAGGAGATATGTCCACAATTGATTTTGCAGATTATACCCGCAACTTACTGAATTTTTTGACTAGATCTTATTTTATGGAATCCAAAAATATTAAATTAAATTCGCAGATAGAGAACGTTTACCTTGGCATGGATACTGCTATTCCTCTGGGAATGATCATAAATGAACTGGTATCCAATTCACTCAAGCATGGATTCCCAGATGCTATTGAAGGGAATGTCAATGTTACCCTTGAGCTTGATAACAATGAGTTCACACTACAGATAAGTGATGACGGCATAGGATTCCCTGAAAATATTAATTTTAGGCAAACTGCTTCTCTGGGCCTTCAACTTGTGACCACTCTTGTTGAACAGATAAATGGAACTATTGAGCTTGAAAGGAATGGGAGAACTTCTTTTAAAATACATTTTAAAGAGTTGAAATGTAAGGTTAAGGTGTGAGCATGAAAGAAGCAAAAATACTTGTGGTTGAAGATGAAAACATAGTTGCTCTTGAAATAAAGAAAAGATTACAGAAATTAGGCTATATAGTTCCTAGTGTTGCATCAACCGGGGAAGACGCTATCAGCAAGGTTGAAGGCATTCTTCCCGATCTTGTACTGATGGACATAATGCTCAAAGGTGAGATCGATGGGATACATGCTGCAGGGGAGATCAGGAAGCGTTTCAACATACCTGTAGTCTACTTAACAGCATATTCCGATGAGGAGACATTGCAGAGGGCCAAGTTGACAGAGCCCTATGGCTATATTCTGAAACCTTTTGAGGAAAATGACCTGCGCACAACAATAGAGATTGCACTATACCGACATCAGCTTTTAAAGGACAATTTAAAAAAATAAGGTTATATCACTGAATATAGCATTGATGTTACCCCGATCAAGAGAGGTTCCATGACAAGGTCAACTCTGTGTTTTCGTCCCACTTCCTGGGGCAGTCCGCAGGGTATTCCGGGCGTTGAGACCAGACATCTTTCTGCGATCATTCCCTCAGTTATTGTGTTGGCATTTGGCGTTGCCTCGAATACCATTGAAAATTTTTTATGATCTTCTTTACAATATTCCATAATTCCAAGCTCATGTACCGCCTTTTCTAAAAAATCTCTGTTAGGGTCACAGGCATAAACATTGAAACCTTTTTTAGCAAGGTGTTTAGCTCCTGCATACCCCACTCTTCCAAGACCTATGACCAGGATCTCATTTGAAGATGCATCCTTGAACCTGGAAGCTATCTCTGAATAGATTATACCTGTAGCTTCATGGTTGGTGACCAATTTTCCATTTCTGAGGTTATGGGCGATAAAAAGATGATCATCAGCCATCAATAGTATATCTGCACCATCCCTTATGGCCTCATAATAACCTGCCACATCTGTATGCTGAGTAATGAAACCTTCAAGTCCAAGGCGCTGAGCTATGAAAAGCAAGGAGGAGGTGAAATTACTTATAATACCATTACCTGCTGTTATAGGTATTATTCCCACCTTTTCTGATCCCATGTCTTTTCCATAAAGCTCTTTGCAAATGTCCGCAAGTTTGTTTCCTGTAACTCTTTCGATAATAGATTCGCTCTCTTCGAATTGGGATGAGAGATCTTCAAGATCTTCTGGTGTGAGCAATGCCATTATATTACCTCCTGTTCTGTTATTCCAAGTATCATTTCATGTGCCTTTTTTCTGTTCATCTCAGCTTTTTTCTGGTCTTTATCCCAGGTTATAACTGTAAATGCATTGTACTCTCCATCACATTGGAATATCTCTATGCCTTCCGATGCATGGAGCATCCTGTAATTGTTCCCCATTGACAGGATTTGCTCACCTATAGGTAACAAAATCCCATCCTTAAGGAGAAAGTGTTCATATATGCAATAATTGTTCTCTGGTACTTGGAATGTCTCCTGCACGCCTTCTGTAAAAGCCTGCAAAAGGAGTTCCAAAAGATTGATCCCTGAAGAATGATAGACAACGGTAGGTGTCTGGCTTGGGAACCTGGCATCAATTTCCAGCACTTTCAGCCCCTGAGGACTGTCAATTGCTTCCACATCCATGATACCTTTAAGCTTGAGACCGCGCGCAAGCTTGTAGGCTACCATCCTTAGTTCAGGATTATGACCAACTGGTGTTACCATATGACAGTCATATGTATCATCGATATGCACCTTTGCTTCCTTTACCACTGTAAAGTGCTCGCCGTCTCCTACAACTTCAATAGATAGCACATCTCCTTCCACGTATTCTTCTATGAGCATGGTGGGATCAAGGCCTTTTAAATCTTCATCATCATAGATTATAGCTGCACCTATACTGCTGCTCATGCAATAGGGTTTTATGAAATATGGCGGATGGGTGGGTTTATCCATAGGGGTTGGAATGCCTATGGACCTGAAGTATTTTTTCGATGTGCTCTTATCCCGGCTTACCCTGTATGCATCAAAATCAAAGAGCAATGGACATTGTAGCTTATCTTTTATGGTCTCAAGGAGATCAATGGTATCAAAATTTTCATTGACAGGGATCATAGCATCTACAGTTCCTGAGATCCCAATGAGTCTTTCCGGCTCTTCCATGACATCAAAGCAGTAGAATATGTCAACTAAATCTTTTATGAGCGCATCTTTGTTCCTGTCTACCAATACAACTCTAATACCTGCTTTTCTGGCATGGTATGCTACCTCAAATCCCTGCAGCTTACCCCCGATCAAGCATATTTGTTTCATCTCACCACTTCTAATATCTTATTAAAATCTGATTGTGTAGCCGGCTCCATCCCCATGCTCCTGAGCTTTGCTACTACACTCTTGGGATCTCTTTTCCTCTCTTCATGTTTACGATCATAGTTTGCCACTCCTTCAAGGGAAGAGTCTGATGGGATTATAGATGTTACTACATTAGCACCTGCATTAAGGCGATATACCATGCCTTCAATACCTTCCACGTCCAAAGAGGCTGGTATCAATCTGTCCGGGAACATCAACCTTAATACTGATATTATTTTGAGCTCCGACAGATTGGATTCCTGAGCTTCTTTCTCCAGAGGTGTTCCTTCCTGAGGTATGAAGGTCATGACCCGAACCATATGAGAATTCTCTCTTGCCATGCCTTTAAGGGAAGTTATAGTAGATTCGACGTCATTACCCACACCTGTGAGCAGACCATCCTCCACACAGTAGCCTATCTTCTTGGCGAACTGGCGGGCATGGATGCGTCCAGAGAAGGACTGACCAATCCTGAGATTACTATAAAGTTCTTTATCATAAGTTTCCTGGTACAAGGCAAGGAAATTAGCTCCATGTTCACGCAGCATTGTCAGTGCATTGTCATCCAACACCCCGGGTGATATCATGACTGGAAGATCAAGCTCTTCTTTGACTATGTCTATGACCTTGGCGAACTGGCTGGGATTTTCATGGAAATAAGGGTCTTCTCCCATGGTGAGGTCAACCATATGGATATGTTCTCCTTTAAGTTTTCTGCACACATTGCGGATATCCTCGAATCCCAGCCTGTACCTGTTGATCTTGTTCATTGTGTTGTAGTAGCAAAATGCACATCTGTTCTTACAGTATGTGGAAAAGTACACAAAACTGTACAGGAAAACCTTGTTACCGAAGTAGTGATCTCTAACTTTTCTTGCAACATAATGAAGCTTTTCAAGTTCGGTACTATCGGTAACCAAAAGCATTTCCCGAAGGTTATCTTCAGATAGCTGCATTCCATCTATGACCCTTTGTGCATATTCATCAAGGTCTTTTTTGTCCATATTCGTAAACATTGGGATCATCTCACAGGTTCGTACTGATGCCATTGTAATAGTTCTCACAACGAGCTGCTCTTTTTATGGTCTTGAACTTATATATGACCTTGAGCAGTCTTTCCAGGCCGAACCCAGCACCTATCCAAGGTTTGTTTATGCCCCAATCCCTGTCCTGGGGAATTGGTCCTACCACCGCAGAGGAGAGTTCCATGTCCTTGTGGAGCACATCTATGGTTTCACCATATACCATGCAGTTGTCAGAAACGATCTCATGCTCTATGTTCAGAGAATCCAGGAAATCTTCAATAAGAATGATCAGATTTTCTCTTGTACATTTTGAACCCATCTGGCAGAAGTTAAGCATTGTGAACTCTTCAAGGTGGCTCTTACCATCAGATTCTTTTCTGTAACAGGGTCCGATCTCGAATATACGTATAGGGTCAGGAAGGACGTTATCGAACTTGTAAAGATAATTGTAAAGGCCAGGTGCAAGCATTGGGCGCAGGCACATGCTCTCATCCACCCGGAAGATCTGCTGGGAAAGTTTTGTATCTTCACCAACTCCCATCCTTTCCATATACTCAAAGGGTATGAGGATGGGAGATTTAATTTCCATAAAACCCCGTTCCACAAAGAATTCAGTGATCTTCCTTTCCAGTTTCCCAAGAAGGTGTTCCCTGCTATCCTCATATACATTACGCAGGTCCTCTTTTCTTTTGTTTATCAGTTCAGCTTCAAGTTGCTGGAATGAACGCTTTTCCTTAGAGAAAGATATCATCTCGTCTGGTCCCAGCAATGATACTATCCTGTCCTTCTGGCTTTGTGTGAAACCTCCATCCCTTGTCTTTGAGCTGTGTGCTGCAGGTTTCTTAGAAATACTTATATTTTTTCCTTCACGTTCCATTTCGATATTGTTCTGAGCCCGGACCAAGGACACTTTTTCTGGCCGGCTAGGAGGAACATTGGGAGTAGTGACCACAGGTCTTTTAACATGCAGGGGAATATTAGTATCTATTGAACTGGATGGAATTTCAGTTACTTTTACATGCTTTGTTTTGGCTTCCCTGGAGGTCTTCTGCAGGAATTCATTGATACCCCTATCAGAAATTTTGCAATGTTTACATGGTTTTTTGAATTTACGAAGTCTTAGAGCCCGCGCTGACCGGCTGGATCGTGAATTCCTTATATCAAAAGTTTCCCCACAATTAGTAACTACCCGAACAAAACGTTGGGATACATTAAAATCCCGTATGCTGTGAAGCAATCCGGTTCTCGATACCCACATATCGGTATCGTTAAGCAAGGATTCCAATAATTTTTTTTTCATGCTTTCAGCTCCTTTATACGCTACGATCTTTCAAGGACCTTCTATAAGCCCATATACTGCATTATCCAGTTCATGTGTTCGTTCAACATCATTCATTTCACCTGCTTTGTTTGTTTATGAACAGTTCACTTTCAAGTCTCACAAACCATTAGATATATTTATCGCTCAAGAGTAGCTAAAATTATATATTTATATATATTTATTATTGAAAGACAGAATAATAAAACCATTAAACCAAAAGTTCGAACAATAGGAAATAATGACAATATAAGTAAAAAGTGGCGGAAACCCCGGGAATTTAACCCGGCTGAACGGATTTAGAGTCCATTTGATCAACATGATCCGGTTTCCATCTGTCAAAAAGTAATCAACTAGACTATTATTTATATTTTTTGGTTGTGCCTCTTGGATGAAAAAATAGAAAAGGGAATTATGATCTTTTGCCGACCTTCAGACTACCTACCCCCATGAACACAAGTTTCGTTTCAATAGGAATGGGACTACCTTCATGTAGAGTGATATCTTCTCTAGACATATCTATTCTCACATCGTTCCAATCCATGTCGGCTTCTCTCATATAGTCCATGACCAGATTCTCTCCTATATGTTCAGCATACTCAAGAGCTTCTCCGTGGGTCGAGAACTCTTCAAATCCTTCAGGAGTGAACACAAGGAAAAACCTTTGCCTCTCTCTATAGACAGCTTTTATAAGAATTTGTATCCTCTTGACACCTTGTCCTACTAATGCACCTACAGCATTACCAACTTCTGCAAAAGGTGGCAATATTATCTCTGCGTCGATGATGCTCTGCATCTGCTCCACATAAGCCCTCACTGGGCCACCAAGCAGTACAACGGGCACTGAGAGCTTGAACTTAGAGAAGGAACCTCCCCTGAGTATTTTTTCTATCTCTTTGCCTTCAACTCCTTCAAGTATATAGGACATTAGGTTCAGTGCCATGTTGTAGGCAACTTCTTTCTTAATGTGCTCAGCAAGCTCCTGTTCATTCATTTGCACAAGCCGTGACATAATTGTTGCGCCTATAAATGAAGCTTCCTTATCCCATTCATTATATTCACCTAATATATGCAGCGCATCCGTGGGTGTGAACCCAATTGCCTGTATAAGCCTTTTCTGAATGAGATAATCCAGATGTTCTACTGACACCGGGCGGCCGAGCCTCCAGTAAATGTCGCTTATTGACACTGGTTCTTGATCAATTGTGCTAAGAATCTCCTGTTCATACGGACTGAGCTTTGTAGACTCCGTTCTTGTACGTACGAAGAACTTGGTTGGCTGCACGTTCTCCCCTAATTCTACACGTGCAGGAGTGCGCCCCATTTTCAGTGTTTCCTTAAAACCTGGATACTTAACAGCAGCCACACACAGAGGTATTACCCTGCGCGGTCCGATGTTCACCTTTCTGCTCTTTATCCATACATGGCTATCCCCACCCATGGCGGATGTTTCCATCCGGATAGCTTTAACTTTTGTATTCCAGCCACCTACTTTAGCGCCATCTTCGCAGAGTTTAGGTAGTCCTTTATGCAAGAGAGAAACGTCACTACTTGTACCGCCTACGTCTATTACTGCACACGTGTCCCTCTCGGCCAGGAAGGACGCGCCTATAAGGCTTGCAGCAGGGCCTGTAAAAATAGACTCTATAGGTCTCTGGATGGCTTCTTTGATATTTATCAACGAACCATCACATTTGAGCATCATGAGCTTTGCGTTGATACCTCTTCTCTCAATATCAGATACTATTGCGTCAATGAACTGACGGGCAATTGGTATGAGCTGGGCGTTAAGATAAGCTGTAATACCTCTGTCATAGGCTCCCAGGTCCTGGGACAGCTCATGTCCACATATCACAGGCATTCCTGTTGCTTTTACTATGTAATCCTTTACCTGCAATTCATGCTCAGGGTTACGCACACTGAAATAGGAAGAAACTGCAAAGGCTGATACATTATCCTTCACCCTGTTCACAAATTCTGATACTGCCTCCATATCAAGAGCAGCTTCTTCAGCTCCAGTGGCATTGTGCCCTCCCTTGACCGTCACATATTCCTGGACAGATGTGTCCTGAGGTATTAGATAATTACCTACCAGTATTAGACCTACTGGATAGCCTGTTTTCTCAAGTATTGTATTAGTTGCCAAGGTTGTAGATACTGAAACGAGCTTTATGTCCTTCAGGTATTGAGGGTCCAATCCATCTATTACGTTCTTGATGCCTGTAAGCAATTCAGGATAAGTAGTAAGGGCTTTGTTTGAAGCCACAACTTTCTTGTCAGAGTTCCTTATGATCACCGCATCTGTATAAGTACCACCCGCATCGATTCCCAAACTATATTGCATTTTTTCCCTCTTGTACGATTTTATAGCGTAATATGCTCAAATACATATAAAATTCCATTTAGTGTTCTTTACTGTCCTATACCAAGGAAACCTAGCCTCGTTTCTAGTGGCGTGGTGCCTTTTTCTACACTTATATCACTGCGGCTTATATTGATCTTTACTTCAGGAGGGTCCAGATAGGATGATGACATATAATCCATCACAAGTTCAGAACCAATTCTCTCTGCATGATGTAATGCTTCCGCATAAGATGAAAATTCTTGTCTTCCGCCTGGGTAAAAAACAATATAAGATCTAGGTTTAAGATTATATTTCGATTCTGATAAAGAAGCTTTTACAAGCACCTCCAGTCTTTTAATACCTTTTGCTGCAAGTGCTCCAACTGCGTTACCCACATTTGCATGCTCCGGAACAACGATAAGAGAATCAAAATATTTACTGAGACCATCCCTGTAAGCAGTTACAGGTCCCCCCAGCAACACAACTGGCATTTTGACCTTGATGCCTGCAAAGAATTTACCGCTAATTATCTTTCTTAGTTCTCTTCCATCCACATCTTCAAGTAAAAAGGCGGCAAGATTAAGAGCTATATTGTTTATTACTTGGTCCTTTACCCTGGAACAGAGTTCCATCTTTTCCATACCCGCAAACCTGGATAAAACTTCAGATCCTATATGTGCTGCTTCTACATCCCACCTTTGATATTCTCCCATAACATGGAGAGCATCAGTAGGTGTAAAGCCTATAGTACTCACCAGTCTTTTCTGAATGAGCATATCCATGATCATAGGACTTGGCATTCGACCTTCGTTCCAGTAGATGTCACTCGCCTTATAAGGTACATCAGTAAGACGGTCGAACAAATCTTTTTCTTCGGGGCTCAGTTCACCAGGTATCTTTCCACTCCTCAAAAAGAACTTCGTTGGTTGTATATTTTCCCCTATTTGATTGCGCAGGATATTTTGCTGCATCTTCAGTTTTTCCTTTATCTCCGGATACTTCAACGCTGCGATACATAAGGGTATGACCCTACGCGGCCCAATCTGTATATCATGATTGAGTATCCATACATGACTATCCCCCCCAGTAGCAGAAGTCTCCATCCTGAGGGCCTTTACTTTAGTCTGCCACTTCCCTACAACTGCTCCTAAATCAGATATTTCAGGAAGACCTTCGTGCATCATAGAAACATCGGTGCTCGTTCCACCTACATCGACCACTGCACAGGTTTCAAAACCTGAAAGATAGGACGCGCCCAGTAAGCTAGCTGCAGGACCGGAAAAAATGGATTGGATAGGTTTTTTGAGCGCTTCCTCGATGCTTACCATTGATCCATCACATTTGAGCATCATTAGTTTTGCTTCAATGTTCCTCTTTTTGATTTCAGAAGTTACAGCTTGCATAAATTGATTAGTGAGAGGTATCAGTTGTGCATTAAGATAAGCGGTCACACCCCTTTCATAAACTCCCAGGTCTTGAGATAGTTCGTGTCCGCATACAACCGGGAGGCCTGTAAGCTGGATAACACATTCCTTTACCTGCAGCTCATGTTCTGGGTTACGTACACTAAAATATGAGGATACAGCAAAAGCTGAGACTTTGTTCTTCACTTTCCGAACGAACTCCTCTACCGGTTGGATATCCAGGGGTTCAACTTCATTGCCAGCACTGTTGTGCCCTCCTCTTACCTGGATACTATACTCTATTTTCTTATCAGCGGGTATACCTGCTTTTCCAATTAGTATTAGACCTACCGGATAACCTGTGTTTTCAAGGATCGTGTTTGTTGCAAGAGTTGTTGAAACACAAACCAAACCAACATCAGGGAGTAGCTTTTGATCAAGACCTTCTAAAGCTTCACGTATCCCAAGGATCAGATCAGGGTATGTTGTCAATGATTTGTTTGACTGTAAGACCCTACCATCATCACTATTAAGAAGGACCACATCAGTATATGTTCCTCCAGCATCTATTCCCAGACTATATCTCATTAGAGTTTTACCTCTTTTTTTGCTATAGAATCTTTTGCCCGCTGATATGACTGTTCTGCGATCCTGACAGTACCTTGCATGTCAACTATTCGAAAATTAAACGCTTTAGCAAACTCTTCTACTTTTGCATCAAAGCTCTCCTCATAAGCAAGGCCTGTATTGATCTTACCTACATTCTTGTACCCCGCGTAATCGAAAACCATCTTGGTCATAGCGGTGTTATTGGGGTCGTCCGTAAGACGTGCAATTACAGCCATCTCCTTCCAGAAAGCCGCTCCCATGGGTGTAAGAAAATATACACCTTCTCCACCAGCTTCTTTTAAAGCTCTGAGATAAGGTTCCCTCCCTCCCAAAGAAGCACCTATACAATCATCGATTATCTCCCCATCTTCTTCTCTTAGAATATGCACAGGGCAAGAAAGATGTGCAAAATCTCTGTTTAGATCGCCTAGTACATTTCCACACAAACCATAGAATATCAGAATGGTGTCAGCATACTCAGCCATGGTGTTGATCTCTTTATACACACTGTCTTTAAGCAATTGTGGAGATGCATCAAGGGAAAAACCAAGCATATTTACAAGAAGGAAATAATTTGTATCTTGTTCACTGCATACGAAATCCTCTATTTCAGTTGGTGAACAAACTATATGTTCTATGGCATTTTCAGATAACTTCCTGAGAACACCGGCGGCATCCAAGCTGTTCAGAACCAGAATCTTAGTGATCTGAGGATCGTTCCTGATGAGGTGTATGATCTCATCCTCAAATATCCTGCAGGCAATTATGGACATTAAAGTCATTAGAACCTCGTTATTATTCTCATGTCAGATCCATGAACTGCACACAAACTGCGCTCACGTATAAAAAACATAGTCCATATTTCCTATATATATTTTCCCTATTTGACAAATCCAACATACAACTACTATGTGTATCCATAGTTAAAACATAGAAATATGCGGACATTCTATTATTTATAATTTTTTATGATATGTTTGAATACATTTTTAACTTTACAGAATAATGGGGACTTTGATATTGGTTTTTTTATTTTTTGAAACTGCATATACACATTGTGAATACAAAACCTTATGTATCTGAATTGTATGCTCACGCATATCTTTAAATATTTGGCTCCTAGTTTCTTAGATTGGTAACAGACTAGTTATGTTAATAATCTCCTAGGTTCTTATCCCATATGGCATTTGGTAAACACACTGGTCCTCAGAGGTGACGATAATTCCTAAAAGTGCAACAGATCCCGAATATGAGAAAAAACGTGCTGAGTTTTATCTGCCAGAGGACCCTGATATAATAAAAAAGCTTGAAGCACTTCATAAAATAAGTCCTGTGATATCTTTCATTTGGAAGGTGGATGAAGGATGGCCAGTTGAGTGGGTCTCAGAAAATGTTACTCAATTAGGATATACCCCTGAAGAACTAATGTCTGGAAAAATCGATTATGCTGATATTGTTCATCCGGAAGATTATAAAAAGATAAGCTCAGAGGTCAAAAAACTGGTTCAAAAGGGAAATATCTCTTACTTTACTCTCGTTTACAGAATAGTTACCAGATCCGGCGAAGTGAGATATGTAACTGAAAGGTCTCTCTTAAAAAGAGATAATGATGGGAATATTACACACTATCAGGGTATAATTATTGACAATACCGAAAAAGAGAGAGCAGAAAATATTTTAGAGGATCTAGAGCGGAAATATCGTCTAATTTTTGAACGTGCTCCTCTGGGTATTCTTTGTTTTGATGAGAACAACAAAATCATTAATTGCAATACCGTATGTGCAAAAATTATATCAGGGACAAAAAATAAGTTATTGGGTATCAACCTGCTCAAATATATGGAAGATGGACCTTTAAAAGCTGCCATTGATCTTGTTTTTTTGGGGGAGTCAGGTTACTATGAGGGTGAATATGTTTCTCCTGCGGGAAAGAGATCTGTTATAAAAGCAGAATTCTCTCCTATAATATCTGAAGAAGGTGTTTTGATAGGAGGACTTGGATTAATCCAAGATATAACTGAGTTTCAAAGAACTGAAGAAAGAATGCATCTAAATGGTGCACATCTTGAGACGCTTCTTGAGTTGCATCAAAGAGAAAACTCATCTGTTTCAGAGATTGCCGCATTTGCAATAGAAAAGGCTGTAAGGCTGACGCATAGTGAAAGAGGCTATCTTGGTCTGCTGAAAGAGAATGATAATGCCCTTGAAATATTTGAATGGCCAGTTAAAGGAGCAAGTCCCGAGGGAAAAACCCAGACCTATCCTGTAAGCTCATCGGGTATGTGGGGAGAAGCTATTAGAGAAAGAGAGACCACAGTTAATAACCGTTCATTTGGATTTGATCCCATCAAAGGAATAGGATCTGATCCGAAGGTTAAGATAAATCGTTATATCAACATACCTGTGATGGATAACGATCAGGTAGTTGCTGTTGCCACCGTGGTCAATAAGCCCGAAGAATATGATAGTTCTGACGCAAAGCAGATTACTTTACTTTTTAATGGGATGTGGAAGCTTATACAGCATAAGCTTGCTGATGAGGAAATCCTTGAGACCCGCAGAATACTTAAAGTATTGGAGTCAGTGATAAATGAGAGTCCTGCAGTTGTCTTTATGTGGAGCCCTGAAACGGATTGGCCAGTTAAATTCGTTTCAAAGAACATCGAACGTTTTGGCTATTTGGTAGAAGATTTCCTTTCGGGCAAAATGCTATATGGTGACATTATCCATCCTGCAGACCTTGAAAAAGTGCGTACAGAAGTAGCTAGATGTTACAAGGAAGGATATTCCGATTTCAGTCAGGAATACAGGATCCTTACAAGATCAGGTGAAGTGAGGTGGGTGGATGAAAGAACACTGATCCATCATGACCAATACGGGAATATCGATTTCCTGCAGGGGATAATAGTTGATGTCACCGAACGCAAACAAGTGAATAGTTTCACTCAAATGGAGCATGGTTTTAATGATGTCTTAGAGCCAGGCAATAATCTACGGGATATGTTTGAAAAAATACTGGACTTTGCTCTACAGATCAAAGCTATAGACTGTGGAGCTATATATCTGGTGGATAGTTCAAATGGGAGTTTTGAACTTGTGGCTTACAGAGGTCTTTTGGAAAAGTTCGCGGCTAATATAAGCCATTTTGAGCCTAATACTATTCAAGCAAAACTCTTCACTACTGGTTATCCTGTGTACAAGCATTTCTCTGCAATAAGTGCTATGATAAGGGAAGACCTTGATTATGAAGGTTTACAGGCAATGGGTTTCATTCCGGTGCACTATAATGACAAGCTTATCGCTGCAATGGTGATCGGTTCACACAAAGAATTGGAGATACCTGCTAATTCCAGAAATGTTATCAATACCATTGCTGATCAGTTAGGAGCGATCGTAACCAGTTTCAGGGAGGGCACCTTGGCAAAGAAAGGCCATAATGGATTGCAAGACCTTTGTGATACTATGGATGACCTCATATTCATAATGGACATGGGCGGTTTGATCATTCATGCAAACTATGCAGTGAAAAAATATTTGCATTATTCCAAAAAAGACCTAGCTAAAATGGATTTTTTAGAACTTTTCCCACCTGGTAAAGAAAAGGAAGTGCTTGAGAGTATTGATATAGAGGGTCTAATCTCAGGTAGATCTTCAAGGTGTTATGTGCCCCTTATGAGCAAAGATCATAGGTCTATGCCTGCAGACACCAAGTTCTTTGTGGGGAAATGGGATGGTAAAGAGGTTCTCATGGGGGTTTCCAGGTTATCCTAAAATGGGCTTGAGAATTGGAGATCCAATAAAGTGCTCATCAAACAGGGAATGACCGAAATATTTATAAGTGATACAGTTCCCTACGACATAGGTTTAACAACATTTTTAGAAAAATGATGAAGTCTGAAGCTATTAGCTGGCTCACTTGTGGGGGGAACATAAGAAACAATGACTAAAGACATTTTTTATCAGAGATGATCCTCTTTGAAAATAAAAAAATTATTTAAGTTAAAGCAATGTTTATTTATAGTTGTGCTTTTCCATTAAAAATCTTTTATTGAGAAGATCAATATCTATAAAGCATACATGTCTTGTTTCACACATTACATACGTGTGCACTTCTACTTTTTTATCCCACAATCCTTAAATATAGTATGTTATTTACTTTTTACCGTAAACTATATGTACTTATTTTTGGAGAAAAGCATATATATAAGAAAAGATGAGCCATGAGCAAAGATCAATGCAAGCCAATATCTGTACTTACAGATATCCAACATTTGGCATGCATGACTGAAGTAAGGAGGAAAGAATATGGTAAACCACTATTATCCAGGAAGAGATATGCTGGACGGTGTGAAGTTAGAATTGTTCTCTAACGAAGATCTGAGAGCACTCCACTACGCTACTATGGATGTGTTCATGAACCCCGGTATCCAGGTATCAGATGCTGATGCAAGAGCTGTTTTCAAGAAAGCTGGATGCCAGGTAGATGAGAAGACCCAGGTTGTCAAGATCCCTGAATATGTTGTTAACAGAGCACTTCTGGACTGTCCATCCAGGTTCGCACTATATGGACGCGACCCTAAGAAAAAAGTAGTACAAGAACATAAAGGCAAGGTTCACTGGACATGTTTCGGTACTGGTGTCAAGATGTGCAACTACATAGCACCAGGAAAGTACGAAACAGTTGACTCCACAGAAGCTGATGTTGCAGCAACTGCAAAACTTGTGGACTGGGCAGACAACATAGACTATTACTCACTTGCGGTATCTGCCAGGGATTGGGCAGGTAAGGGTATGCAGGATGTTCATGAGACACTTACCCCTCTGATGAACACCACAAAGCACTTCCACCACATTGACCCAGTGGGCGAACACGTAGAATACTACAGAGATATCGTGCAGGCATACTATGGCGGAGATGATGAAGAATTCCGTAAGAAGCCTCTCTTCTCAATGCTGGTTTGTCCAACAAGCCCACTTGAGCTCAGCTCCAATGCATGTCAGGTCATCATGAAGGGTGCAAAGTTTGGCATGCCTGTCAATGTACTGAGTATGGCAATGGCTGGCGGTTCATCCCCTGTTCATCTTGCAGGCACATTGGTAACCCACAATGCAGAGGTCCTTTCAGGTATTGTACTGGCCCAGCTCACCCAACCGGGAGCACCTGTATGGTACGGCAGTTCTACAACCACATTCGATCTGAAGAAAGGTACAGCACCCGTAGGCTCTCCTGAGCTTGGACTTATCAGTGCCGGAGTAGCAAAACTGGGGCAGTACTACGGTCTACCCACATATGTGGCTGGTTCGTAGTCTGATTCCAAGATACCAGACGGTCAGGCAGGTCACGAGAAGACCATGACAACGTTGTTGCCAGCCCTGTCCGGTGCAAACACCCTGTATGGTTCAGGTATGCTTGAACTCGGTATGACCTTCTCAATGGAACAGCTTGTCTTTGACAACGATATGATCGCCATGACAAAGAAGGCAATGCAGGGTATTCCAGTATCTGAGGAGACGCTTGCGGTGGAAGCTATCCAGCAGGTAGGAATCGGAAATAACTTCCTTGCACACAAGACCACAAGGAAGAACATCGATCTCCCATCCAGCCCAACGCTCATCAACAGGCTGATGTACGGAGACTGGGCAGCAGCAGGCTCAAAGGACCTTGCAACAGTAGCCCACGAAAAGGTAGTTGATGTGATGAAGAACCATGAGGTCACACCAATAGACGCAGATCTGCTAAAGGACATGAAGGCCATAGTAGATAAAGCTGACAAGGCATTCAGGGACAGCCTGTGATCTCATAAGAATTAATGGAGGATTATCAATGGCAACAAAAGCAGAAATTATTGCAAAAGCAAAGGCAGCGATCCTTGACTTTGATGAAGAAGCAGCTGAGGAAGTAGCTAATGAGTCCCTCAAAGCAGGGATCGATCCAGCAGAGCTCATCCAGGATGGGTTCACTGCTGCAATGACTGAAGTAGGCGACCAGTTCGAAGCAGGCACTTTGTTCCTGCCCCACGTTATCGCAGCATCTGAAGCTATGAGCGCAGGTGTAAAAGTGTTGACACCTGCATTGGAAAAAATGGGCTCTGAGTCACAAAACAGAGGCACAGTCCTCATTTGTACGATCGAGGGTGACATCCACACTATCGGCAAGGACATAGTGGCTACCATGCTTAAGATCGCAGGCTTTAAGGTTGTAGACCTTGGAAGAGATATTGCGATCAAAGACATAGTCAGTAAAACCTCTGAGGTCAAACCTAACGTTGTTGCAACTTCTGCTCTGATGACCACCACAATGGTCAACCAGATGCAGGTAGAAGAACAGCTCAAGGAAGCAGGCTTGCGTGCAGGTGTCAAGACAATGGTAGGTGGTGCACCTGTCACTCAGGATTGGGCAAATAAGATCGGTGCAGACATCTATGCAGAAAATGCAGCAGATGCGGTAACAAAGCTCAAGGCTTTGTTCTAATCCCCTATAGACGGGGTCTAAATCCAAATACGGGGTGTACTCTCCATACACCCCAAACTCCTTCAACTATGGGTGGTTGAAGTAGATACAAAAAAGGGGAATGGTATCAATACCTTTCATCATACAGAGATGAATCCTGGCGGGCAAACCTGCCATTAAAAGAAGAAGGAGGAAAAATAATGGATCTGCAAGAATTAAAAAAGCTCGAACAGAAAAGGCGAGTTAGATATGGGTACATGTGGGCTTTATTCTGTGCCGTGCTTTGGGGACTGTGGTATCTTCCCGGTACAGTTGTATGGGATCTGAATCCTTTCGATGAAATGTTTGGTGAGATCGCTGCTGCAAGTGGCGATGATGTGTCTTTGGTCGTAACTGCGGTGTTGATTTCGGGTTTCAATGCACTAACTGTTATAATTGCATTATTGGTATGGAACGGTGTCCTTGGCAAGTACGGTGAGATGAAGAGAACCCTCAAGGAATTCAAGCCCTGTTCTAAGTGGTTCTTTTTGGGCTCTATCTTCGGTGGGCCTGTAGCTATTTTAGGTTCTTTTATTGCAATGGGTTTTGTTGGTGGCGCATTTGCTGCCGTTGCAGCATTGATGTATCCTGTAGTGGGTTCAATACTTGCATCCCAGTGGTACGGTGAGAAGATCAGCAGAAGAGCAGCAATTGGAATATTTATGATCATTATTGGTGGTCTAATTATCTTCGGTGGCGGATTGTTTGCTGAACTGGGCAGTGGCAACATTGGATGGATTGGTTACCTCGGTGGCCTGATGGCGGCAGTTGGCTGGGGTATTGAAGGTGCCATAGCTGGAAAAGGTCTGGATATTGCAGAACCAGACATTGGTATAACCATACGCTTCCTGGGAGAAAATATCATCTGGTGGATCATTTTAATACCATTATTGGCTATTACCGGATTCCCAATGATCAAATACGCTCTGCTCGCCTTTGAACCACTCACCATCTTGGTACTCGTGTTTGCAGGCATAACGTTCGGTTTCTGCTATGTTAGCTGGTACAAATCCTTCCCGCTTATAGGAGTTGGAAGGGGACAGGGAATCGGAAATCTGTATGGTATGTTCGCCGTGATCTTCATAATCCTATTCTTCGGAGATGTACCTTCCTGGACACTCCTGCTAGGAGGTGCTTTCTGTCTATTAGGCAGTTTCACTATGTTCTCCGAAGAAACTGGCGGACTTGAATCTCTTAGAGGTGAATGAAATGGCAGGCAATCGTCCTATCAAGTTCAGAATGCTGGAATTGTTCAGTGATGAACAACCTCACTGGAATTATGAGATCGTAGAGAAGATACAAAAGGAATATAACCTCAAAGGGAACTTCTATAGAGATTCGATAAACTTCGATCTCATTGAACTGGCTTCAGGAGGCATGCTAAAAGACGTTGAAAGCAAGTTAGATGATAAAGGGATATATAAAAAGGGGTTCCTTCTTCATAAATATATGATCACGGACTTCGGAAAGATGAGAGCATCTAATGTGTGTCTTGTATATGTTTAAGGAGGAGTTGAAATGGTACAAACCGCAGCCGCAATGGAAGCATATAATGGATATTGGGCAAATGCATATCTTCCTGCCGCAGATATCCTATGGATAGTAGTGATTTTGATAGTGGCCCTGTTAGCTTTGTGGCAAGCTAGGACCTTCGTGTCAAAATTCTAAACGACCAGATATTTATACAATGAATGAAAGCTATGGGTCAATGTCATCAATATGATATTTGACCATGAATAGCTTTCAATTTTTTTATAGCGAATATGGTATCGTACTATGAATTAAGATTATTCACGGAATACCCTCTCCGATTTAATAAAAGAGGGAACAAACATTAAAAAAGAGGTATAAAATGAGCAAAGAAGAAATGTTCAAGGAACTTGCAGATGCGATCATTTCCTGTAAAAAGGATGAAGTGGTCGCTGCTGTTAACAAGGCAAAGGGCCAGGGTATTGCCCCTGCTGAGATCATTGAAAAAGGTCTTGCAGCAGGT
>MPPA01000026.1 GCA_001896725.1 Methanococcoides sp. EBM-47 | reverse complement strand
TCCTTTATTAATAGTACAATTGTATTATTAATAGAGAGGCGGCAAATGGCGAGACCCAGACGAGACGACAACAAGATATACCTGCATGTCAGGAGGAACGGGAAGAGCACCTATGCCTCGGCGAACGAGGCCTATGACAACAACGGCAGGCGTTCCTACCGCATCGTCGACTGGGGCACGATGGAGGACGGGACCGTCTTCGTCCCGAACAAGCGGTTCATCTATGCCAGGGACAGCTGGGATGCTTTCGTCTTCCCCGAGGGCTGGGACCTGTGCCGGTTCGAGGAGCTGAAGAGCAAGTACAAGCCGGGAAGGCCGGCGTACACCAGGAAGGACCGCAGCCTGCTGTACGGATCGGTGTGGCTGCTCACCGAGATTGCCAGGAAGGTCGGCCTCGTCGAGGACCTGATGCAGGTGTTCGGCGGCAACGCGGACATGGTCAACGACGTGCTCACCCTCGCCTTCTTCCCGCTGGTCAGCGGCAAGAGCTACAACCACCTCGCCCAGTGGCAGAGGATCGAGCGCCTGCCCTCGGCCGACATCCTTGCCAGCAGGGATGTCACGCTGCTGACCCAGTCGATCACCGAGGCCGACAGGATGAACCTGTTCAGCCTCCGCTGCAGGCGGATGGACAAGAACCATGTACTGGCGGTCGACTCGACCAGCAAGTCCACCTACGGCAGGACGCTGGCGGACATACGGTGGGGGAGGAACAAGGAAGGCCTCGGGTTGGCCCAGACGAACGAGGTGGTCGTCTATTCGCTCAATGGTCATATGCCGGTCGTCTACCAGCAGCTTGCCGGAAACATGCCCGACATGCGGACCATGGAGCTGGTGCAGCAGATCCTCGACCACTGCCAGTGCCCGAATGCGCCAATCCTCACCGACCGCGGCTACCTCTCGCAGACCGTCATCGATTTCCTGCTGCGCAAGGGCCATCCGTTCATCGCCTGCATCAAGGCAGACTCATCCATGGTCGGGGGCCTGATTGGCTCCATCAAGGCGGGGGCGGTGCAGATGGAGATCAACATCGAGACCAAGAACTACGAGGCCGTGCAGGATGTGAGGTACTACTACGAGGACAGGGCGGGGGAAGGCAGGAAGGCGGCCGACCTCAAGGCGTGCCTGTACTTCAGCTCCGTACGGGAGTCGATGGGCCTGACCGAACTGGACATCGTCCTGAAGGAACAGAGGCTGGAGCTCGAGGACCTCAAGGCACAGAAGACGGCCATACCGGTGGAGCAGGAGCTCAAAAGGGACTGCGACCTGTACGACATCACCTTCGACGCCGGCCACCGGGTGCAGGCGTTCTCGGTGAAGGAGAAGAAGGTGGCGGCCAGGAAACGGACGATGGGCTACATCGCCATGCTGGTGAACGGCATGGACCTGGATGCCTCGTCGGCCTGGCGGACCTATTCGCTGAGGGATGAGCAGGAGAAGTATTTCTCCGACATGAAGGGCGCGATGCTCGACGGCAGGAACCCCGCCTGGTCGGAGAAGGGGAAGGAAGGCAGGATGTTCGTCCACTTCGTCGGGCTTACCGTCTA
>MPPA01000051.1 GCA_001896725.1 Methanococcoides sp. EBM-47 | reverse complement strand
TGCACGAAGGCAGGCTCTCCATGTCGTTGGTGTCGGAAGGAAGAACCATATCCTCTATCCGTGCTGCTTAGTGACTATTCCAACCGCACAGGTCGAAATAATGTTACATAATTTGTTCATATTAAAGTATTTTATTAAAAAAAAGTGTTGACGTGTACAACAACTGATTTTACAATAATGAAAGATAGTTTTAATTTTCGAAATAAGGAGGGATGCGTAGCAAACATAATATCTCATATCCTGACAACCATAGTATCTAGGATTGCATTGCCCATTTAAAATTTATTTAAACATCACATGTATTGAGGACGATAGGCACTGCATCTCACCACAATTACAAAAGGAGAACTATTATGAAGAAATTACTCATTGCTGTCGTTCTGTTGCTCTCAACAGGTTCGTTTCTTTTCGCTGGGGCTACGACTGAAGTCAAAACAGAACCAATGAAGACCATTACAATTTGGTGTGCCTACAGCCAGCCGGAGAGAATAGTCGCCATGGATAGTGCAATTGCTCAATTTGAAGCACTCAACCCGAATATCAAAGTGATTCGAGAATTGGTTCCTTGGTCCAACATTCGCCAAAAGTGGATTGCCTCCAAGATGGCCGGGACTCTTCCCCAGATGGTTGTCGGAGGAGATGCCGACCTTATCCCGATTTGGGCGGCAGGAGATTTAGAACCAGTAGAGGATGTCATCGAGTTGGTTGGTGGTAAAGATGCTTTCCTGAGTGGACCTTTGAATGGATTGACGATGGATGGCCATATCATCGCAATGCCCCACTACACACTCTCTTGGAAAATGGCAGTACGTAAAGATTGGCTTGACGAATTAGGGCTTCCAATTCCCAAGACTTGGGATGAGTTTGCGAAGGCAGCAATCGCTATGACTAATCCACCCACCCGGTATGGATTTGATCTTCCGCTCAGCAAGAGTGCTTATAAATCTAAAGAATGGCTCGCTTACTTCATGCGAACCAACGGAGCAGAGTTCTTTGATAAAAACGGAAAAGTAAATTTTAATACCCCACAGACAGTCGAGACAGTACGGTTCCTAGTTGATCTTTATAAACAAACAGGCAGACAGGCTGCACTCAATTACAGTGAAAATGATATTATCGACAACTTCGTCAAAGGTAATGTTGGCTTCATATTTGCAGCAGGTTCATTGGTGACATCAATCGTGAGAACCAATCCAGATCTTTTAGATAAGGTTGCCATCATAGAGACTCCGATGAAAACAAAAGCTCCCGTTGACGGCGCCGGTCTTGTCGGTATCGGTAAATTCAAAGGAGTCGCACATTCAAAAGAGACCTCTCAGTTTATGGCATTCCTTCTCAAGCAGGACATTTATCGTGAGTTCCTCTTCTCAATGCCTAACATGGTTCCTATTACTGTCGAGGGAAGCAAGGATGCAAAATTTTGGGAAGATCCTAGAATTGCAAACTATATTCATCTTTACGGACGATTCATGGATGGAGCGATGAACGGTGTGCGTGTTGCGATGGACTATGGCCCGACTCCGATTGCCAATAGCGGAATAACAGGCTCAGAGATTGAGGATATGTTCCACTCAATCATCGTTGACGGCGTCTCTGTCGAACAGGCTGTAAAAGCGACCCACGATAAAATCAAGGCTCAACTTACAGCTGCAGGGTATTAAAAATACGTGCACGAATTAGGTTGGGAGTGGTTCGAATATTTGATCCACTCCTTCCCAAATTAAGGATATGGATCATATGAATAATGACATTCTCAAGAAAGCAGGTTCGTTCTTCGACAGGAATTTTGGTACTTTTGCAATAGTCCCCGCTCTCATTGGCTTAGCTTTTGTTCTGGTCTATCCAGTCACAGTGAGCGTAATCTGGAGCTTCACGAACAAAAGTATTATGCGCAAAAGCACTGATTTCATCTGGTTGGAGAACTATAGATTCCTCCTTTCAAATAAGGAACTATGGATTTCCATGCGCAATGGCCTAGTATATACCACCTTGACCATTTGTCTCCAAATTCTCTGGGGAAGCGGGGCTGCTTTATTGCTGGACCGTTTTCTCAAACAATCGATTTCAAAACCGTTCAGACTGTTATTCATGATTCCTTGGACCTTCCCGGTCATCGTTTCAGTACTTGTTTTCGGCTGGCTATACAACGACTCGGGTTTGCTCTCTACCTTATTGTTTAAAAATGGAATTATTAGAGAACCGATGTCATTCCTTGCATCCAAGCATACGGCATTGTTTGCTATAGTGTTCGTTCATGCATGGTCGGGAGCACCTTTGATTATGATGTCTACACTTGCAGGCCTGCAGTCCATACCTCAAGACCAATATGATGTTGCCTTGATTGAGGGGGCGAGTAGCTTGCAGACACTAAGGTATGTAATTCTTCCGAATATCAAGCGTATTCTTCAGGTCATCATCGTACTAAGATGTGTCTGGATCTTCAATAACTTCAATATGATTTTCCTACTGACCGGAGGAGGCCCTGGGTCGGTAACACAGAATTTACCGATTATGGCCTATAAGTATGCATGGAATTCGATGGAAATGGGAAAATCCTCTGCCGTCTCTGTCATTATGCTGATGTTCCTTGCATTGATGTTTATCATCTACCAGTGGGTTAACACAAAAGCAAAAGGAGAAAATGATGCCTTCTAAAAAATTCCAAACACCTCAACAGCAATTGGCATCTTTTATAAGAACGTTTTTTTTAATTATTATTACAGCAATATTATTATTATTAGCGGTTTTCCCATTATTCTGGTTGATTTCCACCAGCTTGCGTTCAGGCTTGGATGTATTCAGCCCCTCACTACTGCCTGCAAAAATCTCGTTTGAAAGCTATAAGTTCGTTATAAACCACTCCCCTTTTTTTACATGGTTTATCAACTCTGTCATCGTCTCGATTTCTGCAATGATTATCTCGGTTGTGATTGCCTCCTTGGCAGCTTACAGCTTGTCTAGATTTGTGACAAAATCGAAAAAGATTT
>MPPA01000003.1 GCA_001896725.1 Methanococcoides sp. EBM-47 | reverse complement strand
GAGGGTAGGCCAGTCCCTTGATCTGGGAGAAGGCTACACACTTACACCAAAGCAGATCGATGTCGATGGTAAGAAGGTCTGGCTCGAGCTGAGCAAAGATGGTACATATCTCGATGACGAGGTCATTAGTGTCGACGGCACAACGATCGATAACAGCACCTGGAACTATGAGGAAGATGACGTAGGCGGCGAAGATGACGTTATCATCATGAGAGCCCATGTCAAGGAAGTATTCCAGGGTCAGGTTGACAGCCTTGCAGTTATCGAAGGTCTGTGGCTCATCTCCAATGAACCATTGAAGATCGAGAGCGATGACAAATTCGATACACTTGAGGTAAAGACTATTGGTGTCAATAGCCTTGAACTTAAGAACAAGGATACCATAACCCTTACCAAGAACAAGGACGTCAAGGTTGCCGGCAACATGTTCTTCAAGGTTGCAGATTCTAATACACTCCGCTACTACCCATATGCAGAGTACACTATTGGAGAAACTGGCCCCAGCACCCCAGATGAAGAGGTCCCACCAGGCGAAGAGGTCCCACCAGGCGAAGAAAAGCCTCCAGTCACTCCACCAGGCGAAGAGAAGCCTCCAGTCACTCCACCAGGTGAAGAGCAGCCTCCAACTGAGACCCCTGATGAAAAGCCAAAGACCCCAGGCTTTGAAGCAATATTCGCAGTAGCCGGTCTATTGGCAGTTGCATACCTTGTCAGAAGGGACTAAGTAAACTAAAATCAGAAGGGCTGAACCCTTCTGATATCTTTTTTTAAAAAATTTCAGGTTTTCATCTTTTAATTGAACATCATCTAATGCTTATGATGTTTCTATTAACGGACCATTACATCCGAGGTAATACCATGAAGAAACAGTTAGGTCTAATATTGATATTTGCAGTATTGCTCATAGGTTTTTCCGGCTGTATATTCAAAGGGAACGATGATAACAACGGTTCCTCTGGCATGCCGACTATTCCTGTAGATAATGTTTCTGAAATTGTGGCACTAGGTAATAGTATTCCCTCAGGTTTTGAATATCTTGGAAGTAGATCGCTAACTTCAGATGATGTGAACAAAGACTACGCTAAAGCAGAGAATGTATTAGAAGCCTCTGAAGGTATCTACAAGAGCACAGCTCAGGACTACTATATCATAGCGATAAAATTTTCAGATATAACATCTGCCGAATCATTTATTGCTAATTATAAGTCAACATTTAAAGTGCTCAATAATAATGAAACATTTCAGCTCGTTGAGTTCAATGGACATGAAGCTACAAGAGCTTTAAGTTATTCTACTGTAGGAGGCAAGCAGGCCCCCAGGTATAAGTATTTCTGGAGTAATGATAGGATTGTCTTCATTATCGAGGGCAACTCGGATGATCCCACTATAGGGCTGGATTTTGCAAAGGCGACCGGGTACTGATCATTACATCATTTATATCTTTTTTATTTTAATGTTCCAGTCGATATGTTTTAATATGAAAATACCCTTCTAGATGCTACATTATGCCCGGATGGCCTAGTCGGTTGGGGCGCCAGACTCATAGGGAAAATTAACGAGTGCGTCCAAATCTCCTGAGATATCTGGAGGCCGCGTGTTCGAGTCACGCTCCGGGCACTATCATTTAGTTTTATTTATTATCATTGGATCAAAGATATTAGCATATTTTTGTTCTATATCCCCTATGATTTAGATTAATTCTTTTGTTCTGATTTTTCTCGACCCTTTCTTTCACCAGCGCGCAAAACATATATGCTGTCAGCAGGTACATAGCCACATGAACTTTCAGATCCTGGATGCGGATTATGTTACCGAAGGTGCCGTTCCTGTTGTACGCCTCTTTGGCAGGGCTGAAGATGGTAAAAGTGTTTGCTGTTATGTGCCGGGATTTGAACCATATTTTTATGTGAGGGCCTCTGGTGAGCTTGACATGGTCTGCAAGCTCATAAAGGAACGTTTTGATGTGGTCAAGGACATTGAGATCGTCCAGCGGTTTGAGCCAGTAGGGTATCAGAAATCCAAAAAACCCATGATACAGGTCACAACCTTTGAACCAAGACATGTTCCTGAGATCCGTGATGATATACTGCAGGTCCCGGGGGTAGAAGAGGTATACGAAACGGATATCCTGTTCAGGAACCGCTTTTTGATAGACAGGGGACTGCATGGAATGGGCTGGGTATCAGTTTCTCCCTCTCAGGAAGCTCATCCAGGCGGCATAATATATTGTGACACAGTCTGCTCGGACAGGCAGCCTGCTGAAGTGGATAGACTCCCAAATGCTCCTCTTAAATTCCTTTCGTTTGACATCGAATGTCTGCCAATAGGCGGTTCCATGCCTTCTCCGGAAGAATCTCCTGTGATCATGATAAGTCTTACATTTGCTCCAGCTTACAACGGTCACAATTCCATTGTGCTTGTGGCAAAGCCAGTTTCAGGAGCTGGTCCTGATGTAGAGCCTCTACAAAACGAAGAGTCCATGTTCAAACGTTTCTTTGAGATACTCCGGGACTATGATCCGGATATACTAGTTGGTTACAACATCAATGATTTTGACATTCCTTACATTGGTGATAGGATAAAGTTCCTTGCAAGCTCTGGTATTACTATAGATTCCGGCTCAGGACGTGATGGAAGGCCAATATCTTACCGTAAGATAGGAATAATGACTCTGGTCTCCATGACCGGAAGGGTTGTGGTAGATGTTCTCCCTCTCATCCGTAGTCAGTTCAGTTTAAAAAGGTATACCTTACGCAATGTATCCAAAGAGCTTTTGGACCGGGAGAAGCTTGATGTGCCACCCTCAGAGATGGAAGACCATTGGAACGATGAAGGAGAAAAACTACTGAAGTTCATAGATTATGCAAGGCGTGACTCTGAACTTGCCATGGAGCTTGTCATGAAGCTTCAGTTGCTTGACAGGTACATAGCCATCTCCAGGGTAAGTGGCTCCCTATTACAGGAAGTTATTGATGGGGGTCAGACGTCTATGGTAGAGAACCTTTTGCTTCGTGAATGCCGCACTAGGGATCGTGTGATTCCTCCCAAACCTGATGACAACCTTGTCTATGCCAGGAACAAGAATAGTGAGGGTTTGAAAGGAGGTGAAGTGCTGGATCCTAAAAAAGGTCTTCTAGAGAACGTAGTAATACTTGACTACAAGTCCCTTTACCCCACTATAATGATGGCTCACAATCTCTGCTATACAACGGTCGTTGAGAAAGACCTTCCTCCGGAAAGTAAGGTGATTACCCCACCATCGGGTGGAAGGTTCGTAACAGCAGATGTTTCAAAAGGGATCATGCCTACTATCTTGGAAAATCTGCTCAACCGAAGGATAGAGACCAAGAAGAGTATGAAAGGCATATCTAATGAGGATGAATACAGGGCTCTTGATGCAACTCAGCTTGCCCTGAAAATATTACTTAACAGCTTTTATGGTTACTCAGGTTATACTCGTGCACGTCTGTACAGTCTTACTCTGGCTAATGCTGTTACAAGCTTCGGCAGGGAGAATATCCTAACTACCCGCTCGCTTTTAGAAGATACCATACATACTGTCTATCTCAAGGACGGAAATCCCTATCTAGAAAATGAGATTGCTCCCGATCCCCTGAACAAGGGCATTTCCCTCTCAGTGGTATATGGGGATACTGATAGTGTCTTTGTCCAATGCATAGGAAAAAGTGAGATATCACTCGAAGATGCAGAACTTGTAGGTAAGAAGATCTCAGGCATAGTCTCAGCCTCCTTGCCAGATCCAATGGAACTGGAGTTCGAATCTATAGCAAAACGTGCTCTTTTCATAGCAAAGAAGAGGTATGCTATATGGGTATTTGAGCGCTCTGAAGATGGCTGGAAAGACGGCATAAAGATAAAAGGTATGGAGACCGTGCGCAGAGATTGGTGTGAACTCACATCCAAGACCCTGAACAGAGTACTTGAGCTTGTGCTTAAGGAAGGTGAGATAGAGGCAGCAGTGAGGCATGTTAGGGAGGTAGTAGATTCTATACGTAACCTCGATGTCACCAAGGATAAAGATATTATAGATGATCTGGTCATGACACGCATGTATTCCAAGAGGCGTGAGCACTATAAGAATAAACAACCCCATATTACTGTTGCTGAGAAAATAGAGCAAAGAACTGGTTCACTTCCGCCTGTAGGTGAACGCATACCCTTTGTCATCACGGCAGGTAAAGATCTATTCGTGAACCGTGCAGAAGACCCGGAATATGTCCGTGAGAACAATGTGCCTCTTGATGTTGATTATTATGTTAAGAAACAGATCCTTCCACCTGTAGAAAGGATCCTTGGGGTATTTGGTGTTGACCTTGTAGACCTTGATTATGATTCGAAGCAGACCGGCCTGTCAGATTTTACATCAAATCCCTCTGAAAAAAAGGTAAAGGGATCAATGTCTAAGAAACCAAGTAATGTAGGGCAATCGTCCAGCAGCGGTTCTCAAAGCTCTCTTTTTGATTTCTGATAGTTCAAACATACCCTACCATCTTTATATGTCCTTTTGATCTTTTGGCTACCACTGAAGAACAAAAATGGCAAATAGGGTAATTAAGATAATAGGATGTATGCCAGATTTACTCATAAAGAATGCCAAAATATTCTATAATAATTATCTTCAGCCTGCAGAGATTGTAATAGATGAAGGAAAAATCAGTACTATTGCAAAAGAGGCAGATGTGATAGCTGGTGAAGTAATCGATGCAGAAGGTTCTCTTGTCTTACCAGCAGGAATTGATGTACACGTACATTTCAGAGAACCTGGGCTTACCCATAAAGAGGACTGGTATACAGGTTCATGTGCTGCCGCAGCAGGCGGTATCACAACAGTGATTGATCATCCCAACACTCTTCCTCCAACAGTTGATAAAAAGTCCTTTAAAGAAAAACTTAAGCTTGCATCCCGTAAATCCATTGTAGATTTTGGTATCCATGGAGGAGTTACAAATAATCTTGAAAAGTTGAATGAGCTATGGGAAGAAGGGGTGACCGCATTTGGTGAGATATTCATGGCTGAATCCACCGGAGGTCTCAATATCGATGAGGTAACGCTTGAATATGCCTTAAGGGCGTTAAATGAACTCGGAGCCCTTGCTGTGATCCATGCAGAAGACGATAAGATCCGTCTTGAATGCGAAGCGTTATTAAAAAATGATATGTCCCCTTCTTCACATTCAAGGGCAAGACCTAATATATGCGAGGCCAATGCCGTGCAAAAAGTAGTGGAGCTACTTAGAAATACTGGTACAAGGGGGCATATCTGTCATGTTAGTGCTTTTGAATCGGTAGGCGTGTTAGGCAAAGATAGGTATATTGCACGGCAAAAAAGCCTATTGCCTATCACATGTGAGGTTACTCCTCATCATCTTTTCCTTTCTACCAGGGATTGGGACAGATTGGGATGTTATGGTAAAATGAACCCTCCTTTAAGGGATCGCAGAAGTGTTAAGTTCCTCATTAACGCATTGAATGATGGCACTGTGGATATCGTTGCTTCAGACCATGCCCCTCACTGTGAAACTGAAAAAGATGTAGATATCAAGACGGCACCATCGGGAGTTCCAGGAGTGGAAACCTTAATGCCTCTAATGCTAATGGCAGTTAAAAAAAATCTTCTCCCCTTGGGGCGTATGATAGATGCCACTAGTGCTGCTCCAGCTAGGATATTTGGTCTGCACAGGCATTCTAAGGGCAGGCTAGAAACGGGTTTTGATGCTGATCTTATTATTGTGGACACAAAAAAAGTTACTCCTATAAAAGGTGATCATTTGCATGGAAAGGTTGGCTGGACCCCATTTGAAGGGATTGAGGCTATCTTTCCAGAGATTACGATATCAAGGGGGGATGTTATATGGGATGGGGAGATATCGGCTTCATATGGGCGAGGTAAGTTTTTACCTGGAGAGGGGAAGGTCATGGACATTGGTGGACATTTTTGAGGTGTTCATGTCCACAAAACCATAACCTTTTAAATATATAATACTATATTATGTTCATGGTGTTGTGATGAAATCCAAGTTTGCTATTCATACTACTCTAAGCAGAGATGCCATCAAGGTCCTTGAAAGATATCAGAAGGAACTGGGCGCCAAAAATGTGGTCTTAGAGAAAGCTTTACTTAATCTGGACAATAGTCGATTCAAAGCTAAACTTGATACTCAGAATATTGATAGATTACTTAAAAGGGTACCTACTGGGGTACCAGGGTTGGATGAATTTTTGGAGGGAGGTTTCCCAAAGGGTTTTTCAATTGTAGTGACAGGTCCTCCCGGAACAGGTAAAACAACTTTCTGCATGCAGTTCCTGATGGAAGGTGCAAAGAATAGTGAAAGATGTATTTTCTTTTCATTTGAAGAAAGGGCTCAGCAACTAGTTCAACATTTTTTGAGATTTGGTTGGGATATAGGTAAATATATTGATGATGGCTATTTGGAGATATTTGGTATATCTATGCTCACTTCAGAGGAGATGATCGAGATCATAGAATCCCATAAACCTGATAGGGTTGTGTTCGATTCTCTAAATGTATTCACAGCTCCCGATGAGTTCAGAAGGTCTACTTCATGGCGTGCTTTGCATAGATTACTTAAAAAGGATAAGATAACTTCATTGCTGGTCACTGAAAAATGTCATGGTATTGAGAAAAAGCAGTTTGATGATTACGATTTTTTGGGTGATGGCATCGTTTTCCTAGATTTTGTCCAAACAAACGATATTGATACTACTCCAATGCCTGTGATGGCAATACAGAAAATGAGGGCTACACGTATAGACCATACTCCACAACCCTTTAGATTCACGGCTGCGGGCATTGCTAAATATCGCGCGCTGAACCTCCCTCAAAAGATTTTACAGGAAAAAATAGATCAGCGTCGTGCAGAAAAAGACCTAAGTATAGTATGACATGAGACTCGAGATCAATGCCATTATGTATATAGCTCTGAAACTCCCCACTCCACCTATGCTTATGTAGGCACTTCCACTTTGTTCTCGATCCAAAGTAAGCAAGGATGCTACACATCCTGCAATTATTCCTGTTATGCTTGAAACGAACATCACGCTTTCGGCATTACCTACAGAGAGCAGAAATGCCAAAGGCAATGATATAAGTCCAATAAAATCAGGTACCTCTATTCCCACCCCATCAATCATCTCTGATGTTAGAAAGACTATTACTGTTATTATCAAGGCCATCTCCAAAGATGTTGTGATAGGTCCTGTTGCAAGGAGATAGATAATTGCCAGAAGGGGTATGACCACCCCCCCAAAGTTTATGGTTAATTTTGTGTCAAAGACTCTTTCTTTTGGGGTTATGATTTCTTCTGTCACAGGTACACTGTATATCTTTTCCAGTACTAACGCATGCTGAGAAAGAAGCTCAGATTTTTTTGTACGTATGCTAGCTACGGGTACTTCAATATTTCTCGTTATCAGCATTAGAAGAAGCATCAGAAAAAGAGGGATAGATGTTATGTTCCCTATGTTCAGCTTGTTCTCATAACAAAGGACGGTCATTGGAAGTATGATCAGCCCGAACACTATAATTTGTTTTTTTTCAGAACTATTTACATATCCTCTCATATTTGTCCTCACACGATGTCTTTTTAATGCATCTATAACTGGGATCGTATCAATATTTGTTTTTTCTTTTCAAGTAAACCGTAAACTTGTCCATGCGTGGCACCACCTACAAGCATCTCAATGGCAGTTCTTATTATTTGATTCTGCTCAGGGGTGCCTAGGATACTTACAGTTTTACCGTAGACGGAGATCTTTACTCCTATCATATTTTCCATGGTTTCTCTTGTTTTGCCAGCTTTTCCAATGATCCGGCCCTTAAGGCGTATCATTTCTTGGGGTGTATTAGCAGAATTTGACAGATCAATGGTCTCAAGCATCATTATTTCGTCATCCATCAATACCATGGCTTTTTCTGGATTAAATCCCCTAGCTATAGCATGGATCACATCGAGTGCTCTCATGGATTGGATCGGGTCCTCTCCAGGTATGATCTCCACAGTGCCGTTTTCGCTATCTATCTCAATGGTAGCTGTTGATAGTTCTTCAATAAGGTTTTTGACCTGGCCTTTTGGACCTATGATAGCTCCTATTCTGTCATGCGGTACTTTGATGTGGGTCATGATCATGCTCCTTTTTGTCTTTTGTCACGAATGTATAAAGGTCATTTTCGTTGGAAATGATGCCATATTTCTTAAAATGACGTACAATGTTCTTTATGTCCCTGAGCAGAAACTGGTCTGCCTTTGGATGCTCAATAGTGACCGATTGTCCCATATCTATCAATACAGGTTCCATCAATTCTGGTTCAATCAGTATATTGTATTCACTGAGGTCTGCGTGCACAAGTTCTGCATCCACATAGAGCCTTTTAATATAATCAATGAGTATATCATACACTTTCTTGGCGGCAGAGGCTTCCAGCTTCACATCTTTTAAGAGGGGATATGGCTTTTCCTCTTTTCCGGCAAATTCCATAACAAGTATGTTCCTTTCAGTTATGATCGGCTTTGGTACCTTTATTCCAACTTCGCTGGCTCTTAGTAGATTACGGTATTCCTTTTTTGTCCAGGCGAAAACAATATCTTTTTTTGTCCGTCTTACATCTCTGAAGCGAGGATCCCCCATTATGTAATCTTCCATTGAGTCAAAAGTACTGCTAGTGATACGGTATATTTTAACTGCAAGGCTATGGTCTTTGCCATCTGCTAAAAAGACGTTTGCTTCTTTTCCAGTGCTTATAGAACCTCCTAATGCTTCTATTATGCCTTTGTTGGATAGGGTATAGATCGCCTTTAATGTCGCTTCATCAAAAACATTTTCAGTGACTTTGATCTTTTGGGCATCTTTTTGTTTAATCCTTCCACTATCGACTAGGGTATCAATGGTTTTGATTCTATCCTCTATTTCCTTTGTCATGTCTTCATTTACTCTTTAAAAACCCTTTGCGCTCAAGCCAGTTAACCTGCGGACGTGTATACTTCCATATCACGTCTGCTTTTGTGTCCTGAAAATCCCAAGGCACAGCTATAACTATATCTCCTTCCCTTATCCATGTTTTTTTTTTCATAGAGCCTGGGATCCTCCCCATTCTTACAATGCCATCCATACACCTGAGTTTCACTCGGTTAGCGCCAAGCATGTTCTCTACTACGGCCAATATTTCCCCTTTGTCCTTTCGAGGTGTACGCACTCTAGTTACGCTACTTTCCTGGTTTTCGAAATCGCTGTTATTAGGTGACAGTTTGACTCCTCTTTTAATTTTCTTTTTGCTCTGATAGGATATGGTTACTTAGAATAAGTGTATTTGCTATACCTTGTGTATTGTTAAAGTTTGCGAACATCTGGAGTTTGTTTCCTACAGGACATCGTTTTCACTAAGAGGGTCAAAAACATATCTTATTTTGTGAGTATGATATGTTTATATACGATTACGTTCTTGATGTACTCCCTCGTGGGGATGTAATCATTCTCACGACATTGGTCCTTTCTATAATTATGTAGAAATGGTGAACCAATGGGAGCATATATATACGTTGAATGCGTATAGGTATAATCCTAAGTATGGTGGTGAATTCAGCCCTAATGTTCGTCCTGTTATCCCTTGCCTTCTTCGGAAGGTATATATACAAGGACTATCATTAAGGTGATTCCCGCACAACATCGTTGTGCGTGACAATCACCGCCTTATCATAAGTGGAGACAGGAGTTGTTTC
>MPPA01000024.1 GCA_001896725.1 Methanococcoides sp. EBM-47 | reverse complement strand
TATATTCTCTTATTGAAATAACCACTGAAATTATTGGAAAAAACGAAAGTTTTTCTGGTAATGGAGGTGGTTTTGTTATAGAATGTATTACATTGAATGTAATACTTTGGGAGGACATATGCCGTATCCGCCATGGGTCATGGAACACAAGAAGAAGGGAATGTACGTCAACAAGATCAACGAGAGCACCTACCGCATCTATCGGGCCCATTCCGAGCGAATCAAGGGCACCGGCAAGGTGAGGAGAGTTGTGGACGAGTACATCGGCACAATCACCGAGAAGGGTGGGCTGGTGCCCACCCAACCCAAGATCAAGGGTGAAGTGCGGACCGTGCGCTATGGCGGCTACGCCATCCTGTGGTGGTTTTGCCGCACCCAGATTGAGGGGGTTCTCAAGCGCTTGGGGGAGGATGGGCCGGCTGTGGCTGCCTCTGCCCTCTTGCATGCACTGTATGGAGATGACAGCCCATTGCTCTATGGATGTGACTGGACGGGTGTTGCCCATCCGGGTGTTGCGCTTCCCCTACAAGGCCCCCTTGCTTCAGAAGCAAGGAGGGTTGCAAGGGGACTTCTGTCCACTCTGGGTTCCGCCCTGGGCGAGGATGCCGCTGCAGCCCTGGAGGCCTCGGCCTTCATCTGCAGGGTCTGGGTAAACGGGCGCTGGGTCATGGCCAGCATGCCAGAGCCGTGCAGGGCCCTGGCGCAGAGGCACGGCTTCTGCTGGGAGGGCTGATATGGGCGACAACAACGACGGCACCAGCTTCAAGGGCGTCTTCATGGAGATCAGGGAGGCCCTAAATGCTCTTGGGGAGTGGAAGTTGCAGGGGAAAGCAGGGAAAAAGGTCATAAATCGCTTTGTGAGCATCATAGACGAGGGTTTGGACGACCCCAGGGTGAAGGGCAAGGTGTCCTATCCGCTTTCCGAGATCATCGTACTGACCTTCTTTGCCGTGCTCGGGGGAGCTCTGACATTCCAGGATATAGAGGCGATGTGCACCTATAAGGAGAAGTACTTCCGCAAGTTTCTGCCCCTGAAGGCGGGAATACCCTCACACGACACCTTCAACAGGGTGTTCTCACTGCTGGACATGGACCAGTTCAACGATGTCCTGCTGACATTCGTCATGAATTCCATCCACCAGTTGCGCAGTGCCCTGAAGATACCTGAGCCGCAGATGGCCCAGCTTTGTGTCGAC
>MPPA01000052.1 GCA_001896725.1 Methanococcoides sp. EBM-47 | reverse complement strand
TTTATTTATTTATTTAACTTTTTCTTTTATGTGGTCCACTAATCATTGATGAGATATATTAGCATCCTGTAGTGCCTCAATTTTACTGTAGATCCTCTCTCTTAATTGTATCACTATCCTATTGACACTTATATCAGGAACAGCTCTATCAATAAATTGTATCACACCCATAATTTAAACTCTTTTTATTGGACACTCTGAGCTTGTAGCTACAGCCGTTGAGAATAACACATCACTTGAATCAAGAGTATTATCCTTAGAAAAACAGCTCTCATTCCTACAAAAATCAATATCAGGAGAACCAAATTCAGAAGTGGGCCCGGGGAGGTTCGAACTCCCGACCTCCGCCGTGTGAAGGCGACGTCATGACCAGCTAGACCACAGGCCCTTTGAGCACAGAATAGTATTCATTCTCTATAAGTCTATCGCTGTAACGCTATATCAGGTTTTCTGGGGTCTGATATATCCATATGTGAAAAATCCTGTCAGTATGGCTCCAGCCATTATTGTGAAATGTTCCAAGTCACTGGGTATCATTGCATATATTCCTACAGCGATCATTGTGCCTGTGACAACAGCCAGGGGATCAATTTTCTGATCAGTTGCTCTGTTTAGTCTTTCATCGGCTCACATTCTATCATCAAGAATATTATATTAATCATTCAGATATATGTTTATTTTTGAACATAATGTTGCATAACGTTAGGATGAAATACAGTTCATTCAGGATAATAGCTCAAGAGCCATACAGGTAACTGAAATATACCTCAGAAGCTTTCCTAGGAGAACAAAAACAGAGAAGGTCTTAAAATCAAGTCTCATGATACCGCCCATGGCCGTGATGGCATCTCCTATTACTGGCACCCAGGTAAAAAGCAGGGAATATGCACCGTACTTAGTGAACCACTTTTCAGCATTTATCAGATGCTGCTGTGAAGATACCATATGTTTCTCAATAATGTCCTTGCGCCCCACAAGGCCGATGTAATAAGTAGTACATGCACCACAATAGTTACCCACGGATGCTATCATGATCACAAATATAGGTTCATATCCTTTGTTTATGAGTAACAACAGCAGTGCTTCAGAACCTAATGGCAGCACTGTGGAAGCTAAAAAACTTGTGATAAATAGGCCTGCATATCCGTAAACGGCGAGAGCTAGAACTTCTGTCATTGCATCCAATTGTGTCCTTTAGCATAAAAATACAGGTGCATCTCTATGGTTATATAAGGATGCAGATAATACCGAAGTATGCAGCCACAAGAATACCGTTTTTCATACTGATCTTTGACCTGGTTTGCAGTTAGTAATGCTTAAAAAGATTTAAGTCAGTACAGATACAATCTGCTCCCATGCTTGCGTCTGAAGTCATATCGCGTTTAAGGTGCATATATACTACAGGTTTTTTTGACAGGATAGATGATCCATTCTATGTGCTGATCTCCACGGTGCTATCACAGCGCACAAGGGATGATATTACCATTCCTGCAACTGAGAAACTGTTCAAGGTCTATGGTTCAGCAGCGGCTATGGCAGGAGCGGACCCAGAGGATATCGAGGAACTTATAAAGGATGTGGGGTTCTACAGGGTCAAGTCCAGGCGTATCATAGAGATCTCAAGTATATTACTTGAAGAGTATGGAGGTAAGGTGCCGGACAATATCGAAGATCTCCTTAAATTACCAGGTGTGGGCAGAAAAACCGCTAACTGTGTACTTACATATGCTTTTCATAAGGATGTCATTGCAGTGGACACTCATGTGCACAGGATATCCAATCGGCTAGGCTTGGTCACAACGCATACTCCCGAGGAGACAGAGGTTGGACTTGAACGTGTGGTCCCCAAGGAACTGTGGCAGTATGTTAATGAATTACTGGTACGGTTCGGCCAGGATATATGTCGGCCTATCTCTCCTAAATGTGATGTTTGCATGCTGGAAGACATATGTCCTTCCAGAGTGATACGCGTGAAATGATCTTTATTCTATATTGTAATTTTATGGTTCACATAGTATGAATAAGGCCATAGAGGTGCTTAGGTACAAAATGAGGTAATTTCTGTGTTCCTGTACCTTTGTGCTCAAGTTCCCTCTTGTTGTAATGCTTTCAGGCAGCTGATACTGTAGAACAAGATTGTAAAGACAAGTTTCAAACATTATTAGTACTAAATAGATGCAATATGAAAAAACACCATCGCAAACATAATATAAAATGCACCAGTTTCCATCACTGACTTATATAAAGTCGCATATGAAGAGTATATCTAGTCTTTATTGATGTAATTTTGTAGGTGAAGTATGTTACTAGTCGGAGAAGCACTCATTGGCGAGGAACCAGAACTCGCACACGTAGACCTTATCATTGGTGACAAGAACGGTCCTGTAGGACTTGCCTTTGCAAATGGCCTTACCCATCTGTCCGCCGGGCATACTCCTCTTTTGTCAGTTATCCGCCCAAATCTGCCAACTAAACCGTCCACGCTGATCGTTCCTAAGGTCACTGTGAAGAACATGGGGCAGGCAGCTCAGATATTCGGTCCCGCACAGGCAGCTGTGGCAAAGGCTGTTGCAGATGCTGTTGAAGAAGGCGTTATCGACAAGAAGGAAGTGGAAGACCTTGTTGTAATAGCCAGTGTGTTCATACATCCGGAGGCAAAGGATTACAACAGGATTTACAGGTACAACTATGGCGCAACAAAGCTGGCTCTCAAAAGGGCCCTGGATGGTTTCCCAAGCGTGGAGACCGTTATGAAAGAGAAGGACCGGGCTGCCCATGGTATCATGGGCTTCAGGGTCACCAGACTCTGGGATGCACCATATCTGCAGGTTGCTCTTGATAATCCCAACATCACAGCCATCCGCAGTATCGTTGCCCAGATACCCAAGAGCGATCATGTGATACTGGAAGCTGGCACTCCCCTCATCAAACGCTATGGTGTGGATGTCATTTCACAGCTGCGCGAGGTGCGGCCCGACGCGTTCATCGTTGCCGATCTTAAGACCTTGGATACAGGCAACCTCGAAGCTCGCATGGTCGCGGATGCAACAGCAGATGCCATTGTGATCTCAGCTCTTGCACCTATCTCAACTCTTCAGAAAGCCATCGAAGAGGCACACAAGACTGGCATATATGCTGTGATGGATACCCTCAACTGCCCCGATCCGGTCGCAGTGCTCAACGAGCTCAAGAAAATGGGCCAATTACCCGATGTAGTGGAACTGCATCGTGGTATCGATATAGAGGAAACGGAACACGCATGGGGTAACATTGCAGATATTAAGGCTTTTTCCACCGAATCCCACAAAGTGCTGGTGGCAGTGGCAGGTGGTATACGCATAGACACTATGCCAGTAGCTTTGGAAGCAGGAGCCGATATACTTGTGGTAGGCCGTGCAATCACGAACGCCAAGGATGTAAGGCAGGTAGCAGAGAAATTCATAGAAGGCATGAACAAATCAGAGATCGACCAGTTCAGGGTCATGACCGATTTCTGAGAGTGTGCATTGCACACTTCTTTTTCAGGAGGGGTTTAAATTACTTCAATTATGATAGTGTTGAATCTGAAAACATATCTTGAAGGCACAGGAGATAACTCAGTAAAGATAGCACAAGCATGTAAGGACGTTGCAGATGATTCAGGTATTGACATTGCAGTTGCCCCACAGTTCTGTGACATTTATAGGGTGGCTTCCCAGGTGGACATACCTGTATATTCGCAGCATCTTGACAGTGTGGGCGCGGGTAGCTTTACAGGCCACGCCTTCTCCAGATGTATCAAGGATGCCGGAGCTGTGGGTACTCTCATAAACCACTCAGAAAGAAGGCTTACGCTTGCTGAGATCGACGCTTCCGTACAGGCCGCGAAGAAAACAGGTCTTACTACCATTGTTTGCACTAACAACGTGTCGACATCTGCTGCCGCAGCTGCACTGTTCCCGGACTTTGTTGCTGTGGAACCACCAGAGCTCATAGGTTCAGGTATCCCTGTATCCAAGGCAGATCCTGCAGTGGTCACAGGTTCTGTGGAAGCTATCATGCAGGTGAACCCTGCAGTAAAGGTTCTCTGTGGAGCTGGTATCTCTAAAGGTGAGGACCTTAAGGCTGCCCTGGAACTTGGCTCAGTAGGTGTGCTGCTGGCTTCAGGTATAGTGAAAGCTACAGATCCGAAGGCGGCCCTTGAAGATCTTGTAAGCAAGATCTGATACTATTTTTGTGTGTCCTTATTTTCTTCCTCAGGGCAGAAAAAGCCAGCTGATGAACAGCATGATAATAGTTATGCCAATGCGCTTGTGCATGGGTATGTTGATACCAAAACTGCTGCGCAGCATATCTGCTATACCTACAGGCGGTGGAGCGATCATGAGTGCCGCTAGGAACAAAGGAAGGCCTGCCGGCAGATTCCTTGCTATAAGTATAAGATAGAGGCCTTGCAATCCAAGATAGATCCCAAAGGCAGCTAAGAAGAACAGACCACCTTTCTGAAATCTCAGGCGCTGGTCAGTGTTCATTTGCATTTTGTCAACAAAACCATTCGTTTTCATATTTTCACCGGATAATCCCTATGGTGATTATACTCGTTCGCATATAACAGTACTGAATGTGACAAGCCTATGTGCTTATGCTCTCAGCTGGCATCCAATACCGCACAGTATCCTTTCTATATCAGTTTGCACTTTGTTCAGCTCCCGATCCGCTAATATGGTGATGCGGTAGGTAACGCTTTTTCTCCCATCAATGATATACGTGTCAATGATCTCAGATCCAACTATGTTCTCATTGCCTGAGAGTATCTCCAATATTATCCCAGGATCAGCATTATCAGGAACTATAACAGATATATCCCTTTTGTGGCGTGTGAGATCTTTCATCTTCCATTCTTTCAGCTCCTGTGCTGAAAGTAGTTGTATGTTCTCCATTTTCAGAGATACCATTTTTGTTCCTTCTGCAAGTATGATCTGTTCAGGTGTGACCTTCCAGAGTTTACCAACATGTATCTTTCCAGAGTATACATGCAACAGTCCACACTCTTCTCCCACGGATGTCAGAAGATGTTCATATTCAGCAATTTTGTAATTGATCAGTTTATCAGAACGCCTAAGGGCAGGTGATGTATCCCCAAAATGTATAGCTGCATCCTTCATTTTTGTGATGAAACCTTCCAGATCGTGCCTCCTTACTATTTCTGAAGTGTTGTGACATTCCTGAAGAAAGGCGTCATGCACTTTGATCACTTCCGGGTTCTCCATCTGTATCATTGCATAGAGGTAGGGGTTCTGTCCCAATATCCTGCCAACAAAATCCAGCATTATGTCATACACAGGGCTCATAAATTTCCGTGACTCTTTCACATTGAAATCGATCCTGTTCAATGTTGTCCCTATGGTTATATACGCAAAATGAGTGAGTCCCTGCACTACAGAAACGAACCTGTCATGCTCCTCCGGACCAACGACCACTATGTGTGCCCCGCTCTCTTCTAACATCTCTTTGATAACAGGGAACCATTTCCGACACCTGTCAGCAATGGGTGTCAGGATGAACCTCTGCCCATGCAGGTTTGGTATGGTAGGTCCGAACATGGGGTGGGCTCCCAGGATCTCCACATCAGCTGGAGCATATTTCTGCATAGCGTTGGTAGGTCCGGTTTTCAGAGAAGTGAGGTCCATGAGCAGGCTACCAGTTCTCATCAGAGGGGCAACCTCCGCAATGACATGCTCAGTAACATCAATTGGTACTGAAATGATCACTACGTCATTTTTGGCCACTTCTGCATACAGATCATGAGCGAACCGCACGCCCAGCCTTTCGGCTATATCTGTCTTTCTACTTTTACCCCAGATACTGACCTCAAAACCTCTTTTCCTAAAGAAAGTAGCAAACCACTGTCCCATTTCACCGGTACCACCTATGATAAGCATTTTCAAGTTCTCAACGCTCCCATCACGGCTTCCTTCATCACTTCCACAGGGGGTTCCACATCTGTCCATATCCTGAAAGCTTCAGCACCCTGGTATACCAGCATCATAACACCGGATACTGTCTTTGCTCCGGCTTTTTCGGCTTCCTTAAGCAGTTTAGTTTTCAAAGGGTTGTACACAATGTCAAAGACCACTAGACCTGAGTGCATCTGCTCAGCTATCGCTATGGTAGCTTCCACCTGAGGATGCATTCCTAAGGAGGTACAGTTGATCAGCACGTTGGCATCGGCTATAAGCTCATCCAGTTTGTCCAGACCACAACCTCTCGCGTTCCCCACAAGGGCAACGTCTTCTGCAAGCTGTATTGATTTTTCAGGTGTACGGTTAGCAATGGTTATGTCTGCCCCATCGCCTGCAAGCTTAAAACTTATTCCCCGGGCAGCACCTCCTGCACCGACTATCAGCACCTTGGCCCCTTCTATTTTCACACCTGCATCAACAAGTGCTCTTTTTGCCCCAATTCCATCGGTATTGTATCCTCGAACAGTGCATTTGAAATCCACAGTATTGATCGCTCCCATGGTTGCTGCAAGGGGATCTGGCTGCACTATCTTCAAAGCTTCTTCCTTCAGGGGTACAGTAAGGTTCAGTCCACCAAATCCCATAGCATGGGCCCCTTTGATAGCATCTTTAAGATTTTCCCTGCTAACCCTGAAAGCGTGGTAGGTACAATCCATTCCCAGAGCTTTGAATGCCGCATTGTGCATCACAGGGGAAAGTGAGTGCTCTATGGGATCGCCAAAGACAGCAAAAACCTTCTTCATAGCAGCACCTTCATAGCTCTCTTCAGTTCTGCTATATTTAGCTGCCCCGGTGCTACAGCATCTCCAACTGAGCCATACGTAAGCACTGATCCATAGAATGGTGCTATTACCCTAGTATGTTTTCCAAGATCGCCCATGGATATCATGCATACAGGTCTGGTAGCTTCATGGGTTGCTCGCAAAAGGTTCATGGTATCGGCAGATGAATTGGCTTTCACAGCGATCTTGGCTATGTCTCCTCCGCTTTGCCATGCCATTTCCAGTATATCCTTGATCTTTTTCATGGGGGGAGTTCCATTGAAATCATGATGTGAGACAATAACTGTCTTACCAAGCCCATGTGCGTCTGATATGAGCTTTTCTTTCAGATCAGCCGCTGCAATGAGTTCTACATCTACCGCGTCTACCACAGGCAGGATATCCAGAAGAAGTTGTATCCTCTTTTCTTCTGGTCCTTTCCATCTGCCACCATCAATTGGTAATCTATTGGTTGCAATACACGGGAGCTTTACTTCTTTCTTTAAGTCTGCGATCATTTCCAGCGCAGATATAGTATCTTTTATATCAAGCAGGTCCAGCCTGATCTCCAGTACGTCTGCACCCTGCAAGAATGCCTCTCTGGCCTGTTCCACGGGACAGTGGCTTATCACGGCTACAACTGCCGGCCCCTTCGACATGTCGAAGACACCTATCTTTACCATGTGTCCTCTGATCACTTCTCTATGATCGTTTCCTCTACTTTCATTCCGAAATGCCGGCCGATCTCCTCGAATCTTACCAGCACCTCATCCCCTGGCCTCAGATCGGTAACAGCTACAGGTTTCCCACCCTTGCTCACCAATTTGATTGTCTCTGCGTTCTGCACAATGGTCTTGACGGTCTTCCCATTGAGTTCGGCCTCTACGAGCATGAGGGGTCTTCTCTCTATCTTTACTCTGCCCACGATACCTTTTCTTTGCTCACCTTCTGCATTAACGATAGTTATTTCATCACCTGCCTCTAGTTCACACAGGTATTTTGTTTTCTCTCCCACTAGCACATAAGCATGCACTGCTCCTGCATTTACTCTGAATGGCCTTGATGCAACGTATGGACTATCATCAGCTTCCGAGTTCACAAGGAAAAGGCCACAGGATTGTGAGCCTACAAGCATACCTTCCCCGCTTGTCATAAGGTTGCATGTGTCCACACATACGCGGTCGCCCATGCCTACCTGCTCTACTTTTGTGATGATGGCAGCTGAGAGTTCAAGGTCCTTGACACCTGCTCTTTCTACTATGCCCACAGTCTTCTTTATCTCACCAGGGTCATCGGTATCCAATAACACCCCATCTGATCCATGTTCCATGGTCTCGAGCGAAAGCTTTGCTTCTTCTGAGGTCCTGACCCCAGAGATGATCTGTACGTCTTTATCATGCAGCCCTGCAATGAGGTTTTCCAGGGGAATGATCTTCCAGTCAGTTCCTATGGTGATGATATAGTCACAGGCCTCAGCCAGTTTCGCTGCAAATTCCTCATATTGTTTATTGCGGATGACCACGTACCCGGCTACCTTCAGGCCCTTGTCTTTCAAGCGAGTGGCCGTTATTATATCAAAAGACCCACTGAAGTCTGGAGGAAGTGGCTTTGTTCCATCCCCTTCACTTCCCTTACCCACAACTATGATGTCTGCAGCAGACCTTTCATCATGGGCAAAAGCTGCAATCTTTATATCCCCAAGCTCCCTTGTCCTCTCAATATCACTGCCATCCACCAGTACGTAATCTACACCTGATTCCAGTCCAGTGGTTATCCTATCTTTCCTGTCATCCCACCTGCCTTCATCAGCTTTTATCCATACGCTTTTCATGTTCATGTTCTCACATTGTTTCGTTTAAGATTTCAAGAGCCTCTTCTACAGTGCGGTCCTTATGTACTATCTCTGTTATCGCCCTTGTAATTTTTGTGGGCTCTTCATGCTGGAAAACATTTCTACCAATAGCCACCCCTCTGCTACCAGCGTCAATGGCCCCTCTTATCATTTCCAGGAACTGCTCATCAGTTTCTGTCTTAGGCCCGCCAGCAATAACAACTGGCACCGGACATCCTTCCACAACATCCTTAAAAGAATCCACATTCCCTGTGTACACAGTCTTGACAACATCTGCTCCAAGTTCTGCTCCCACCCTTGCAGCATGGGCCACCATCACAGGATCATGTGAATCCGTTACATTTTTGCCTCGTGGGTACATCATGGCCAGTAATGGTATACCCCAGTTATTACAGTCTTCAGCTATCTTTCCAAATGTCAGGAGCTGGTCGGCTTCTGTTTCAGAACCCACGTTCACGTGTATGGATACTGCATCAGCCCCCATTTTCATCACTTCTTCTACGCTGCATACCTGAACTTTGTTGTTAGGGTCTGGTCCAAGGGATGTGGATGCGCTCATATGTACTATCAGTCCTACATCATGGCCGTATCCGCGGTGTCCATGCTTGATCATACCCTTTTGCATGAGCACCGCATTTGCTCCTCCCTCAGCCACCTTATTGATGGAATCTGAAATGTTTATAAGGCCTTTTATAGGCCCATCAGATATTCCATGGTCCATAGGTACGATCACCATATTCCTGCTGTTCCTGTCCATTATCCTTTCGATACGTATGCTTTTTCCTATTTCTGACATCTTTGTGAACTCCATTCGCATTACCATGTTAGTGTGTTACATAGTAACACGGTACTGGTATATAAAGTTACTTAGGCATACAAGTGTCTTTCAGACTGTTGCACGTTAGAAAAAGGTTATGGTCCAGTCTTTTTCCTACAGGAGGGATCCTCTATCACAAAACCATTTGAGGTAATTTCATATACCGCTGGGCTTTTTTCATGGTCACTGCCTCTCATTTTGATTATAGATAATGACTTCTGCAGACCAGAGGATACAAGGCTTTGTTGTAACATTATGACAGTATCTGCAACTGATGTTATCTGTATGTCACACATCTTTTGGTGTTCTTTGTTTTTCGGGGTAAGGCAGGTCAGAAGTGATGTAACTCTCTCGTTAATGAACGTTCTTGAGAGAGCAGCAATATGCTGCTTCCTTTCTATCGGGTCCACAAGTGCATAATCAAAACCTTCCACTGCATCTAAGAATAGTCTTTTTGCCTTTGTCTCCCGGATGGCCTTCTTAATTTGCATCATATGTTTATTAGGGTCCAGTGCAGATGGTAAGGTATGTATGATCTTTAAACTACCTTTTTTATCCATTCCCTTCAGATCCCATCCAAAATTTGAAGCATGTAAAAACAGTTCCTTCGGGGTTTCATCAAAATTGATAATAATGCCGTTTTCCCCTTTTTTTGCTCCTTCCATTATGAAATTAAGTCCAAGTACTGTTTTACCCGTACCCGTGGATCCAGCTATGAGGTTCGAGGACCCTTCAAATAATCCTCCCCCAAGCATTTCATCAAGCAAGGGTATGCCAGTGGAAATACGTTCGCCAGAAGCGTTTATAGAATAATCAGCTTGTGCAATGTCTTTCGGATAGACGGCTATGCCATCGGTTCCGATCTCAAAAGTATGCTTCCCCTGAATGGATGACATACCGCTCACTTTCATTAGTTCGATATATCGCCGGGTAATATGTATGCCAAGATCCTGGGATAGGTATATTATGTTGTCTACTATATCGCTGATCACGTTGCTCTTTACGGCGCTGGGTTCCAGAGTTCCTGTAAAGCAGACCACCGCATTCCATTCATTGATTGCAGCATTAAGAGAATACATGAATCTGCGCCTTTCAGCTTCAGGGAATCCGAATCCAATAGGTGTGATAGGGTCTATTAGTATCCTGTCAGGTTTAAGTGAACTTACGATGTTCCCCAGTTCTACAAGCATGGTGAGCGGATCTCTTTCCACACTACTTACATTAAAGGTGCGGATGTTTATGCTCTCTTCAAAGAAACTGAACCGTGAAAGTATCTGCCGTATCATAGCTTCGGATTTGGATGAGATAGCTACGTACAACACCTTTTCTCCTTTCCTTGCTGCAACACACAGGCTCTGAATTCCAAGTGTGGTCCTTCCTGTTCCAGGTGTTCCTGCAATGAATGTGGTCGAGGGACTAAGGACCCCTCCTCCAAGAACCTCGTCCAATCCCTCTATTCCGGTAGACATGATATTCAAAACAACATCCTCGCACGATTTAAATTCCATTTAATATATTAATTATACCCTATAAGTATTTATTTCTACATTATTCATAGATTGCCTCATTTACTGATGTTATTGTAAAATAGCATAGTATATAGTGTATATAGTTCCACCACACTTGTGACAAATGCCAGAGTGGGCCTGTAGCATGAGAAAAATGAACAGTCCTGCCATCGAAGAACGTGCAGTCTAGTAAGTGGAATCGACCCTATTCTTAGGATCTGCCTGGGTTTCACATGCCGAATTTTTTCATCATTTTCTGCATGTTGAATTTACCACCGCGTAATCCCTTCATGGTGTTCTGCATTGTCTTATAATACTTGAGCAATTCTCTCACATCTTCTGGACTACATCCAGATCCTATGGAGATACGCTTTATCCTTGAACTTCCTATCAGGCGCGGATTAAGCATTTCTTCCTCTGTCATTGAGTCCATGACCACGCGGTACCTTGTAAGTTTTTCTCCCGTTACCTGGTATGCTTCCTCAGGTACCTTTACACCCATGCCTCCCAGGGGCAGCATCTGCATGATCTGTTTCATAGGTCCCATTTTGTTAAGGGTTTCCAACTGTTTGTACATGTCTTTGAGAGTGAAGCGTCCTCTCATCATGGCTTCCATGTCAAGTTCTTCTTCTTTCAGATTTTCCTGGGCTTTTTCTATTAATCCTTTTATATCGCCCATTCCAAGTAATTTAGATATGAACCTGTCAGGCTCGAACTTCTCCAGGTCTTCAGGTGTTTCTCCCACACCAATGAACGCAATGGAAGAATTTGTTTCAGAAACAGCAGATATGGCCCCACCGCCCTTTGCTGTACCATCCAGTTTAGAGATAACAACTCCTGAGATACCGATAGAATTGTTGAACGCTCTCGCCTGTTCGCTTGCCTGCTGACCTATCGCACCATCAAGTACAAGTAGTTTATGATCCGGTTGTGCAATTGCATGGATCTGCTCCATTTCTTCAATGAGGTCCTTTTCAAGGGAGTGTCGCCCCGCAGTGTCTATTATGATCACATCGTATTTTTCCACTTCCTTTAAACCTACTTTTACAATCCCCACTGCATCGGGGTTTCCTTCCTCTCCATAAAAAGCGACGTTAAGTTTGTCACAGAGCGTCTTCAACTGCTGGTATGCACCGGGCCTGAACGTATCTGCACATATCACAGCCGGTCGCAAACCTTTGCGCTGGAAATATCTTGCAAGCTTTGATGTGGTGGTGGTCTTACCGCTACCCTGAAGACCTATCATCATGATCTTCTGAGGCCTCAAGGGAATATCGGTCCCTTTGCCGATGATATTGATAAGCTCCTGATATACGATCCTTATCACATGCTCCCGTGGGTTCATTCCCGAGGGCACATCTTCTTTCATTGCACGTTCTTTGATACGGTTTGACATCGACATGACAAGCTTGACATTAACATCGGCCTGTAGCATTGCCCTTTGGATGTCCTTTACCACTTCATTAACTGTGTGTTCGTCTATCCTGCCGGATTTGACGAGTTTCTTAAGTGCATCCTGCAAGGAGTTTCCGAGTTTTTCCATTACCATTTAAGGATCGTCCTGTTCAGTTCTTTTCCATTATTAGAAGGTTGCCTTTATTTAATCATATTGCAGGTTCTTCTCTTCAATATCTTACATCTCTCAAGCATATGGTATAATAAATATACGCTCAGCTCATGGGATATTTCATGTTCTTCTTAACACAATAAGAAAATAAAGAAAATGTAAGACCGTTCTAAATCAATTTCATTTAACTATCATCACTCGTGTCTTTGCACGCCTTGCAACATCCACTGCCACGCTTCCTACCAATACCCTGTCGATGCCAGACCTTCCCAGAGTACCCACTACTATCAGATCAATATCGTTCTTCTCTGCAAAATCGATTATTACAGAACCTGGATGCCCTTTTTTCATCACTGGCTCAACTTCTACTCCTTCTTTTTTTCCCATTTCCACTACTACATCAAGTGCTTTCTTCCCATCAGCTTCCAGGTGTTCTTCAAATTTTTTTTCTTCGAGGGAAATCCCCTTTGGATTCTCGATTGGCATACCAAAATATGAAAGATGAGGTATGTCAGGCAAGACATTCAAGGCATATAATTTTGCTCCTGCCAATCTTGTGATATCAATTGCTGAGGACGCCGCATGCTTAGCATTTTCTGAACCATCGGTTGCAATAAGTATCTTTTTATATATTCCACTCTGCATAGTATTGTGATCCCCCTGTTTCTCTTATGCATAAAATAAGTCATATAGTATCATAAAGCTTTTGGATAAGTTTAGTATATGTTCTATAGAACTTCATTTATTTGTAAAAAAATTCTTGTAATATTCCTATAGGCTGAACAACAACATGTTGTATTACATTAACAAAGATGCATACGATCAATTAAAAATTAGTAGCGGGGAATGGATTCGAACCATTGGTCTACGGGTTATGAGCCCGTCGGGATCTCCTGGCTACCCTACCCCGCTTCATATTTTGTGTATCGGATGTACTCCCATCCAACGATATCATTATAGATAAATGTTGCGATGGGAGCTTCAGCAAAAGAACATATTTAAAAATTTAGTATTATGGATATACGCACACGCATACACACACGTGCAATATATATATATATATATATATATTATATGGCGCACCATGCATTGAGGAAAAATTCTGATCACATGTTTGTCTGTCAGATTCAAATTTTATGAGCAAAGTGAAAAAATATGTACAGAAACATCAACTAGAATAGTTAGTTTAGATATTTTGGTCATAATGTGGGGAAGTAGAATAATTGCTTTATTTTCATTTTGATGTGGTGAAGGGCAAAGTTTGTGAGAATTTCTATAAACCTCCTTTTTGGAAAATTTTGTTATTTCAATGTATAATGCAAGGCGTTTCAATAGGAAGGGTTTTAATATATCCCTGCGCTAATTAAAAAACGGTGAAATATGTCACATAAGTGCACCAGATGTGGAGAATTATTTGTTGATGGGGCCTCAGTGATCCTAAGTGGCTGCCCTTCATGTGGGTGGAACAAGTTTCTCTACGTCAAGGATCCTGAAGAAGAGCACCAAATCTCGGAAAATGCTGACCATGAGACCCTTGACGAAACCCACAAGCAAGAGACTCCGGCAGAGAAGTTGATAAAAGAGATAGATGAGATCATAGGTATAGAAAAACAGGAACGCAGTGTCATTGAGGAGGATGGTGACAGGGTGGAATCCGTTCGTATACTTGGTCCCGGATCGTACGAGCTTAATCTGGATTCCTTATTGCAGCGTAAGGAGATCATCATGGCCATCAAGGAAGATGGTACATATGCTCTACACCTGCCCTCAGTTTTTAAGTCAGAGAGAAAAGAAAAGAAAAAGTGATGATTTCCGGAGCAGCATGCAATGTGCGGCGTTCACAGCCGGTTTTGAGAAATAGATGCGCTAAGGGGGATTGCCATATTCTTTATGGTGCTTTTCCATTTCTTTTATGATATGGTGTTCTTCGGTGTGTTCCACGTGGACGTCTGGTCAGGGCCTGTATTTTATATCGGCAGAAGTGCAGCTATACTTTTCATTTTTCTAGTAGGCGTTTCCCTGACGCTCAGCCGTTCCAGAAGTAAGGCTTCTGGCTTGAAGGTAAGCTTTAGTAAATATCTTAAAAGGGGCTTTCATATCATTCTCTGGGGCATGGTCTTCACTCTGACAAGCTGGGTGCTATTTCCGGATAAGGTCATAGTGTTCGGTGTTCTGCACTTCATTGGTACAGCTATCATATTATCATATCCTTTATTGAAATATCATTTTCCCAATCTTATCGGTGGGCTTATTGTTCTTTTCTCAGGAGGATTGATGAAAAACCTTTCAGTCGATTCTCCATGGCTTATATGGCTTGGCATCACACCTCCATATTTTCAAAGCCTTGATTATTTTCCTTTATCTCCTTGGTTTGGGGTTATTATGCTGGGAATATTCACAGGCAACGTGATGTACCCGGATTATCATCGTAAATATTACCTGCCCGATTTTTCTGATCATAGAGTGATATCCGCCCTTGAGCTCATTGGAAAAAGATCACTGTTCATATATATCATACATCAACCCTTGATGGTGGTCCTTCTCTGCGTTACTGGAATTGTTGATCTAAATTCCATGGGGATCTGGTAGCTCATTAAGCATCATGAACAAGTGTTTCAGTAATCTGTGATCAATGTTTGCCTTTCATCTATTTTCTCAAGGTTCGATACTCCAACTCCAAGCAGTCTGAACTTTCCGGTACCCATGAACTCTTTCATGAGATACAGTACTTCCCTTCTCATGACATAGAGATCTGTACTTGCACAACTTAAAGTTCTGGACCTTGTATATGTACTGAAGTTGCTATACCTTACCCTGATAGTAATTGTACGAAAACGATATCTTTTTTTCAGAAGAGATGCATGCACTTTCTCTGACAGGGAGTAAAAGACTCTTTTTATGGCATCCGGACCCTCTATATCTTCATCGAAGGTGTCTTCCTTGCTGATGGATTTAACCCCTTCTGTTTCCTCCACTTCCCTATCGTCGATACCGTTAGCCATTCGATGCATCATTAGTCCGAATTTTCCGAATCTCGCTATGAGCAGCTGCACATCGTATGCCGCCAACTGTCCAACTTTATCCAATCCCATTTCGCGTAAATGGAAAGCAGTTTTCTTTCCAATACCTGGTATTTTAGATATGGGTAAAGGGTCCAGGAACCGTTCCACTTCTTCGGGATATACCACTGTAAGACCATCTGGCTTATTGAAATCGGATGCTATTTTGGCTATCACTTTATTTTGGGCTATTCCTACAGAACATGTAAGCCCTTCCCTGCGCAGTATATCTTCCTTTATTCTCTTTGCGATATCAATAGCTTTATCATAATCAGTGATATCTTTACTAAGCTCCATGTATGCTTCATCCACGCTGACCTGCTGGAATTTGAAAGAAAACCCTCTAAGTATTTCCATTACCCTGGAAGATGTACTTTTGTACAGTTCCATGTTCACCGGTAAATATACAGCATTAGGGCACAGCTTATATGCTTTTGATATAGGCATTGCTGAATGTATGCCATATTTGCGGGCTTCATATGAACAAGTGCTGACCACTCCTCTTCCTGTACCATTCTTAGGGTCAGAGCCCACTACCACGGGCTTTCCCCGGATCTCGGGTCTTTCTCTTATTTCCACTGATGAGTAAAAACTGTCCATATCGATGTGCAGTGTTATGCGGTTTTGGTCTTTGCTCATTTAGAGCTCCATATATAATTCAGTGTTTATAATTTCCGATCCATGCACAGTGAAAGTAATCTGTCCGAACGATCTATTTCCGGTGTGTTAAAATAACATCATCTACTTATTTAACAGTGAGGGAGAGCCAATGTACATTTACATAGCTATCATGGCCTATTTTGTTGTGTTGTTCCTTACATTGAGGGACATACGTATCTTCAAGCGCACAAGGATAATGTCCTATAGAAAAGGAGCCTTAAAGGGTATTATATCCTCTTTTATAATGCTCATTGGTGTGATCTTGACTTCCCTGAACCCAGAACTAGGTCTCTTAGTCGTATTCATTGGTCTTTATACAAACCGTAAGGGTCAAAGAGAAGTTGTTTTTGTGCAGGCTAATGCCCTTGAAAGACTGCTTGGAAAAACTGATATATAATATTACGGGCCTACACAGCTGTCCAGTACACTGCTTTTGTCAGATGCAGGGGAATGAACTCATTTAAGAACTTCCCTGACAACATTTCCAACACAACAGGAAACATGCAATATCTAACGGCCCTTTGAGGACCACATTGTTGAAATCCATTCAACTCCATAATAAAATTCAAAGTAGCAATGTTTGTTTTTATATGGGCTTTTATTTGAACATGTTCTTTTCAAGTGAAGAAAAAAGAAAGGGACAAGCAGATTTTACTGCTTGTTTGCAACCCCTCTGTCAAAGATCATTTCATTGCCACTGTCACCCAGACTGAGTACAAGTTGTTCGTTCTCCAGTGAGAAGGCCGTTACATTGCTCAGCATGGAGAGATACAATGTATCCATGGACTCCGGGCCACAGTATGCCCTGGTAAGGGCTGGTGCTGAAACCGTAAGATTGTTATTTTTAATAGTATATTCTCCATTTCCAACATTGCAGTCCGCTTTGATGGAGTATCGTTCATCTTCCTGAAACACGATATTATAGTTTTCCGGTTTAGGAACTACAGTCCGATTGACAGCATCCCCAGAAACTTCTTTTATCTCTGTCCACTGCCATTCAATACCCAATATACTACCATCCGCAGAAGAAGGACCTTCTCTAACAAATATCATTTTTTTGCCATCCTCTTCAAAGCTAAGGACCAGTTTCCCATCTTCCATCGAAAGACCCGTCACATTATGCAGAAGGGAAAGGTATTGTGTATCAAGAGATTCCGGGCCACAATATACAAGAGTGGCAAATCCGGGCTCTATTGTGAGACGATCCCCTTCAAGAGCATATTCACCGCCTCCATTGTTACAGTCTGCCTTGATACCATATGTCCCGTCTTTTGAAAATGTTATTGTATATCTTTGTGGATCAGAGATACTTGGTAGATTAATGTCCTCATCCCCGATTAATGCTGACCATTGCCAGTTAATGTCAGCGATATCATCAATGGATACAGCTTCAGAACCTGGTTGTCCATTGCCTGTCCCTTCGTTAATATCTGTCTTGTCAGTGCAACCGGATATCAGAAGGGCGGCACTTGCCAGAACAAATATTAGAAATAAAGTCGATATTTTTTTTATATTTAACATAGGTTTTCACCATCTACTCTGAGTAATACCTGTTACTATTTATCCATTTCTTTGACTTCGGATCAATTCGAAGTTACTGAAAGCGTTTTATTCATACACGATGTCAGTACTTCTCTAATTTTAAGCTTTGTACTAACACACGCTATAAAAGATCCATCGAACATATTTATATTGTAGTTCAATGTCTTATTAAATTGACATATTGGCCAGTCCGCAAGATCTAAACGTGACGAAAATGGCCGGGCAGAAAAGTATAGGTATATGGGTCACATGAATCACAAGGCTATAGTGCTTATATTAGCGATCATCTTGGTTACAATTGTAGGTGGATGTGCAGATAAAACCTCTATTCAGAACAGAGGTCAGAACTATAAACCAGGTTACAGTCTTGTTCCGGCATCTTTAGCTGTTCTTTCTTCTCATGACCATATTAAGACAGGAAATTCTCACGTTCGTCCAGTTCTCATGAATGAAAGCGAGGAGCTCAACATTATCATATCTGAAGCATATCTGATAGCAGAGGAGTTAGATTCAAGAACACTTAGTTTTGAGGAAGAAGGTAAAGATGTTCAAAAGCTAAGATCTCTTCTTGATGAGTATAAAATTTTGATATCCAATGCGAAAACGTACCATGAACTCGCAGATCAGGACCATAACGACTGTACAGGCCCAGAATGTGCAGAGCTTGAAACAGAACTATATTTACAACTATCCAGGGAGAACCTGAAACGATCTAATTCAATACTGCTGGATATCTTCAACGAAATGAAAAAGATGCTTCCAGGACATGTTAAATTATATGAGGAATGCACACTTTCTGCAACAGGTACAGGAAGAGTGTTGCTAGTGGGCGATCTGAATGCCAGTATTTCTATTAGGAATGGTGTTTTTTATATAGTAGGCCTTCTAGATACCCGAAAAGTACCTCTTACCATAGTAGGTAAATACGAATTTAAAAAATCAGAAAAACCCGAGGATAGGCAATCTTATTATAAGATAAATGATGCTACAGTGAACATCTCAGTGCAAAGATCGGTTTTCATAGTAGAGGCAAGCGAAATATCAATTGATGTAACAGGAAACGGTACAGTTGATCTTTTCGGTAAAGGTACATATATTATGATCTGCCCGGATGGTATTTCGGATAGTATCCACTGGGAAGTATCCACTGCAAGAAGAACTATTAATAGCCCCTCCATCTATACTGATATCAAATGAAGGCATTTTCCTGTAGAATCATATTTGCCATTTTGTTAGTCGTTCCATTTCTAATGACTGCAAGTGCAAGTGCTACTATTCATGGTGTGGTGTATGAATGGAATACATTTCAACCTCTGGAAAATGTAATTGTAAATGTGAACTCTACTCCTTTACAGTCAATGGTGTGTAAGTATGGTACTTATTCCTTTGAACTGCCAGAGGGGAACTATAAGATAAACGCAAGCTATTATGAGGACAGCAGGCTTATTTATTATGCTGAGGGTTTTGTGAACATTACAGACGAGGGTAGATATGTGCTCGATCTGTTACTTTTTCCGGATTATTCTCAAGATCCATATTCTATTAATGGATCGCCTTCTTCAGATCGGTCTACAGATTCCACCAATGCAGCCACTGTTCAGAACAATTTTACTTTTGCTAAAACCATACTTATAACAGTTCTAATACTTTTGGTTCTGTTTTTCTTGTTAAAACATTCAACTGAAAGAAAAAACATTATTTCTGGAAAAGAAAAACAGAAGGTAAAGCAAAAAAAGGCCGAGGAAAAAGTACTTCCTATAATTAAGCCTGTACAGCTCATAACATCTTCTGAGAAAATTAAGACCATATCAAAAAGGTCCGATGAAAATGGTCCCAAGGAAAAAAATGGTCCCACTGATCTTATCGCAGCTGAGCCGGATAATACTATGGGTTCAGTTCCTTTGGACATCGTTTCTAAGAGGCCAATGCCCACTGATCTGCAGGAGATATTGGATATCATTCGTGCCCAGGGTGGACGTATGACCCAAAAGGACCTCAGGAGCAAGCTCAAATACTCTGAAGCAAAAGTAAGCCTCATGCTATTTGATCTTGAAAATAGGGGCATGATCCAGAAGTTTAAAAGAGGTAGAGGAAATGTTATCCTTCTTGTCGAACAGGATCAACAGTCTTAAGATCTGGCATATCATTCATATGTCCTATCTAATATTCCTTTACTATGCTTCAAAAGAGCATTATACAACCCTACGAAGTTTTCTTCCTTCAGATATATTTATTAAAGATCGGATTTAAAAATCATCCCAATATTTTTTTAAATTCTAAATAAACTCTAAGCTGGATATTGAAGTAAGGGTAGGGAATGCACCAGATCGCGACCATAAGTAAGCCGGTATAAGAGCTTCGATAAATATTTATATTTTTATAACCCTGCTTATATGGGATCAACAAAATGGTTGAACCGTCATGGGTCTTTGCTCTCAATGTTGGGGAGTTAAAAGAACACACTTTGAAGCTCATAGAAATTAAAGACAGGTCCGTGCTTCTGATAAAAAAAGAGGATAAGATCTATGCTCTGTCCAACAAATGCAAGCATATGGTTTGTCCGCTTTCAACTGGCGCTCTTGAGGGTCACATACTGAGATGTTCATGTCATGGCTGGAGATATGATATTAAGACCGGTGAGTATCTTGGCTCAAGGGATATTACTCTAAAGGTATATGACAATATGATCAAAAACGCGAGAACATATATTTATATCTAACTTCCTGCAGGAAGAAGGACCTGTCTTTGTGCTCTGTGTCTATTAGGTGCCAGCTGGAATAAATGACGATCAAAAAGATCAAGGCAGCAGATAAGCCAATCATTGTGGTCACAAAAAAGGATAAGGTCTACAATACTCTAATCCAAAGAGGTTCGCATGTCTGAAGAAAACTGGGTCTATGCACTTGAACTGGCAGAACTTGCAGATGGTGAAAAGAAAGCTCTGGTTATAGGTGGGCAAAGGATAGCATTAATACGAAAAGCCAATGAAATATTTGCTATCTCAAATAAATGTGTGCATATGGACTGCCCTTTATCCAGGGGTGAACTTGAGGGTTATATCATCAAATGTCCATGTCATGACTGGAGATTTGATATCCGCAGCGGTGAGTTCCTTGATGCAAGGGAGATAAAAGTTTCTGTCTATGAACTAAAGCTATCTGACGGGAAGATATATTTGAAAATGGAAGGTGAAAATCAATGAAGATGGTCGTGATATATGCTCTGAGCACCTGTCCCTGGTGCAAGAAATCCAAGAGTTTTTTTAAAGAGAAGAACATTCCTTTTGAATTCGTAGAATATGACAAGGTCAGCAAGGAGGAGCAACAAAAGATAAGAGAAGTATGTTCTGCACATGGAGAAACCATAGCTTTCCCATTTGTGATAATTGGTGATGATGTTGTAGTGGGCTATAATCCTCAGAAATATACGAAATTGCTCGAATCATAATGAGGCACTCTCATGAACTTGGAGAAAAGAAAGCAAAAGCTCAGGGAAATGTTCCAAAGAGTTATCGATCCACTGGGATACAAATTCAGCCCAGACGCTGAAATTGTGGACTTTTTACTGGAGCAGGAAGTTATTATTGAAAAGGAGCATGGGCATCCTTTCTGCCCTTGCCAGGGCCTTACAGGAGAGCGGGAGATCGATATGAAGATCGTATGCCCCTGCATCCCGTTCCATAGAGCTCATTTCGATGCAATGAAACGTTGCTGGTGTGGTCTGTATGTGCATAAGGACGTTGATGATCCCAGTACGCTGATACAGATCTCACGCTCTGAGTTCGAGCAGATGCAAAAGGAGGGTAAGATATGACAGAAGAGGGGCCGATAATATCAAATATCAAAACAAGGCGCAGTGTCCGGAGCTATACTGACAGACCTGTAAGTGATAAGATAATAGAAAATATCATTGACGCAGGTATCCATGCACCCACTGGTCTTGGTCTACAGCCATGGAAATTCGTCGTGATAAGGGATAAGTCCATTATGAAACAAATATCTACTTACTGCAAGCCTCGTCTCCTGGAACAGCTTGAGGAAGCGGACATCGATACTGCCAGAGAGTTTAAGAAGATGTTGAAATCAGAGGGATTTGACATCTTTTACAATGCTCCTGTATTGGTCATAGTGCTGGGAGACACAAAAGCTCCTACGGTAGAATCTGATTGTGCCATGTGTGCGCAGAATATGATGCTTGCAGCCCATTCTATGGGCCTTGGGAGTTGCTGGATAGGCACAGCGTGTTTTGTTCAGGACAATCCTGAAATGCTGCAGAAGCTTATGGTCCCTGAAAATTATAAAGTAGTGGCCCCGATCATCTTTGGGTATGGGGATGCTATAGTAGCGGCACCACCAAGGAACGGTCCAGACATCTCATGGGTATGAAATGACCTTTCCTGAAGGTCGAACCATGACCTTCATGTATGCTGGACAGCCATAATAATTCCTGCTCAACATATTTTACGATTAGATTTTACTCTAATTTTGATTTAAAGGTCAAATAGTTTATACTTTCGTTAAAGGATGCATCAAATGCATATGATTTTCTAAAAAAGGATAAATATTACCCAACATAGATGGGATATCAGAGGGTCTTAAAGCGGAAAGAATAATATATCTCATGTAGCTGTCAATATAGTTCAGGAAATTGCAGTTCATGCTGCTGGACAGGAAATTCAATGATCATCAAGAACGAAACAGATGTTCTAAAAGCTATTGAAGAACACAATGTAAAGTTCATACGGCTACAGTTCACAGATATACAGGGTGTTATCAAAGACGTAGAAATACCTGTGACCCAGATCAAAAAAGCTCTGACCGTAGGCATCAGCTTTGATGGCTCTTCTATAGAGGGCTTTATCAGGATATACGAATCTGATATGCTGCTTAAACCTGATGTAACTACATTTGCACTACTCCCCTGGAATAACAGTAAGGGGCAAGTGGCACGCATTATTTGTGATGTGCATCAGCCAAATGGTGAACCTTTCAAAGGTGATCCCCGCTATGTGTTGAAAAAAGTTACAAAAATGGCTTCAGAGATGGGTTTTACTTTGAATGTAGGACCTGAGATGGAGTTCTTCCTTTTCGAAAGAGAAAATGGTAAGGCTACGACCATACCTCATGACCATGGAAGCTATTTTGAATTTTCACCCACTGACATCGCTGAAAATATCAGGCGTGAGATCGTCCTGGCGCTTATGGACCTTAATTTTGATATTGAAGCTTCCCATCACGAAGTGGCTTTTGGTCAATATGAGATCGACTTCAAGTATGGGGACGCATTAACCATGGCTGATAATGTGGTCACGTTCAAGTACGTCGCCAGGACGATAGCTAAAATAAATGGATTACATGCAACCTTCATGCCAAAACCAATAGCTACTGTCAATGGGTCAGGTATGCATGTTAACCTGTCCTTATCAAAAGATGGTCGGAATGCTTTTTATGATCCGGATGCTGAGATGAAGATAAGTGATACGGCAAGGCATTTCATCGCCGGTGTTCTGAACCATATCAAAGCTATCACATGTATAGCCAACCCCATTGTGAACTCATACAAGAGGATCATCCCTGGATATGAGGCTCCTGTATACATTGCATGGTCTGGTGCTAATCGTAGTTCTCTCATGCGTATACCTGTTGCAAGGGATAGCAGCACTCGTGTGGAACTGAGAAGTCCTGACCCATCCTGCAACCCATATCTTACTTTCGCTGCTATATTGGCAGCAGGACTAGAGGGCATACAGAACAAAGTCATTCCTAAATATTTTGTAGATTATAATATTTTTGATCTAAGTGTCAAAGAGCGCATGGAAAGAGGTATCGAAAGTCTTCCGGATACCCTCAATGAGAGTGCGAATTACTTTGAGCAGGACAAGCTGTTAAAAAAAATATTGGGCACACACGTACATGACAATATTCTCAGGCTTGCAAGGGCAGAATGGGATGAATATAAAAAGCAGGTACATGAATGGGAGATAGAACGATACCTTAACGTCATTTGATGCCCGGAACAAAGATACAAGTGATCCGGCAGTAAGATGATATTATTCTATGATCTCTTCTTTTACCACTTTTTTGTAGCCGGGGATCTCTGTATGGATGACTGGGAACAGTTTATAAGCAATAGGAAATACTACATTACTGAAAAGATGATCATGAAAGAGAACAATGTACAGGAACAACTTAAAGAAGCAGGTATCGATATATTGAAGTGCATGCAATGCGGGATGTGCAGCGGAAGCTGTCCTTCCGGTCGCCATACCAGCCTGAACGTACGCAGGCTTATCAGACATGCTATAAGGTCCCAGGATGTGCTTGAGGATGAAGAGCTTTGGATGTGTACCACATGCTATAACTGCCAAGAGCGCTGCCCACGCTGTATTGATATAGTAGATGCTATACTCAAGATCCGGTCCATTGCAGCCCACAAAGGCATTATACTGCCTGAACATAAGCAGGTAATAAAGCTGCTTCTAGAATATGGGCACGCTGTACCCATCGATGAAGCAAATATGAAGAAAAGAGAAGAACTTGGACTTGAACGATTTCCTGAAACAGTACATAAGGACATTGAGGCCTTAAATGAGGTCAAAAAGCTTCTTAACGTCTGTAAGCTGGCAGATATCATAGACCAATAGTTATGGACAGGAGACAAAAATGACACCATTGACCCTTTTTCTGGGATGCGTCATCCCTAACAGATATCCTGGTATAGAGATGGCCACCAAGTTATGTCTTGCAAAACTGGACATTGACTGCACTGATCTGCCCGAAGCTTCCTGCTGCCCTGCACCAGGTGTTTTTCGTTCATTTGACAGTCCTACCTGGCTGGCAGTAGCAGGGCGTAATCTTACACTTGGAGAGGATATGCAGCGAGACATTCTTACCATATGCAATGGTTGCTTTGGGTCCTTGGCAGATGCAAACCATTTATTGAAGGAGAACGGCGAGCTGAGGATAAGTACAAACGCATATCTGAGCGAGATAGATCGCCAGTTCAAAGGTACAATAGATGTACGCCATATAGCAGAATTCCTCTATTCGGATGTCGGAACCGAAAAGATTAAGGAAGCTGTAGAGAAACCCCTTGGACTAAGGGTAGCAGTTCACTACGGATGCCATCTCATAAAACCTTCTAGGGACAGGGGACTTGGCAGTTTTGAAAGACCACGTTTCTTTGATGAACTTGTGGAAGCTACAGGTTCCATAAGTATTGAGCACCCTGATAAGATGGAATGCTGTGGAGCAGGAGGAGGTATGCGGTCCGGCCTTAAAGAGAGGTCCCTTGCAATGGCCGAACACAAATTATCAAAGATAAAGGAAGCAGGTGTTGATTGCATAGTCAATGCATGTCCATTCTGCCACATGCAACTGGACGCTGGCCAGCAGGAGATAGAAAAAGTATTTGGTAAAGACTATAATATACCTGTGCTTCATTATTCTCAGCTTCTTGGGCTTGCTCTGGGATTCCCCCCTGACATGCTGGGCATTCATATGAATGTCGTACAGAACAGGGATTTCATGGAAAAGCTAAAATTGTCGATAGAAGACAACTAACTCTGCTGTATCTGAACGACCACAGTGGTAAGCACGAAAAGTAAATGAAAATTGCCATCTTACAAAGGCCACATTTTCAGGAATTGTCCGGAAGGATATTATCAACAGACAATTCAAAAGATGCGGTCTTGCCGTTCACATCCACATTGTAGATACCTTTCTCCAGACCATACACATCAAGAGACACGGACTTTGTGAAGGGCACCAGTGCCTGCGTACAGAAGGCATCCCTGGGGCGTATTGTACTTATTTCTACATAGAATGTGTTGCTATCTTTTCTGATAGTGGTATTACCAATGGTTGTACAGCCATCAGGAAGATAACCCATAGCTTCCACATTCACCTGTACAGGAAATGATTCCAGTATAAGCACCTGTACATCATTAACAGGTGCCACGCCGGTTATGAATTCTTCATTGTTCACCCCGGGGAAAGGTGTCTGATTTCCACTTGTGTCATTAGAGTCGTTATTGACGATCTCTGGCTGGCAGGAACAACCTGATATCAAGATGGCCATTGCAATTGATATAAGTATTAACAGATAGTTCGATCTCATTCTTGACCCCCGTAATAGATTAGATCATATTAGATTAGTATCTGGCAGATATGTTACTGTTCATATTATATAGTAATCCTCTAGGACATAAACATTTTAGGGCTGATGCATGGTAAGCAGCATAAAGATCAGTTTATATCTGCTGATAAACAGAAATCAGATATAGAATGGAACAGATAACTACTAACCGGTCCGATAAGTACCAATAGATTTAAGATATTGGATGCTATTAGGTGAGTGAAAGTTAAAGAGAGCGTGTGGCCTAGCCAGGATATGGCGGCAGCCTCCTAAGCTGCAAGCCAGGGGTTCAAATCCCTTCACGCTCGCTACTTTTTTCTAATATGATTTATACCAAGGAAAATCATCTAATGATCCGTAAGGCCACTGTCAAAGACGTTGAAGCAATGAAGAACATCATCAATACATATGCAAAACAGGAGAAGATGCTTCCTCGCTCATATAATGAGCTGTATCAGCATATCCGTAGTTTCTATGTATATGAGAAGGATGGAGAGATTATAGGTTGCTGCGCCCTGCAGGTGGTATGGGAGGACCTTGCAGAAATACTTTCGTTCGCTGTCAAGCCTGAATATGCAAGGCAGGGAATAGGTTCTCAGTTGCTTAAGGCCTGTATAAGCGATGCATACGAATTATATATAAAGAAGATATTTACGCTTACATACGTACCGCAATTTTTCGAAAAACATGGATTTGTAAGGGTGGACAAAGCGACATTACCCCATAAAGTGTGGAGTGGTTGCATAAATTGCCCCAAGTTTCCGGACTGTGATGAGATAGCATTGATCAAAACTGTAGAATGAACTGTTCAGCACAGGTCCATAGTAAGATATATGATCCCTTTGTCTTCTTTTATCACACAAAAACCGGTCTTTAGATATAAAGCAATGGCTGGCCGCTGAGAAGTAGCGGTCTTCAGGATCACTGTATTATAATGCTCCCTTGCGAATTCCAGAGATTTCCTCAGGAGCTCAGAGCCAATTCCTACTCTTCTGAGATCCTTATTAACATAAAGTCTCTTGATCTCACATTTTTCCTCACTTATCTTTTTCACAGCGCAAGTGCCGATAATTCTACCCTTTATGAAAGCCACATAAAAGATGCCTCCGTCTTCAAGGTAATTTGTTGAAATGTTATCTAGGTCCAGGTCCTTCTCTATATCATAAGCAAACCCTTCTGATCCCAGCACGTTCATCACGAACTTTTTAACAGAAGGATTAAGCAACGAGTAAAAGGTCTTTATGATCAATGGATATATTCTCCCGGCTTGTTCAAGAAATCAAGGGCAATTGAGCATAGTATTTGCACTCCCTGCATAAGGATGGATTCATCGATATCAAAACTGCTTGAATGGTTACTCTCTATAATATCTTTTTTTGGATCGTAGGTGCCCAGAAAAAGGAACATGCCAGGTATCTGTCGCAAATAATATGCAAAATCCTCAGAGCCGAATATAGGAGATGCATTATCATCCACCTTTGTGAACAACTGCTTAAGTAATTTGCTGGCCGCTGAAGTGAAAACAGGATCGTTCACAAGCACAGGATAACCATGTACCACATCCAGTTCATAGGATGGCACACCAACAATATCTTCCCTGGCATATTTTTCCATGATAGAAATCAGTATAGTGTCCAGAACGTTCCTGATAGTTACCGTGTCCATTTCATCAAAGGTTCTGTAACTTCCAGAGATATGTACATCATCGGGGATGATGTTCGTGCGGGCACCTCCGGTGACCATGCCAAAGCCAAACACATGTCTGGAAGGATCGACCTTCATGGCACTTTCCAGCCTTGACCTGGATATAAGGTCCGCAGCCATTTCAAGTGGATTTATACAATGTTCCGGTGTTGATACATGGCCACCCTTCCCTTTGATCCTGATACTGAAATCATTGGAGTTTGCCATAAGCGGTCCGGGGCAGAAACGCACATCGCCAACATCTATGTCACCGAAAATATGAAGCCCTATGATAGCATCGACGCCTGCAAGTCCGCCGTCATCAATGACCTTCTTGGCCCCACCTGGATATTGCTCCTCTGCCGGCTGAAAAATCAATCGCACTTTACCAGGGAACTCATGCCTTTTTTCGAAAAGCATGCGAGCCACACCCAATACTATAGCCATGTGACCATCGTGGCCGCATGCGTGCATGACACCGTTATGACAAGAGATATATTCACTATTATAAGCAGTTCTTTCTTCCTGTATTGGCAGAGCATCCGTATCAGAACGTATTGCGATACAAGGTCCCGGTCCACTTCCTGTGATATCTGCTATAACTCCTGTATCAGCGATAGGACTGCTTTCCAGATCGAATTCCTTAAGAGAATTGATTATTCTCTTCTGTGTCATGTGCTCATTAAAACTAAGTTCTGGGTACTTGTGGAACTCGCGTCGCTTTTGTATGATCCACTGTTCAAGGGGAAGCAGGCATATCACCCAATATGATGTTTTATCCTAAATATAAGAGCAGATTAATCATCATGATTCATAATCATTTTGTTCAGGGAGATATTTGCAATATGATTATTACTAAGAAGAATTATTACCTTTAATCCAATACAAAGGAGATTAGAATGTTAAAAACACGGCTCAGGGACTTTTTCATAACGCAGGATGAATGGATATTCGCTGTATCCGATTATTTCCACCCCCATGGGATACGTTCGACACTACGATACGTACCCGATGAAAAAGGGGAACGACAAATGAACGGAAAAAGATACCATAAGTATGATTTTGATGATTCTTTCGATTTTATGAGAAAGCATCGGCCTGAATGGGTGGAAGATGTACATGTGGTACCTGAAGAACAGGTAAAAAGGATACTCTCCCCTAATGATGCTATAAAACATCTTGTGGCCACAGATAGCCGGATAGCTGCGATCGTAAATGTTCTTGAAAAAGCAGGAGTGCCAAGATCGCATATGGGAGTCACGGGTTCTTTGTTGCCGGGATTGCAGAACGAGACATCTGATGTGGATTTTGTAGTGTACGGGAAATATTGGTTCATAGCCAGAGATGCCATCGCTGAGGAAAAGAAAAGATCAGGGCCAATAGAAGACCTAAGTATGGAGATGTGGGAAAGGATATACAAAAAACGCATTCCAGAAATATCCTTTGAGGAGTTCGTAGTCCATGAGGAACGGAAAGGGAACAGAGGTATGGTAGAAGGCACATATTTCGACCTCCTTTTCGTGAGGGATTGGGAACAGATAAAAGAACCTCTGGCAAGAGGAAAGGACATTGGGACCATGAGAATAGAAGCAACGGTAATAAACGCTGATCTTGCCTTTGACAGCCCTGCAATATACAAAGTAATGCACCCTGAAATAGATCACGTGTTATCCTATACTCATACTTATGCAGGACAGGCGTTACCCCGAGAGCTTATCGAAGCCCAAGGGACAGTTGAAAGAATAGGTAAGAAAAAAAGGCTCGTTGTAGGTACTTCACGTGAGCCAAAGGGAGAATGGATCCGTTCACTTACTTTGCTGAAAAAAGAGAATATGCTGTAACAGGAAGTATAGTAAGATGACAGGAGGTGTTATCCCCCACCTGTCACCTGTCCAACGTCAGCGACAGTTGCTGTGGTTTGCTGATCGGCAAGATCAGCTATATCTATTTTGCCAGTTTCACGTTCTTTCTTCACCTTGATGGCTCCTTCATCGGTTGTCACAAGAGCCAGGACATTGTAGTAGAGCCCGGTGGTATCCAACAGGGCCCACGTTGTACCTTCATCCTGCTTAATTTCAATAACCTGACCTGCAGTACCTGTATTGATGTAGATCACATATGAACCAATCTCGATTGGATCCCCGTTTAGATCTTGGGCCTGGATAGGAACTGAACCTTCATCCATATAATCACACTCTTTAACTTCAGAATGGTGGTCGGAACAATCTGAAAAGATTCAGCTGGTGATCTCTGCACGAAGTTCACCTATGGTTGCAACCCTTTCAGCAAAGGCGTTGTGGCGGTGGATACTTTCCTCGTTTATCTGCTTTACGGTCACGATCGCATCATCCGGAAGGTCCTTGAACTCTTTAACAACATTATGGGCCATGGTACGAACACAGTCTTCCACGAACTTCGGATTCTTATGGGCCGTCTGAACTACTATCGCTTCATCTGAACGCTTTAGCAACTCGAAGACATTTGAGCTCATAGATCTCTCAATGATAGTTATCACTTTTTCAAGAGATATGAAATCATCACTTGCAACTTCAATGGAAATGATCCCCCTTCCTCTCTGGTTATGGGTTGCCATGGGCACACGATGGAGGAATTCAGCTATTTTTCTGTTATCCACACCAATCTCTTCAAGCTGTTTGCGGGCATTGTCCGTCATGATCTCCTGAGCACACGGGCAAGCGGTCATGCCTACCACTTCTGCGCCTATAAGTTTAGTTATATTGATTTTTCCGGATTCCTCCCTGCTGGCTTTTGCTTCAGCGAAGATCTCCACTACTTCCTGACATTCCATTTTAGTGGAAGGGGATTCCCTTTTAATGACATATTCACTCTTGAGGTGGACTTCTGCCCTTGTAGCATATTCATGCCTTACGAGCAGGCTCAGAGCAACATCACTGCATAGTTGCTCGACCTCATAAACAGGCATGTTCACTGCTTTTTCTAAAACCTCATCAACAGCTTCGAAGTTGCGGGAAAGGTTAGCACCCTTTCTGTCAGAAGGCAGATCAACATAGATATCGAATGTTGATATGAGCATGACGGGACGTTTATCTTTTCTTTTGACAGCTACCAGTTTTTTGACGTTGGTCACACCTACGCGGGTCAGGTTGATAGGTATCTTGGGCTTATTTGCCTGTATATCCGGCAATACAACAGTAGAAAGTTCCATAACATTACCTCTAAGAACAGATCATATTCATGTAAAATTGAGATAGGTCTATTTTATACGTACTAGGTAAAGGAAATGAATTCATTGCATGTAAATGTTGTGTTACGACAGGGATAGATTAAAATATTTAAACAGCAATATAAATTAAACAGGATTATGGATCCGCCCGATAATCCAACTGGTATAAACCAGAATCGAAAGGCAACATTTAAAGAAAAATATATATACTATATGTGCAGAATAGGCTTATCGAGTAAAGTCACATGCAAGTAATGAGGTGACATGATGGTTGAAACTAGGAACTTTGTACTGAGAGATAAAAATGGAAATGAACACGGTGTATTTACCGGAAAACAGCCACGTCAGGCAGCATTGAAGGTCGCTAACCGCGGCAAGGGAACAAAGGCAAAGCCAGAAACCATAAAGCTTCGGGAGAGAGGAACCAAAAAGATCCATGTCTTCAAAGGTTGGAGAGAGAATGTGGATGCTCCGAAGAACAAGCCTGACTGGATGCCTGATAAGATCAGCAAACCATTTGTGAAGAAAGTAGGCATAGAGAAGCTCGAGAAGATCTAAGCCTAATAATAGGATCATGTTTTTTTGGTCGCCAGGATTCTGGTACCATTCTCTTTTAACAAATATTATTTTTTAACAAACAACATTTGTGGTCCAATAAAGATAATATATTGGAAACGCTATCATTGGTGATACTTTTTATTGGTGATCGACTAGCCAGTGAGGATGGACCGTGACATTGAAAAGAGAGAACGTGTTGATAGAGGCTCTTCCTTACATCAGGAAGTTCCATAATGCCATAATGGTCATCAAAGTAGGTGGCCATGCCATGGTTGATAAGCAGGTCATGAGCGATATCATTGAAGATGTAGTGTTGCTGAAATTCATAGGTATTCATCCGATCATAGTGCATGGAGGGGGACCCGAGATCACCGAGAAGATGAACCGCATGGGAAAGAAACCCGAATTTGTGGGAGGATTACGCATCACAGATGACGAAACCCTTGAAATTGCACGCATGGTATTGGTAGGTAATATTAATAGTGATATCGTATCCCTCATAGGCAAACACGGAGGAAAGGGAATTGGCCTTTCCGGTAAAGATGGTAAGCTTATCATTGCAAAGAAAATGGCTGCCCAAAAGGTCATGATAGAGAACGAAGAGCAGGAAGTTGATCTGGGCTGGGTGGGAGAAACCGAGATCATCAACACGGAGATCCTGAAAATTGTCACAGAACATGGTTATATTCCTGTGATATCCCCCATTGCTATAGACGCTAACGGAAGAGGGCTCAACATAAATGCAGATACAGTAGCTGGGGATATCGCTGCAGCTCTGAGGGCACAGAAGCTCATTCTCATGACAGATGTGCCGGGCATCCTGAAGGACATCAATGATAAGGCTTCTCGCATATCCAGAGTGAAACTTGAAGATGTGGAAAAATTAGTGAGAGAAGAGGTCATCTCTGGTGGTATGGTACCTAAGTTAAGGGGTGCTGTGACCGCAGTGGAAAGTGGTGTGGAAAGAGTGCACATAATAGATGGGAGCGTATCTCACTCTGTTCTGTTGGAGCTCTTTACCGATACAGGGATAGGGACAATGGTTTACAGAGGTGAGGATGGAGAGTGAGAGATTCACTCTAGGATGGGCGAGCCGAAACTGAGGTCATCCAGAACCAGAACCTTTTCCCACATATGCCTGCAATCACATTCCAGCCCTTCAAGATCATGTAGGTCCTGGCTCAGTGAAAAAGCCCTGATGGCATCTGCAACCCGTCCGCTGCATTCCTTACAGTTGCGGGGACCCCTTTTGGCACCTGCTCCTACAGGATCGGAAGTGATGATCACATTTGGTAACTCTCTTTTTGTCCTTTTAAGGATCTCCACAATGCTCCATAACCACGGGGAACGATATTCTCCCCTCTCCCATAAATGTTCTATAAAAGTGCCTTTCTGCACATTACACAGATTGATAGATATCACGTTGGAATATACTGACGCTTCTCTTACTGAGACCACCATATCCTCCAAAGCCTGTTGTTCTGAGATGAAAGGGGGCTTCAGCATAAGATATGTCTTTACTGCAACACCATTGGCTTTTGCAACCTTGGCAGCCCTGACATAATCCCTGAAAGTGAAACCTTTGTTGATAGAGTGTTTTCTGATGAGGTCCGAACTGGTCTCAAGGCCTATGGCCACTTCGAACAAAGTATCTTTAAGGTGAGCAAGGCAGAGATCCATGGATGCTTCTGTCAGGAACTCTGGTCTGGATTCCACCACTACCTTGAAGATCCGATCATCCTTTTCCAGAAGTGAAAGTATCTTTGAGAGGGCGTCTTCAGGCACTTCCCTTTCATCAAGGAAACTACCTGAAGTAAATATCTTGACCATGAACCTGTCAAACCTTGAGGCTTTATCCATGGCCTTCTGGAACTGGGAAACAAGATCATCCACTGAGGGAGATGTATGCGCGCTGTCATAAACATAGCCACACATGGTGCAGCCTCCTACCCTTCCCCACCAGCATCCGGAAGTGCGGAAGATCATTGTAAGGGTATTCTCCACATTCCCATCCACGTGATCCTTGCCTGTCCACACAGCAGACGGCGTGTCCAGAGGTGTGGGCTTGATACGCTGCCTCTGGCGTATCTCAAGAACTGTAGTATTCAGTGACATTTACTCGAACTCGCAAATTACAATTTGGTCTAAACAATTCGGTTTAAATGTTTTGATCTTCTTTATTTAGTTTAGTGCAGGTGATCCATTGTGTACGATTATAAGCAACATTTTGTTATCAATTATTGTGAAAACGAAAAATAAGTAATGTCAAGATCATAATTGGTGCTCTTAACAAGTTCTGAGCGAATTACACTCAGATGGTATGGATTTTTAATCATTTTATCATATCATGCAACGGATCCTAAGTTTATTGTCAAACGATCAATATGCTTTTTTGTATTCTGACCTAACAATCTGATCTTTATTCTCCTTTTTATTCTATTGCTATCATCGTTCAATATGATAAATATCGTTTTGCGCTCTTCACTAATAAAGCTATACATCCTTTCTTCTATTAGCATGCAGAAATATAATAGATCCAAGCAATGAAATTAGAACCAACCATGCAGGTTCATTTATTGAATTTGGTGCATCTGCTTGAAGGATCACGGCTTTTTCATCATCTTATGCTTTTGTGTCTAGAACGCTAAAACTTGCTTTTACTACTCCATCTGTAAATACTATCTCTAAATTATGTTCTCCTTCCTTTAAGCCCTGTAAATAATCCGCTTTTAATGTGATAGTATTATGATCAAAGTCTGCCGTATAATATTTATGATCTAAAATTTTACCATCAACTATTACCTGTTTAAGCTTGGTAGATCTTCCACACTTACTACAAATGTAAGATCTTTTTTGTTCCCCAGCTGAAAAGATGGATCAGCTTCTTGACTATTTGTATGTTCTACTTTTGGAACATTTGTTATTTGATTCTCAAATTTTGGATATTCTGATCCCTGGCTCATTGTCTTTAAGTTTCTGTGTTTCGGATCCTTCGACCTTGAACTACCGGGTTTTTGACTATTCGGTATATCAATAGGTACGAACTGTGTTGTCACTTCAACATCATTTGCCATCATTATAAAGGTCTCACCTTCAATTTCTTGTCCATTTATTTTTAATGTATTTTGATCTAGACTATACCCTTCATCAGGAACGATGGTTAACAAGATCTCATCACCAATGTTCGCTGTTACCACATCATTTACACATTCTTTTACCATTATGTTGTAATCCAACTTTTCGCACAACAATGTAGAAAAATTTTCATGTGGTTTTAGGCAATATTTAGAAACCAGCGAGCAGATAGGCTGAAGGATATTAATGATCGAATATCTTAATATGGCTCTAATACGACCCTCAAAAAGTTATTAGATATTGCGTGTTCCCGTTGTGTTGGGAAAAGGTGTCAGGGACGTTTTGAAATGAGTTCTATGTCCTCAAAGAAAAAAAGATCGTCATTGGTACAATAGCATGCTCAGGGGACCCAATCCAATATTTATTTCCGGGAATTAGCTTTATCTGCCCGAACATTCTTCCCGCTTTGTTTGAGAGGGGGTCCCGGTTTCATTTTCTGTTATCCTATAAGACCTTCTTCGCTCATATATATTATTTCCAATAGCCATTTCATGAAGAGTTAAAAAACTATACCCTTTCTTTTTGAAATGCATTATCACTGCAGATAGGTTTTGTAACGCCACCTTTCCGGTGTTGAACTTACAATCCCATCTGATAGGGCTATTTGTCATATCTATGAACTCCCAGGGATGTATGAACAATACCGGATCATGCATGTGATCGAGCATAGGGAGGATCACAGCAAGTGGAAGGCGCAGGAAAGATGAGGTTATTGATGCAGGTATTCTTATAATACCATCTATTGTGTAAGGTTTTCTGGGAAATGGAGGTTTGTATTTTGCAATGGAAGAATCTATTTTGAAGCCATTCTCCTGGAGTATTTCCATATACTTCAGTGGGAATTTAAGATTTGGTGCCCTGAACGATACAATTGAAGGACCTATATCCTCAAGGACATCTTTTGCCTTAGCAATTGCAATACCTGCCTGTTCTTTATCCACTTTGTCAAACCTTTCGTGGGCATAGCCATGGCATCCAAGCTCATGTCCGTCTTCAGGTATTTGCGCAATGGTTTCAGGATAAAGCTCTGCAACTTTCCCAGTAGTGAAAAAAGTAGCTCTTATCTCCTTGTTCCTGAACAGCTCCATCAGTCTGGGGAGGCCTTCCTCAATTCCACGCATAGTTCCAAGAAAAGGTGGACAATCCTGTTCCACGTCAATTGTGATAGCGATTCTTTTCATGGACCACCTGTGTATACACATCGATGACCTTCCTGGCTATGTCAGGCCATTCGTATCTTTTTAGCTCTTCGTGGGCATTGTAGGATATTTTTTTTCTAAGCTCAGGTTCATCTATCAGTTTCATTATATACGTTACCATCTCTTTGTTATTTTTTACAAGAAAGCCCGTTTTTTCATGAGCAATAATATCCGAGGTCCCACTGTTGTTTCTTGCTATGACCGGCACCATCTTTGCAAAGGCTTCAAGGACAGCGATGCCGAAAGCTTCGTTCTTTGAAGGCATGACGGATATATCCGATCTACCGAGAAGATAAAATACCGTTTTTCTAGGAACTTCACCTGTGAAGATAAAATTCTGTTCCATGTTCTGTTTTTTTACTCTCTTTTCAAGTTTATCTTTTAAAGGTCCATCGCCAACCATCAGGAAAAGAACATCACTATGTTCTTTGATAAGTGAAGGAGCAATTTCAACTATAGAATCCACTCCTTTTTTCTTTGTCATTCTGGAGACAATTATCACTGAGGTCCTTCCGCCCTTTTCCAGTACAACTGGTGTGTCTGCACCATCTGAAGCTAATATATCAACTCCATTGGGTATCAGATACACTGGCCTATTGGACATGATCCTTGTCTCTTTTGCCACAGCTGAGCTCACAGCTATAATAGCATCTGGATATCTGAGGAAGAACTTACCCAGTAAATGGAGAGGAATTCTGATGAGCCCTTTTCCTGCGAGGGAGTGATTGGTTATTACAACAGGTATATCAATTATGTGCGAGATCAGAAGTGAGGATATGGCAAGTGGGGAGTCCAGACCATGTGCATGGACCATGTCATATTCTCCATGTTTCAATATGTCATAGAGCTCCTTATAAGCTCCTATGGACAGGAAGCGTTCTGTAAGTTCTTTTCCTTTCAATCTTATTACTGTAAGTTCTTTCACAGGGGTAAATGGCTGAAGTTTGTCGTATCCTCTGGTTATGATGTGGACTTCATGTCCCAGAGCTATAAAGTTCCTGGCCAGTGAATCAATTGCATATTCTATACCTCCTATTTTTGGATAATACCAATCACTTACGAGTGCGATCTTAAATTTCTTCATACTTTAAAAGCTCCAAATCTGATCAGAAATACAGAGCCGATCAGGCTTGCTAAAATATAAGAAATGAACCTTTCTATTAGAATGATACCGGCAGCTATGGCCATAGATATCCCAAAGAAGCTAAGTGCTGCTATCAGTCCTCCTTCCACAACTCCCAAACCTCCTGTTGTAAGTGGTATAGAACCTAGTATCATGTAGAGAAGAGATATCAGTACAATGATCTTGAAAGGTAGCTGTAAACCTAAAGATAATGTAATGAACTTAAACCTGAAGATGTCCAGCACCCATACACTACTGGATAGGAACAATGTTGGGTAAAAGACCGTTCTAAGTTTATAGCAGTCTTCTTTATAATTTTCTATGTATTTGCCTATCTTATCCTTCAGCAGATATGCCAGGAATACCAGAGCAAATGGTATGGCTGCTACATAGACCATGTTCGAGGTCAATGGATGAGCGCTCTGGATAAAAGGCAGTATAGTATAGCTTACATAGATCATCATCACTAACACAGGTATTGCTTCTACCGATCTTTCGAAGATTATAGATATAACAGCATCTGAGTACTTGACCCCAAATTCCTTTTTGACCCAGAACATCCTCAATGGCTCTCCCCCAGCTCTGTTCGCGGGTGTAAGATTGTTAATGGGAATGGCACCAAATATCACAGGAAATAACTGTGTGGTCTTTAAATCATATCCTAATGAATTGAGAACGATCTTCCATCTTTCAGCAAAAATATATACACTTAGTAAATAAAGGGCTATTGCAATGGTTATATCTTTTATATCCGCATTCTGCAGATTGTGAAATAATGCTATAGCTTCGGGTAGAAGTTCATTTCTATAATTGAATATGAGTACAATCGATATTAATATAATTATAAATTTAAATATCCTCTTGTAGTTCTTCATCCACTCCTCGTTGCAAAAAACAATGCTAAATATAGTATACTTGTTTATTATTGTATTCCTCTCATACTTTTGTATCATGCGAGAGCATCCAATCAAGTTCAAGTACTTCCATTCTTATTGGACAATAGAGGATCCCGGGGACCTTGGTAATAGAAGCATGTCCTATATGCAGGTTTTGAACAATTGGCTAAAAATGGGTTTCTTCGGGTTCTCAGCAATTTGTTAAAAAATTCCAAATATCTGGCAGTATTTTTAATACCTGTCCACAGTGGTCCACTTTACATTGATATCGGTCATTATTGGAACTGAAAGCTTTAGCAGAGCCTCTTTGCTGGGAAATGCCAATGACCTTGCTTTTTTTGGCCTCTTCGTTCTTCCCTTGGGTTTTCTGATTTTAGCCTGGTCTATATCCAGTTTTGTCAGGCGGTTCCCATAAAGGAAGTCCTTGTAGTATATTCTCAGCATTGCGGTCTATCCATAAAGCAGGCAGATGATCAGAATATCAAAAGACTGTGCCTTTGATCTTCTGAACATCAGCGTTCTTCAGTCCACCCCGGTCATTTCAAACCCTCAAGCCGTTTTTGATAGAACAGGTATTGTTGTGCATAACCACAGTACTTTCCAAAGTACATTCTTCCCCATGTGCCTATTTTAGCCTTTGTGATCCCATCCTTGAAGAAGTCATGATCGCCGTAATATGTACTGACTACTTTTTCCACATGTGTGTCCACGGGAAAGGCCTCCATCTTCCCAAAGGCGAAAAGCAGTATACAATCCGCTACTTTCTCTCCAATGCCATCCAGCTCCATGAGCTTCTTCTTTGCATCTTCATAGTCAAGCTCAAAAAGCTCATCAAGGCTGATGTCACCATCAGCTACCTGTACTGCCGCCTTACGTATGCGATCCGTTCTGAAACCCAGCTTACAGCTGTACAGATCAGTATCACATGCCGTTGCTAATGCACCTGGACCTGGGAAGCTATAATGGCCATCTGCAATTTCCTCTCCAAAAATACGGGATAGTTTGGAAATGCCGTTCTTTATGTTGGGAATGCTCCAGGCAGTGGCAAGAAGATATGATATCAGACATTCCCATGGCTCCTGCCGGATAAGACGCATTCCCCTGTAACCACGAATAGCTTCATCCATATGTTCATCCTTGTTCACTTCGTCAAGTATACTGTCAAGTTCATCATCAAATCGGAAATAGCTGCGAAAAAAATCTTCCGGTAACTTGGAATCGATGTGTACTAACCCTGTGTGCAAGTCTTGCCAGGCGCGTACCACGTCCCCTTGCACCACACCTGTCCACACACCTCCTACCTTGTTCCACCTGAATACCTGACCGCAATCCAGAGTGTGGTCCAGATGAAAATTACTGCACTTCAAAGTGTAGATATCCTCACCTCGCTTTTTGCAATTCCAGTTCTCTGAGGAACATTGAAGCTGTAACAGTATCTCCCAGGCCCACAGTAGAGACCGGGTCATCACTGAGCAAAGTAGGCAACATGCATATCTGGTGACCTTCATACATTCCAGCAGCACCACGACCTGAACTAACAGCTGCTGTTGTTTCGATCAGGCGTTGCATCTGAATGTTGCCAAATACACTTTCCTGAAGGTCAGAAGACAGTAACTGCAACTTATCCCTGTGATGCAGCTGACCGGTCGATGCAAATATCCCGGCACATGTAATGCCAAAGCCCATGGCTTCAAGCTGTTCTTCCGGTGAGAGGCATGTCTTGCGAGATATGCTAAGGACATATTCCCTGGTATGAACGATCATTTTTTTGAGCCCAAAAGCCGACAAACACTGATCTGAAGCTTCCAGTATAGAAAGAACGTCCATCTGCAATATATTGGCCGCGTTCACTTTATGCAGAGGCTCAAGCATGGCAAGCTCATCTTCGTTCATGCCTATAGAGCTTACAAGAGGCGATAATCTGGAAAAAACATGCAAAGCCATGTCTTTATCATTAAAATGGCCAAATTCCACATGTATTAAGAGATCATCATTCATGGAACCCCACATCTTCAGCTGCTTTAACACCTGCTCAAGCCTGTCCTGATAACCAGAGCCATCAGGATAGGTTTTTAGCATCATGTGAAAACCTGAGATCAGCATTCCATCCATCTCACCTGCATGCTCGATAGCATAATCTTCAAAATGTGGATTGGTCAGGAGGGATATGTTCAGGATATCATAGGTCGCAATGAACCGGTTCTCTCTCGGAACTGTGAAAAAGATATCTCCATATTTAACGCGGTCCCCTTTTTTGAAATCGAAGACGAAGTGTATGTTTTCATCATCTTCACATTTCATTTCCTTAGAACAGGGCTCAGCTCCTGGGATATAAACTGCCTTTTGAGAAAAGAAGGAAAGTTGCTGAGACGTGGGATTAACAACATTGGGAACCACAAGCTCTGCTCCCATCTCAGAAAGCACATTTGCCATTATGCCCATATTGCCGCCCATTCTTAGCTTCGATCTATGGATGAACTGCTCCTTAAGGAGTTTAAAGGTATCTGGTCCGTGAATGAGCCATTCTGCGCCTATACCCTCTTTCATGCAGAGCAAAAGCCCCGCAAGAAAATCGGACATGGAATCTATAAGACCAGGAGGATCCCTTATTTTTTCTACCACTTCCGCTACATCCACAGAAGCAAGCATAGCAGATACTTCTGCACCTGTGATGGAATGTAAAGCATCGATGTTAGCGTTGTATGCACAAAGGACCTTCATCAAGAACCCCTATCTTCAGCCCCTTTTTTTCGGATCATAGCAAGGATGGCTGCAAAAGCACCTGCTGAGATGGTGTCACCGATCCCCACGGTAGCTACTGGGTCCTGTACCACTTTTGTGGGAATGACAATAAGGTCATGGTTAAGCGCACAGACACATCCATCCTCGAACTCAGTGCCGGTACACACATCCCTTCGTACAAGATACTTTTCCAGCTGCTCAAGGTCATCATGTCCTCTTTCGGATATTGGAACACCAAGACCCGTTCCTCCTTCCTCAAGGCTGCCAATATCACCATGTAATGCCTGGGCTGCTGCAAGGGTAGATGAGAACATCAAAGCATCCCTGTGCTCTTCCACTGTAAGAGGGAAATCCTTAGAAGCTACACATATGTAGAAACCCAGGGAATGTATGTGTACCCTTTCAAGCTTCAATTCACATAAGAGCTTAACAGCCCCCTCATACAGTGCAGAGATACTGTTCTCTCCTTTACTGATGACAGCGTATGCCAGCTCTTCATGACCCAGCACATTAAGGGCATTAGCCACCTCAACTGTATCCAGTCCTAAAGAGGAGGCATGCTTATGCACAATATCCTTAAGGATCGTTCTTCTTATGACCTTGTTCTGAATGGAAGTGAACTCTACATGTATACGCATGTCAGGGCTGCCTTCTTTTAGTCTTTTGATAACATCTACGGCCTTTTTCACATAATCATGGTAGGTTGTTCCATCCTCATATTTCTCTTTTATCATCTGATAACCTGAAAGGATGGCACCATCGATCATCCCATTCATATGGGGGATCTGATCATATAGCTGCTCACTCATGTCTATGCGTAGCCATGGAGGTCTGGAAGAGATGATCAAACGATTATCTCTGGGAACCTCAAATATCTCTCCATCATATTCGACCTTTGTGCCTTTTGAGAACTCAAAGATCCAATTGATCTTAGGGAGCTGGTTCACATCATAGGCATCATGTGGGTGCTTTAACCTGAGAACACCATTTTCTATCACTGGATATTTCAGATTGGGTGCATCAACAAAATACTCGGCTTGTTCCTTGGACAACCATGGGACATATGTTATGACATTATTGACCCCGAGGTTTGACAGAAGATTGGATATGATACCAGCCTGCCCTCCCATACGGGCTTTATCAAATACCATGTTATCCATGAGCCATTTGTGGGTATCAGCAGTATATGTGGGAACTTCTGCAGCTTTCCCATCCCGCATGGCTATCACGAGCCTTGCAACAAGGTCCACAGGGTCCTGGATCTCGCGGGGATATTCCGTGACCTTTTGCTGCACTGCTTTTGCCCCCACAATGGAAATGAGTTTGTGTATATCCTTTTCACTGACATGCTTAATAGCATCCACGTTGCTGTTGTATGCAACAAAGACACCATTTATGTTATCCAGTATCTCGCTGATACTGGAAAATGCCATAGAGTAACGTTTTTCCCATTCATCGATGTCCATTCTTTCACCTTTTTTCAAAAAATTCTGAACTTATGTTGTATATTCAGCATTTATACGCACATAATCGTAAGTAAGATCACAACCCCATGCTGTGGCACTGCTCATTCCCAGTCCCAGATCTACTATGATATTGACCTTTGTTCCTCCCATTATTTTTCTGAGTATGGAGAGGCCATCATCGCTCATTCCGGGGATCTTGCCGCTGATCACAAGTTGTATTGTATCCCTACCATCTGAAAACGCAAGTGATAACTTGTGCTGATCGACCTCAGCACCTGAATATCCAACAGCTGCTGTCACACGCCCCCAGTTAGGGTCTTTACCAAAAACTGCAGATTTTACAAGTGGCGAGCGCACGATCGCTTTTGCAGCCAGACGGGCATCCTCATCTGATAAAGCACCGGTTACATTTGCTTCTATCAGCCTTGTGGCACCCTCACCGTCAGCAGCGATCATTTTTCCAAGCTCTATCAGCACATGGTCAAGCCCTTGCTGGAAATCTGTCGTCAGAGGTTGAATGCCTGACCCACCGGTCGCTGTCAAGAGTACCATATCATTGGTGCTGGTATCACCATCCACTACTACCATGTTGAAGCTTTTGTCTACAGCCTTGGTAAGGCATTCATGCAATAGTTCTGTAGGCATTTTTGCATCCGTATAAGCAAAACATAGCATAGTGCCCATGTTAGGCTCTATCATTCCAGCCCCCTTGGCAATGGCACCTATTCGGATACCACTATCAAGTTCAATAGCTATCTCTTTCATAGTAGTATCTGTGGTCATTATGGACCTGGCCACAGCATGGCTGCCTTCGTGATCTGCTCTTAATGAGGCTACAACACCTGAAAGGTTCGAACATATCCATTTTGTGTCCAAACGTCTGCCAATGACACCGGTAGAAGCTACTGCCACATGTTCGGAATCTATGGATAGCTCATCTGCCAGCATGCAAGCCATTTCCCTTGCGTCCACAATCCCCTGTTCACCGGTAAAAGCATTTGCATTGCCACTGTTGACTATCAGGGCACTAAGCCTGCCATGTTTTTGAAGATGCTCTTTTGTAACTACCAGGGGAGCAGCAATGACCCTGTTCCTGGTAAACATTCCCGCTGCATTACCTTCTGCCACGATCACTCCAAGACCCATTTTTCCAGACTTGATACCCCAGGCCTTAACACCTTTTACAGCGCAGATACCACCATCGATAGATTTCATTGCTCTGTATCCCTCCCCAGTCCATGTATGATGTCGCCTCGAGTGATGATGCCGACCAGAACACCATCCTCTATGACCGGGAGGCGGTTCACCTTGTATTTCGTGATAAGCTTGGCCGCATCCTGGATACTATTTTCCGGGGATATGACATGCACATTCTTTTGCATGATCTCACGGACAGGCTTTGAGCCAATGTCATCCAGCATATGTTTAGTTTCTTCCCAGTTGAGAAGTTCACGTATAGGTATCTCTATTACCTCAAAGGGACTAGGTAACCACAGACCACCAGGTTCAGGAACTTCCAGTAATTTGAGCAGGTCTCCTTCTGAGACTATGCCTACGACCTTGCCATTTTCTACTACCGGAAGGCCACTGATGTTATGCTTTTTGAGCAGCTGGGAAGCCTCACTTATGGTTGTTCGAGGGTCGCATACGATCACATCTGTATTCATTATGTCTTTGACTTGCATGGATCACACCATCTTGATAAGCATTGGAACTTAAGGGGCTATACCTGGTACCCATAAACCGGTGGTCTCATCTAAGCCACACATGATGTTCATATTCTGTATAGCCTGTCCTGATGCTCCCTTTACCAGGTTGTCGATCGCCGAGATAACAACTACGCGATTATTACGGGGATCTACTTCAAAGCCTATATCACAGAAATTGGAGCCTTTTACTGCGCTGAGAGATGGTATCCCATCCATCATCCTGACAAATGGTTTGTCTTGATACATTTCTGTGTACAGGTCCATAACATCATATTTCGTGAGGGTCCCTTTGGTAAATATGTGGGCTGTAGTAAGTATACCCCTTACTGAAGGAATGATATGAGGGGTAAAACTGATATTGGTGAGGTTTTTGTCCAAACGCTGTAGCTCCTGAGTGAACTCCGGCAAATGCCTGTGTTTTGTCAGCTTATAAGGCTGTACATTTTCGGCCATGTTAGGATAGTGTGAAGCCTGGCTTGGCTCAATGCCTGCACCGGAAACACCTGTTTTGGAGTCAAATACTACGCTGTCTATCATAGATGCCTGCGCAAGAGGGGCGGCTGCAAGAGTAGCACCTGTTGGGAAACAACCAGGATTGGCTATAAATCCCTCATGTTTTATTTCCGGGTGCAGCTCTGGCATTCCGTAGACCACATTACGTGGGTCGAGATGTTTGATGCCATATACATCCTCAAAGACCGCTGGCTTAAGCCGGTAATCAGCGCTCAGGTCTATTACCTTTACTTTGTCATCAAGTATCTTTGGCACGATGTTCATGGCAGTACCATGTGGCACAGCCACAAAGACCACATCACACCTGTCCTTTATTTCATGTGGATCAGGGTTTTCGAACTGAATATCCACCATATCTTTAAGATGTGTGTGAGTGGCAGATACCTTTTGACCCATCAGCCTACGGGATGTTGCCAGTTCTACCCTGGCCTGTGGATGACTGAGCAGTAAGCGCATTAGCTCACCGCCTGTATAACCAGATGCACCTATGATTCCTATGTCAAGCATGATATTCACTTTTGTATATATGATAAAGATCAACTATGGTATTATTTAATGTTTGAAGTAATAAAAGGATTTGTCATATTTGTGGCTCAACTAGCAGATCCATGGTATCAGATGCCTTTTGTTCAGGATAATGACAGAAAAAGTAAGCCTGAAACCGCTGCTCCGGCAAAATTAGCATAGAAGTTCACTCCGCTATTAGATAATAGTCCTCTGTTCTGAAGTGTGGCACCCAGTAAGCTATCAATGTTAGTACCAATAAATCCTCCAAGACCGGTGATCAAAAGCCCCAGATAGGCATTCTCCACCTTTCCGAACAAAATTGCTAGAACAGCTATCACAAGAGAACCAAATATGCATGCAAGTTCACCAAGTATAGTGACCGCACCATCGCGGCCTGGTCTTGCAGGTTTTAAGTTCGTGATCATTCGTGGTCTTTCTTTTGAGGTGGTGCCTATCTCACTTGCAAGTGTGTCACCTGTTGCAGTTGCAACAGTACCCAGATATGAATACATGATGAACTCACTGTATTGAGGATACATGCCATAGGCAATGGCAAGCACAAGAGCTGCCATACTGTTGCTGAAAACATTCTCATAGCTCCTCACACCACCTTTTTTCTCGGCTATACCAATAGATGCCTTGTAAGCATACTTGTATTTGGTAAAAACCCCACCCAGTATAAAAAAGGTTAACAATAAAAGGAAACAGAAAATATCGGCAAATACTATGATCAGTACACCAATAAGGCTTGCACCCAAAAGAGCAGATATGTCCGCTATACGTGCTCTATAAGCAAGGTAGCCTAACAGCAGGGAAAAAAGAAGGGCAAAGAACATATGCGCAGGCGGCACTGTGTATCCAAAAGATGCAAAAAGCCACATGACCATGCCTGATCCAAAAACAACCGATATGTTGTCGTCCACTCTGGAGGGGATGGATTCAAAAAGGGCTCCGGTGACCGATCCGATCACTGCTATAAAAAAGATCATATCATAGGTGACATTGATCCCCTCCCAATGAATGATCCACGCTCCTAACAGAAAAGCCGAAATGATGCCTGCTAATAACATGACGAGGCTTGAAGGCAAATGGAAAACCTCGCTGTCTTCTTCTTCTTTGTATGTTTTTTCAGGATAATCTAATTTTGCCAGACATTTTAATTGATTTTTTTTCCAATGAGTGAACATGTTAGCGGAGGCTATTCCGAACGTGCTGATGGCCACAGCCCCACCGATCACGTATATAGGGAATGTCACACCTTCCAAGCTAAAACCATATTTGAACAACAGAAGCAAAAGGATGGAAATAACAAGGTTGTTTGCGCTTCTGAGATTTTTATCTATCGGTCTTTTGAAGATGTTTTTGTCATTTTCCTTACTGGAAAGGATCTGGTATAGTTTTGATCTTTGGGGCAAATGTCTCAAGATCATGATCATGAGGAACATTATAAGTATCAGCATACCCAGAGGAAGAAAAGGATATAGCAGGCATGTGAGCCCTAGTGAAGCATGGAGCAGATGCCTGATATATATGGGATCAATTTCCTTGGTAATATTCTCTATCTTGTTCATGTCACCCATTCCAAAACTGTTGCACATATGTCAAAGAACATATATATTTGTGATGTGTCTTTCTGGGAACAAAACCATGTTTTAAAAAATCTGTGAACAAATGCATTGGTACTGGTATACTAAACGGAATGATTGAAATAATAGAAGATTTTAACTCAGCTGAGTAAATTGTAATGATCCTATCCTAGTTGGCCAAAAACTGTGATATCTAAGGGATTTACAAGAAAAGGAAGGCTGATGAACATGCAGGAAAAAATAAAAGAAATAGCAGATCGTATTAAGGAGCTACGTGAAATATCCGACATCTCGGTGGATGAAATGGCTGATAGATTGGACATGGATACTGGCTCCTATCAAATTTACGAAGCCGGTGAGACAGATATTCCCGCCAGCATCCTTTATAGGATCTCCAGTGGGCTTAAGGTCGACATGTCGGTGCTGTTGACAGGTGAAGATCCACGAATGCATGTTTTTACGGTGACACGTAAGGATAAAGGTGTCAGCGTGGAAAGAAGGAAAGAGTACAAATACCAGAGCCTTGCCTCCAATTTCGTTCACAAGAAAGCTGAGCCTTTTGTGGTTAAAGTGGAACCTAAACCAGAGGGAACAGAGATGTCCATGAACTCCCATCCAGGACAGGAATTTAATTTTGTGCTTGAGGGAACTTTAAAGGTGTTCATCCATAATAATGAGATCGTCCTTGAAGAAGGAGATTCCATATTCTTCGATTCCAACTATCCACATAGCATGGCTGCTGTGGGTGGGAAGAGTGCAAAATTCCTTGCTATTATAATGTAAGTGGAGGAGATAGAACATGACCTCTTTGCTAAATAGTTTCGTTCCTGTTGCAGATTTTAAATCATATGAGGATTTTAAGAAAAACCTTGTCATCAATGTCCCTGATAATTTCAATTTCTCCTACGATGTCGTAGATGTTTATGCCGCCCAGCAGCCACAGAAACAAGCCCTTGTGTGGTGTGATGACAACGGCAATGAAGCGGTCTTCAATTTCAGGGACCTGCAGTACTATAGCAACAAGGTAGCAAACGTTTTCACCAAATATGGTATAGGGAAAGGCGACAATGTAATGCTCATACTTAAAAGCAGGTATGAGTTCTGGTTCTGCCTGCTTGCTCTGCACAGGATAGGAGCTGTAGCCGTTCCTGCCACTCACATGCTTACAAAAAAGGATATAGTATACCGCGTAGAACGTGCGGATATAAAAGCGGTAGTATGTACCAGGGACGATTATGTACTTGGCGAGATCGATGCCGCACATAAGGAATGCAGTTCCATCCTTGAACAGAAAATGGTACTGAGCACGGAACGTAAGGGCTGGATCGATTTTAATACTGAGATGGAAGCAGCCTCGGAGAACTTCAACCGCCCTACAGGCGAGAAGGCGACCACTAACAATGATATCTCGATTCTATATTTCTCATCGGGTACCACTGGTCTGCCAAAGATGGTACAACATGATTTTGCGTATCCTCTGGCACACATCATAACTGCGAAATACTGGCAGAACGTGAAAGATGGTGGTCTGCACTATACAGTAGCAGATTCAGGATGGGCTAAATGTATCTGGGGAAAGATATATGGTCAATGGATAGCAGGCAGTGCGGTCTTTGTATATGATTATGACAGGTTCTCTGCAGATAAGATGCTGGAAAACACTGCAAAATACAATGTTACTACTTTCTGTGCTCCCCCCACTATATATCGGTTCCTTATCAGAGAAGACCTTAGCAAATATGATTTCAGCAAACTTGAATATTGTGTTGTTGCTGGTGAACCTTTAAATCCTGAGGTTTATGAGCAGTTCCTTGAACTTACAGGTTTGAAGCTCATGGAGGGTTTTGGCCAGACAGAGACCATTGTGAGCGTGGCTACATATCCCTGGATGGAACCCAAACCAGGTTCCATGGGCAGGCCTTCTCCCTTATATGATATCGAACTGCTGAATGCACAGGGGAATGCATGTGAAGTGGGTGAAGAAGGAGAGATATGTATAGACACGAGGTCCAGTAAGCCGCCTGGCATATTTACAGGTTATCGCTTAGAGCCCGAAAGGACCGCAGACGTGTGGCATGATGGCTACTATCATACAGGAGATATGGCCTGGAAGGACGAAGATGGATACTTCTGGTTCGTGGGCAGGGCAGACGACATCATCAAGACATCAGGGTACAGGGTTGGTCCTTTCGAAGTGGAAAGTGCATTAATAGAACACCCTGCAGTGCTCGAATGCGCTATTACCGGTGTTCCTGATCCAATACGAGGTCAGGTGATCAAGGCTACCATAGTGCTTACAAAGAAGTACACAGCCAGCGAAGAGCTTAAGAAGGAATTGCAGGAGCATGTGAAGAAGGTCACTGCCCCATACAAATACCCACGTGTGGTGGAATTTGTATCTGAATTGCCAAAGACCATCAGCGGCAAGATCAGGCGTGTGGAGATACGTGACAAGGACAAAGGTCAATAAAGAGGCCTTCTGTGGTGAACTATTTATAATTATATGTTAGTAGCAAATGCCAAGGATACAGAAATCGACAAACATAAATGGCCGTTACAACACAGCCATTGTTTTTTAGATGCTGGGATTTGCTGATCAACGCATCTTGAGTGTCAGAGGCTTGAAATAATGTCGGATCTAATGGAAAAAAAGGACCCTTACCCGGTAATAAATACGTTGGAGTGCAAAGCATGCGGACGTTGTATAATATCCTGCCCAAAAGGTGTACTTCGGATGAGCGAATGTCTCAATGAAAGAGGATACCACTATGTGGAGTATGTGGGCTTTGGGTGTATAGGATGTGCTAACTGCTACTACACATGTCCTGAGCCTCTGGCAATAGAGGTACATATTCCCCTCAAGGAATGAGTAGGCTTCGAGGAGAGTCCATCATGGTAACACAATTAATAAAAGGCAATACTGCGGTCATCATTGGAGCATTGTATGCAGGTTGTGACTGCTACTTTGGATACCCGATCACTCCTGCCAGTGAGATATTGCACGAAGCATCCTTCTATTTTCCTATGCTGGGCAGGAAGTTCGTGCAGGCGGAATCAGAAGAAGCGGCTATAAATATGGTATATGGGGGTGCTTCAGCTGGTCACAGGGTGATGACAGCTTCATCGGGCCCGGGCATCAGCCTTAAACAGGAGGGCATCTCATATCTCGCAGGTGCAGAACTACCCTGTGTGATAGTGGATATAATGAGAGCAGGACCTGGTCTTGGCAATATTGGCCCGGAGCAGGCTGATTATAATCAGATCGTTAAGGGGGGAGGACATGGTAACTACAAGAACATAGTCCTTGCTCCCAATTCCGTGCAGGAGATGTGCGATCTTACCATAAAGGCTTTTGAACTATCCTTTAAATATCGTAATCCTGCAGTTGTCCTTGCAGACGGTGTGCTGGGTCAGATGGTGGAACCACTGAAGTTCCCCACAAATGCAGTACAGCCGCAAGTAGATACTTCCTGGGCAGTGGCTGCTACCTCCCAAACTCGTCAGAACCTGATAACTTCCATTTTCCTTGATTTTGAACAGCTTGAAGATTTCAACAACAGGCTGCAGAAAAAATATGAGCTCATTGAGCATCAGGAAGTTGCCTATGAAAAATATATGATGGAAGATGCTGACATCATCCTTGTTTCGTACGGTATCAGCAGCCGTATCTGCCGGTCCGCTGTGGAGCAGGCAAGAAATAAAGGAATAAAGGTTGGCCTTTTCAGGCCCATCACTCTTTTCCCCTTCCCTGCAAAGGAGTTGTTCAAGTTAGCACAGACAGGAGATAGCACGTTCATCTGTGTGGAAATGAGCAATGGGCAGATGAGGGAGGATGTCCTGCTTGCAACACGTTGTATGCGGCCTGTTGAGCTTGTGAACAGGCTTGGAGGGAACCTGATAACTTTTGACCAGGTGATGCAAAAGATAGAAGAGATTGCAAAAGGAGGCTCAACATGAAAGAAAAGGTCATAGGCAGACCAGCCGGTCTTTATGCCGAATTCCCTAGAAAAGGAGGAGCTGCTCCCACTGCCACTCACTATTGCCCAGGTTGTGGTCATGGTATACTGCACAAGCTTATAGGTGAGGCATTGGGCGATCTGGGCATTCAGGACCGAACAGTGATGATCAGCCCCGTGGGCTGTGCAGTGTTCGCTTATTATTATTTTGATTGCGGGAACTTACAGGTCGCACATGGTCGTGCTCCTGCAGTAGGTACCGGTGTCTCCAGGGCCCTCGATCATGCAGTCGTTATTTCTTACCAGGGAGATGGTGATCTTGCATCCATTGGTCTTAATGAGACCATCCAGGCCGCCAACCGTGGGGAAAAGATAGCTGTGTTCTTTGTGAACAACACTGTCTATGGCATGACAGGGGGCCAAATGGCACCGACCACTCTCATTGGTGAAAAAACAGTTACATGCCCCACCGGACGTGATCCCAGGTATGCGGGTTATCCTCTGCACATGTGCGAGCTGCTCAATAGTCTTCAGGCACCTGTATTCATAGAAAGGGTATCTGTTTCAGATATATCTCATATCCGCAAGGCTCGTAAAGCTGTAAGGAAAGCTCTGGAGGTCCAGCGTGACGGTAAAGGCTATGCCTTTGTGGAAGTGCTTTCCACTTGTCCCACGAACCTTAAACAGGATGCCGGATCAAGTACCAGGTTTGTGAACGAACAGATGGAAAAGGAATTCCCTCTAGGTAATTTTAGGGACAGGTCAGATGAAGTGGAGACATTGTGCCGTAGTGTAAGTGATTTTACAAAAGGGTCCATAGACAAGGCTTTCAACCTTGACACAGAAGCGTCCCCCGATGCTGTGGACGATCCTGATTTTGGGCAGGTGTTGATAAAGGTTGCAGGCTTTGGCGGACAAGGTGTGCTAAGCCTTGGGCTCATACTTGCAAAAGCAGCATGCAGAGCACAGAGGCATGTTTCGTGGTATCCGTCGTACGGGCCAGAGCAAAGAGGAGGCACAGCTAATTGTTCTGTGGTGATCTCAGGGTCTGCCATAGGATCACCAATAGTATACGAATCAAATATATTGATCGCAATGAACCGCCCTTCTCTGGAGAAGTTCGCCATGAACGTAAAAGCTGGCGGGGTCATACTTTATGACTCGACCATAGGGGATTATCCCATTCCAGAAGGAGTAACATGTATTGCAGTGCCTGCCATGGAGATAGCCTGCAAGGCCAAAGCAGAGAAGGCCGCAAACACAGTGATGATTGGAGTTTTAAAAGAACTGGGTATCACAAAACTTCCCACAGATGTGTTTGCTGAGGCGCTGGCAGAGAACTTTGCAGGTAAGCAGAAACTCATCGATATCAACAAGAATGTATTGGAAGCAGGGGCACAATGGGCCAGAGATAACCTGTAAAGATAGAGGTAAGACCCTATGTTCCTTGCTCTTTTTTCATTTTCTTTAAACCAAAAGGTTCATGGGAGTATATCCAGAAAACTGTTCACTTGAATATCTGAAAGGATGTCAAAGAACATGGATCACTTTCCATCCTCTGATGAACAGTCCTGAGGACATAGGATCTGGGCACCAAATATACTTTTCAATGGCACAATGAATCCTATCCCGTATCCCGGTTCATTTATACCTATGGATTTTTTTATCGCTCCTACTATCTTATCTGCCATTTCGGATTCAATTATTGTCAGAACTATCTCCTTTTCAGGCTCTATCATTAAACCAAGCAGGCTTTTGTTCTCATGTATGCCGGTACCACGCCCATACATAATAGTACCACCTCTGGCACCTGCTTTTTTTGAAGCGTTTACGACTTTGTCTCCCCAGCCTTTTTTTACAATCGTTACTATTAATGAAAATGAATTTTCTTGTGACATTGCCTCATCTCCTCTTATATTTCACATATACACCAAGAAGCATAATAAATATGATAGGTGCCAAGGCCACTAATGCAACAATTCCGAAACCGTCCACTACAGCATCTCTTTCACTGTGTGAAGAAGCCATACCCACAAGCATTGACATGAGAAACGACACGGCCATAGGGCCGGTGGCAACTCCTCCAGCATCAAAGGCAATACCAATAAAATCTTTATCAGATAGCCATAATAGCACCAAAGCTAACACATATCCAGGAGTGATGATATATAGAAATGGTATCCCATAGACGATCTTTGCCATCCCGATGGCAACAAATACCGCAACACCAAGAGATAAAGTATAAAGCATAAGTTTTGCTCGTATATATCCACTCGAAGATCTCTCTACCTGATAACAGAGCACACGCACAGCAGGTTCGGCAAATGCTGTCAGAAAACCAAGGACAAAACCAATTGGTATCAGGATCCACATTTGTTCAATGCTGCCAAGGAATTCTCCTATCTCAAAGCCGACCGGGTAAAATCCATTATAAACTCCATAGAGGAATAATATCATCCCTATAGCTGTAATTAACAGGCCCACCAGGACCTTAGTTACCTCAAAGGAAGGAAGTTTCAAATATCTTAGCTGGAAAAAAATGAAAAATATCAATATAGGTATGATCGCCAGAATGACCTCACCCGTGACGTCTACAATCCCTTGCATATATCCTCCTTAATGTGACAGGATCCCTAAGATCATCAAGCTTAAAATAGGACCAAGCGATGCAAGTCCTAACAGGCCATAACTTTCTGAAAGTTCGGTCTTGCCTCTAAGGACAGAAGATATTCCAACTCCAAGGGCCAATATCACAGGTACTGTTACTGGACCTGTGGTCACACCGCCTGAGTCATAGGCTATTGCAAGATACTCGGCAGGTGTTATAAAGGCCAATAAAACCACGATCAGGTAACCAACAAATAGCATATGGTTAAGAGAAACTTCATAAATTATCCTGAGTAAAGATGCAGCTACAAAGAAGCCTACACCCAATGATATAGAGAATATCATTGTATTGCCTTGTATACTACTTTCTGAAACAGATTCGATTACAGTGCTCAGTACCCTTACATCCGGTTCAGCTACCGTTACCATAAAGGAGAGTAGGAACCCCACTATGAATATAAATAATACAGACCCGTGCTTTGGCAGATTAGCTCCGATGGATTCACCAATTGGTAACATTCCCAATTTCACACCCATCAAAAAAAGACCCATACCAAATATAACAAATACAGCTCCTTTAAGAAAGGTTTTCAAAAGAATCGGGTTCACACCCATGAACAGCAGCATGATGAGCAGAATTGCTGTTGTCAATGGTAATGTTGCCTGTAGTACTTCCTTATACGTTTCTTTGAAGTCCTGGATCATGATATCTTCCTGAAATATACACCCTCACATATTATGATAATGTCTTAAAAAGATATCTGAACTCATTACAGTCATTAGTTCTTCCAGTATTTTCAGAAAAGTACAGGTCCGAAATGCATCCTCATTATTTATGAATAATTAAAAAAAGAAGACAAATGGGCAATGCGGCTCTATGCAACTGTGTGCGGATGTAACCTTTTCCTATTTTAGTGGCTCATCAGTTACTTTATTTGTCACTAGGAAAACATTACAGCCTCTGCCAATGTATACAGTTCAATGGTAGCAGTTTCACATGCGCATTTGTGCCACATTTTCCATTTTAAATTCACCTGCCTTGGTCTACTCTTCATTTATTTTTTTGTTAACCATTCCTTAACTTTTTCAACTGTCGGTACCTTGCCAACTATCTTTACATCACCATCGATCACAACAGCGGGGGTGATCATCACACCATAGCCAAGCGCAATGTTCATGTCCTCAACCTTCATTATCTCAGCAGAGATACCAAGTTCGGTAACTGCCTGCTCAACGATCTCTTTTGTTTTCTTGCATTTAGCACAACCGGTTCCAAGGACCTCTATTTTCATGTTATCACCTTTCTAATATCATATATACACAAATCTATACACTATATTTCAGTAACCTCTTTTCGGTATTGCTATCAGTTCATCTGCATCAGGTATGTTAGCCCTTATTTTGCAGAGAACGCTTTTTCTATCATATTCAACTCTTACGATCCCAGCATTCAATACGTCCAGAGCTTCTTTGTCCCGTGAAGAAATGATCAGCAAGCACATGTATCCACATCTTGTCAAAGTACATAATGGTCAAATACGATCCCTGAGATCATTGCCATTATGACCACAAGTCCGGTATATGAAAGTCCCTTTTGAACTCCCATAATTCTACAGATGACGATCATACTGGGAAGGCTCAGTGCAGGACCTGCGAGCAGCATTGAAAGAGCAGGGCCTTTAGTCATGCCGAGCAATGTCAGGGCACTGATGATAGGGACCTCTGTAAGTGTGGAGAAATACATCAGTGCAGCGGCAACAGAAGCAATGAAGTACGAAAGCAGGTTACCACTGCCCACATACTTGACCACTATTTCGGAAGGAAGCAGTTCTACCAGAATACCCGCAAAGAACACACCCACGAGCAACAATGGAGCGATCATCTTTACAAGGAACCAAGTCTCTTGCATCCAGCTTGCTCTTTCCTCTTCAGAATACCACTTGAAGGACAGGTACACAGTAAACACTATGAGTGGGATCTCCACCAAAGCAAGAGCTGTCCAGGACTTAATGATTTCAGGCACAACAAGTATTGTCAGCAGCAACAGGAAAAGCTGTGTGGTGTGAGCGTGCTCTTCTGAGTTAAAGGTCTTGATCCCATTGTGTACAACGTTGTTCTTCTCATATGCCGCATGCATTATCAGTCCGATAATGATAGAGAGAAGAATTGCACCCACTGCCCTGGCAGCTCCTATGTCATAACCCAGGATCTTTGCAGTATAAACAATAGCAAGAATGTTGATGGCAGGTGCAGAGAACAAAAAAGTAGTGGCCGGGCCTATGCCAGCTCCCTTTTTATAGATGCCTGCAAACAATGGTAGCACAGTACAACTGCATACTGCAAGCAGGCAGCCAGATACTGCTGCTACTGAGTAGGAGATATATTTTGGTGTACCTGCACCAAAATATTTCAGCACTGATTCCTTTGAAAAAAGCGATGCAATAGCACCGGCCAGGAAAAAGGCAGGTATCAGGCAGAGCAGCACATGCAATGCCAGGTATTCCTGTACAGATTGGAAACCGATAATGACGAGGTATAGGGGATGATCTTGTGTCACGTATTTCAAACATATTTGAAACTTCATATTTAAAGCTTAGTGTTTCAAGATCAATTGAAACATCTAGCTATATGGGGGTGATAAAGATCAAACCAATCACCAAGATCAAAAATAGATAGATAGATAGATAGATAGATAGATGGACAACATGCGTATTTGTACATAAGATTATAGCGCATCTCTATCATCATTGCTATTGCTTATTTGTTTGTGTCTGTTATTTATTATTATTGTTATTATTATTATCATTACTATATTTTTATATACGTTCCAGATCCTCACCATGAGCTTCTCAATCCCCATGACGGTAATTATTGTCTCGAACAATGAGAGCTTACTAAAGTACTTCTTAATCAGCAGCTCAGACAAAATGTGTGGAGTAAAAAGTATCGATCATAACGTCAATGTGGTTGGTGAGTTGAAGGTTAGTTGAGGTCTTTACCATGAACTTCATATAAAATATGTTAGAATTTATCTGTTTTCTTACAATTTTGTTTAGCAAGTATTTTTTATACTTGAACAATCTTCTGACATACATGTACCCTACAGGAGAAGCATCGCTCTTCCTGCCGCTTCCAGTTTCATATAATAGGTCTTTGACCCTTGTGTGCGACTAGCTGACTTTAAGGAACGTCTCATAAGGAGGATGATGTTTTTCCACAAATAATTGAGCGAACGGTTCGTTCCAACTTTCAATTCATGGTCCAAAAGGACCTTCCAGCACTATGGAAGAGTTCTATGGAGCAGGACAGATTTAACAAAATTACTATATATATTCATTAAGAACCATATGAAAGAAACTACTCGGTGTGAGTTAATAACTATCCTGAAGGGATCAAATAATGCTGAAGATAGGAATAGTCGGATGCGGAACAATAGGCACTTATATCTGTAAAGCGATCGATGATGGCTTGATAGAAACTGAAGTTCACGCTATCTATGACAGGAATACTGAAAATGTTGAGAGGCTTCTGTCCTCGCTGGCCAATCATCGGCCTGCTGTGATGGAAATTGGGGAAATGGTCAAACACATAGACCTACTTGTTGAATGTGCCTCTCAGGAAGCTGTCTATGAAGTAGTACCGGCAGCCCTGCATGCCGGATGCGATGTAATGATCATGAGCGTAGGTGCTTTTGCAGATGAAATATTATTCAAGACCATTTATAGTATTGCAAAGGAAATGGGCTGTAAGATCTATTTGCCATCAGGTGCCATCGCAGGTCTTGACGGACTTAAGTCTGCAGCTTCTGAGCAGATATATTCCGTGACATTGACCACACAGAAACCTCTTTCAGGTCTGGCTGATGCTCCTTTTGTGATACAGAACAATATAAATCTGGAAGATATCAAAAGCAGGACAGTTATTTTCGAAGGGAAGGCAAGTGAAGCTGTAAAAGGGTTTCCGGCAAATGTGAACGTTGCTGCAACACTCAGCTTGGCAGGCATCGGGTTTGAAAAAACAAAAGTGAGGATCGTGGCAAATCCGGCACTATGTCGCAATATACATGAGATCTCAGTTGAAGGCAGCTTTGGGAAATTGACCTCAAAGGTCGAGAACGTAGCATCTCCCACAAACCCAAAGAGCAGTTATCTTGCATCCCTTTCTGCCATCGCAACACTAAAAAAGATCATTGATCCACTACAGGTAGGTACCTGAGAATAAAGTGAAGTAAAGTATACAGAATATATTCTAAGATCAGCAGGTTCTGATCCATTCCTTCGATAAGATATAAGTCAAAGCAACACCTCAGTGCAGTGATCGTATGCCTGATACAATGGAACTGAAAAAAAAGATAGCCAAACTCAAAAAACAGCGTAATGCTGTGATCCTTGCCCACAACTATGAGCGTGGAGATATCCAGGACATTGCCGATTTCCTGGGTGATTCCCTTGAGCTCAGCCAGAAAGCAGTGGATCTTGATGTAGACGTGATAGTTTTCTGCGGAGTGCATTTCATGGCAGAGAGCGCTGCAATGCTTAGCCCAGATAAAACCGTGCTGCTTCCAGAACTATATGCTAGGTGCCCTATGGCAGATATGGCCAGAGTTGATTCCCTGCGCAGCCTCAAACAAGAGCATCCTGATGCTGCTGTGGTATGCTATGTGAACACGACAGCTGAGGTCAAAGCAGAGTGTGATATCTGCTGCACCTCCGCTAATGCTATAGAAGTTGTGAAATCACTTGAACAGACGAAGATTATCTTCGTGCCGGATAAGAACCTGGCAGATTATGTGGCAAGGAACACGGATAAACAGATCTTACCCTGGGCAGGATGTTGTCCCACCCATAATCAGATACTTCCAGTAGATGTGCAAAGAGCTAAAAGCCTGCATCCTATGGCTGAAGTGCTGGCACATCCAGAATGCAGGCGCGAGGTACTTGATATGTCGGACGGGATATTCAGTACGAACGGTATGGTCAATTATGTAAGTACCTCTGAAAGTGATGAGTTTATAATCGTCACTGAAAGTGGTCTTCTGCACAGGCTCAATAAGGAGAACCCATATAAAAAGTTCTATGAGGTATCAACCTATACAGTATGTCCTGATATGAAGATGATAGATATCAAAGCGGTGGCCGATTCACTGGAAAACATGAAATATGTGATCACAGTACCAGAGGATATAAGGATAAAGGCAAAGCGGTCACTGGATAGGATGCTTGCGATCAAGAGGAAAATATAACAGGCTTCAAATGCGTGCATACCTGCAGTTGATAAGATATGGGAACTGCTTCATGGCAGCTTTTTCCGCAGGCATCGGAGTGCTCATTGCATACAATATAATTAGCAGCAATGCTGGCCCAATACCTTTTCCACTACCTGAGGTCATGTACGTGTCCTTAGTGGTGTTCCTGATAACAGGCTCAGGTAACGCTATAAACGATTATTACGATGTTGAGATCGATAGGATAAACAAACCGGAAAGACCTATCCCTTCAGGCAGGATCAGTAAGTCCAAAGCTCTGTATTTTTCAGTTTCACTTTTTGCAGCGGGGACGATCATAGCTTTTTTTATTAATGTGGCATGTGGGGTCATTGCCCTCTTCAACTCCTTTCTGCTTATCTATTACGCAGCTACCCTGAAACGCACTGTGCTTATTGGTAATCTGAGCATAGGTTATCTTACCGGTTCTACTTTCCTTTTCGGAGGAGCAGTATTTTACACCAATGGAGGCATCGAAGCAGTATTCGTACTGTTCCTGCTTGCAACTTTTGCTACCATTGCCAGAGAAATAGTCAAGGACATTGAAGATATACAAGGGGACAAGCAGGATGGGGCAAGCACTCTGGCTATCAGTATAGGGGCTGAGAAAGCTTCATATTTTGCTTCCGGGGTTGGCCTTGTAGCCGTGCTGGCAAGCCCGTTGCCATACCTGCAGTCCTTGCTGAATGTACGTTATCTTGCAGTGGTCTTTGTGGCAGATATGCTATTTTTCCTAGCAGTTGCTGCTATAATAAAAGAAAAGAAACCAGCAAAATCCTCAAAGCTCTTCAAAGCAGCGATGTTCATAGCTTTGGTAGCGTTCCTGGTTGGTACATGAATTCTCTGTTTTGACTACATCACTAAGGTTTTTCCTGAAAAAAGTCCTTTATCTGACGATCGCCATTTTCTACATGGGCCAGGTATTCCTTCAATATCATGGGAAATGTGTGGGCAGGCACGAAGCGTACTCCCAATTCTTCTGCCCATTTCTGTATGCCAAAATCACTTGCTACTACTGCAGCATCCAGCTCTTTGGCAAGTATGAGCACATCGATGTCCGGGGCACTGTCAAGAATACCATATCTCAAAGCTGAACGATATTTGTTCCTGAACTTTCCGATTATTGGCCCTATGACACCTTTTTCTATTTCGTGCTCTATTTGTTGTGCGTTTTCAGCCTTAGTGGATAAAAAAAGACATTTAGTAGAACCTTCCCAAATAGCTTCTTCTGCAGCTACCATGCCTTTGTTGATGCGCTCTCGCATATAGGACACGTATTCATGGAAGATACGGGAATTGATCATTACATTATACCTATCAGGTGCTTTTTTCACAAGCCATGTATCGATCTTGGCTATCACATCTGTTTCACATACATTATTTTTGGCAAATTCATGCAGCTCATTGTACACAGAAGGAAAGGGCACATAGCAACTTATATCAAGCTTAAGTCTTGCACTTGCTATCAAGTCCAGTATACTCTTCATACCTTCGCACAAGTTGTTTATTTCCATCATCTCCCTTGCATGCAGATCAGTAAGGGCCGTGGTATCCAGAACAAAACGTTGTCTTAACATGGAATTCCCTGGACATTGAATTGGAACTTGATGTTATATTAAGGGGTATGCTGAGATCAAAGGATTTGTGCTATTCACTTTAGTGAAGATGAGACATTTCTCTGTTGTGAAGCGAAGGTCTGTGATATAATACGGTATGGTTCCAGGTAACATGTCTGCTCTATGTCTGTGGGATAAGAGATATGACATCTGTCCTAATATCATGCATGTTTCCCGAATGGTCATGTGAAGGCACTCTTTTGAGAATGGGCCATCCTTTTTAAAACCTCTGGATTGATATCCACTTCGGTGGAGATATTCCTTACTTTATTGGGCTTTCAGTGATCGACGTTATCCATAAAATAATGATTGCAAGGCAATTTAAAAATAAAAGAGATGTCACAGAATGATATAGGGCCTGTAGGGACGAACCCACATTTTTAATATAGGATGTACGCTTTTGTAACCCTTATTATACCATGCACTGAATGATATTGCATTCCAAATCAGAGGAACTTACAATGATCACAAAGGAAGAAGTCGAACATATGGGATGGCTAGCCCGTATTGAGATCCATGAAAGTGAGGCGCAGGCTTATGCTAAAAAACTTAGCTCTGTGCTTGACTACTTCAGCCAGCTTGCCGAAGTGGACACTGAGAACGTGTCTCCTACCTATCATGTGGCAGATATAGTGAACGTGTTCAGGGAAGATGTGGTCAGACCATCCATGCCACAGGAAGAAGTGCTCGCCAATACCGAGAAGAAACAGGAAGGCAACTTCTTGGCTCCGAGGATCATGTGAGGAATGAAACATGTCAGGATGGGCAAATATTTCACAGGTAAAGGAAAAAATAACACAAGGGTCAGCCGAGGATATTACGACCTCATACCTCAAAAGGATAAAGAAGAGCAAGATCAACGCTTACACAACGGTCTGGGAAGGAGCTGCCGAGAAAGCCAGGGAAATAGATGAACAAGGCCATAACGGATCGCTTGCAGGCATTCCCATAGCTATCAAGGACAATATTTCCACTAAAGGCATATCTACCACATGCTCCTCGAAGATATTGCAGGGATATGTACCACCTTATGATGCACATGTCATAGAAAGGCTCAAGGATGCAGGGGCTATCATCCTGGGCAAGACCAATATGGATGAGTTCGCTATGGGCACATCCACTGAATCCAGCTGCTATGGGCCTACCCTCAATCCATGGGACATGGAGAGGGTTTCAGGTGGCTCATCGGGTGGCAGCGCCGCTGCAGTGGCTGCAGGAGAAGCACCTATTGCGCTGGGTTCTGATACAGGTGGCTCAGTGAGATGTCCTGCTGCTTTCTGCGGAGTGGTAGGCCTTAAACCAACCTATGGAACAATATCCAGGTATGGTCTTATCTCCTACGCCAGCTCTCTGGAGCAGATAGGACCTCTGGCAACATGTGTTGCCGATATTGCTGCCCTTATGGATGTTATAGGTGGCTATGATGCAAGGGACAGTACTTCAGTGAAGACCGAAACAGTGTACAAAGATGCGCTCGTGGACAATGTCTCAGATCTGAAAATAGGTGTGCCTGCAGAATATTTCGGAGCAGGTATCGATCCGGCAGTGGAGAGTGCAGTATGGGATGCGATCCAGCTCTTTGAGGAGTTAGGTGCATCATGGGAGCAGGTTTCTCTGCCACATACTCCGTATGCACTTGCGGCTTGCTATATCATTGCCATGAGCGAGGCATCCTCCAACCTTGCCAGGTTCGATGGCACAAGATATGGATACAGGAAAGAAGGAGAGAACTGGCATGTTATGGCCTCCCGTACACGGGCGGAGGGTTTCGGTGCTGAGGTCAAGCGCCGGATATTGCTAGGAACTTATGCCCTTTCTGCAGGATACCACGATAAATACTACTTGAAAGCTCTAAGGGTCAGAACCCTTGTGAAACGGGACTTTGACCTGGCGCTCAAGGAATTCGACTGTCTGATGACACCTACCATGCCCGTTCCTGCCTTTAAGTTGGGAGAAAAGGTAGATGACCCGCTTGCATTATATCTGGCAGATGTGAACACTGTCCCCATCAATCTTGCAGGAGTGCCTTCTATATCCTTACCATGTGGATATACTGACGGATTACCCATTGGACTGCAGATAATCGGCAAGCATTTCGATGAGGCCACAGTGCTTAGGGCTGCTTACAGCTTTGAGCAGAACACTGAACATCACACCAGAAGACCTGTGGAGGTGGTATGATGGTATATGAGAACCCAGACGGAGTGAAGATAGGACTTGAGATCCACGTGCAGCTGAACAAGCTCAATACGAAGCTGTTCTGTGGCTGTTCCACTGATTATCACAACGCTGAGCCGAATACTCATGTATGCCCTGTTTGCCTTGGCTTGCCCGGTTCCCTACCTGTGCTTAACAGAAAAGCAGTGGAATTTGCTTTGAAGGTAGGACTTGCCCTTAACTGCGACATCGTTGAGCAGACCCAGTTTCACAGGAAGAACTATTACTATCCTGATCTACCCAAGGGCTTCCAGACGACCCAGTACGATTTCCCTATCGCAGGCCATGGTAAGGTCATTATCGATGGCGAGGACGGGGAGCGCATAATAAGGATCACACGGGCCCATATGGAGGAAGATCCAGGAAAGCTCATGCATATGGGCAGCATCGAGAAGTCCAAAGGTACACTTATCAACTACAATCGTTCAGGAATGACACTTATTGAGATCGTCACTGAACCAGATATGAGAAGCCCGAAAGAGGCAAGACGTTTTCTCGATAAACTTCGCAGCATTCTGGAATACCTGGATGTGTTCAATGGCGATCTGGAAGGCGCCATGAGAGTGGATGCCAATGTATCCGTTATGGGTGGAGATCGCGTAGAGGTCAAGAACATATCGTCACATAAAGGTGTGGAAAAGGCTGCTCTATATGAGATCATGCGCCAGAAGAACTTTATACGCCGCGGGGACAAGGTCGTGATGGAGACCAGGCACTTTGATGAAGCTAGGGGAGTTACACTTTCCATGCGTACAAAGGAAGAAGAACATGACTACCGCTATTTCCCGGAACCCGATCTTGTGCCCATGAGGGTGGCAGACTGGGTTCCTGGCGTGCAGAAGACACTGCCAGAGCTTCCTGATGCAAAGCGCGATCGTTTCATGAGAGAGTACAGAATAGCAGATATGCATGCTAAGGCCCTTACATCTGATATAAAGGTAGCCGATTTTTATGAGCACGTAGCCTTGAGGGTGTGCCCGGGAGCAGCTGCTGTATGGGTAGCTGATATCCTGAAAGGAGAGCTTAACTATCGGGACATTGGCGTGCATGCCTTCAAGGTCGAGGACATGATAGAGATAATAGAACTCGTGATCGGAAATAAGATCACTGAGAGGAGCGGTGTTGAAATCATCAGGACTATTCTGGATAATGGAGGCACTCCTAAAACCATTGTAAAGGAAAAGGGGCTCATTAAAGTTGAGGAGGACATTATCATAAAGGCAGTTACTGAGACCCTCGAAGAAAATCCAGAAGCGTTACAGGACTATCTTGATGGTAAGGAGAAGTCACTGAACTTCCTTGTGGGGCAGGTAATGAAGAAAACCGCGGGCAGATCCGATGCAAAGACCACAAGGAAAATGTTACTGGAAAGAATAAACAAGCTGCCTCAAAAGTGAGCAGCTTGTCCAAAACAATTATATGTATTAAACTTCATGTAACCAGCCTACTATTAGGTTCATCTGTTCCATATCATCAAGGTGAATAACATGGCAAGATTCCCAGAAGCAGAAAACAGGATACTTAACAAAAAGATATGTATGAAATGTAATGCCCGCAACGCTTTACGTGCAGACAGGTGCAGGAAATGCGGGAGTAAGGAGCTACGTCCCAAATCCAAGGAAGCAAAGGGTGGCTGATCAGGCCATGCAAGTGGAAAAGTACCTGAACGAGATAGCAGACCGTGAAGGTACAGTTCACTTGACACTAATCGACCCCGCCTCTCAATCTCCTGAGAAAGCTGCAGCTATAGCTCTTGCAGCCAAGGAAGGTGGTACTGACGCAATAATGATTGGCGGGTCAACCGGAGCTTCAGGCATACTGCTGGACCAGACGATTTTAAAGATCAAAGGATCCATTGATTTGCCGATAATTCTCTTTCCCGGCAGTGCAGCTGGAGTGAGTGCACATGCAGATGCTATATTCTTCATGAGCCTGCTCAATTCACGGGATATCAACTATGTGACAGGCAACCAGGCCATGGGTGCCCCTCTTGTATACAAAAGTGGTATTGAAGCTATCTCCATGGCATATATAATCATTGAGCCAGGAGGCACAGTAGGATGGGTGGGTGATGCAAGGCTCATCCCCAAGAACAAGACTGAAATAGCAGTTGCCTACTCCCTTGCAGGCAAATATCTGGGCATGCACTACACATACCTGGAAACCGGCTCAGGCGCGGATGGCCCGGCAACCTCTCAGATGATCTCTGCTGTCAAGCATGCACTGGGAGAAAACAGACTTATAGTGGGAGGAGGCATCAGGGATGCAGGGACTGCATGCAAATGTGCAGAGGCTGGTGCTGATATGATCGTAACAGGTACGATAGTGGAAGAAACTCCCGATGTTACTGGCAAGATCCGGGAACTTGTATCTGCCATCAAAAAATAATATAATAAAAACCATCTTTCTTTTTTTATGGCTTCTGGGATCATGTATGGAGATGATATCTTATGCTTAAGGTAAAAGGTCTTGCAAAGGACTATATTGTACTAGGTGAACGGAAGAGAGTGCTAGAAGGGATCAGTTTTACTGTGAATGACGGAGAGATCCTGGGTATAACGGGGAAAAGCGGAAGTGGAAAGAGCACATTACTACGGATACTCCGGGGCGTTGAGAGCTTTGATGAGGGATCTATAGAACTGGACGGAAAATGCTTTTTTCCGGATTCTGATAAAGATGATATGAAAACCCTTATAAGGAACACTGCAATTCATCTGCAGCGTAATTTCGGGCTATGGAATGGACCTGCCATAGAGAACATCATCCGCAGGATCAATTCCAGACGGGAAGGTCATGAAGGATTACCTGAAAAAGACTCTCCTTTTTACGATGAGATCTATAAAGAGTCAATGGAATACCTTAAGACGGTTGGTCTTGAACATAAAGCACTACATGTGACAAGCGCTCTTAGTGGAGGAGAGAAGCAGAGGCTTATCCTTGCACGCCAGTTGGCTGCAAAACCAAAATTATTGTTACTTGATGAACCCGTGACCATGACAGGACCAGGCACAAAGCAAGAGGTCCTGGACGTTATAAAGAATATAAAAAAGGAATTCAATATCTCCATAATAGTAGTATCCCATTTGCCGGAACTGCATATGTATATTGCTGACCGGCTAATATACCTGGAAGATGGTCATATAATAGAGGAAGGAAAAACAGAAACAGTACTGAAGCATTTTCTTAAGGACATGCAGCCGCAGGTAGAGCTCGCCCCTCTAAAGAAAAAGGAACCGGTCATCAAAGTTAAAGATATCAATAAACGTCTGGCACTTATAAGGGTAGGGGAGGTGCTGAACTTCAAAGGTCTGTCACTTGACATCCACAGAGGAGAGATCGTATCTCTCATTGGTCAATCGGGAGCAGGGAAAACTACCCTTCTTAAGATGATAGAGGGACTCACATCACCTGCTTCCGGCGAGATACTGTATCTGCATGACGGAGAATGGATAGATATCACACACTTTAGTCCCAAAAGGATGGAACTGAGAAAAAAGATAAGCATAATGCACCAGGAGTTCACTCTATCTCCCCATTCGACAATAGGCCAGCAGATCGGCTTTAAAATGCGTATCAAAGGACCAAGGTCTCTGGAATATGCTCGCAAAAAAGCAAAAGAGATGAATGTGCCTGAAGAAATATTAGATATGCTCTATGCATTACCTGATCAGGAAGAGGAAGAGAAGGACAAGATCATGCAGCAGATGCAGATTACACCTGAGATGTACGGCAAACTTTTTCCTAAGGTCACTTTTGAGGATGTGAAGGAACACGCAGCAAAGATTTTTGAGGCCCTTGATCTGCCTCTGGAAATACTTTATAAAACACCTTACCAGATAAGCGGTGGGGAACATGTAAGAGCTTATATAGCACTCGCACTAACCACGCATCCTGAAATACTCATGCTCGACGAACCATTTGGTGATCTGGACCCAGTAACATTAAGAGATGTTACAAACGCCCTCAAAAGAATAAACAAAGAATTTGGGACCACTATCATCATTGTAAGTCATCACATGGATTTTGTGAAAGAGGTATCTCACAGAACAATTCTGATTGATGATGCAAAAGTAGTGAACGATGGTGATCCGCTGGAAGTATCAGATCAGCTTATAGAGATGAGCCATGCCAGTTATCTGAAAAGAACAATGAGATCTCTCATTGCCGGAAACTGATGTTTTCCTAGATCATGATACGTTCTTTCTTTTTACTTTCTGTGAGTGATGTCCATGCTTATCCATATATGGTACAAAGATATTTATTTTATCAGAATGCAATTGATAGTGAGGTAAAATAATATGAAAGAAACTCTGAAAAAAGTGGGGCTTTTTGGTATTGGCCTGTGGGCTCTTACAGAAGACAAAATCAATGAACTTTCAAAGGAGCTTATCGATAGTGGGGAGATGAATAAAGAGGAAGGTAGGAAATTCGTCAAAGAGGTTATCGAGGAGCAGAGAAAACAGACAGAAGAGATCGAGAAAAAGATCAATGCTAAGGTCCAGGAAACATTCAAGCGTGCAGAAGTCGTGAAAAAGGATGACCTGAAAGCCCTGAAAGAACAGATGCAGCAGCTGCAGGATAAACTTGATGAGCTGATCAGTGGGGAAAAAGAAGAAATCAAAGCAACAAAAGAAGAAACTAAAAAAGAACAGGAATAATAGGTCTTCCATAATTTCTGCATCATTTTGGAGTGGGGTCTCGAGCAATAATAGAGCACAGAGCTTTTCCTAATTTACTGAAAGTCATAGCTTGCTTACGATATCATAAATGTGTATCAGTTCGAGCAATGGCACAGTGAATTGGAACACAACCCACAGCAACCTAAGGCCGGTGATGCACTCCTTCTATTGCAAGTAGTGTCATCTTTGGACCCAAGATAAGTATAAAGATGTTTTTTGAAAATAAAGTGCTCCTGTTACATATGGAAATATGATTACAACATGGGCAAAGTGAAGATACAGGACGGATCGGACCATTTTACCATAAAGGTATGTTAAGTCAAAGGCCTCAGGTTCCACGATACCATGATCGTTCCTTATGTTCGATGGAACTGGCTTTTTATTCAATAGCATAGTATTTTTAGATATGACTGGTATATTTCACTGATCTTTAACTTGGCCAGTGAAAAGGACCAAAGACAGGAGCAATATATGACAGACCCTGATGTCCAAATAAAACTTATTGAGATAATGCGGATAATTGCCAAAAGTGATAAACCACTGGGAGCCCGCCTCATTGCAGATGAGCTGCAGAACAGAGGATATACCATTGGGGAACGGGCTGTACGCTATCATCTGCGTGTACTGGATGAACGGGGTTTTACCAAGAAACATGGATATATTGGACGCACGATAACAGAATTCGGGTTGAAGGAGATCAATGATGCGCTTATAGGTGACAGGCTGGATATGGTGATCACTAGGATAGAAGAACTAGTGTACAAGACCACATATGACCCCCAGGAAAAAAAAGGAAATGTCATAGTGGATGTATCCGTTATTGACAAAAGGGATCATGAAAAGGCAATGGATATACTAAAATGTGCGATAGATGCTGGCGTATCTATAAGCCCCAGGATCAAAGTGCTGGACGAGGGCTCTGAAGAAGGTGACATCTCGGTACCGGATGGTAAATTTGCAATAGCCAATGTATGCAGTATCACCTATGATGGTATACTCCTCAGGAACGGAATACCTTCAACTCTATTGTATGGTGGTCTAATGCAGATGAAAGCTCATAAGCCGGTGAGCTTTGCGGATATCATAGGTTATAGTGGTACATCGTTAGATCCGATCAAAATATTCATCAACAAACGCTCAACCTCAGTGCTAGATTACATAGAAAGCGGTACTGGGAAACTTCTCGCTGACCTGCGCTATGTACCTGGTTCTGCAAAGGAAAAAGCACGGGAGGTCATGGAGCTTGCAAAAGGATCTGATATCGGTGGATATCTGGCTATCGGTGAAACAGGAGAAGATGTATTCAGTGTGCCTGTGGAAAAAGGAAAAGCAGGTATATCTGTGTTCACGGGGAGCAATGTCATCACAGCTATTGCAGAGGCAGGCATTCCTGTCAATGCATACCCTGCTTATTCTATCATGGACTATAATATGATGAAAAAGCTGGAATGAGAGACCACACTCTTCAATTTTTCCTAATAATGTTCATCATGGAAGAATAGCCCCTGCCGAATTCCATGGATATTTTGCTGAATGGAAATACTGTAAGAACATTGACTATGATGACAAGTAGAATGGAAATGTTGGGCTTATGACTATGATGGTCACGCCGAGGTTGGGATTCGAACCCAAGCACCCCGTCAGGGGAAACCGGTCTCGAGCCGATCGCATATAGACTCCTGGGCATTTTGTTCCGTTGGATTGGTCCGCTCTGCCACCTCGGCACAGTTGTTACGGGTTTGAAGGTTTTATTCTTTTATATAGATATCGTGGCGGTTCAGAACTCGAACAAGGATCTTTGTTTATCTTTTTTTACAGCACATCCAGTTTCAGAAAGGATGGGGTGATGATCCCTGTTCTCAGGTAATTCCAGCCAACCGTATTTTCCCCCTCCACCAGGATGGATGATGAGTTCCTCGTTCCTGAACGATAGGATAGCATTAACTATTTTCCTATCCACGAAGTCCATATTTTCAGTGGGCACATCCAATAATACTTTTATCTCACTGCCAAATCTTTCTACCAGGGAGTTCCAGGCCGTTTGTACTCCTTTAGTGTTAATGCTGGAATGTCCTAATGCCATCATTATCACTTCAGAAAGAGGTGCAAGATGTACATAGGGAGGTCTGTGATCAGGATGAAGCGGTTCAGAAAGGTCCGCAAGTTCATTTATCCTATCCTTCACGCCTTTTTTGATCCGGCCCCTACATTTACTGCATTTCCAGTTCAAGCGCATAGATTCCTGCATACTGTAGTGAGTAAAACATTTGATACATGCAGATTCGTTGTATTTGCCTTCCTGAGGGTAGAAACCCACATTAAGAGTAGGTCCATAACCTCCTTTTCGAAGGATAGCTTTTTCAATCCCTTCAAAATTTATTTCCGGTACTTCTAATTGTGTGAACTCCCGGGCAAGTTTGTTGACCATTGGAGAGTGAGCATCAGAATTCGTAAGGAACGTAAGTCTGTGCAGTTCACTTATACGGTCTGCTGAATCACTATCCGCACTCAGTCCAAGTTCAACGAAAGATATGTATCCTGTCATATCTCCATAACAATTTTGTAGAGAATCATGTGCAGCATACATGGATGTCCAGGGGGTGAACGCATGGCAAGGCCCTATCAATGCGCCTATATCTTTTGCAACCTCGGCTATTTCACAGCCATCCAGACGAACAGTGGGCCTGCCATCAGTTTTTATATCTCCATGTTTTTCCATATTGGCAGCAAGTTCTTCTGCTTTGGATATGGAGGGCAGGATCAGAAGATGGTGTACTCTGAACTTATCCTCTATTTCGGTAGTGAGTATAAAATCTGTGTTACCGATCCTTATAGTTTCATCATCAATGGCTATTCCCTTAATTTCCCCAAGCCAGTCAGGATGGATACAATCTCCGGTTGCCACAAGGTCAATTCCTTTCTTTGCGGCCTCAATAGCAATTGTAGGCAGTTCCATCCGATCGGAACATGCCATTGAATATTTTGAGTGCAGATGCAGGTCTGCATTGATCTTCATGGAATTTACCCTATATATCTCAGATCCTCTTCTCCCGTTCCGATCTCCGGTATCATCTGAGGTTGCTGCTGTTGTTCATATTCTTTCAGCCGGGCAACGATCTTTTCCATTTCCTTCGCGCGCTCTTCAAGGGACCCTGCATCTATTTCCACATCAAATAATTTACATATTATTTTCAATAATGATTGGGCACTTTTCGGATCAACGATGTAACCTGATGTCATACCCATCAAACATGCAGCATCAATACCTCTAAGTTTGCACAGGCCAAGCATAAGGCCTGAAGCACCTACAATGCCCCCCCCAGGCTCGTTTGGTTTGAATTGCACTCCATTTACTTCTAGTATGCTTTTCAATTCGGACCTGTTCACTGCACCCAGTACCTCATCCATATGGGTCAGCTGCCCAGTTGGGAATCCCCCCAGGGTGTATACCATTTTCACACCCATCTCTTCAGCTATATCAAGATAAAGCTCGCAGAGCTCATAATGTCCTTTGGTGGTATTGCTTTGATGATCTCCGATCAGTACAAGAAGATCATGTTCTCCTGCCTTACAAACATAGATCTCATTATTGACCATCCTTATCTCGCTGTTTTCATTAACCAGAACCTGGGGAGGAAAATGAGGGGAATATATTTCTATGAGCTTTATGGAAGTAAGTTCTTCCACAAGGTGTTCAGCAACAAGCTTTCCTACATGGCCCACACCAGGGAGTCCCACGATCATTATAGGATCTTTTATATCAACATTCTTTTCTAGATGAATTACCCTGTTCTCGCGCATTGGTATCCCTATTCCTTGCAATTCTGCGATATTTTCCATAGGGGTCAAGAGGTGAAAAACGTGGGGGTAAAGGATTACCCGCTTTTCTTCCGCAATGAGTGCATATCTCTTTTAATGTATATTGTCCGCATTGGACACATTTCTTTATCCTGGAGCCCACCAGTCTATCACGCCTTTGCACCTTCGTTATGACGATGGTATACTCCCTGTCCGCCCAGCTTGTGTATTGTAGTGATAACAGCATTAGAAGCATTCTTTAATACAGATTCAGCGGTCTTATAATCAGGTGCAGTTACTTTGATCCTGTATCGTGGAGCACCTATGTACGTGATCTCGACCTTCACTCCCTCTCTCTGTATCTCGTTGGCAGCCATCAGTGATTCTTTTATCATTTCGACCCCATTGGGCAGATAGCAGTTCAAATCCACAAAGCCAGCGATATCAACAAAGGGAAGTTTTATATTTTCCTGGGCTATTCTGAGAATACTTTTAACAACATTCTTTTTTAGCTTCATTTCTGCAAAAGGAGCTTCTCCATTGATCACAGCTTCTTCAAAGGCAGAATACAGGCTTCCAAAACTTTCATGAAGCTTGATCTTGAGCTTATCTAGCTCTTCTTCTTTTATTTTAGTTTCCTCTTCAACGAACTGCAGCCATTTCTCAGCCTTTTGCTCATTTTTCCAATCCTGGATCTTGGCACGTTTCTGGTGTTCATTGACATCTTTGAGGGACAGATCGATGTGTCTGCGCCCAGTGTCCACTTTAAGGACCTTACATACGATTTTCTGACCTTCACGTACGTAATCACGTACATACTTCACCCATCCGGCCTTGATCTCAGAGATATGGATGAATCCTTCTTTCCCTCCATACTCCTCAAGCGTGGTATACGCACCGAAGTCTACAACGTCTTTTACTGTGCAGACCACAAAATCGCCAACGTCTGGCCACTCATTGATATCCATCTGATCACTTTTAATACATTTATTCCAAGACTTCCAAGATGTGCGTAGTTATAGTTGATTTGCCACCTGTAGGCTCTGCAAGGGTTCTGCCACAGATCAGGCATGTTACCTTGGTGCTTGCACTGCCAAAGATAACCTGTTCGTTCTCACAATCATTACATTTGACGCGTAAGAATCTGCTTTTTGGTCTTACCATTGTTCATCACTCCGCAAATTCAAATTTCTTTGCTCTGAAGCATGGTCTCTGATGTGATTTATTGCACTCTGAGCAACGATACCTGAGGTATATCCTTTTTGTAGGTTTGTCTCCGCCAGGAACTTTTGAGAACTTCCCGCTGTTTCCTATTCCTATCTGACGCTTTTTCTGTCTTTCTATATGTGTCAGTGAAGAAGCTTTTCCTTTCTTCACCCTCTCAGCAACATGTTCTGTGTGCTTTTTACAGAAAGGGCAATGTGTTCTGAATCTTTTTGGGATCTTCATTATCTACACCTTTATTGATCAGGATCATAGTTTTGTAATGATATGTGCAACGTTGCGTTTCACAAGACCTTGTGCGTTAGGTGTTGGTAAAACAACAACATCTTCTGCACTCAGAGTATAATCACGATTATCTAAAGCCTTAAAGGTAGGTAAGTCATTCAGTATTCGCACAACAACGAACTCCTCATTTATATTACTTTTGCCTCTTACTTCTGGAATACTTTCCCCGGGTGCCCCCTGTATTCTTTCTGGTTCTACTCCTTCATGTATATTTGAAGTGGTCATGTCAGTATCTTCTTTTTGATCATGCTGATGCAGGGCAACATGCATTGAAGCGCTTTCCCTGCAAGGTATGGTCTTTGGAGCTACTACCGTTTCTGGATTAAGTATTGGCTCAAGCAGCTCACCTCTTGCAGAATTTATGGCCGATAAGACCGAATCATATATTTTTCTTTCAGCAGGCAATAGTTTGTCCAGATCCTGATTAGGGGATTTTTTGGAGAAGGCATTGGAAGTTGCCCTTGTAGTGATCTTCTTTATTCTGCGCAGGAAGATCACTTCAATATCCGTGATAGCACTTTGAAGCTCATCTTCTAGCATTCTGGACTCAACGGATCTTGGATTACTGATCAGTCTGATCTCGTCTTCCAGTTCCCAGATATACTTTGCTACGCTTTCGTAGAAATCGAAGCTTAAGGATCTAAGGGAAGAACTGCTCTCACTGCGCAATATTTCTTTCAATTCGGTCCTATCCATATTCCGCAACTCCTCTACACATAAGGTGCACAGCCACATATTCTGGAAGCTCTTGCTCCCCCTGTTCCACCTCAATGTCCTTTCCTTTCATCTGTACTGCAAAGGGCTTGATCACTTTTGACATTACCAGCCTATCACCGAAAACCACTGCATCCCTTAGAGGCTCGAACTTTTCCAGTTCATTGATATCTAAAGACATTACCTTAAGACCGGAACCACCATGTAAAGATCCAGGAAGGCGTATCAAACGTTTGACATCAGCTGTAACAGGTTCATCCACAACCGCTGACATTTTCTTAATTCCTTCCTCTATTAATGTATTGATCACTTTTTTATTCAGCCCTGAAAGGACATCAATGTTACCTCCCTTCAATACTTCCACTTGTGCCTCGTTTTCAAAGACTTCTATGATCTTTCGGGCCGTTTTCTCTCCAACGCCTTTGAATCCCATCAGGACCTCTTCAGCTTTGTCCATAGCAACTATATCTTTCATGAAAGAAACAAAATATCTGTTTATTCTTCCTCTCCAGCCTCCTTCAGTCCCTGAGGGAAATACCATCATCTGTGCACTTTCTCTTCCCGCATCTCCACTTACTTCTCTTGTGCTAAGTATCCTTTCAATGTCTATCCCTTTTGCACTGACATAATCAACGATCTCACGTCTTTCAGGGCTTTCCAGATGCAGGACAGAAGGATCGGTTATATGACAATGGTATCCTCTGCCTCCTGAAAAGACGATATGTACGTCCTTTTCAGCAAATCCGAAGTCATCAAGTAGGAATTCCATAAGCTTAAATGTCTCTTTTTTCCCATTTTCCAGCATTTCTGCATAAGAGTTCATCTTCCCAGGAAGATGGTCTGAATCTATATCAAATATCAGATCTGCTTTCTGCCAGTTCTTCTCTTTCATCTTTGGTGCGCTGGGGTATTCATAGTACGCAACTGAATAATAAGAATGGGAAGGACCCATTCCTTTCAGGTAATCTGTGATCTCTCCTTCAGAACCGAAGGCAATGTGTCGCTTCATGAAAGTTTCAGAGCTATCACTGAAGGAGATAAATCCCCATTCGCGGGATATGTGTTCCGGGGGTAGGTGTATCTCAGCCTGTGAGTAATAGGCCTGAAACCTGTTCACAAGGAAATTCCTTGTCTTCTCGTTCATTTTCTTTTTTTCATCGCGTTGTTATCATTTAACTATTGATTACTATGTCCGAACTTATCATAATATTACTTTCTTGTCATAAACCTTATAGTCAACACCTGCATATAGTTCGCCGTATGAAGGAGGAAATGACCAGTGCAGATGTTGCAGCTCTTGTGGCAGAACTAAGTTCAGGTGAACTCTCGCTTATTGATGCCAAAGTCGGGAAAATATATCAGCCACTGGAAGATGGGATACGTCTCAATCTTTTCGTTTTCGGTAAAGGCAGAGTGGACTTCATAATCCAGGCAGGAAAACGTGCCCATCTGAGCCAGTATGCTTCTCCGAGCCCTAAGGTCCCGCAGTCGTTTCCTATGTTGCTGCGCAAACATGTAATGAGCAGCAGGATAGTTTCTATTAAGCAGTACGATTTTGACAGGATAATAGAGATAGGCTTTGTTAGGGGAGGTGTGGAAACCGTCCTGGTGGCTGAGCTTTTTGCCAGAGGCAATATAGTACTTATTGACAATGAAAGGCGCATCATTCTTCCCATGAACCCTGCAACGTTCAAAGGCCGAAGGGTAAGAAGTGGTGAGATATACACTTATCCTGAGGCTCAGATAAATCCTCTTGAGGTCAATGAGGAACAAATGCTTGCAGTGTTCAGCTCATCTGATTCTGATGTGGTGCGCACGATAGCTACCAGGTTCAATCTGGGAGGCCTTCTTTCAGAAGAAGTATGTTCCAGGGCAGGGGTCAAAAAGAACATGCCGGTTGCAGAAGCAGGCTTCGAGGAAATAAATATGCTTCTTCGGGCAATGAAGGAAACCTTTTCCCCATTGCAGACCGGGAAATTAGGTCCGTGCATTATCAAGAAAGGCGAGGGAGATGCTTCTCAGCCAATAGATGTCGTACCATTTGAACTGGAAGTTTATCATGGACTTACAAAGGAATGTTTTCCGTCCTTTAACAAGGCCCTGGATGAGTATTTTGGTAAGAGGGAAGCTGCCTCTGTCACTGAACAGATCATTGCGGTCAAAAAGGAAAAAACTGACATTCTGGAGCGCAGATTAAAACAGCAGGAAGAGGCCGTGGAGAAATATGGAAAAGAATCCGAGAAACAAACTTCTATTGCAGAAAGCATTTATGCTAATTATCAGGCTGTAGAAGATGTCCTAAACGTTCTTTCCAATGCCAGGGGTAAAGGTTATTCGTGGGATCAGATAAGGTCTACCATAAAGGCTGCAAAGGACTCTGTTCCGGCTGCCAGGTCTATATTGAGCATAGACCCAGCTACAGGAACAGTGGTGCTTGATATAGGGGGCGTGAGAACGAACATCGATGTCACTAAGACCGTTCCGCAGAATGCCCAGGTTTATTATGAAAGGTCCAAAAAACTGTCAAAGAAGCAGGAAGGAGCCATAAGGTCCATCGAGCAGACCAAATTGGCCATGCAGAAAAAAGAAAGGCCGGCTGTCAGAAAAAGCACAGTTCGCATTAAGAAGCACTGGTATGATAAGTTCAGATGGTTCATATCATCAGATGGTTTCTTGGTAATAGGTGGAAGAGACGCGGACACTAACGAGGAGATCTTTGCAAAGTACATGGAAAAGCGGGACATCGTATTACATACTCAGATGCCAGGTGCACCACTGACCGTGATCAAGACGAGTGGTAAAGAAGTATCACCGCAGACCATTGAGGAGGCTGCATGTTTCGTGGTCTCGTATTCTAGTATCTGGAAATCAGGCCAGTTCAGTGCAGACTGTTATTGGGTGAACCCAACACAGGTCTCGAAAACTCCGGAGTCGGGTGAATACGTAAAGAAAGGGTCTTTCATCATTCGAGGTGAAAGGAACTATCTAAAGGATGTGCCCGTAGGGGTAGCAGTTGGTATTGAAATGGGTGAAGAGACAAGAGTAATAGGCGGACCCATTTCTGCAATAAGCGGAAGAGCTAAGCACGTTATGGAGTTGATACCAGGCAAGTTCAATCAGAACGATATAGCAAAGAAAATATACAGAAAGTTTGTGGATGCAATAGGGGATGCATCATTTGTAAAACGTGCAGCTTCTCCTGATAAGATCGCTATGATGTTACCGCCAGGGGAATCTGACTTTAAGACTTGATCGTGTTCATAAGAACTGCTTCAATAATAATTGCTTCAACAATAATTATTTTTACCACGTTGTTTGTATGATCATTTTGTTCAGGTGCTATTATGAGGGTAATGAAAAGGGACCTTCGAGGGAACGATGGTGAAATATCTGTTTTAGCTGAAACTCTGGATGACCTTTGGCATCTCAAATATATCATTGAGAAAGGCGACCTGGTTTTTGCTGTAACTAAAAGAAAAGCAGATAATGTGACCGATAAATTACGCCCGGAAAAAATAGAGAAGAAAATAGTGAGGCTTGGATTACGGGTGGAGAATTTGGAATTCCATAAATTCTCCAATCGGCTAAGGGTACATGGTGTTATAGAGCATGGTATGGACATCGGGTCTCACCATACTTTCAATATTGAGGAAGGTACTGATCTGTCCATCATCAAGATCTGGAAGAAAGATCAGCTGGAACGGATAGATGAGGCTGAGGTAGCTTCTAGGCGTCCCTCAGTCATTATTGTTGCAGTGGAAGAAGGAGATGCAGACATTGGTCTGGTCAGACATTACGGTATAGAGGTTTATTCTCATATAACTCAATCGTCAGGCAAAGCTGAGGGCAATCTAAGGAATGTTTTTTTCCAGGAGATACTGGACCAGTTGGTCAACATTGTTTCCGGTACCGAGTCAATTGTGCTTGCAGGGCCAGGTTTTACAAAAGAGGATTTTCTGAAATATGCTCTGCAAAAAGAAAACGAAATGATGTCAAAGATAGTTCTTGAAGACACAGCATCCATTGGTATGTCAGGTTTTCAGGAAGTATTGCGAAGAGGGGCTGTTGACAGGATCATGGAACAATCCCGGATCGCACGCGAGGCTAAATTGATGGAAGATCTCTTAAAAGAGATAGCTGTGAACGGTAAGGTAGCATACGGTCTGTCAGAAGTTAAAATGGCTCTGGACTATGGTGCAATAGATATACTTATGATCTGCGATGAGCTACTGAGGGAAGAAAGGGAAAAAGGTGAAATAGATACTTTTTTGCAGGAAGTGGAGAATTCCCAAGGTAGTATAGTGGTATTTAGCACAGTGTTCGAACCAGGTCAAAAACTACTGGCCCTTGGAGGCATTGCAGCTCTATTAAGGTTCAGGATATAAAATGATCTGTTGGAGTGTATTTGTTCATCTGCTTCTTTAAAGCCAACACAATTAGTTTTTATTGTATTTAAATATATCGTATTAACTCCACATGCCACCATATGTATATTTATTGTAGATTATAAATTCAAATAGCAACGTAATTTCTCACTTTTTTTATGCTAACACTTCGATCTAATTGCTTTATTTGAAAATGATCACCTTATATAATTCTAAATCATGTATGCAGCTTAATAATAGGTTTGCGCATAAAAAATTTCCGTTTGATTTTTTCTCTACATAATAAGGAACAAAACACATATATACTGCTATTAGAAAGTGTTTTTATGGAGGAGGTGTTTGGCTAAGTTTGGATAGCATGCAGTGTAAATGACTTTGGAATAATTATTTGTAACTCTTTATTTTTCAGGGGCGTATAAATATACAGTAACAGGTCTATAAATTCATAATATCGTTAATATGTTTGGGAAGTGATTAACTATGGAAGGAGAAATTATAATTAAGGACAAAACAGCAAATCCAGCACCATTGGGTTTCTTTGGTCTTGGCTTTGCAGCAACGTTCCTTGGATTAATGGTCATGGAAATATTCACTGATTCTGTAATGGTGATATCAACTGCGATATTCCTAGGTGGTTTTGCTCAGTTGTTTGCCAGTTTTGAACTTTGGAAAAAGGGAGATACATTTGGTGCATCTGCTTTTGGTGCATTTGCCCTCTTCTGGTTCTCCTGGGCATTTATCCAGATAGCTACAACAATAGGCCTCTTTGGAGGTGTAATGCCAGCAATGAGTGCATCTGCAGGCTTCTGGTACCTTATTATCTGGGGTATCATAGCAACATTGCTGACCATCGTGACCTTTAGGATAGGTGTATGGCCAATAATAGTAACTTTCATATTCCTTGACCTCACCTTCTTCAGTCTTGCGCTTGTTGGTGGAATGGTAGCTGGTATTATCACCCTTCTTCTTGGCCTTGCTTCACTCTACACGGCCATTGCAATAATCATGACCGAGGTAGGTCACCTGAAATGCCCTGGTCTGTGTCCTGCACCAAAGGAATAAGTTGCCTGTTTAACAACAGATCTCATGGAACGAATTATACATCATTTAGAAAGGAATGGCAAATACAATATGCTTTTCCTTTTTTTTATGATCGTTATTCTCTTTTTCCTGCTTTTATCTCAATCATTTTACCTTGGTTTTAGCCAGATGGGGTATTTTAGGAATTAATCATTAGATGATTGCTGTAGTTAGGCATAAGTATTAAATAATATATACTATCATTTAATATTGCTTATCATTTACGATATAATTGCTTTCTCAGCAAGTGCTTTGGGGGTAACTTTATAAATCTCATACACAATACTTTATGTTTTTTCGGTATTGTAAAAATATGTATCATATGTAGAGGAATCATATATGGATAAACAAAACTTAAATGGAAAACTGACCACTGTCGCAGGTGCACCTGTTCCAGATAATCAGAATGTGCTGACAGCGGGCCCTCGTGGTCCTCAGTTGTTACAGGACGTTTGGTTCTTAGAGAAACTTGCACATTTTGACAGAGAGGTCATTCCAGAAAGGCGCATGCATGCGAAAGGCTCTGGTGCGTTTGGTACATTTGTTGTGACCAATGATATTACTGGATATACTAAAGCTAAAATATTTTCAGAAATCGGTAAAAAAACTGATGTGTTCATGCGTTTTTCTACCGTTGCGGGAGAACGTGGTGCTGCGGATGCTGAACGTGATATCCGTGGATTTGCAATAAAATTTTACACTGAAGAAGGTAACTGGGATTTGGTAGGTAACAATACTCCGGTGTTTTTCCTTCGCGATCCGCTCAAATTCCCTGATCTTAACCATGCGATAAAGCGAGATCCACGTACAAATATGAGAAGTGCAAAGAATAACTGGGACTTCTGGACTTCGCTGCCTGAAGCACTTCATCAGGTTACTATCACGATGAGCGACAGGGGGATTCCTTACTCTTACAGGCATATGCATGGTTTTGGGAGTCATGCCTACAGCATGATCAATGTCAATAATGAGAGGGTATGGGTAAAATTCCATTTTGTGTCTCAGCAAGGCATTAAAAACCTCGCAGATGAAGAAGCTGAGGCGATAATTGCCAAAGACAGAGAGAGCCATCAAAGAGACCTTTATGAAAGCATTGAACGTGGTGATCTCCCTCGTTGGAAGATGTTCATCCAGGTAATGACCCAAGAGCAAGCATTAAACATGCCCTATAATCCTTTTGATTTAACAAAAGTATGGTATAAAAAGGAATATCCACTAATTGAAGTTGGTTATTTGGAGTTGAACCGAAATCCGGATAACTATTTTGCAGATGTTGAACAGGCAGCCTTTAATCCTGCTAATATTGTTCCAGGCATAGGTTTTTCACCTGATAAGATGCTTCAGGGAAGGCTTTTTTCCTATGGAGATGCTCAGCGTTATAGATTAGGTGTGAATCATCATCAAATACCTGTAAATTCTCCAAGGTGTCCTGTCAACAGCTATCATAGGGATGGGCAAATGAGGGTCAATTCCAATGCTTACAGCACTCTTGGCTATGAGCCGAACAGCTACGGAGAATGGGTGGAACAGCCTGAGTTCAAGGAACCTCCACTTGATCTGTATGGTGCAGCATATCAGTGGGACTTCAGAGAAGATGACGCTGATTATTATACTCAGCCAGGTAAATTGTTCAGGCTTATGACCCCTGAACAACAAAAGGTTTTGTTTAAAAATACTGCTTATGCTATGGGTGATGCACCTAAGATGATTAAAATGAGGCATATAAGGAACTGTCTAAAAGCAGACCCCGATTATGGCAAAGGTGTAGCTGAAGCCCTTGGAATATCCCTTACTGAAGTGGAAGTAAGTAAGTAAGTAAGTAAGTGATGTAGGGTAATTCAGGACCCGTAGATCAGCCTGTAGAAGCTAAAGGCCGCCAGTTGCAGAAGATCAAGACCAAATTAATGGTGGCCTATATTTCTTTCTTCTTTTTCCCTGTCTATATGATAAGTGAGCGTTCTCCATGCAGGATAAATTTTATGCAGGGATGCACCTTTGTGGTTTATCGATACAGACCAATTCTTTTCCGTCTATGTATATTCTAACCAAACCACCGGATTCTGATACAGTGAAGGCCACAGCAACAGTATCTCTCGTGATGGCTGCTGCAGATACATGTCTTCCTCCAAGGCCTTTATCTATATTTATATCCTTGGCATCTACATCAAGATATCTGCCAGCAGCATGTATTCGCCCCTCTTCAGAAATAACAAATACCCCGTCAAGTTGCGCAAACTCCTTCACCGATTCCCAATTGTGTTCTTCGAGGATATTACTGTCCTCAGGTGTTTGTCCCAGATAAGGGTTAATGATAAGAGGATGTGATCTCTGCATAACCTCATCGACATCCCCCACTATCAGTGCAGTGCCGATTTTTTTACCTTCACGTCCTTTTGTAGCCACATCAGAACAAATGGTAAGAACAGCACGTACAACATCAGGAGACACTCGTTCTTCACATTCCCGTATCTTTTTTACCATTTCGTTCTCCTTCAGGTCATGGACCACTATTGCACAGGAATCCATACTGCCTATAATCCCAACAACAGTCCCTTCAGAAATAGTTCCCAGAACATGTTCTATAGCAGCTATGTCTTCCAGTTCTTTTAATTTATGATAGGATTGATCGATCATCTTGTTCGTAAAAGTACGTCCTCCTTTTCCTCTGCTGGAGGATATTAGGTGATTTATGAGTTCTTTCTGATCACCGAAAGCATAGTATGTGGGAATATCCGTTTTGATCCCTTCAAAGCAAAGGTCACCGGAGAGGATTATAGCTGAAGAGCTAATTTCTTCGGCAAGCCTTACAGCAGTTTCAACAACAAAGATATTTTTTTTCATATAGTTCTCTGCCTGTCCAGTATCCTCCTGTTCACTGCTATAATGATCAGCGGTCATTCCTTTTTGTTCCATTTTGCCCCTCTTAAATAGATAAACACTTAATCTCTATTAAAGGTACCTATGTGAGCCGGCAGCGCCAGTATTTTATCTTTCCTGTTACACTTATATGATCTTGTGATCAGGACATTCGTGGCTGTGGATATTCCGGTAGAATTTCATGCAACGATCTCTATGTTACAGTCAAAGCTCATTGGCTCCGGATTAAGACCAGTAGATCCCAGTATCGTACATATTACCATGAAGTTTCTGGGGGATGTTGATGAGGCAAAGTTACCAGAGATCATCGCAGCGATTGATAGACTTGATTGCCCTTCCTTTGATTCAAGGATCTCTGGAATGGGCGCATTTCCAGGTATGAAGAACCCCAGGATAGTATGGTTGGGTGCAAGTGGTGACTATTCATGTCTTCATGAGCAACTGGAAGATATATTGTCGAGGATTGGTTTTAAAAAAGAGCTACGTAAATTCATTCCACATGTGACACTTGCCAGGACCACGTATCTATCTCATGTCCGAAAGAAAGAGCTTGTGTCCGCAATAGATTCTTTTAGAGATTTTGATGTGGGTCTGATGAATGTTCATACAGTTAAGCTTAAGAAAAGTACTCTGACCCCCAAGGGTCCCATATATGAGACCCTGCACGAGGTTGATCTGCCCTGATCATAGAACAAGTATCATTTTCAGCTCGAAAAGACCTCGTATTTTTCAAAGCCACTGGACCTTACTATCCTTTTGTCGTTCGTTATCAGAATGCATTCTACACCATCAAGTCCTTCGATCATCTCAAGGCCTTCCTGTTCCCCTAATACGAATACAGAAGTTGACAGTGCATCTGAGTCTATACCAAGAGGTGCAATGACCGTGGCACTTATAAGGTTCTGGGATGGATAGCCTGTGCGGGGATCTGCAATGTGTGAGACCTTTGCCTCTTCACTAAAATACCTCTCATAATTGCCACTGGTTGCTACAGCCATATCTGTGATCTCAATAACAGTTATTACCTGCTGGCTCATGTTCGGGTCCTTCAGCCCTACTCTCCAGGATGTTCCATCAGGTTTATGTCCAATGTAATATCCGTTCCCTCCCGCATCAACAAAGCCTGATGTTATGCCATCCTTTATAAGCGAATCCATAGCAATATCAAGGGCATATCCCTTTGCTATTCCACCCAGGGTGATCTGCATACCTTCCAGGAGGAATATATTGTTCCCTTCGATTGTTATGTTGCTGGCGTTCACAAGCTTTAGTGTTGCATTCAGTTCATCCTCTGTAGGTGGCTGCTGTGTGCCTCCAGGTGCAAATTTGCTCTTCCACAGGTCCAGCAGAGGTAAGACCGTAATGTCAAAAGCTCCATGGGTAACATGGTGATAGTATATAGATTTATTGATTACGTATGTAAGATCGCTGCTTGCATTCAGGATATGTGAATTAGTGTTAAGTCTGGCTAATTCACTAGAGTTATCTAAATAGTTCATGCTGGAGTCAATATAGTAAACCTTCTCAAAAGCATTATCTATTGCCTTTCTGGCATGGGTACTGTTATCATCAACTACTTTGATCGTTACAATAGTGTTCATTATACTTCTGGCATCATTGTATATTTGTTGTGTAGGTTCTTGGATATTTGTCTCTTTGTGAATGCAGTTTATCATGAATGATACTGATAAAATCGTTATCAGGACAATGGCAACAGTTTTATACATCATGGATAATGGAATGACATAATCAATCTTAAACTTAATCAGGACCGTAATGGGCATTTAATTGTTTCTTTCGCGGAAATCTTTGATCAAAGGAAGTGTAATTAATGAGCGAACACAGTGGAGCTTCAGCAACAGGCTCTCATTCAAGTAAGGACAAATACCTTATTGTGGCAATCCACCAGATAATGGAGGAATATGGGTGGAGGGGAATTGAAAAACAATTTGGTGTTGTAAAACATCATATCATTTATGTGAAACCCGGTTCCCCTCTGCAGAAAATAAAGCTCAAGTCCAATATAGTTGGCAATCGTATGGATGTTGACTTTTTTGGTATAACCCCTGAAAAAGGCTTTATGGATAAGGTCTTTGATTTTAATGTACGGGTAGTACGTAAGACATTCGAGATCGATAAATACGTCACTAACGACTTGAAAGTTACTAACGAACAAAACCTGAGGAATGCTATAATTGTTGCTATAAAGCAGCTTGAAGATGTTGCTTCTAAAATCCCAGAGGATGCCTCAGAAAAGTGAGTGTGATTTTCATGAAAGCAGGTTTTCTCATTGTAATTGCTATATCGATGCTTTTCATATCCGGAGTATACGCTTATGTCGGATATAGTGGTAATGAGGTCATCTCATCTCACTATATGACCGATCAGAGATGGTCAGATAAGGTTTGTATGGGCTGTCATTTAAATACACAGGCTGAAGTGAACAATTCTTTCCATGTGAGGCAGGATCTGGCCGAGTGGTCCTCTCTCATGAAACAAGGTATCCTTTTTAGTGACATGGATAAAGAAACATGGTTAAGTGTTTACGGTCCGTTGCACCCTGGGGGAGGGGACCTTGAAGAATACGGTGCAGATGTCGATTGCATGGTCTGTCATGAACAAAACGGTCTATACAATTATGAATTACGCGTTGCAAGCATTTCCTCTGGAAATATTGCCGGTGCAAAAGAAGCAGCAATTGAAGAAGCCAGCAAGAAAGCACAGAAAGATCCTTTATATGTTGCAAGCTATGCTTTAAATATACTCACTCCTTTACCGATCGTTACTGAGATACATGATGAGGTCAATGCAGGTCCCAAAAAGGAGCAATGTGCTAATACCTGTCATCAAAATGAAGCTGCTGTCAGTGCAGTTACATGGATGGCCGCAAATGCTTCAGAATATGATGTTCATTCCAATGTGAATTGTGTGGAATGCCATGAAACCTATAAGCATCAGATAGGTCGGAGGATACCTCTTGATTCAGGCCATGAGGACTATGTGAAGGTAAAGGGCTGTGACTCAGAAGGTTGCCATGCAGGTATTTCCCATGGTGGTATAGTTGATGGTCACCTTGAGACCATTGAATGCGAGACATGTCACATTCCCATGTTACCAGGTGGTGATATTGCAGGCGTTACTCCAATAAGTGGTTTTAGCTGGGAGAATGGGATTTTTGAAGCAACGTATCATGAGTCCGATTTTATGCCAACTCTGGCCTGGTCAAGTGGGGTATACAATGAAAAACTCCCGGTAATGGCCAGTAAGGATGAAGAAGGTGTGAAACTGAAAACTTTCAATTTAATACGTGGTGTGTGGTGGGATGAAGGTCTGGACCAGGAAGTCCTGAACAACCCGAACAATAGCTCTTCACTGGGTAACCCGATACCCCCATCCGCAGTTAAGGCAGCTGATTCTAATGGGGATGGTAAGGTCACAATCTCTGAGATCCGTTCATACGATGGGGACCTTGATAATAAGCCTGATTATCCAAACGCTATTCTCAGACATGTTGATCTCTTGTATCAGGTAAACCATAATATTGCAAGTAAGGGCGTTGGTCTGGGAGATCCGCTGATATGTGCTGATTGCCATTCAGGGTCTGCTTCAGGGACCCTTCACATTAATTGGGAGCTACTAGGTTATGATGCCGATCCTGCAGGAACAACAGCTCCTACTCAGGAGGTCAGCATAACGATACCCAGACAAAAGCCGGTTGAAGTAGAGAGGGAACCAGTACTTTAAGGAGCGAATTATAATGGAAAGTAAGCGACTAAGTAAGTTACCAGAGAAGGTAATAATTCCCCTTAAACAGCACAAGGGCATACCCTGCATTCCAATGGTCAAAAAAGGCGATCCTGTGATCATTGGGCAAAAAATAGGGGATAGTAAAGACAACAATGGCTCATCTGTTCATTCAAGTGTCTGTGGTGAGGTTCTCTCGATCGAGATGGCCCCTCATCCTGATGGTAATAAGGTCCTGAGTGTTATTATCAAGACCATTGAAAGTGATCAGACCGTAGAATTCATACCAACAAAGGACCCTTCAGCAAATGATCTGATTGAACTGATAAGAAGTTCCGGTATAGTGGAACACTATGGTGTTCCAACACAATGTGTTCTAAGGCCTGATTGTAAAACTATAAACACAGTACTCATCAATGCCACATCATCTGAATGGTTCGGGGGCAAATTCAGCACACCTGAAGAATATGGTACTCAGATGCTAGAGGCGCTCAAACTTCTCATGAAGGCTGCAGGTGCATCAAAAGGTGCTATTGTACTACGTAGTGATGATGCCGAGTCCATAGCAGCTTTCAGTGGGTTAAGATTTGAAGGAAAACAGCTGGAAGTTGCTCCCCTTATAGGCAGTCGTAGGATAGGTTATTATTTCAAGGACCAGGGATCTGATATTGTGGTGGTCTCCCAGAAGCGTATATATGGTAAACGCATCCTTAATTTTTTCACCTACAATGTAACTGGGAAAAAGGTGCCAGTTGGCTGCACTCCTGCAGACGTGGGTGTGGCTATATGCAGTGTCAAATCAGCAAAAGCTCTCTATGATGCTGTACATCAGGGGAAGCCTTACTATGAAACCGTCATTTCCCTGGAAGGTCTTGAGAACTGTCCTGCCCAAGTGCTGGTAAGGATAGGTACACCTTTCAAGGATGTAATAGAGGCATGTGGAGGTTATCCAAGTGAGTCGGGCAAACTTATTGCTAACGGTATGAGAACAGGGGTTGCCCAGTACACTGATGAGGTCCCGGTAACAAAGACCACCACAAGGATCTCTTTCCAGAAACCTGAAGATATATCAAGGGATGAAGCTATCGCCTGCATTCATTGTGCAGCATGTGTGGACGTATGCCCAGTGGAACTTCTGCCAAACAAAATTGCTGTTCTGGCTGATCAGGGGCGCTTTGATGAGTGTCGTCAGGCACATATCGAGAACTGTATTGAATGCGGCAACTGTGCTATAGTGTGCCCCTCTAAAATACACATTCTTCAGTTGATCAGGTATGCCAAAGATGCTATTGAGATGGTATATGAAGATCTGCCTCAAAAAGAATCTTCGAACCTTAAACTTGGTTGTGCCTGTGGAGGTGAATAAATGACATTTACTATATCCGCTCCCCCCCATAGAAAGTCTCCGATCCATTTCAGATCCATTATGTGGAGCAAGGTACTAGCCCTTCTGCCTGTGAGCCTTGTATCAATATATTTCTTCGGTCTACCTGCTTTGAGCATAATTCTTGCTGGTACACTTGCTGCAGTTATCACAGAGGCAGGTATACAGAAGATCTTTAGTAATAAGCTCACTATAAACGATGGGAATGCAGTGCTGATAGGCTTAATGCTATCTCTGGTAATGCCCCCCGAAGCCCCTCTGTGGTTACCGGTAGTTGGATCTTTTTTTGCCATTTCCATTGGTAAACACGCATTTGGAGGTATTGGCTCCTATGTGTTCAATCCTGTGCTTGCAGCATGGATATTCATCAGCAGTTCTTGGCCCAATCTTATGGCTCCTGTTTCAACTCCCCATGTGGGTCAGTTATCAGATTTCGTGCTTGAGAATGGTGCAGGATTGCTAGTGGATGTGTCACCTATTGCTCTAATAGGTGGTGTATACCTTATCTATAGAGGGTTTGTGGAATGGAGGGTGCCAGTAGCATTTTTCCTTACGATGGTCCTATTCCCTCAGACCCTTAATGTGCTGTTTGCTGCTGCTGAACTGATCAGGACAGGGGTTTTGAACCCTCTTATGTATCTGTCCCTGATGTTCAAATTCCTCGACCCAAGCATCGAATTGAATTATTCGATGGTAGGTGCCGTTTTCTTTGGAATTCTTTTCATTGCCACTGACACTCCCACGTCTCCCGTCACTAAGAAAGGTCGCATTATCTATGGTATGGTTTGTGGTCTTCTGGTATCAATATATGGTTATTTTGATAATTACGTGGCTGGGACATTTTATGGATTATTCCTGGCAAACAGTTTGTCTTCATTCATCGAAACCACTACACGTCCCGCTTCCTTTGGTAGCGAGGGTCGAGCAGGCAGGTTTTATCGTCGCTTGACAGATAAACTTCCTTCAAGCTTGAAGATGGGGGTATTATCTGATGAGTGATGATAACAGAGATTTCATTATCATTGTTGGTAAATTGGTGCTTATAGCCGCTGTGGCAGCAACACTTCTAGGGATCACCTATGTACCAACCCAGGAACAGCTAAAGGAAAATATAGCTAAGGCCAGGGAGCAAAAACTATTAGAGGTGATGCCTCAGGCAGCAACCTTTGATCCGGTATATGGTGATACGATCATCAATGAAGATGGCGATAAGGAGATATTATACTATCTTGCCAAGGATGGCTCCGGCAATCTCATAGGTTATGCATTCTATAAGAGGCAACCAGGTTCACAGGATATTATAGAGGTTGCAGGCGGTGTAACCTCTGATTTTGGACAGGTTACAGGTATGAGCGTGCTCTCACATGCTGAAACTCCAGGACTGGGATCTAAGATCATTGAACCAGCTTTCAGACAACAATTCAATGGGGTTCCTTTAAGCCAGCTCAAACTTTCGAGTTCTGGTGGTAGCATAGATTCCATTACTGGTGCTACGATCTCTTCACAGGCTGTCATAGATGCATTGAATTCCAAGATTGAATCAATAAAAAAGGCAGAGGGGGCAAGGTGAGTTAAATGAATCCTTTAAGTGAGTTCATCAGGGGTATTACGCGGGATAACCCAATATTCGGTCTTGTTCTGGGTCTGTGTCCCACCCTGGCAGTTACAACATCAGTAGAAAATGCAATTGGTATGTCGGCAGGCACTGCTTTTGTGTTAGTGTTCGCCAACCTTTTCGTATCGCTCTTGAGAAAACAGATCCCTTCTGCTGTAAGACTTCCAATATTCATCATAATCATAGCCACGTTCGTGTCCATTGTGGATATGATAATGGAGGCATACTCGCCTTCCATGTATGCCGCACTGGGTGTATTTATACCTCTTATAGTAGTGAACTGTATAATCATTGGCCGTGCAGAGGCATATGCAAACAGGAATGGCCCCTTCTATTCGGTCATTGACGCTCTTGGTATATCCACAGGCTTTTTGCTTGTTCTGATGCTTATAGGCGGCATTCGTGAATTACTGGGAAGCGGGCAGATAGTGACCTTTGGTCATACCCTCATTACTTTGCCTGTAAACCCTTCGGTAACCAATATGATCCTGCCCCCAGGGGCTTTCCTTACCATAGGTATTCTGATGGCCATAATAAATTACCAGAAAGAAAAGAAGCGGGTAAGAGGTGAATAAAATGGCAGATACATCCCTTTTCACTATTTTCATGGAAGGTGTGTTCATTAAGAACTTCCTTCTCATCCAGTTCCTCGGGCTGTGCTCTTTCGTAGGTGTGACAAAAGATGTAAAAAGTGCTGCAGGTATGTCCGGAGCTGTAGTTTTTGTAATGACTATGTCATCTACCGCTTCCTATCTCCTGTACACTTACCTATTAGTACCATTGAAAATGGAGTTCCTTTCTCTAATAAGTTTCATTGTCGTCATTGCGGCCCTTGTGCAACTTGTTGAGTTCGTGGTCAGGAAAAATATACCTTCTCTTTATCGTTCCCTTGGTATATACCTCCCCCTGATCAGTACGAATTGTGCAGTACTTGGTGCAGTATTGCTGAATGTAAGGTCAGATTATGGATTTGCACAAAGTGTATTGTTCGGTTTTGCAGCAGGTTTGGGATACACTATCGTAATGCTGATGATGTCAGCTATCAGGGAACGCTCCACGCTTGTGAACATCCCTTCTGCGATCAAGGGTCTTCCCCAGGCCTTCCTCATCGCCCTGATGCTCTCTATGGCCTTTGTTAATTATTTCTGGGTGATACCAATATGAACTTAAATACCTTATTGATACAATCCGTAGCCATCTTAGGAGGTCTTGGGCTTGCAGTAGGAGTAATGCTTATAGTTGCCTCTCGTAAGTTCAAGGTTGAAACCAATCCTCTGGTAGACGAGATAATGAGCATACTTCCAGGTGCTAACTGTGGAGCATGTGGCTATGCCGGATGTTCTGACTTCGCTCAGAGAGTTGTGGATGATGATGCTCCGATCGATGGCTGTCCAGTAGGTGGGTTCGATGTCGCCAAGCAAATAGGCGGTCTCATGGGCCAGGAACTCACAGAAGGAGAGAGAGAATATCCTTTTGTACTTTGTAACGGGGGAGTAAATTGCATCGACAGGTTCGAATATGTGGGAATGGAGGACTGTAAGGCCGTGATGATGCTCTCAGATGGAGAAAAAGGTTGCAATTTCGGTTGCATGGGTCGTGGTACATGTGTACGTGCCTGTCCATTTGGTGCTATATCTATAGGAGAAGACAAGCTACCGCATATCAATAAAAATATATGTACAAGCTGTGGGCTTTGCATATCAGCCTGTCCAAACGGCATCCTCGTTTTTGCAAAAGAATCTGAAAGGGTTTATATCAAGTGTCGCTCTCATGACAAGGGTAAGGATGTAAAGGCCGCATGTACTGTAGGATGCATCGCGTGCAAAATATGTGAAAAGAACTGTCCTGTACAGGCAATAACAGTTACTGATTTCTTGGCCGAGATCGACCAGTCTAAATGTACTGCCTGCGGGATATGTGTTGAGAAATGTCCTCAGCACACAATAGAACTGAGAGGTGTACCATGACATATAAAACATCGATCGGGTTGGACGAGAACATTGTTGCAGCTTTGTGCTATGTGGGATTCTGGTTCACAGGAATACTTTTCCTCATGATCGAGAGGCAAAACAAGTTTGTCCGTTTCCACGCCATGCAGTCTGTATTGGTATTCATTCCCTTGTCATTGATCGTGTTCCTAATCGGGTGGATACCCTACTTTGGCTGGGTGCTAGCAGACATTGCAGGATTTTTGTGTATTTTCCTGCTGTTGGTCTTCATTGTTATGGCATACAGAGGAACAAAGTTCAAAGTGCCGGTTGTCGGCAAACATGCCTATGATTCTGTTTACAATAATGAGTAAGATGTTGCGCTGCACAACATCTATTTCTTTTTGTTTTGATATCTTTGTTTTATGATCTTTCGGCGATGTATTCGAAAGTTTAAAAAATACCTACCACTATCTATGCACTACTAATTTTTTGGAAGGAGGGTAAATCATTAAAGAAGAGATATGGATCGAAAAATACAGGCCTATGAGACTTGATGATGTTGTCGGTCAGACAGAGACAATAGAAAGGCTCAAATCCTATGTAAAAAGCCGAAACCTTCCTCATTTGCTTTTCTCTGGTCCTCCGGGTGTAGGGAAAACGGCTACCGCAGTTTCCATTGCAAAGGAGTTATTTGCAGACTCGTGGAGAGAAAATTTCACTGAGCTGAACGCATCCGATGAAAGAGGGATTGATGTTGTACGTACCAAGATCAAGAACTTCGCTAAAACATCCCCCATTGGCGGGGCAGATTTTAAGATAATATTCCTTGATGAGGCCGATGCCCTCACTTCAGATGCTCAGGCCGCTCTGAGAAGGACCATGGAACGCTATACTAATAATTGTCGTTTCATTCTTTCTTGCAACTATTCCTCAAAGATCATAGAACCCATACAGTCAAGGTGTGCAGTTTATAGGTTCCGCCCTCTTTCGGATGATGCGGTGGCCGAACGTGTGCTTTTTGTGGCCAGTAATGAAGGGATCGAAGTTTCAACTGACGGTATGGATGCTATCAAATATGTTGCCCAGGGGGATATGCGCAAGGCCATCAATGCATTGCAGGCTGCTTCTCTTGTTGACAATATAGTACATAAAGATACCATTTATAAGATCACTGCCACAGCTCGTCCAGAGCAGATCACGGATCTGATCGACACCGCACTTAGTGGCAATTTCATAGCTGCACGCAAACTTTTGGATGAACTTCTTCTTGACCAGGGCCTTTCAGGCGAAGATGTGGTAGGCCAGATCTATCGGGCTATGTTAAACATATCTATTTCTCAGGAAAAAATGGTAGAACTCATTGATGTTATAGGGGAAGTGGACTTCAGGATTGCCGAAGGCGCTAATGAAAGGATACAACTTGAAGCATTGATCGCGCATTTTGTACTAAAAGGAGGGAATTAGAGTGACCGTTCTGCAATCACTAACAAACATCTTTGAAATCTTTCCTAACTGGCTTGCCACTATTCTGATCAGCTGCTTACCTGTGGCTGAACTTAGAGGTGCGATACCGATTGCATTACTTCAATACCAAATGCATCCGGCAGAAGCCTATCTTTTTGCGGTCATAGGTAATATGCTACCGGTGATACCTCTTCTGCTATACCTGGAGCCGGTGTCCAACTATTTGCGCAGGTTCAGGTTCTGGGACAAGTTCTTCAATTGGCTCTTTACCCGTACTCGTCATAATCATTCTGAAACATTTGAAAAGTATGGTACTTTGGGGCTGGCTATATTTGTAGCCATTCCCCTACCTGCAACAGGTGCATGGACTGGGTGTGCGGCAGCCTTTGTTTTTGGCATAGGCTTCAGGCATGCGCTTATGGCTATATCCGCAGGTGTCCTTGTTGCAGGTGCTGTGGTAACGATCGTTACCTTGGGTGGAATAAGCCTGTCTAATATATTTATGCAAGTGATTTGAACTGTATCATTTGAACATTTTCTTGGAAAGCATGTCCTTTGCCAAGGCTATGTCTTCAGATTTTACAGTTTTTCTTCCAGCGTGTTCAGCTAGCTTGATCGCCTCTCTAGAAATGTCTAATCCGTATTCTTCGAGTATTTCAGATAGTGCTATTGCTGCAGATTCACTAACTCTTTGAGATCCAGCGCTCCTTATGAGCCTTTCTATCGGTGCAAGTGGTATTATTGTCAATCTTATCCTCTCGATATGTTGATTTTTGTTTAGATATATATTAAGTACTTAATTACAAAAATAAATTATAAATAGTTATCTTCGATGATTTATACTGGACCAATGCCTTGAAGGGCTTAACAACACTATATTTAGCCGAATATGCTTAATAGTAATGTGTCATTATAACAATAATTCGTATCTCGCACTATCATTGCTCTAAAAAGGAAATAGTAGCATCTAAAATCACTCTGTTCTGAGTTTCTTTAATTTTGTGGCAATATCCTTGCCAAGACGTTGGCACTCTTTTATATCCTTTTCTTCCGGGACATATTGTACCCTAAGGACGGGATCTACTACTTTCATACCAGCTTCTCTCATCTTTTCTGCGATCATCACAGGTGCTTCACCGCTCCATCCATATGAGCCAAAAGCGGAACCTACTTTTCCATCAACTCCTTCAGCTATCAGTGCATCAAGGAACTTTGCAATAGGTTCAAGCATCTTATAATAGAAAGTTGAAGAGCCGACTGCTATGCCATCATAGCTAGCAGCATCTTTAGGGTCCCACTCATAGAAATTATCGACCCTTACTTCTATATGTTTCTGCCTGGCACCTTCAGCTATGGCCTCTGCCATTATCTGGGTGCTTCCCTGAGTACTTAGATAAACGATTGCAAGTTTTGTCATTTTAATGGCCCCCGTTTTCACATAAAGGACTTTTATGGAAAATACACTTAAATAAAGTCCCCTATACAAATGAATGCTATTCTCTGATAAACCTTTCCAGAAAAGTATATTCTGGATATGTTTATTGCTTATCAGGAATATCATGCAGCTAAAGTTCTGACGTAAGGAGATCATGGATGAATGACAAATATGCGCCTCATATTGAAGAGCTGTCAAAGGCGCTTGAGGGCGTAGGATACACTGATATACAGACCGAGCTAGATAATCTTCTCAGGTTCCGTGTGCCCCTTGAAGAAGCTAAAAGAACTATTTTAAATAAATTCCGTCCAAAAGAGGCTTGTGAAATTAAAATAAAGGATATTTTAAAATCACCGAAGAGTTTCGCTCTGAAGGGCAGGATCATATCTGTAGAGAAAAAAAAAATTGTTCTTAAGGGCGAAACAGCGTATTTATACTCGGGCAAGCTCTTAGATGAAACTGGGGTTTGCCTGTTCACTGCCTGGGATGATTTTTGTTTGAACGAAGGGGACATTATTAAGATATATAATGTCCACATGAAGCTATGGAACAATCGTCCTGAAATTAATTTCGGACAACGCTCTATTGTGGAAAAGCTCCCTGAAGATCCGTCCTTGCCCAAAGATGAAAAGATTTTCACTCAAACAAAAAAAATTATCGAAATCAATCCTTCAGACTTATTGGTAAGTTCACAGGGTGTAGTCACTGAAATATATCACAGAGATATCATTGTCAAAGGTAAAGATACCATAATAATAGAGGGCGTCATTGCAGATGATACTGGTAAACTTCCTTTTAGCTCCTGGGTGCCCATGGAAGGAGTAGATATCGGTAATGCTATTAATTTCAGGGATGCTCACGTAAGGCTTTTCAGAGGCATCCCATCTTTAAACTTCACGCATATGACCTCATGGGAACTACTCCCCGATAACAAATGTCCTTTCTCCAAAAATAAGATCATGACCGATGAACCATCCTACATCTCCATTGGTTCTGTCCTTGAAAAAGATGGTCTTTTTGATGTGGTTGTCACAGGAAATATTATTTCTGTGCGCCCGGGCTCTGGGCTGATCGAAAGGTGTCCTGTTTGCAATCGTGTAATACAGAACAATGTTTGCAGGGCACATGGTACCGTGGAAGGTATCAGGGATATGCGGGTAAAGGCTATACTTGATGATGGTACAGGAGCTGTTTATATCATGCTGAACAGGGAGCTCTCAGAGGTTATCTATGGCAGATCTATGGAAGAAGCTGAAAACATTGCAAAGTTATCCATGTCAAAAGATGCTGTGTATGAGAGCATGAAAAGGTCATTGATAGGCACTTACCTTGCCGTAAGAGGTAACTCATCAAAGAGCGAGTTTGGTACGACCATTGTTGCGAGATATGCTTGGGTCCCGGAAGATGACCTTCTCTCTCGCCTTGATGATCTATTGTTGAAATTACCAGAGGATATTTGATATAATGGCCGAGAGGGAAATTGCTCAGAGATTATTCGCAAAAGAGTTCAATGCTTCTACCCTGAGCCTTACAAACACTTTCAGTGGCGATGTTCCTGATATGAATCCTCCTAATCTGCTGATCTCTCCCACAGGCGTGCGTATCAACAGGGTCTTTGTTGTAGGAGTGATAACAGAAGTTGAAAAACTTGGGTCAGAAGCTGGAAATGAGTGCGATCTCTGGAAGGCTCGTATATCTGACCCAACTGGAGTATTTATTGTATATGCCGGCCAATACCAACCAGAAGCCGCTATATTTCTATCTACTGTATCTGTTCCTTCCTATGTTGCTGTGGTAGGCAAGGCAAGGGCATATGAGCCAGAAAAAGACTCAGTGTTCATTTCCATAAGGCCAGAGGAGATCAACAGTGTAGAAGGTACGATACGGGATAGATGGGTACTGGACACAGCAGAGCTGACGCTTAAAAGGCTTGATCTGCTGTCTGAGATACTTTCAGATCAGGCACACGGAGGGGAGCTATCAGAGCACATGAGATCAAATGGACCAGATACTGGATCAAGTGAAGCTGTTCTGAATGCAGTTGCCTTCTATGGCACAGATCAGAACTACATTTCTAAATTCAGACAAAGTGTGCGTAAAGCCCTTCTTTTCATTAAAGAAAACGCAGGTTTAGAGATACAACAAAAGGGTGATGCTGAAAATCTGATAGTTAAGCTCCTCAAAGAACTTAACAATGGTAAAGGGGTGCAGTATAGCTGCTTACTAAAAGAAGTGGGATCACAGAGGGTCCCGGAAGAGGTAGCCGATGCAGCTGTTCGCTCCCTTCTTGCTAAAGGAGAGTGCTATGAGCCCAAACATGGAGTTATTAAGCTCGTCTGATATATCACCCTTATTCAAATTCTATACTCACACTACCAGAACTCTTCGCAAGTGTCTTAGAAATGGTACCTATATCCATTCTGCATACGTGCATTATGCCGCATGGCACAAGACACGTGGAGCACCATTTTTCCTCTTTTACTTTTTGAAAGACCTGATTGTCATTGTAGAACGGCTCATAAAGTTCTTTTACAGGGATCTCCATATGTGAAAGCACTGCAACTTTCTTACAAGGGCTTTCGATATCAATGATCATGTTCTTGCCTTCTACTTTGCCGCTGATCTTATGGGTAAACCCACATATCTTAGAGTTCACTTTAACAGAGGTCATAATTGCACCTGTTAGTAATCTCTGATTTTGTATTATATATCTTATTGTCCCTTTTCTATATAATTATCAGTTCAGGAAGTCCGGTATACTTAAATAATGATAGATCAACAATATCAATTATCTAAAGCATTATAATCCTTAACGGAGGCACTATTATGCAACGCGAAGAGATAATCAAAAATGTTCAACAACGCCTCAAGGAAATAAAGGGTGTGGGGGAGACCTATGTCCTGCCTGAAGAGGACAGGGAGATCATTAGGGAGCTTGAGAAAAAAGCAGATGACATGACGCTTATGGGTCTTGGCAGGGGTGATAATCAAGGTATCAAAGAAGTGCTCAAGAAAGATGTGGTCATTCCATTCACTACCAGTATGGACTATATATGGCCTTGCTGTCCTAATGTCATACTCATGCACCATGATCGTGTGGTCGGGGAAGACTTAGATGAGTGTAAACTAAGTGAGCTAAAAGATTGTAAAGATAACCTTGTCATTGGCAACATTGTGATCTATGATAAGGATCTGCTCAGGTCGATCGATCCCAGGACCGATCCCCTTATTGTGGTCTTACCACCCAAACCCTGTGCTGAAGTAGAGGAATTGCCTCATATCTGTAATGTAACCCTTGCTTCTCCCTCTCCTCCAACGGATGAATTCTTAAAACAAAAAATGGATCTTCCTCAAGCTCATGGTACGGGAACATTTATCTTAGGTTTCGATTTTGAGTGCTCCGATGGGAATTAAACTTGTCGTTTATTCCTCGGATTGCTTTAAAAAAGAAAGGCTGAAGTCCAGCCCTTTTATTTTCCCATGTATATCATGAGAGCTTCTTCTACTGTTGCATCTTCGACTGTGATCGCATAAATGGCATTGCACATGCGAACTGCTTCATCCAGAGGTTTCTGATGAATGTTGCGGCCAGTCGCATTACCCATTGCTCCACTTATATGTATCTGATCATAGAGCTTTTCCAGGAATACTTTTGGTTCATCGCTTGATCCACCGGCACATACTATTTTTGTCCGCCCGGCTGCAATTACAGCCTCTTTGAATACATCTGCAGAAGCAAATCCTTCTTTTTTCGGGTAATTTACTTTTACAAAGTCGGCGTTCAGGCAGGCACTAACACCAGTTGCACCAGCAATAAGATGCGGGTCCCTCTCATCAGCTACTGCGGTACCCCTTGGATAAATCCAGAGCACTGTAAGCATTCCATATTGATGTGCATCGTAAACTATCTGTGCTGCCTGTGCAAGCATGTCTGCTTCATATTCACTACCCAGGTATATAGTGTAACCCACACCAAGTATCTTCAGCTTGCTGTTATCTCTGAAATCTGCTACCTGTGTTACATCATACCATTGGTTACTAAAGGGGTCCATTTGTTCTGTGGGAATAAGATTACTCTTTGAGTTGATTTTCACAAGGTATGGCACATCCATATAATCCATGCCGTATCTTGCAATGAGACCTAACTGGGTGGCAAAAACACCAATCTTTCCCTGGTGTGCTATCCTGAACAGGTGTTCCGGATCATTATCCTCTACTGCAACATCTTCTCCATAGAAATCATCATTAAGGTGCTCTACTTTTTGATCACCTGCAAAAAGCATAAGCCTGCCCGTACTTTTTGTGATCTCCATATAATTATCTATATACGTTTCACGAGCCTCTTTGGGTACATCCAATGGCACTTTGATATCGGAGCGTTTGATTGAAATCATTTCCATCACCTAATTAGTAATTATTTCAAGTGTATTTATATTACAATCTATATTTATAATAATTATGTACATCCTTTATGACTCTACAAGCAATCTTCTCCTGCAATTATACTCGTATATCACAATAGGTGGAAATTATTTAAGACCTCATTGGTTAAAAAGTCTCATTACTATTAATCTTTATTCCACAGAGGGTTTTGGTAAACCTCTGTTTTTCATTTGTTGTTCATATGGCTCTGCATAAACCCCGTTGATCATACAATTCCCTATACACAGAACGTTTTCAATGTGCTCCTGTACTGGACGTATCTGAGGAATTAAATTTAATGATAGTGATCTTACGAGCATCTCTGCTGAGCCGATCATTCAAATATTGAAAATGCAGGCTTCGAAACATTAAAATCAGATTATCGCTTAGTGCTATAAATGATTACAACGCCTCTATCCTATTTTATAGTGGACCTGTTAAATTTCTATGTTCATATGAAACGTATATAAAAAAGCTCGATTTATAGTGTAAATATTGTTAGGGAAAGGTTATCAATGGATGGAATTGAAACAAAGGAGAGATTGGGGCGGAGTCTGGGTTTTTTCTCTACATTTGCTATTGGCACCGGCACGATGATCGGGGCCGGGATATTTATCCTTCCCGGGATCGCCTCTGCAAATGCTGGTGCAGGAGCAATATTTTCATTCTTGATCGGAGGTATCATCTCTATAGCTACAGCGATCAGCATGGCTGAACTGGCAACAGGTATGCCCATGGCCGGGGGAAGTTATTATTATATAAGTAGAACAATGGGAGCTGCATTTGGAGCGATCATTGGTCTTGGCTCATGGCTTGCTTTGATATTCAAAGGAACATTTGCACTTATCGGTCTGGCAGAATATTTCCAGGTGTTCTATTCATCATCTATTTATTTTGTAGCGGCTGTTTCGGGCCTGATCCTTCTGGTACTAAATTATCGTGGTTCAAAGAGCAGTGGTTCATTACAGAATATTACTGTAATTCTCTTACTGGCTATTTTAACTATATTTCTGGTGAAAGTATCCTCTTTTGTTGAACCCGATAATTTCAGTCCAATAGTACCATATGGGTCGGCATCAATTCTCACAACGACAGGGATCATTTTTATATCGTATCTGGGACTTGCAGAACTTGCAGCAATTTCAGAAGAAGTGAAAAACCCATCAAAGAATTTACCCAGAGCTTTTATTGCCTCTGCAGTAGTGGTTACTGTTTTTTATGTTCTCATAATGGTAGCAGTTGTTGGTGTTCCGGGCATTGGCGGAGGATCAGCTACAGTCACTCCTCTTGCAGATATAGCCGATATGATCTACGGGGAAACAGGAAGGTTCCTCCTTGTTTTTGCAGCATTGCTTGCAACGCTTTCTACAGCAAACGGTACAATTTTATCATCATCTAGATTTCCATTCGCTATGAGCAGAGACGCATTAATGCCACAATGGCTCGTAGAGATCCATAAAAAATATGAGACTCCTTACAATTCTATATTGATCACTGGGCTCATAATGGTCTTACTTTTATTCTTATTTGATATAGAGGAATTGGCAAAATTGGGCGGCACTTTTAATATCCTTATCTATGTACTGCTCAATGTAGCGGTGATCATCCTCAGGAAAAGAACTTTACCTGGATATGAACCAACATTCAGGGACCCTTTCTATCCCCTTACTCAAGTAATTGGGATAGCTGGCAGCCTGATCCTATTGCCTTTGCTCGGTGCTCTTCCTTTGCTTTTTGCTTTTTCGCTGATTGCTTTAGGTGCATGGTGGCATTGGTTCTATGCAAGGGGAAAAGCCACTCCAAGGTACAATCTATTCGATCTGTTAGAAAACAATGTAGGATCACCGGTCATAAAACCGGAACAAGGAGTAAAAGTACTGATCCCGATATCCAATGTTAAAAATGAACATGGCTTACTAAGGCTAGCTGATTGTTTAGGTGATGAGATCGTGGTTCTTCATGTGATCAGGGTTCCAGAGCAGACAGATCTAATATTTGCTCAGAAAGCTTTCCATGAGAAGAAGATCGAAATGGATTCACTTTTCAAAAAGGAATTTGAAAAGTTCCCAGTGATCTTTGGGCATAAGAGGAGATATATCACTGCGTTTGACCATAGTGTATCTAATTCCATTGTTGAACAGGCAGAAATAGAAAATGTAGGTCTGGTGATCATGGGATGGCATGAATCAAACAGATTGAAGTATTCTCTTGGAGATGTTACCAATGATGTCCTTTCAGCATTAAAACGTCACATAGTCTTATTAAAAGGCGATATCCCCTCTGAGATCAATAAAATCGTTGTAGCCTATAATGGAAAGGATAATTCAGTATATAGTCTTCACCTGGCAAAAAAGCTTGCTGTCAATACAGGGGCAAAAATAGAGATAATCACAATAGTAAATCCTGATAAAGATACTGAAAGGAAAAAGGAGATCGCTGAGAAACTTAATGATTTATGCGAAAGTGAAGAAAACATATTTATCAGCTCTAAGATGTTGGAAAGGTATTCCGCCGAGGATGCAATATTGGAAGCTTCAATTGACAGTGACCTGACAATCATTGGTGATTCAAGCCAGAGGTTTAAAATATCTTTTCTCGGAACCTTGCCCCAGAGGGTAGCCAGACATTCTAAAAATCCAGTATTAGTAGTAAAGATGTCCAAACCAATATCTAAGCAAAATATCATTTATGTAACTAAAAAATATATTTCTAATAAAAGTATAAAAATGTATAATAAGTCTAAAAAACTGTTTGAATCATAGTGGGGTTATCTGTCACATCCAATTCTTTGTGCTTCAGTAACTCTGATGTAGCTCTAATTTCGCTGGTCCTTTAAAACCAAAAATACTTTCACTATGGATCCAGTTTATATTTATACTTGAACAGAATACTTCCATTTGCCTCTCTACAAGAGACAAACCAGAGGCTTGAGGTAGATTATGAACACAATGGTAATAGACATTAAGACCAAGTTCCAGGAGCTTGGTGTGGATATCCCGGTTGAAAAAATAGAAGAAAGGCTAGAAAAGCTGATCGTGAAATTCAAGGTTCCCCAAGAAGAAGCTAAGAGAAGCGTTGTCAACTTTTTCCTGAAGGAACACGGTATTCCTAAAGAGAAGTTCTATGGTGGCCTGGGTGAAGTATCTTTTTTAAAAGTAACTGATATCTCTGAAGATGGAAAGTGGTTGAACTTAAAAGCTAAGGTGGTTCAGCTGTGGGACAATGCCCATGGCTCGATTTCTCAGGTTGGGCTCCTGGCAGATGAAACAGGGACTATAAGATTTGTTTCATGGGTGGCTGCGGAGTTACCTGCAGTCGAGGAAGGGAAAACTTACGTTTTTAAGAATGCTGTCTCCAGTGAGTGGAACGACAGAATGGAGATAATTCTCAATAAGAGCAGTTCAATTGAAGAGACGCCTGATGATATACCCATCCAAGGTAAAGGGCAAGGGACCTCTTCTCTCGTAAAGGTCGCTGATATTTCCCAAGATGGGCAATGGATAGATGTGAAAGGTAAAATTGTTCAGCTGTGGGAAAACACAAGTGAATCAATTTCACAGATCGGACTAATTGGTGATGAAACTGCAAATATTAAGTTCATCAAATGGGCCAGAGCAGAGATACCAGTGGATGTGGTCGAAGGAAGGAACTATATTTTCCGGAATGCTGTGACGAGCGAATGGAACGGGAAGCTCGAGATCACTCTGAACAAAACCAGTTCAATTGAAGAAATATCCGATGAGATCGATGTTATTGCCAGAGATGCTGTGCTTACTGCAGCAATGGTGGACATTCAGTCAGGTTCCGGGCTTATAAAACGCTGTCCCCAATGCAATCGTTCTTTAACAAAGGGCGCATGTGCAGAGCATGGTAAGGTGGATGGAGTATATGATTTACGCCTTAAAGCTGTCCTGGACACAGGAACTATTGCCCAGGATATACTTCTTAAAAGAGAAGTTACTGAGGAGATATCGGGTATTACACTCGAAGGTGCCATAGCTATGGCTGCAGATGCACTTGACCAGGGCGTGGTTCTGGAAGCTATGAAACAAAACCTTTTGGGTAAGTATTATACAGTTTCAGGACCGCGGGTTGACAGGTATATACTAGTGGAGTCGATAAAAAAAGAATCTGTTCTGGACTCCGAGTTGCTTGCGGAGCTTATACATGAAGCGGAGGTGTTCTGAATGGCAGGTTATACCCGTGAAGCTGCCAGAAGGATATTCGCTCAGGAATTCAGGGAATCCAATTTGACCTTCAAGGATGGGAACGACCAATATTCTCCTCAGTATCTGTTCACCCCCACAGGTGCAAAAGTAAACAGGATGTTCATAGTGGGGACTCTTATAGAGAAAGAGGACATTGGCAGTGAATCTGAATATTGGCGAGGTAAGGTGTCCGATCCAACAGGTTCGTTCTTCATATATGCAGGTCAATATCAGCCAGAAGCCGCTCAGGTGCTTTCAGAGTGTGACACTCCTGAATTTGTAGCTATTGTAGGCAAGCCTAGCACATATACTACTCCTGAAGGCGAGATCCTTACGTCCATAAGACCGGAATCAATGTACATAGTCGATGGTGAAACCAGGGATCTCTGGGTACTTGACACAGCCAGGGTCACTCTGGAGCGCCTAAAAGTACTTCCTACATCCCATCCGGATGCATTAAGAGCAAAAGAACACTACAGGACAGAGGCAAAACACTATGCATCCATGGTGTTGAAGGCTCTCAGGTCCCTGCAGGAAGATATTGATGTTATGGATGACTAATCCGTACTTTCTTTTTTTCTTTCTGTTCCCGAGCAAAAGAGCCATAAACAACAATGGTCCATAATTGATAGGTATATTATGAAAACATATCTTCTGATCTGGTTCAGCAGTAATGGAGCAAGGCCCTCGGAGGTTACCCGGAGCTTGATGTCCCTCGGTTTTACTCCTGTGAAAGGTTCCTATGATTATGTTTATGATTGGGGGAACCACGTAGATATGGATGAGATCTTAAATTTTGGGGACAAAGTGCAGATGACATTGAAGGATATGGGTGTAATGTTCAAGATCGAAACGATCAATATCATTGACTGAGATGCCTTATTTCCCTTCTGCGAGTTTACGTGAATACTCTATATAGTCGCAGGACTGACCAACGATCCCAATCATTCTGGCAAAAACATTTCCATTTCTAATGTCTATCTCCACAACGCATGGATCGGACATTCTGGGCTTTGTAGGCGAGCCAGGGCAAATGAGCAATACATCGCTCTTTTCGATCAGAGGTCTGTGTAGATGACCGAAAATAAGTATGTCCACTTCCATCTCAAGGGCAAGGTATCTAAGAGCAGTGGTATCGTTCAAAGAGAGGGCCCCTTCATGGACCATACCTATCTTTATACCCTCTACTTCAAATGTGATCTTTTCAGGAATCTCCTGTTTTATCAAGGCCTCGTCTGCATTACCATGCACGGCTTTTAGTTTACCGGTTGCTTCAAAAGCCTTGAAGCATTCGTAAGATGTGAAATCACCTGCATGAGCAATAATATCACAATCAGAGAGCACATCTGCAAGGTATTCCGGTATTTTTCCGGTTTCAATGTGTGTGTCCGAGATAGCTACTATCTTCATTTATGTACTCCAATAAGTTCAATTTAGGGATAGGTCAACAAGTTCATATTCCAAATCCTCGCTTTCGAGTCGGCTGAGTATACCGGGAACCTCTTCATCAATAGCCAGTACCAATGAGGAAAGACCATGATAAGCTGCCTCTACTACGGATTCCTTTGCTCCGAACATTACGTGTGGTTCCCTGCCCACCCTTCTCAGAGCTATAAGAGATTCAACTCCTATGGTGGCAAGATACGATTTTGACCTTATCAGACTTTCCAACCTTTCCAGATCGACATTCTTGGACCCGCCTCTTTCTACACGCGGTATCTTACAGACGGTGATACTTGCATTTTCCAGGTCGATAAGTCCCATCAGATCAGTGACACCTACATCCTCTCCCTTCAATGCAGCAGAGATGGTCGTACCAGTGGCATTAGTGACGTCCTGTGTGCTCACATAGAGTAAACCGTTCCTCATCGTAAGATACACTTCCTGACCAGCGTTCATATCTTCTTCAGCTATTGCGGTCCAGGTAGATACATGACTTATGATATCACTCATCACAAACTTTGCGTATCTTTTCATCTCTGAGGCATTCTCCAGGACCCATTCAACGCCCTGTTTTGTTATCCGGTACCTTACTCTTCCCTCAGAGCTCACCAGTCCTTCAGCCATAAGTTCTTTGATATACTCTGAGACCGCTTGAGGTGTTACACCGATCTTTTCAGCTATCTCCTTTTGTCGAACATTAGGCTGGTGGGCAGCCACTTCTATAAGTATCTGAAATTTGGTTATGCCGCTCTTACTGCTAAGAAGTTCTATCATTCCTTATCCTCTACTTCTTTGATGCGTTGCCCCATCACTGCCAGTTTATCAGATCTCCGTGCCACTGCACGAATGTACATTGGACTTTTGTTCATTGCTCTTGTCAGGCTGCTCATTGACTCGTTTCCTTCGGTCACAAATCTTTCCAGTTCCTCGATTATATCCTTTACTTCTTCATAAGGTTTGAAAGTCAGCATTATAATGTCACTCATATCTTCCACAGAACACTGGAAATTTGTCTGGACCTTTGAATAAGAACTATGATATTCTTTTTGTGGTGTCTTTCCAGGTTCAGGCATATGCCATTGGCTTTCGATCAACCCGCTTTTCTTTAGGATCTTTATGCTCTGTGTAACATCTGTTCCCAGCGTTTCCTCAAGCTCATCCTTGGTCATCCATAAGTTTAAGAGGGCATCAAATACTTTTTTATGCCGTTTTGACCCAAAAATCTGGAGAAGTGGTACAAGTTCGGAAGGATCATTGATAATTCTTGTCCGTTTATTCATAGCATTTACCTCTGAATGTGCCTCATCTGGACCGCAACCAGTTAAATCTCGAAACTCTCAAGTACAAGCGGTCCAAAAATTCAGTTAATCCATCAGAACACTTTTTGCCTACACACTATGTTCTTTAATCTTAATAAATGTGTTGTGATTTCAGGATGTTTTAAAATCGATAGTCAGTTCTCCCTTTTCATTCCAAACAAATATTGGGAATTTCCTTTTTTCATGAGCGTTCTTATCATGCAATGCATGGGCTATGATAGGAAGTGCAATGGTCGCATCTACAAAGACCTGAACTTTCTTTGCACCTGCAGATATCTTACCCCAGGAAACAGCTTCATCGAACGTGCATCCTGAAAGACCACCCCAGTGAGGAACATCTGTTGTATATTGTATCGCATAATCATGTCCGGCAATATCAGCACCCATAATGGAAGCTACAACCTCTGTCTGCTGTATGAAGTTCTTTGGAACCCCTCCACCTACATAAACAACTCCTGTCTTACCAGACTTCTCAACTATCTGGGTTATTTCGTCGACATCCTTTATTTGGTCCACATCCACATCAAACCCTTCCCTCCTTGCGATGGTCAATCCTATCCCGATGGAACTATCACCCAGGGCAGGCACAAAAACAGGCACATTATATTCATATGCACTACCCACAATGGACTCATCACCATCTCCCTCTTCCCATATTTTTTTTCCAAGGAGATATATGAATTCTCTTGAGGACATTCTTTTTCCATGAAGTGTCCTGGCAAAATCCGCTACCAAATGGTCCGTATGCCTGAACTCTTCTTCAAAAGCGAAAACATCGTATATTCTGTCCACTCCATGCCTAAAAAGTTCTTCATCGTTGGCCAGATGGGATCCAATGTAATGCTTCTTTCCCATAGCTTCATGACAATCATGGAACAGATTTGCTCCCGTGCTCACCAGACAATCTATCATCCTGTTCTTTATCAGATACACTATCACTTTCCTCATGCCTGCAGGCACCATTGCACCTGTAAGTCCCATCATAATAGTAAGTTCTTCTTCTTTTAGCATATTGTTCCAAGCTTGTACAGATTCGGCAAGCTTCCTTCCCTGAAATCCTGTATATAGCATGCTGTCTACTAACTGGCCTATAGACCTGTTCTTAACATCTAAAGGCCTTGTTGGGTTCTGAGTGAAAATATTGATTGTATGTGGTTCCATCTTGGTACCTCTTAATGGACTAGATCATAAAATTCTGAAACACTATATTAAATATCATTGGACCTTTATTCAGCGTTCTGAGAAATATATCTCTGGAAAATATATCGTCGCCATTGTAATTAAGAGTAACCTTTGAAGGCAACACTACAATTCTTTATCTTGTTCCTTTGCAGACCGATAAATATATCCAATTCTGTTATCAATCAATCTAGATATCATGTCCCAAAATCTTAATGAGAAGATAAATGATGTGCTTGCAGATAGGCAATTATCCATAAGCGCGATCACCAGGGAGCTTAAAGACAAAGGTTTTGCTGAACACAGACTAGTATTGACTGGATATCTGCGGGCTCTGCGTGACCTAAAAAAGTTGCAGGAGATAGAGGTCCCACCCTCTAAGGTCTATAAACGCGTGGAGAGCCATGAAAAGTGTACAGACATTTACTCTATGGTAGGTGACCAGATCAAGAACCTGGACATGGAAGTGCGCCTAGCCCTTGCTATTTATATTATTTCCCGGCTCTTCAAGAGGCCAGTTTTTCGTGAAGAGCTTCTGCATCTTGGTATCAATAACAAAAGTGTTGCAAATTGCCTTGAATCCTCCACATGCATGGTAACACTTTCAAGGGATGAGAACCTGAAACTATATCGCAGTGAGATTACACGAATATCTATACCTGTAAATGATCCTGCCTATGAAGTCAAGACAGAAGATGCTCAGCTTATCTCCATGGCAAATATGATACTGATGGAAACAATGAAAGATCTTGTGGACCTAAGTGGGCTTACTCCAAAAACAAAGCAAACAAAGCTTGTTGAGGTGTAATATCGTTTATAATATCCTTCTAATTCCATTTCTTGATACTAACAAGGTACTTGAGGCAGTGATAATTTGGAAATCAGGCATAATGAGCTCATTCAAATGTATCCCATCGGCTACGTGCATAATATATTTAAAGAAGCCATCTTTGATGAGAAGATGTATTCTTCAGTATCACATATAGTTCTGAAAGAAGAATTCCAGGATGGCCTTAAAGACATTACAGATTTTTCTAAGATCTATGTTCTGTTCTATTTTGATCGCTCGGAAGGCTACAACCTTATACAAAAGCGCCGTTATGATGGTAAAATCGCAGGTGTCTTTGCTTCCAGATCACCCCGAAGACCGAACAGCATAGGGCTTACCTTGGTAGAACTGCTTGAGGTCAAAGGAAATATGCTTACCGTCAGAGGTCTAGATGCAATTGATGGCACTCCTGTACTTGATATAAAACCGTTCATAGAAAATGATATGGCAGGTGATGATTTACGGTCTGCATAAATGTAGCCTGTATACAAATGGAAATAGCCCATTGTTCTAAACCCGACAATTTAAAGAAAGCTATGTCCATGGCAGAAAAAACCCTTCTGTCAGGTGCAGATATCATCGTGTTCCCGGAAGTCTTTTCTACAGGCTTTTGTTATGAAGGGTTAAGCGATCTGGCAGAGGAAGATCCTTATCCCACTATACTTAGATTTCTTGAGTTCTCAAAAAGAACAAGATGTGCTGTAATAGGCTCTATAATCGAGGTCCAGTTCCATAAAAATGTTCCAGTGTACTATAACCTTGGTTTCTGTGTGGAACATGGGAAGCTTGCAGGTGTTTATCGCAAATGCCATCCTTTCAAGCAGGAACAAAACTATTTTGCAGCCGGGAACAGCATACACCCTATATCCCTTGAAAGATACGGTGTTAAGATCGGACTAGAGATCTGTTATGAACTGCGCTTTCCCGAGGTTGCCAGGAAACTGGTTCTTGAGGGTGCAGACCTGCTGGTAACTGTTGCCCAATTCCCACATTCCAGGGAACATGTATGGAGGACCCTTGCTTTGGCCCGTTCCATTGAGAACCAGATACCTCATATAGCCTGCAATCTGGTGGGATCCTCTTCCACTTCCTCCTTTTTTGGAGGTTCTGTCATCATCGGAGCAGCAGGTGATGTGCTTGCGGAAGCTGATGATAAGGAATGCACGATCATGCATTCAATAGATACAGCAAATACTGATAAGGTAAGATCATATATCCCGGTTTTATCAGACCGGCGTGCAGACCTATACTGATGGTCATTGTTTTACTTTTGCTCTTATTCAGCCATAATATTTTGGATAGTAAAATCATTCATCGAACTTGATACTGATATCTCCTATTTTGCAGGCAAGGCTCTTTGAAAGCATTCCCGATTCCATCCAGCACACATGCAGCACAGCACAGGGGACAAGGCAAGTGGGTGTGCATTGTAATTCCTTAGCCTTGTTCATCACATAGTTATCTTTGATATCCATGGTTTCTTTCATGGGGATTTCCATATGTGACATCTTTCTGATCTTCTCACAGGGTGTTTCAATATCAATGATGATACTCTTCCCGTCTAATTTTCCATGAACCTTGTGTACAAATCCGCATATTCCGGAATCCACTGTAACGTTTGAAGACATGTTATCATCTCTTATTCATAGCCGATTCTCATACATGTATATTAATACTGTTTTTCTAAAGCAGGTCCCTCTAGATCGGATCCCGGCCTCTCAGATATATTTTTCAGTCTGATCGATGGCATTGAACGAATAAGATCTGAACAGTTACAAGTGTAGTAGATAGGTAAGTAGGTAATGTTCATATAATGGTATGTCTTTTTATACAATTGATCCAGATGCAGGTATCGGTGATCTGGACAGTATGTCTAGAAGCTTTTTTTCGTCATGATTAAAATTGTATGTGTTATAGCTTCCTAATGGACATCTGCCAACCCTTCCAGGTCCATGGTAATCAGATCCCCCTGTCATGATCAAGCCATATGTCCGGCACAGGTCCAGCATAGACTTAACTTGTTGCCAGTTACTTTTCCCATAGAATACTTCAAAACCGTCCATTCCACATCTTACAAAATAGTCCACAACATCAGCAAGTAACGGCAAACTGTTGTATTGGTCCAGGGTGCGGATCAGATGTGCTCCGACAGCTTTACCTCCTGCTTTGTGAATGGTATCAATGATCTCTTCTATCTGAAACTTCTTCACATCTATGAAGTACTTAGATCTCTCAGTGAGCCAAAGATCATGGAACTCATAAGTAGACATGTCCCTGTTGACAACGGCGAGTGCAATGTCATGCTTTGTGATAATGCCTTTTGCCGCTTCAAGGCGCGAATAATCTACAAGCCAGTCATGTGAAGAAAGTAGGTCCACCATTTCGTCAGCATACTTCCATGCACGTTTTTTTGTGGTCTCAAGCTTCTTTTGCAAGTTGGCATCATCTTTATCAAAGCCATATCCAAGCACATGTACTTCGATCCCGAGGGGACTGAAGCAGGTTGTGAACTCTATGCCGGGGATGAAATGTAATCCCATTTTCTTGCATTCACGTTCAACAGACTCAAGCCCATCCACAGTATCATGGTCAGTGACACTAATAGCCTTTAATCCAACATCCCTTGCTTTTGTGACCAACTCAGAGGGATGCAGGTCTCCGTCCGAGTAGATAGTATGCATATGCATATCTGATATTATTTGAATGATAACACCTCTCTAACACTTTTTTGTAGTTCGCTCATCGTTAACTTAATGTGAATTGGCTTTAAGCATCTTGACCCGGAAAATTAAAACAGAATCCTCAGTGTAATTCCTATATGACCTCAGTATCCGATCAGTATTGGCAGAACAGTTTTTGTTCACGTTTTTCCTCTCCTCATATTATGTAACTATGCAATAATATACTAAAAATACTATATAAATCTCTCCACGAGTTACATATATTTAGGGAAAACCCATCATAAAAATGTGAATATTGGACCTTTTCACATCACATTCAACAGGATACTTATAGTATGAACCTGGTTTTATAACAGATAAAGGGTAAAAGAATCGATTATGTCAAGCAGAGAAAGGGATATGGCAATAAGATACCTCAATAAAGGTATATCTTTCAAGGAAAAGGGTCTTTATGCAGAAGCACTTGAAAATTTTAAGAAGGCAGAAGAGCATTCTTGGGAAGCTGCTTTTCCGGCTCTCTTAGCAGCGGTCATGCAGAACTTTGGAGAACTGTTGGAGATCATGGATAATGAGGACAAATCCTTTGAGCAATATTCCCTTGCAGTCGCAAAGCTAGAAAAGCACGTTGAAGTCGATCCATCTTTCAAAGAGCAATTAGCCAATACTCTCAGCAAATTTGCTTCTATGCTAGTGGATAAAGGCAAAAAAGAAGAGGGTAAGGCAAATTACGAGAAGGCTGTCATACTTTTCCGGGAACTTCGCAGGGAGTACCCAAAGAATGTGCAGATACGTTCCAACATGATCTCTACTCTGAACAACCTGGGTGCTTTGCTTGCGGATATGGGGCAGAGGGATGAAGCACAATGGAAGTTCGAACGAGCTCTGACAATGCTGGAGGACGATCGTTGTCCTGCAGATAATTATACTCTTTGCCTTGAAAAAAGGTCCATGGTGCTGGAAAACCTTGCTAATCTTTTGATCGAAAGCGGGGAACTTGAGCAGGCAAAAGAAAAGCTTGAAGCTGTTCTTAATATCTATTCCTCTCTGCTTGATCAGGGTCACATGACAGAGCTTTACCGATCAAGGGTTGCTTTAGTCCTTAGCAGAACTGCTCATTTGTCTGTATCTCTGGATAGAAAAGAAGATGCTTTGAAAAGTTACGCTTCACTGGCGCAGATGTATGGTGAGCTTGCAGCGCTTGGACCGGAAAATGAGAATATGGTAATGGAAAGAGCTTCAGCCTTGGTTTTTATGGCAGATCTGTTGGAAGGAATGCACAAGTATGATGAGGCCATAAGCAGATATGAAGAGGCACTGGGCGTTCTAAAAGATGTGCAGGTTTCACATGAACAAATTAAATATATTTCAATGCTCGTATCTGTACAATTAAACCTCTCGAAACTGCTTGTTTCACAGGACCGAGTGTCTGAAGGTCTTGAACATCTGAAAAAGGCTATAGGACTTATATCATCTCCCACCGTGGAAAAAGATATGCAGGTCATTGACCTGTTCTACTCTTCTTTAATCCAAATATGTGAGAGTTTGTCTGCAAAGAAGGATCATGAGAGCCTGGCAATATTTGAACAGCTCCTTGGACTGCACAGCAAGCTCAGCTCTTTTGGAATCACTACAGAAGGCCAGGTCTGCAAGGCAAAAATCATGGAGGGTCTTGGACTCCTACAAGCAGATGCAGGAAAAAAGGAACTTGCTGCTGGAAAACCTATCGAAGCTGTAGATTTCTATAAGCAGCTGAACGATACGGACAACTATTCTTCAGAAATTGCTGATCAATTGGATATCATAGAAACGAACATTTCTGGTACTACGAATGCTGAAGAACTTGAAAATGTCTACAGGATGGACGAAGGCCGCAAAGAAGCAAGCCTTGTACCTGAACAGATGGTACATGTTGAGAGCATTATGGATACGCAGGAAAGATTAGCTGATATGGCGCTTGATAAAGGAAGATATGAGCAGGCGTTTGATCTCTATTTGGAGATATATTCTGCGGATAGATCAAGAAAAGGAGTGATCAATAAAGCATCAGATGCATTGGAAAAACTTGAAACTGATATGCATCTGAACAAACGTTCAGGCAATATCCTGAAAGACATGGAATTCCTTATTGAAGGATACGCTCTGCTTGCGGAAATAGAACACGAGAACTCAGGACACTGGCTTAACCTTGCATCCATAGAAAGGGAAATGGGCAAAGTGTTGCTTGATTCTGGTCATGAGGATGAGGCCAGGCAAAGGTATTGTCAGGCCCTTGACGATTATTTAGTTCTAATGAACATGGCAGGCAATAAACACCATCTTCAAAGTATATATGCTGTCCTCAAGGAGCTTACTGACCTCTTGCCTGCTATTGGTGACAAAGAAAAGGAACTGCAATGTCTGGAGAAAATGACTCTGAGTTATTCCCGGATGTGCGAGCTTGATCCTCAGGACGCGGGGCTTGTGGAAGACCTTGCTACTTCTCTGGCCCATCAGGCTTCCCTGCTCGCAAGTCTGGACAGAAGGCAGGATGCTTATGAGATGTTCAATGAGGCACTTGATAAATATGAATTGCTTTATCAGCTTGAGCCTTCATATAAACATGCAGGAAAGGCTGCTGTGGCCATGAACAATATGGGGACACTGCTTGCCCGGATGGGGAGGAAAGAGGAAGCAAAACAGATGCTTGAGGAATCTTTGAGGGTCTGTAATTATCTGCTTGATCAGGAACCTGATAACACGGAGCACATGGTGCATGCCGCCTGCACTCTGGACAATATGGGTACGCTCTTTGCAAACATGGACAGACCGGGAGATGCGAAGCATATGTACGAATCAGCTTTGCAGATGTTTATGGATATTGCAGGTATGGATCCAGATGATACCTCATGCAATGAATATGCTGCTATTACCATGGAGAATCTGGGCACTGTGCTGGAGCGCATGGGCAGGCTGGATGATGCTAAGTGGATGTACGACAGCGTCAGAAAGCTTAGAAATGGTGAGGTATAAAGTTTTTTTAGATATGCCCAGGCTGTAAATATCCAAAATTGTTTTTTTATCTTTTCCATTTTTAACACCATATGTCACGTTGCTTGAGGCGAACCTACTCAGGAGAACTATTTTTAAGCAGTGACTGATCTTTATAGGGCATAATGTCTTTATTTGAAAGAATTTGCTTCAATGTTCATGAATTGAAAATATTTATTATTTCAGACAGCAATTTTCATTTGTAATCTTCGTCTAGTGATATAAGCAGAGTCTATATAATATGTCACAGGAGATAAGAACATTTTTTATATTTTATTTTATTTTATTTTATTATGATATAAAATTAAATGAGTATATTTTTCTTAGAGAGCATGAAATAAATTTATAACATTCTAAAAAAAGATAATTATTACTGCAATAGAAAGAACATCATATATGGATTTAGTTTTATTATAATTATCAAAGTTTTAGTTATATGTCTTATTATATTAGCTAAAAATATAATCCAATTAGCTTATATACTAATTCAATTATGTATCATATTGAACTTTAACAATAATAAATAAACTCAGTTTATATAAGGTGTGATATGAAATCAATGAAAATCCATTATAGAGCATTTACTTCTTTTTTGCTAATACTGATTACTGTTTTATTGGCTGTTCCAGTGTCAGCGGGAAATTCGGAAATAGGTAGTGTGGTACGCACACTTCCAGATTCAGTATATGCAAATACAGAATTTGTGGTAACGTTGGACATTGCTGGACAGGGCCCCAATATTGTAGGCATATTAGAAACTATACCTGAAGGTTTTACATTTCCCTCTAATGATGAAGATATTACTTCATCCTGTGCTTTTATCGTTGACAGGAACAATGGGAGCATTGCTTTTTCAGCGATAGAAGTAAACAAAATTCATTATAAGCTGATATCTTCTTCTACAAATACAATTTATACATTTTCAGGAAGATGGGTGGATTTATTGTATCAAGATATGAAACTTGACGAGTCCAAAGAGCGCTGGAAAGATGTTACAGGTGATATTGCTATTAATGTAGTGAAAGAATCCAGCAGTTCAAATTCAGGTAGCTCAGGGAAATCTAGTGGATCAGGTAGGTCGTACCGAACATTGCAAGAAAGTTCCCCTGTGGTTGAGGAAAACACAAATGCTACTAACACAAATGCTACTGAACCAATTACAACGAATGGTATAGATAATCAGTCAAATGAAGAAATCGATACCGAATTGAGCTTAAACCATCCTGTTGAAAAAACAGATGTTGTTGTTGATGATCTCGACATTAAAGAAGTTGAACCATCCTCTAACACAATTCCAGGCTTTGGTTTGCTTGTTGCTTGTCTTTCAATTGTATTGGTAACCTTGGCCTTTGCCAGAAGGAAAGGTGATTGAACATGGATCCTAGAGTTCTTTTTGTAAAGTCGATTTTCTTTTTATTTGTAGTTTCATCGATTCTTACTGTTACCAGCTCACCAGCAGCGGCTGTTTATGAAAACAAACTGCCATGTGATTTGAATGGAGATAATATCATTACTGAAGCAGAACTATCAGATGTAATTTGCAATTACATGCTTGATAGGGGAGAGAACACACTCGATGATGTAGGTGATGCTGCATGTATATACATTCAATGGGATGGAAAACCCCTTACAATTACTGATCATTACAATAGGAATGTTACGCTCTACAGGCCAGTTGAGAGAGTCGCGCTTTGCTCCACTCCCTCGGTAAGGATAGTAGCTTCACTTGGTGCTGCAGACAAAGTTGTAGGCGTTTATCAAAGTATTATAGATGATGACGGACTTATTGTGACGCGAGCATATCCGGATCTTAGAACTCTTCCCTCCCTTAGTTCAGGCACAGGAGCTAATCCCGAGGCTGTTATAGCAGTGGAACCAGATGTTGTGTTCTATTCTGCTGCAAGTGAGGCAGCTGATCTCCAAGATAGTACTGGTGTTCCAGTAGTTGCTCTAGGTGCAACTTTTGGTTTGAATTTTACCGATTATGCTGGTACATATGAAGTATGGAGACTTGCTGGTCTGATTCTCAATGAAGAAGAGAGAGCAGAAGATCTGATTGATTACGCAAGTGGTAAACTAAATACCTTAACATCTGTTACATCTTCAATTCCACTTGAAGACAAACTGGACGCCTACATTGCAACTGGTGGAAACAACGATATCACCAAATGTGCACCTGAATACTATTCGCTGGATGTAGCAGGTGGTAACAATGTTGCTGCAGGTCTACCTACTAGCTGGGGTTCAGCAACCGTTAATAAAGAGCAGATAATTGCTTGGGATCCAGACGTAATATTCATTAGATATTATCAGATTGGCCAATCACTTACTAAAGATGCAGTTACCGATGATACTGTGCTTTCAGAGGTTTCAGCTATAAATACTTCTTCGGTGCACTATGTAAGAGGCTCTTCAAACGGTATGGATCCTGCAATTGAAATAGTAGACTCGTATTGCATGGCTAAATTGATGTACCCTGACAATTTCCTATCTTTGGACGTGGAAGCAGAAGGGAATGAAATTTATAAGAAGTTCTACGGAGTAGACAATTTATATTCCCAGATGCTGGATGATTTTGATGTATTTGAAAGATGGAATTGAAAAACATGGGGTATTTGTCGCTCAAATGACGACAAAACCTCTTTTATTTTTACATGAGTATCAGATGCCCAAAAATTAAAAGTGGAGTCAATCCTTGAAAAATGAAAATGCGAACTGCTTCATCAAGAAGCAGTATAAACAAACAATAAAAAGAAAAGTTTTTTTGATATCTGCTCTTATTTTGTTACTTATTGGCATAATCGGTTTTGCATCTACGATTGGAGTTATTGATTTTACGATAAAGGAAGTCTATTATGTTATATTAAATCATTTTTTTCCAAACTCGTTTGAGGTGAATGCCACTGCTGAAAAGGTTGTATGGGGCATCAGATTGCCTAGAATATGCTTAGGAATTCTAGCAGGCATAGGACTTGGTATTGCTGGCGCGGTAATGCAAGGGATTCTGCGAAACCCCCTTGCTTCACCTTATACACTTGGTGTTTCTTCAGGTGCTGGGTTTGGAGCTGCAGTTGCAATCACCTTAGGTGCTGGCTTCGTCGGAGGAGAGTATCTTATTATTGGGAACGCTTTTTTGGGAGCTCTTATGTCTTCCGCGTTCATTCTTATTTTATCAAGCAAAAAAGGTACAACACCCGAATCTATGCTCCTTGCAGGAATAGCATTAATGTATCTATTTTCAGCAAGTGTAGCTCTATTGCAATATTTTGCTAGCGATGAAGCTGCAAAAGAGGTAACTTTTTGGCTAATTGGAAGTTTGTCATATGCTAACTGGGAAAAGGTTATATCTACAGCTATAGTGGTTACAATAACAACACCTTTTATTATGTGGAAAGCACGTGACCTGAACATAATCATTGCGGGCGACGACACTGCAAAAAGTCTGGGTCTAGAAGTAATGAGGATCAGGGTTGTTTTAATGGTGCTTGCGTCTTTGGTCACAGCAAGTATAGTTTGTTTTACGGGCACAATTGGGTTTATAGGACTTGTGGCTCCTCATATGACTCGAATGTTTATTGGTGGAGATAATAGATTTGTATTTCCCGTATCGGCTTTACTGGGTGGCGTTCTCCTTTCTGTTGCAGATATGATTGCAATAACAGTTATGAAGCCCATAATTATTCCAATAGGGATAGTTACTGCCTTTATGGGTGTGCCATTGTTCCTTTATTTGATAATAAGAAGAAAGAGGGATTATTGGTGAAAATATTAATCTCAACTTTTGGTTGGTGTATTAAATGAAACTCGTAGTGCAGGGTCTAAGATTTGATTATACGAGCAGTCCTGTTCTGGAGGATATTGATATGGAGTTAGATCCAGGTGAGATAGTGGGGGTAATAGGTCCCAATGGTGCAGGTAAATCAACTCTTATTAAGTGTGTAGATAGAATACTTCATCCTGAAGGGGATATGAAACTCAATGGAGTTGATATGAAGAAGATGAATCGTATGGAACTAGCAAAGTGTATGGGGTATGTTCCACAATCTCCCGACATTACTTTTCCTTCAACGGTCTTAGATACTGTTCTTATGGGCAGGCGTCCTCATTCATCATGGCATTTTACTGAAAAAGATATTGATAAAGCATTAGAAGCTCTTGAAATGATGGGGGTTTCCAATTTTGCTTTCAGAGATTATAATGAAATCAGTGGTGGGCAGAAACAAAGGGTAATTATAGCGAGGGCCATTGCCCAGGAAACTGGTATACTTCTGCTGGATGAACCCACAAGTAACCTTGACATCAAGCACCAGATAAGTCTTATGGATGTTTTGGATATGCTGGTAAAAAATTTAAACATTTCAGTAATCATGACCATTCACGATCTGAACATCGCAGCAAGGTATTCACAAAGATTGTTGTTGATGTCAAATGGACGAATTGTTGCTGCAGGAAATCCATTATCAGTTCTCAACACTGAAAACATTCGAAAATACTATGGTGTTGAAGCTTTGGTTAAGGAAGAAAATGATATTCCCTACATTATTCCGTTAAAAGCAGTTTGATTTTGCTCTTGTAGAAGTCCCTGAACTCTTTTCAAAAACTCCTCTCCATCTTTTTCCACACAACAGGAAATGTATGATATCTAACGGCCTTTTAAAGAACACATTAAGGTGTTCATCTCTAATTATCAGTTTTCTATATCTCATCTTCAACCATACAAAAAATTTTATATAATTCTTCTTTTAATCCTAACTTGGAAGCTTCCATGATCTTAATAAAATGCTGACTTTCATGTTTTTTTCCGAAGCGGTTTGGATCGTATGAGGTATCCTCTCTCTTTTTTAGTTTCGATGGAACTACTGTCTATACCCACCGTATACAAAGAAAGCACCAATGTTGGCATTACGGTCATCAGCTCTCTTTCTTTCAATAATTGGCTGTAGGGGTAAACGTGACCTTATAAACTTCCACTGTTTTTCAGAGAGTTCTTTGAATTCCATCTATCCCACATATAGAATTCAAAGCAGTATTTACAGTTTTGATATGGGATAGTTTGCTAGATGTATCCTTCATTCCAAAAGCTATAAATGCATGAGTAGTTATAAGCGGTACAAATTCCACTCTTGAGGTTTCATATTAAGATAACATACATGTAATAGATGGAGGATCATATATATGGGAAACATAAGACAGAACAATATCAAGACCATTTCACTTCGTCTTATAGACGCTTACGGTGATACTTTCACAAAAGACTTTGATACGAACAAACACCTTGTGGCACAATATACTACGATCGAAAGCAAGGTCATAAGGAACCGTGTGGCTGGTTATGTCACACGAAAGATGAATCACGTCCGCATGGAATGAAGCTTTGGTTGAAGTGGTACCATGTTCGAAGGAGTATTTCCTGCTCTTGTAACACCTTTCAATGCCGATAACAGAATAGATGTCACTTCTTTCAGAAATATTGTCGAGCATGTGGAAAAAGGCGGTGTTGCAGGGATGGTGGCTTGTGGGACCACCGGCGAGTCCGCGACCATGTCAACTCAGGAGCACATGGACCTCATCGATCTTACTGTAGACTGTGCCAAAACCATTGTCATTGCAGGCACCGGTTCGAACAACACCACCGAAGCAGTGGAGCTGACAAGACATGCATACGATGCAGGTGCCAATGCAGTGATGGTCATATCTCCTTATTACAACAAACCCAACAATGCCGGTCTGATCGCACACTTTTCCAGCATTGCCAGATCAGCGGATATCCCTGTTATACTCTACAATGTGCCGTCCCGCACAGGGCAGGATATGCCTCTGGATGTTATTACTGAGCTTTCCAAAATAGAGAACATCGTGGGCATTAAGGAAGCAAGTGGAAATCCGGTGAAGGTTTCCCGTATAATTGAGAACACACTGGATGAGGATTTTATGGTCCTCTCAGGTGAAGATGCCCTTACATTGCCTCTTATGTGCATGGGAGCAGTGGGTGTTATTTCAGTGGCTGCAAATATCGTTCCTGAAAAAGTGGTTGATCTTGTGAACGCTGTTAAGAACAACGATCTTAAAACAGCCCAGATGCTTCATTATGAGCTTGCACCGCTGATACGTTCTCTCTTTCTGGAAACAAACCCTATCCCTGTAAAGAGGGCACTGGATATGCTGGGTCTGACCAATGGCAGATTAAGGCTTCCTCTTGCACCTTTAAGCAGAGAGCACGAAATAGTCCTTGAGGAAGTCCTGAGGGATATGGGGTGCCTATCATGATCAGGGCAGCAGTTACAGGTGCTTCAGGGAGGATGGGTAAGCTCATCATTTCTAACATTGTGGCTTTTGATGGCATGGAACTTTCCGCAGCATTCGACCTTGTGAACATTGGTATGGATGCCGGGGAAACTGCCCAGGTAGGTAATCTTGGTGTTGCTATATCTGATATAAATAATATGGAAAAGGTCCTTAAGGAATCGGGTACTGACGTGCTTATCGATTTTACGATCGCTGATGCAACCGTTATGAATGCCCCTAAGGCAGCTTCGGTAGGTGTGAACCTGGTCATTGGAACAACTGGCCTTTCCAGCGAGCAAAAACAGATCATAGAAACAGCTGTTTTTAAATATGGTGTGGCAGGGATCATTTCTCCCAATTTTTCAGTAGGTGTAAATGCCTTCTTTAAGATACTTTCAGAGGCATCAAAATACCTGGGAGACTTTGATATTGAGATCATCGAAGCCCATCATAATAAGAAGAAAGATGCTCCCAGCGGCACTGCCATAAAGGCTGCAGATGTTATCGGTAGCGTGCTGGGTGGCAAGGAATATGTTTTTGGTCGTCAAGGTCTTGCTCCCCGCAGTAAGGAAATAGGAATTCATGCTGTGCGTGGCGGGGATATTGTAGGCGATCATACAGTGCTGTTCGCAGGTGATGGTGAACGCATCGAGATAAAGCACCAGGCACATTCCAGACAGGCATTTGCTTTAGGTGCTGTAAAGGCTGCAGCATGGGTATGCAGTGCCGGTCCAGGCATGTATACCATGGAAGACATCCTTGGTCTGTAAGGTCTATTCCCTTAACAGATGGTCAACTATGTTCTCTGATATTATACGCTCACAATAGATACAGCGTAAATTTATCGTATTATCTTCCTCATATACATGGAATTTAGACGTAATAGGTTCAGAACTATTTGATATACAGTTTGGGTTGACGCATTGCACCACACCTTCTACGTATTCAGGGATTTTGACCCTGTTCTTTTTGAGGACCTTGAAATCCCTTATTATGTTGATGGTCGCACTGGGAGCTATCAAAGATATCTTGTCCAGTTCTTTTACCTTCAGCTCTCTGTTCTCTATCTTCACCACATCTTTCTTTCCATACTTGCTGGGAGAATTAATGAGAACACTGACCACGCTTTCAAATTGGCCAGGTAGTTTCAGTATATGCAGAACATTAAGCGCCTGACCTGCATTAATATGATCTATGACCGTACCATTTTCGATAGGGCGGACCCTAAGTCCGGGTTCCAGTTCGAAGTCCATATGTTCTGAGCTCATTCCATCCCTCCCATCACAAGAGCCAGCAGTGCCATCCTTACAGGCACTCCGTAAAAAGCCTGCTTGAAATAACAGGCATGAGGCGTATCATCTATAAGCGGGTCTATCTCATCTACCCTGGGCAGAGGATGCATGATCTTCAGATGTTTTTTGGCATTGCTGAGAAGTTCCGGTGTGATCTGCAGGCCACTAGCCACTCGGAGGTATTCGGCAGGATCAGGGAACCGTTCTTTTTGTATCCGTGTCACATATAGTACATCTACCTCAGTGATGGCCTCATCGATGGAATCTGTTTGTCTCACTTTCATACCCCGGGCTTCCAGGTCTTTTATTATCTCATAGGGCATGCGCAGTTCATCCGGTGAAACGAGGGTTATGTCAGCTCCATAATGAGCAAGCGCATAACACAGGGAATGTACAGTCCTTCCGTATTTCATATCTCCTGCCAGAGCTATCTTCACACCTTCCAGTTCGCTCTCGCGTTTGATCGTGTAAAGGTCCAGTAATGTCTGAGTGGGGTGATGTCCTGCTCCATCTCCTGCATTGATCACAGGTACCTGGGAGAACTCCGAGGCCATGCGTGCAGCTCCTTCCTTTGGGTGTCGCAATACGATAGTATCTGCATAGCTCTGCACCACACGGATGCTATCGGCCAATGTCTCTCCTTTTGCTATAGAACTTGCATCCACAGATCCCATACTGAGTACTTCCCCTCCAAGCCGCAACATAGCAGTTTCAAAAGACATGCGCGTTCTGGTGCTGGGTTCAAAGAACAGTACCGCAAGCACTTTGCCAGCAAGCATATCTGATCTCTCTTTCCTGACAGCTATGGGTTCAAGTTTTTCTGCTGTTTCCAGTATATGGCTGATCATCTCTTTTGAAAAATCTTTCATTGACAGGATGTGCATATCTTTGAAGTACATTTATCGTAAGAGGTGCTGCATGAGATATAATATTTGCTGGAAGCTTTCTTATAACTGATATCTTTTTGTTCTAGGCCCATTGTTCATGCTCTCCTAGAAGCCTTTTTCACATAGGGTCAAGCTATACTCGATATTAGATCCCTCGATTAAGTTTATAGATGTTAAGGTATGTTTAGTTACAATAAATTATATTCAGAAGGTGATCACATCAGACCTATCATTCAGGTAGCCCTTGACCTTGTTGAAACGGACCGTGCCGTACAGATCGCAAAAGAAGCTATTGAGGGGGGCGTTGACTGGATAGAGGTTGGAACCCCCTTGATAAAAAGCGAAGGTATGGATACAGTTAGAACGCTCAGAAAGACCTTTCCTCAAAAGATCATAATTGCTGACATGAAAGTGGCTGATACAGGTGCACTTGAAGTGGAAATGGCTTCAAAGGCAGGTGCGGATGTTGTCATGGTACTGGCCGGAGTTGATGACTCTACCATCATCGAATCTGTGAAAGCTGCAAAAAAATATGGTGTGAAGCTTATGGCAGACATGATATCTGTGGGAGATCCAATTTCAAGGGCCAGAGAACTTGAGAAAATGGGAGTGGACTATATCAATGTGCATTCAGGTATTGACCAGCAGATGATAGGCAAAGACCCTCTGGGCATTATATCTGAGGTCGTAAAGGTCGTTTCCATTCCTGTTGCAGCTGCAGGGGGTCTTGACGCTGCAGACTGCGCCAGAGCAGTGATGGCAGGTGCAAGTATCGTTATTGTAGGCGGTAACATCATCCGATCTGCAGATGTATATGCTTCTGCCAGGAAAATAAGGGAAAGCGTGGATTCTCTTTCTGTTGTGCAAACCCCAAAACTTTCTCAGGACTCTGAGATCCGTAAGTTGCTGCTGGAGGTTTCCACACCCAACATCTCGGATGCCATGCACCGTAAAGGTGTTATGAAAGATATCCGCACCATGCTAAAAGGTAAAAAAATGGTAGGTACTGCTGTAACAGTGCAGACCTTTGGAGGGGACTGGGCAAAGCCCGTTGAGGCAATAGATACGGCAAAAGAAGGAGATGTCATTGTCATCTATAACGGCAGGAGAGATGTCGCACCCTGGGGTGGTCTGGCCACTCAGAGCTGTTTGAACAAGGGTATTGCAGGGGTGGTTATAGATGGGGCTGTAAGGGACATAGATGATATCCGCACCATGGACCTGCCAGTGTTCGCAAGCAGCTATGTGCCTAATGCAGGTGAACCCAAAGGTTTTGGTGAGATCAATGCTGAGATCACCTGCGGATCACAGATCGTCAAGCCGGGAGATTACATTGTAGGTGATGACAATGGTGTTGTTGTGATACCAAAGGAAAATGCCTATGAGATCGCAAGAAGGGCTAAGGAAGTAGAAAAGACAGAAAAGCGTATTTTTGAAGAGATCAAAAGGGGTGCCACGCTTTCAGAAGTGATGCAGCTCAAGAAATGGGAGAAACAGTGATATGATAGAACTCATTAAAGTCCTTGTGTGCCTGCCATTCCTAGCATATTCATGTTACTCCGATATTAAGACCCGGCGTGTCTCCAACAGGGTCTGGCCTATCATGCTGGGTGTAGCCTCACCATTTTTGATCTATGAGATGATCACTTTCGGCTTACCTTATATTCTCAGGACTATGATCTCATTTGTTGTAATATTCACTTTTGTTTACGTTCTCTTCATGTTGCATGCCTTCGGGGGAGCAGATGCAAAAGTGCTCATGGTCATCTCTATCATCCTTCCGGTTTTCCCAAATTTGTCACTATTTTCCCTGCAACTTCCTTTGTGGGGAGCTCCCCTCTTTGATCTGTTCACATTCAGTGTCTTTGGTAACTCAGTACTGCTTACCATTATAGTTCCCTTTGGTCTGTTATTTTATAATCTGGTGACAGTTCCTTCAAAAGAACTTATGAAAAAACCTTTATACGCCTTTATAGGTTACAGGAAGCATATAGACGACCTGAAGGAGGGTCATTTCAGGCTGATCGAGAATCATGAGGAAACACCCAATGGCGTGGTCCAAAGGTTCACCCGCACAGGTACTTCTATAGATCGGAAGATGATCCTTAAGCTGCAAGCAATGCACAAAAAAGGTTCAATAGGGGAGTACGTGTGGATCACTCCAGGTCTTCCTTTCATGATACCTATAACAGCAGGGTTCTTAGCTGCTGTTGTCTTTGGTGATCTTATATCCTACATGTCCTTCAATTATCTGATGCCTTCAATTTGACCGGTAACGTTTAGTAACCGGTTCCCTATAATGTACTATGGAGGTATATCAATGGGAGATAAGGACGCTACACAGGAAAAGCAAGGTCAGGAAACTGAAGAGGTAGCAAGCATCAGGCCTATCCGCCCGGGTGACAGGCGGGGTCACGGAAGACGTCATCTGCTGGATACATGTGAGTGAGATCATCTCATTTTCAACGGTTCATTTTTTCATAAGGCAGAATGCCTGACCATACTTCTTGTATATATTCATCAGATATCTCTGCCCCAAGCTGTTCTCTTGTTAACAGGATGAATTTTTCCCTAAGGCCTATTATACACCGGACCACTTTTTCTTTCTTATCGTCCTCAGTTCCATTATCTGTGGCTACAGTTGCTTGTGAAGTTCTCTCGCTATTATCTTTTGTGGTGCCTTTCAGATGGTCCTTTATTTCGGTCAGGAACATATCCCCATATTTCTGTAGCTTGTACTCTCCCACACCGGTGATCTCCAGTAGCTCTTTTTCGTTCAGTGGCATCTGGGTTGCCATTTGTTTCAAGCTCGTATCTGCAAATACGATATAAGGTGGGACTTCCTCTTTATTTGCTATCTTTTTGCGCAGATCTTTTAATTTTGAGAACAGCTCATTATCAATTCTATTGTTAGTTCCAATTTGTTTCTTTGCTACATATTCGGTCCCTATCTCTTTAACTGTCACAAGATCACTTGTTCCAGACCTTTTTGTTTGATCAGTAGCCATCTTGCCAAGGGTCAGAAGAGGGTTGTTACTTGATGCTAATTGCATCATCTCTACTGCTCTGTTCCCTGCGATGACCTGTTCACTACATTTTTCGAGTTTGAGCAAAGGATATCTGGAACCATCGAGCCTTAATATCCCTTGATGGACCAGTTCTCTTGCGATATCTGCCCACCTGTCCTTTGGAAGATAAGTGCCCGTTGCATAACTGCCTAGATGATGATGTCTTTTTTCTTTTATCTTTTTGCTATTTGATCCGGTGAGTATCTCTGTTACATGTGTGATGCCATATCTTTGATCTACTTCTTTCACACATTTGATGAGCAGCTTTGCTTCCTCCGTAACATCAGTTATTTTCACAGGCTGCAGGCATACATCACATCCTTTGCAGTTCTCCTCTTGCAGCTCCTCACCAAAATAGCGCAGCAGCATTCTTCTTCTACATACTGTGCTCTGGCAATAGTCCATTACCTCTTTGAGCTTTGTCCTGGCTGCCTCACGCTCTTCGCTTTTTGCTATCTGGTCAATGAAATAATCTATCTTGTACTTGTCACCACGGCTGAAAAAAAGTATACATTCACATTCAAGACCATCCCTGCCCCCTCTTCCGGTTTCCTGATAATAGCTTTCAAGATTTCGTGGAAGATCATAATGGATAACAAAACGGACATTGGGTTTGTCTATCCCCATACCAAAAGCAATGGTAGCAACGATGATCTCTGCATCATCCTTTATGAAGATGTCCTGGTTCCTGCTCCTTGCGGAATCCGATAGTCCTGCATGATATGGCAGTGCATTGAAGCCACTTTTACGCAATTTCTTTGTCAGCTCATCTACGGTCTTGCGGCTCTGACAATATATTATCCCGCTTTTGTCTTTTCTATCCCGAAGGAATCCTATGATCTGTTCATATGCATCTTTCTTTGGTCTGACCTGATAAAGCAGATTTTTACGGTTGAAGCTGGCTATATATGTTTTGCAGCCTTGGATGTGCAGCTGGGATATAGTGTCCTCTCTCACTTTAGGAGTAGCGGTCGCTGTAAGTGCTATGACAGGGACCTGTGGGTACTTTCTTTTAAGGATGCTTAGTTTTCTGTACTCAGGTCTGAAGTCATGTCCCCACTCTGAGATACAATGGCTTTCATCTATGGCGAACAGGCTGACCTTGATCCTGTCAAGCAGAGACAATGTACTGGACAAGGTAAGCCTTTCAGGAGCAACGTACAACAGTTTGATAAGATCGTTCTCAAGTTCCTGCTTTATCCGGTTGCTTTCCTTATAGCTCAATGTGCTGTTCAGGTATGCCGCTTCAACACCATTGGCCCTGAGAGTGTCCACCTGGTCCTTCATCAGGGAAATGAGGGGTGATACCACTACAGTGACACCCTTCATAAGAAGTGCAGGTAACTGGTAACAGAGAGATTTTCCTCCTCCGGTAGGCATCAGCACAAAAACATCTTTTCCATTCATGACATCCTTTATGACATCTTCCTGCAGGGGTCTGAACGTATCGTATCCGAAGTACTTGCTTAATGTCCGGTGCATCGCTTTATTGTTAATGCTGGCTGTATATAACTATAGTCGATGACATGTCTGTGACCGGGTATCATTGCACAGGGTCCTGACTGTTGCATCGACAGCATTAAATCATATATTGTTAATAATCTGCTCAGATCAAGGCCCGTTTTTTATGATCCATCAATATGTGATATATGGAGAAATCCTATGGTTAAAGTTGACAGTTTTATCCTTCGAAGTATAGAGAAGATAAAGGAACAGGTATCTGGTCCTGCTATTATAGCTCTATCAGGTGGTGTTGACAGTTCAGTGTGTGCTGTGCTTGCACATCGTGCAATAGGAGAGCTATTGTTCCCTATATATATCGATACCGGGTTCATGCGTAAAGGTGAAACCCAGAGAATAAAGGATACGTTCTCGGATATGAACCTACAGGTCATAGATGCCAAGGAGCGTTTCCTTAAAGCTTTAAAGGGCATAGAAGATCCTGAACTGAAGCGCAAAGCGGTAGGTGAAATGTTCATCAGGGTGTTCGAGGAAGAAGCACGGCTGCTTAAAGCAGAGTTCCTCATTCAGGGGACCATCTATCCTGACAGGATAGAGTCTGAGGGTGGTATAAAATCCCATCACAATGTAGGCGGTCTGCCTTCAGTAATGGATTTCAGGTCCATTGTAGAACCCTTGGAGGACCTGTATAAAGACGAGGTCAGGGAAGTTGCCAGGGCGCTTGACCTGCCTTGTGAGATCTCTGAACGGATGCCCTTTCCGGGACCTGGGCTTTCTGTGCGTATAGTAGGGGAGGTCACTCAGGAAAAGATCGAGGCGGTAAGAGAGGCCAATGCCATAGTAGAGGAAGAGCTTCTGGAACGTTTCCATCCCTGGCAGACATTTGCAGCCATATTGGGCAAAGGCACTGGTGTAAAAGATGGCCAGAGAGTCCATGGGTGGATCGTTGCGATCCGTGCTGTCAGTTCCCGCGATGGCATGACCGCAGAGTCCATGGAACTGCCCTGGGATGTGCTAAAGCGCATTGAGTCACGTATCACAGGCGAGGTCCCATCGGTTGCAAGGGTTGTGTATGATCTGTCCTCTAAACCTCCAGCAACCATCGAGTTCGAGTAATATCTTGTCAAGTCCAGCTTTTATGTGCCCAGGGGTGTATGCCGGAGCAATCCGTTTCGGTCATGTCCGGATAATTGCTCCTGATAATAAAAGATCCGGGAACAGACGTAGTAAATAGAAAAATAAGGATGAGGATGTGCAGCCATGATCACTGGAGAGCTGAAAAATAAGGTGGACAGACTGTGGGAAATGTTCTGGACCGGTGGGCTAACCAATCCCCTGGATGTGATCGAGCAGATCACATATCTTATGTTCATTCGTGACCTTGATCAAACGGACAATACAAGACAAAAAGAAAGCATTATGCTGGGGATCCCCTATAAAAGCATATTTTCAAAGGATGAGCATCTGAAGTGGTCTGTCTTAAGGGATAAGCCAGCCGAGGCTATGTATCAGACAATGCTGACTGAGGTATTTCCTTTTATTAAAACATTGAACGGTAATAGCGGTTCCTATGCTAAATATATGGCAGATGCTATTTTCAAGGTGCCTACTCCCCAGCTTCTGGAAAAAATAATCACTTCACTGGATGATATGTATGCTCATATCGATAAGCTTCCGGACAAAAAGGATGCAAGAGGTGATCTGTACGAGTATATGCTTTCCAAGATCTCTACAGCTGGTACTAACGGACAGTTCCGTACTCCCAGGCATATTATCCGTATGATGGTCGAGCTGCTTGACCTGCAGCCTGAGGATATTGTTTGTGATCCTGCCTGTGGGACAAGCGGGTTCCTTGTGTCGGCAGGGGAGTATCTGAAAGAGCATTATCTTGAAGAGATCTTTTATAACAAGGAGGCAAAAGCCCATTATGATAATAAGATGTTCACCGGTTACGATATGGACAGGACCATGCTGCGTATCGGTGCTATGAACATGATGACACATGGTATACAGAACCCTCATATAGAATACAAGGATAGTTTGTCCGATCAAAACACTGATACAGGCAAATATACTAAAATCCTTGCCAATCCTCCTTTTAAGGGAAGTCTGGACCATGATATAGTTTCTACGGACCTGTTAAAGATAACTAAAACGAAGAAGACCGAACTGCTTTTCTTAACTTTGTTCCTAAGGATGCTGAAGAATGGTGGCCGCTGTGCTTCCATCGTGCCTGATGGGGTGCTGTTCGGCTCCTCAAGGGCTCATAAGGCGATCCGCAAGGAGATCATTGAAAACCATCGTCTGGAGATGATCATCTCCATGCCTTCAGGTGTATTCAAGCCCTATGCAGGGGTAAGCACCGCTGTGATAGTTTTTACTAAGACAGGTGCAGGTGGTACTGATAAGGTCTGGTTCTACGATATGCAGAATGACGGGTACAGCCTTGATGACAAGCGTACCAAGATAGATGGCAGCAATATTCCGGATATAATCGAGAGGTCCAAGGCCCTGGATAAAGAGGAAAACCGGAAGCGAACCGAGCAAAGTTTCTTAGTTCCAAAGGATGAGATCGTAGAGAATGACTACGACCTATCCATAAATAAATACAAGCAAAGCACCTATGTGGAAGAGGAATATCCCCATCCTCTGGAGATAATGGCTGAGATCAATGAGCTTGAAAAACAAATAACCTCCGGACTGGCAGAACTGGAGGCGGCGCTGCGTGGGTAAATGGGAAATGGTGCGGCTGGGGGATGTGTGTGATGTACAAGCGGGGGGAACTCCAGCGCGAAATAACTCTGTTTATTGGAAAGATGGAACAATCCCATGGGTAAAAATTAGTGATTTTACTAGAAAAGGAGTATTTAGAACAGAAGAGTCTATAACAACACTTGGGCTAGAAAATTCATCTGCAAAAATATTCCCAGTAGGAACCATACTGTTTACAATATTTGCAACTTTGGGAGAAGTTAATATTTTGCATATAGAGGCTGCGACAAATCAAGCAATAGCTGGTATAAATATTAATAATTCAGATGAGATTGATAGGTTATTTTTAGTAAATTATCTAATATCTATTAAGCACAGAATAAATGATTTAGGAAGAGGGGTTGCTCAAAATAATATTAATCTATCAATATTACGTAACTTGATGATTCCCTTCCCACCGCTGGAGGTACAGCAACAAATCGCTGATGTGCTTGACCGTGCCAGTGCCCTCATCGAAAAACGCAAGGTGCAAATAGATAAGCTGGATTTGCTAGTGAAGTCGCAGTTTATTGAGATGTTTGGTGACCCGGTGACGAATCCGAAGGGGTGGGGGAATGAAAAGCTTGACAAGGTTGCACCACCAACACCATATAGAGGCGAAGTTGTTACTATTAATAATAAATATTGGCTTTTAAACCTAGATGCTATCAAAGCACAAAGTGGGGAAATCTTAGAATTAAAGCTTGTAGATAAAAATGAAATTGGAAACTCGACAGTTTCTTTTTCGGCTGACAATGTTCTTTATTCCAAATTGCGCCCATATTTGAACAAGGTTGTTAATGTTGAAAGAAGCGGATATGCAACAACGGAATTAGTTCCATTGTTTCCCGAAAAAAACAAACTAAATAAAGAATTTTTAACTGCATTGTTGAGAAGTGACGAGTTTGTAAGTTACATCAACGGTAAAGTGGCAGGAGCTAAAATGCCAAGAGTAAATATGGTAGACTTGAGAAATTTCAAAATAATCTTACCTTCTATAAACTTACAAAACCAATTTGCTTCCTTTGTCCAACAAGTAGAAGCACAAAAATCCCTGTTTCAAGAATCTTTAACTAAGTTAGAGCTAAACTATAAATCCCTGATGCAGAAATGCTTCAATGGCGAGATATTCTAACCAGTTAGAGGTGACCACTATGCGCACCAACTTTGATTTCTTAAAGAGGGATCCACAGTTCGGATATTTTGCCGAGGCAGCGGTCTCGGCTGAGCGTGCTATGTCCATTTCACCTGCCTTGGCAGCAACTGCCAGCCGTACAGCCCTGGAAATTGCTGTGAAATGGATGTATAGTGCCGATGATCTTCTAAGCCTGCCCTATGATGACAGGCTGGCCACCCTTATTAGCGGAGAGGATTTTAAGGACCTGCTCCCCACCGGAATGATAGCTAAGCTCGATTATTTGCGCAGAGTTGGCAATAATGCCACCCATGATCCTAAAAGTATAAACAGGGACCAGGCAGTACTGGCTCTTCGAAACCTTCACAGCTTTCTTGACTTTGTTGCCTATTGTTACAGCGACAACTATCAGGAAACCATGTTCGATGAGTCCTTGCTGGAAACAGGGTACATGTCTGCAGTCACACCTCACATCCCATCGGCTGAGGAAGTTGACCTGGAAGAGCTGTTCTTTGAAAATCTGTCCAATCGCAAAGAGCTCACAGCCAAGCGGGAAGAACAGCTTAAGCGTGGCTATACGGTCAAGCCAATGGATATGACAGAGGCTCAGACCCGCAAGGCTTACATTGACACCATGCTTCAAGATGTCGGCTGGCAGAGAGGTGCTAACTGGGTGGATGAGTATCCGATCGACAATATGCCCAATAAAACCGGTAAAGGCTTTGCAGACTATGTTCTTTTTGCTGATAATGGCCTTCCCCTAGCTGTGATCGAAGCCAAGCGTACCAGTGCCAATGTGGAAAGCGGTCGCCAGCAGTCGGTGCTTTATGCAGATCATCTGGAAAAGAAATTCGGGCAGCGGCCGATCATCTTCATGACCAATGGTTATGAAACACGCTTTTGGGATGACGGACATTATCCGGAAAGACAAGTATCAGGTATTTATTCTAAACGAGATCTGGAAAAATATTTTAATATCATCAAGGACCGTACCCCACTTAAGGGTGTACGTATCAATGATGAAATAACGGACCGCTATTACCAAAAAGAAGCCATCCAGGCAATTTGTGATGCCTTTGGTGAGCGCAACCGGCGCAAAGCCCTGCTTGTTATGGCAACAGGTAGCGGTAAGACCCGTGCGGTCATTTCTTTAGCTGATGTGCTGCTACGTCATGGGTGGGTTAAGAACCTACTGTTCTTGGCAGACCGCAATGCCCTTGTGACCCAGGCAAAACGGGCCTTTCATAATCTGATGCCTAATCTCTCCCTGTGCAATCTTACCGAAGGCAAAGAAGAAGCCCATGCCCGCGCTGTGTTCTCTACCTATCAAACAATGATAAGCTGCATCGATACCACAAGAGATGGCAGGGGTGATCGTCTTTTTACCCCAGGGCATTTTGATCTTATTATCATAGATGAGGCACATCGCAGTATCTACAATAAGTACAAAGATATTTTCACCTATTTTGACGCCCTTCTGGTTGGACTTACTGCCACTCCTAAAGATGATATTGATAAAAACACATACAGTATCTTTGATCTGGAAAGCGGTGTTCCTACTTATGGCTATGAACTTGCTCAGGCAGTGCAGGATGAATATTTGGTGAACTTCATCTCTATTGAGACCACCCTAAAATTCATGACAGAAGGTATTGTCTATGATGAACTGTCCCCGCAAGAGCAAGAAGAGTACGAAAGTACTTTCGTTGATGAGGATGGCAATTTACCTGCAGCCATCGATTCCAGTGCTCTGAACCAATGGATATTTAATAGCGATACCATCAGAAAAGCATTGAATATCCTGATGAACCACGGCCAGAGGGTAGAATTTGGCGAGAAGATCGGTAAGACCATCATCTTTGCTAAGAACCATAACCATGCCGAGAAGATATTGGAAGTATGGTATCAGGAATACCCTGCTTATCATCCCCATTATGCCCGGGTGATCGATAATTACACCAACTATGCCCAAAGTTTAATCGATGATTTCTCTGACAAGAATAAGATGCCTCAGATCGCTATTTCTGTGGATATGCTTGATACCGGTATCGATGTACCGGAGATCCTTAATTTAGTATTTTTCAAAAAAGTTATGAGCAGGGCAAAATTTTGGCAGATGATCGGCAGGGGTACCCGTCTTTGCAAAGGATTGATCGATGGTATGGATAAAGAACAATTCTATATCTTTGATCTCTGCGGTAACTTTGAATTCTTCCGTTTGCACGGTAAAGGGCATGAGGCAAAAATAGCAGTTACTCTGCAGGAACGAATATTTAACACAAAAGTAGAGCTAGTATACAAGTTACAGGATATGGTCTTCCAAACAGAAGTGCTACAGGCTTATCGCAAGGAACTGGTGCAGGACCTGCTGGAACAGGTCAAGGCGCTTCCCCGGGATAATTTCGCTGTTAAGCAACATCTTCGTTTTATAGACAAGTTCCAAAGTGAAGAAGACTTTGCAGCCTTAACATATGAGAACACCTTGCAAATCGCTGAACATATTGCACCATTAGTTCTGCCTGCAAACGAGGATGTTTCTGCTACCCGTTTTGATCAGCTTGTCTATCAGATCGAACTGGCAATACTAACAGAAAAGAACTTCAAGCGGGCAAAAAATGATGTGCTGAGCAAGGCCAGTGAGCTTACTAAATACGGTACCATTCCGGTCATTGCTCAGCAAAAGGACTTGCTGGAACAGATCGTACACAATGACTTTCTGGAAAGGGCAGGTGTTATGGACTATGAGGATGTCCGCATTAAACTGCGTGACCTGATCAAGTTCATTCCTGAAAAAGACCGCTATCGTTACGATACGGACTTTACAGATGACATCCTCAGCATGGAAGTGAAAGAATCCCAGCTGAACAATGATGATTTGGTTCAATATAAGAAAAAAGTGAATCATTATATCTTACAGCACCAGGACATTCCTGCCATTGCTAAGTTAAAAGGGAACAGGCCTTTGACATCGGAAGATATCAGATCTTTGGAAAATATCCTTTGGAATGAGCTGGGAACCAAAGAGCAGTATGATGCACAATATGGAGAAACACCGTTGGGTGAACTGGTACGCTCTATAGTAGGATTGGATCATAAAGCAGCTAATGATGCTTTCTCTCAATTCTTAAGCGACACAATGCTGGATAGCAGGCAGATGTACTTTGTAAGGCAGATAATGAACTATATTGTAAAAAATGGTATGATGAAAGATCTGTCCGTATTGCAGGAAAGCCCCTTTACAGACCAGGGAAGCATCAGCGAACTATTTGATAATATGACCGTATTTATGGATTTACGGGCTGTTATTAACGAGATAAATGGAAATGCCATGGTGGCGTGAGGTTTAGATCATCAGAATATACTTTTGTGATACATTTATTTAAAAAAAATACCAAGGGATGTAAAAATGGGAGATATCAATTTATTCGTTATAAATGAAAAAGTAACGCAACTATCACCGAGCTCTTTTCAATTGGAACGAGAGTTGCAAATATTGATTGAAAAAAATATGCATACCTTCTTTGGAGTAACATTCTTACAATCAGAATTCAGTATTTCTAATGGACGCATTGATAGCCTGGGAATTGATGAAAACAATTGCCCAGTTATTTTTGAATATAAAAGAAGCAAAAATGAAAATGTGATTAATCAAGGTTTATTTTACCTTGATTGGTTAATGGATCACAAGGCAAATTTCGAAATCTTGACTATTAAAAAATTGGGTATGGAAGTTGCAAATAAAATTGATTGGTCTATACCCTGTGTTATATGCATAGCAGATGATTTTACAAAATTTGATGAGCACGCAGTTAACCAAATGCAAAAGAATATCAAGCTGATTAAATACAAAAAGTTTGGGGAAGAACTTATCTTATTTGAACAAATAAATTCACCAAGTGTTAAGCCTGTTATAGAAGTGAATGATGAGCAAACGATCGCAAAAAAGGCAAGCGATAAGACTTTTGCCGAGCAATTAGAAGGAACGAGCAATGAACTTAGAGAAATCTACTATTCAATTCGTGACTACATATTATCTCTTGGTGATGATGTATCTGAAAATCAATTGAAACTTTATACCGCATTTAAGAAGATCCGAAATATCGTTTGTGTGGAAGTAAGACAAAAAAGTATATTGCTTTTTCTAAGGTTAAATCCAGACCATTACCTGGAAGAACAAAAAGAGGGTTTGGTTCGGGATGTTCGTACTATAGGGCATTGGGGTACAGGTGATTTAGAGATAACGCTAAAGTCAGCAGATGATTTTGAACGGATCAAATATCTAATAGATCAATGCTATAATGAAAATTGATAACCTTATTTTGATGGCACTTCGATAACAGAATACTTACTGACAAGAGCAGGGCAGGGTATGATAATTTTCATCCCAAATGGGAGCGATACCGATCCTACAAGGTCGCATGCTTGTTATGATGGTACATATAACTACCTGAAAAGTATTGGTATTCAAGAAATATAAGGTTTTAAGCACTGAGTAATTTGTAAGTGGGAATAGAATTTGACTTAATGGTGTAGAAAAAGGGCTCTGTAGAGGATCTTGTCGATCATGCAATTTTCTATGTCCTGAATATTTTCAAATATACTCCCGTACTTTTGGTCGTAGCTATAAAATTAAGCTGAATGATAGAGACTTTACGCATATCTCTGCAGAGTTATGGATCCATTAAATAGAAGAACTTGGGTTCATTGAACAACATGATATTTAGAGCCAGTGCTTAGAGATGTTTATCTATCTGCAGATGTAGAAAAATAGGCAATGAGATCTAAATCATCATTGTATGCTTTGAATTAAATTTTATAAGCCCCGGGCGTGATTTGAACACGCGACCTAGTGATTACAAGTCACTCGCTCTGCCGGGCTGAGCCACCGAGGCATATATTTATAGATTGCATGCTCTACATAGCATATTAACAGATAAATTTTATGGTATTTTAAGGTGTGATCATGTGGCAGGATATATCCAGGATAGGTAAGAAACTGGTACAGAGTGGGCTCGTGGAGTCCCATTTCGGTAACATTAGTGTTCGCATGGGGGACAAGATGCTTATCACCAGAAGCGGTAGCTCTTTGGATGAGCTGACTTCAGAGAAGGTCGTAGAAGTGGAAGTACGTAGTTCTTGCGCCCTGGATGTGATAGCTTCCTCGGAGACCGTGGTGCATCGAGCGATCTACAATAGCACCCCCGCATTTGCCATAGTGCATGCCCATTTCCCCTATGCTGTGACCATGTCTTTGCTGCAGGCTGAGGGCTATATCACTCCGCTTGATAGCGAAGGAAAGTACTTTCTCGGTGATATCCCTATCGTGCATGGCGGCATAGGGTCCGGAGAGCTCGCTGACGCTCTTGCAGTAACACTCTCTGCTCACAAAGCTGCTATTGTGCACGGGCATGGTACATTCGCTATTGGAAGAGTACTTGAAGAAGCCTATGTGTTCACCACACAGGTGGAACACTCCTGCCGCATCAAGTACCTTTACGATCTGATGCGCAAGTGAACTAAAAGGCAAAAAACCTTTCTAAAAGTGGTAACAAAAGAAAGACATTAATCTAAAAGAACCTTTATAGCATCACACATGACCTCAGATTCTCTACGTCCACATGTTACCCGCTTTATTTCACCTCTTGCATATAAGGCAGCAGATGCAGGTATTACTCCGAACCAGATCTCCTTCCTATCTTTAGTGTTCGCAATATTGGCTGGGGTCTTTTACTACCACTCTTTCTCAGAGCCATTGTTAGTGCTGGCAGGGGCTTTTATGGTTTTTCTGAACTCCCTGTTCGATGCGATTGACGGCCTTATGGCAAGATATCTAAAGATCGTTGGTCCAAAAGGAGATTTCATCGATCACGTAATAGACCGCTACGCTGATGTCATAATCATTTGCAGTATATTCTTTGCAGGTCATGTGCAATGGCAGATAGGGGTCATTGCTATAGTGGGTGTTCTCATTACTAGTTATCTTGGCACCCAGGCACAGGCCCTACACCTTGGCAGATACTACGGAGGTATAATGGGCCGGGCGGACAGGCTCCTGCTCGTTATGACAGCATCTGTGGTATACGTTGTATATCCGTATCATATCTTTCTGTTCAATCTACTGGGATGGGTCATGGTTATAATCGCTGTTGCAAGCCATATTACAGCCTTTCAGCGCATCTGGCATATATGGCAGCATCTCTGAATCACGGAGACCATTAGAACTTTAAATATGCTCGATCCTATTACTCATCATGCCTGCTGAGCAAAAAAAGTATGAATATCTGGACCACACAGCAGATGCCAAGTTCTTGGCATATGGTAAAACTCTCGAGGAAGCTTTTGGGAATGCAGCTCTAGCTATGTCCAATGTCATGATAGATACCAGTACTGTATCTAGTACTTTGTCCCAGTATATCGACCTCACTGCGGAAGATCTAGAAGGCCTGCTTTTTGACTGGCTTTCTGAATTCCTGTTCCTGATGGATGCAGAAAATCTCATATTCGGTGATTTCAAGGTGCACAGCATTAAACAGGAAGGTGGCCAGTTCCATCTCAATGCTACTGTGTACGGAGAACATATCGATCCCTCCAGGCACATGTTCGACACAGAGGTAAAAGCGGCTACATATAATGATATTCAGGTACAGCCATCAGCAGATGGCTGGGTGCTTCAGGCTATAGTTGATATCTAAAGTCCATGCAATTTATTCAAGTGTCCATTGGAGCAATACTGTTTTACATTCCGGGCCTGTAGTTTCTATATGGGGTGGGAAAACCCAACAGAAATTTCGAGGAAAGTGATGTTCATGTCTGAAGATAGTGATATTTCTCTTAAGCTCAATAAGATCAATAATAATACGTGGGAGTTACCCTGCGGATATAAAGCGGGTATGCGTGTACCAGGGCGTTTGTTCCTTTCTCCTCCTCTTCTTGAAATACTGGAGCAGGGCACATTGGAACAGGTGGCCAATGTAGCCACATTGCCAGGCATACAGAAATATTCCATGGCAATGCCTGACGCACATTTAGGTTATGGTTTCCCCATAGGTGGGGTTGCAGCCTTTGACAGAGAAGAAGGTGTTATCAGTCCAGGTGGCGTGGGTTTTGATATCAATTGCGGTGTGAGGCTCATCCGGTCCAACCTGAAAGAGAACGATGTAAGACCCAGGATGCAGGACCTACTGGAAGAATTGTTCCATGCCATACCCTCCGGAGTAGGCTCTAAGAGCCGTCTGCGAGTAAATGATGGTCAACTGGATGATATTTTTATCAATGGCGCACGCTGGGCTGTGGAAAATGGTTATGGTGTACCAAAGGATGTGGAAATGTGTGAGAGCCAGGGTATGATGGAAGGTGCCCTGATAAAACAAGTGAGTACCAAGGCACGGCAAAGGGGAAGACCTCAGTTGGGAACTCTTGGCAGTGGTAATCATTTTCTGGAGGTACAGTATGTGGATAAGATCTATGACACAAAAACTGCTGATGCCTTTGGTTTACATGAGGGTCAGGTCACATTCATGATCCATTGTGGTTCAAGAGGTGCAGGGCATCAGATATGTACCGATCATTTGCGTACTCTTACGCAGGCCTCACAAAAATATAAAATAGACCTCCCTGATAAGCAGCTTGCATGTGCACCTACGGATTCTTCTGAGGCTCAGAACTATTTCGGTGCCATGGTATGTGCTGCCAACTATGCCTGGGCCAACAGACAGGTCATAATGCACTGGGCAAGAGAAGTATTCCAGAACTTTTTCCAGAAGGACGCAGATGAACTAGGCATGGACCTTGTCTACGATGTAGCACATAATGTAGCAAAGCTTGAGGAACACATAATTGACAATAAAAAGCAGGAGGTATATGTGCACAGGAAAGGTGCTACCCGTGCGTTCCCTCCAGGCCATCCCGAGATCCCTGCACACTATAAAGATGTGGGACAGCCAGTGCTCATACCGGGCAGTATGGGAACTGCCTCATACGTACTGCACGGGACCCTTGATGCAATGGAGATCAGTTTTGGTAGTGCGTGTCATGGTGCCGGCAGGGTCATGAGCAGAGCTTATGCTAAGCGTGAGTTCAAAGGAGAACAAATAAAGAGAGAGCTCAGTGAAATGGGTATATCTGTCCGTGCCACACAGCCTGCACTGATTGCTGAAGAAGCTCCGGAGGTCTACAAGTCCAGCAGTGAAGTTGTAGATGTTGTTCACGTCCTTGGTATAGCAAAAAAAGTTGCACGCCTGATGCCGATCGGGGTTGTAAAGGGCTGAACTGTACCGTAAAGGGCTGAGCTGTACCCTGATCCCGTATTTCATTTCCATAGCATTTCTGACATGGTCAATAGAAAATCATTAGAAAAAGAGGAAACGGGCACATTGTTTGAGGGGATGAATGGTTTGCTTGGTTACAATTACGTTTTTCGGGTTATACAGCTTACAAGCATTTCTCCCGTTTTCCTCATTTACTAATAAGTCATTATTATATTTAAATCTGTTTGATACTAATTATATATTATAATTCATAATGATATTAACTATATATCATAATTCATAATAACGACATGTTCATATCTTTAATTTAAAATGACCGCTATACATTTAAAAGGAACCTGTAATTTAGCTGCTATGCAAGATGCAGATAAGAATCTGAAAAAAGTTAGGAGCATGGCCGACTATCAGTTCGGAAAGGGATGTGGTGAAGCCCTTTTTCCGGAAGGTATAACTTTTATATTGTCCAGGACCAACCGTGTCAGGCAAATAATGAACAATGGCCAACGTATTGCTACCGTCAGGGCAAAGGACGGTATGCTCACCCTGAGCATTGCAGGAGCTCAGATGATACATAATGTGCTTCCTTCTCCCTCATATAGGGTAATGGTGTGTGATGACGCTGTTCCCTTTGCATCCAAAGGCAAGACCGTTTTTGCAAAACATATCATCAGCTTGGACAAAGAACTTAGGGCAGGAGAAGAAGTCCTTGTTGTCGATGCTTCTGATAAGCTCCTGGCCACAGGTCAGCTTTTGCTCTCCCCGGGTGAAACCTTGGCCATAGGCAGGGGACCAGCTGTTGATGTGCGCAGTGGTATCGATCAAGAGAAAGACATACAATAATTAATAATATATACATGCCATTTTATACCATGTGTACTGTAACCACAGCTACAATTCACCATTTCCGGAAGTGATATCATAGCCGAAGAAACTCTCCTTAAGACTTTTGTGGTCCCTGACAACACAAAAATGGAAGAGCACACTATTATCGTGGAAGGTGATGTGATAGTAGGTAACCATTCAGATATCAAATACGGTGTCCATGCGAATTCTGTTATCTTGGGTGAACGCGTGGAACTTGCTGGTGATCTTATATGCAAGTCTGATGTCCGCATAGATATCTGGTCCCAGATTGGTGGCAATGTTAAGACGGATGAGGATGCTTATCTGGGAGAATTTGTCAACATAGATGGTAAGCTGATCGTCAAAGGTGATCTGGATATAGGCAATGATGTTAAGATCAACGGAGGCTTTGAAGCGAAAGGTTGGATAGTCATACGTAATCCAGTACCTGTTATTGTGTATCTTTTCCTTTATATAAGCGAACTTCTGCGTCTTGGGAAGGATGAAGAAGTGGAAAAAGCACTGAGTGAACTTTTTGATGACGAAGAAGAGGCTTTGGATCCTGCTGCAATGATAGTCCCTAATGGCTCAAGTATATCTATCGACTCTATCCGTGTACCTGCTCATGCGGTGGTGGGTAATGGCTGCAGGCTTGCAGGAAATATCCGTTCTGCTTCATTGGAGATGGGTAGTGACAATACTCTGTATGGGAGTATAAGGACCATGGATAATGTTTATCTTGGAAAGAACAATTCCATTCATGGGAACATTGTTTCCAGAGGTATGGTGCGGATCGCTGCAGATTCCCATGTGTTGGGCGAGATCAATGCCCGCACTGTCAGGATACATGAATCTGCAAGGGTCGATGGTGTAATAAGAGCTTCTGAAGGTATTGTCTTTGAAAGAGAAGAAAGTGCAGAGCTGAGTGACGATCAGCTAATGCAGCTTGATGTTTGAAGAATGCAAAAAGATAATGTATATCCGATATTTGTATGGTCATAATGGTATAGGTGCCTTCATATGGACACAAATTTTCTCTTTGTGCTGGATGTTCTGATGCGTGGTCTCACGGTAGTGCTTGCATTGTTTATTTGCTATGAGTTGAACAATTACAGTGCAGATGTTGTGCGTTCACGCCTTTTTGTAGCATACAACAAACTTAAGTTCAGCTTTTATTTTCTAGCCCTGGCTTTATTTTTCTTTTTCTTTGAACCTTTGCTATCATCATTTCAAATTTTGGAAGGGATCGGCTACAGGTATACTTTTGCAATGTTCTTTTTCCAGGTATCATTTGTGTTCCTGTTACACAATATATACGTTGCATTGAAACCACCACGCAAGATACTTTAAGCATCGTCAGGTCTTTATATATTCCAAATGCCTAACTGCTATGTAATTAACAGAGGTATGTTTTATGTCTTCCACAAATTACGAAAGCATCGCACAGAAGGATGCAGCGCACGTCATGCAGACATATGGGCGCCAGCCGGTTGCACTTGTCAGTGGAAAGGGTGCAGTTGTCAGTGATGTCAACGGTATGGAGTACATAGACTGCGTTGCAGGTATTGCAGTCAATAATGTAGGGCACTGTCATCCAAAGGTAGTGGAAGCCATAAAGTCCCAGGCAGAGAAGCTCATACACGTTTCAAATCTTTATTATACTGAGGTTCAGGCCAACCTTGCAGAGGAACTGGTGAAGTTAACAGGTATGGAACGTGCCTTTTTCTGCAATTCCGGTGCAGAGGCAGTGGAAGCTGCAATGAAGCTTGCTCGTACCACTACAGGAAAGACAGACTTCATAGCTGCAGAAAGGTCTTTTCACGGGCGTACCATGGGTTCTCTTTCAGTTACCTATAAAGAGATGTATAGGACCCCATTCAGGCCTCTGGTACAGGAGGAGATCTTCGTGCCATACGATAATGCTGATGCTATGGCAGAGGCCATCACAGAGAAAACCGCTGCTATCATTATTGAACCCATTCAGGGAGAAGGTGGTATTCATGTACCATCTGGCAGTTACCTGCAAGAAGTGCGCAGCATATGCGATGAACATGGTATACTGCTGATCTTTGATGAGGTGCAGACTGGTTTTGGCAGAACTGGAAAATGGTTCTGCAAGGACCATTCCGGTATCCAGCCAGACATAATGTGCATGGCGAAAGCAATGGGTGGTGGTTTTCCCATGGGTGGGATCGTTGCGAAAAAAGGCATAACTTTCAATAAAGGTCAGCATGCTTCTACTTTTGGCGGGAACCCCCTTGCATGTGCTGCAGCTTTGGGTTCCATCACGGCTATTAAAGAAGATGGTCTGCTGGAACATACCACCGAGATTGGTAAATATTTCATGGACAAGCTCAGGGAAGCAGACATCCCTGGTTTCAAAGAGGTTCGTGGCCTGGGTCTTATGATAGGTCTGGAACTGGAGCGCAATTGCACTGAGATCGTAGATCATGCAAGGAAGCATGGCGTACTGCTCAACAACACTTCTGAAACAGTTATACGTCTTGCTCCACCTCTTGTTATTACTAAAGACCAGATCGATAAGGTGGTAGAGGTAATTGAGCAGGCTTGAACTCATCGATGAGAACATTCGTACTATTTCCGAATATGTACCAGGCAGGTCCATAGAGGATACAGCTAAAAAATATGGCCTTGATCCGGCTACCATCATAAAATTGGGTTCCAACGAGAACCCATTGGGTCCTTCTCCAAAAGCAGTTGAGGCAATTTTAGAAAGTGCAGGAAAGGTCAATCTCTATCCTTCTGCAGATGCAGGTGAATTAGTGGAAGCTTTGAGCAAGTATCTTTCTCTTCCCGTTTCCAATATATGCGCCGCAGGTCCCGGCATGGATGGTCTGCTGGACAATCTGATGCGGCTTATCATTCAGAAAGGTGATGAAGTAATACTTCCAATACCCACCTTCTCCTATTATGAAATAGCTGCCCGTGCAAACGGAGCTTCTGTAATATATGTTAAAAGAAAAGAAGATTTCACTATTGATCTTGATGCAATTGGAACAGCAGTGTCTTCCAGAACAAAAGTGATCTTCCTCTGTTCTCCCAATAACCCTTCAGGCAACATAGTACACGAATCTGATATAAGGATGCTTTTGAGATCCTTCCAGGGACTGGTGTTCGTGGATGAGGCTTACATAGAATTTGGCGAACACAGTGTTGCAAACCTTGTAATGGAATACGATAATCTTGTTGTAGGCAGAACGTTCTCTAAATTATTCGGCCTTGCAGGCTTACGTTTAGGCTATGCTATTATGCCTTCCTGGCTCAAGAAAGAATATATGAAGATCGCAACCCCCTTCAACGTAAGTCTTCCGGCATTGAAGGCCGGTGTGGCTGCAATTTCTGATGAACAACATATTGAAAAGAGCATTGCAATGGTCAGAGAGGGGCGCAAGTACCTGCAGGAACATATACCATTTAAGGTCTATGACTCTATGGCCAATTTTGTACTTGTGGACGTGTCTCCTCTCAATGCCAGTGATGTATGTGAAATGCTCCTTAAAAGAGGCATAATTGTAAGGGATTGCCGCTCCTTCAAAGGTGCGGGTAACTCCCTGATCAGGGTCACTGTGGGCACACAAGAACAAAATGAGTGTGTAGTAGAAGCGTTCAGATCAGTCTAGAGTTACGGTGTGTTCATATATTTGATATTTCTTCAATCTTCATTAAAGGGTAATCCAGATGTTTATCGTATTTTAGGGATGCTTTTACCATTGTATCTTTATACTTCATGTACAGGGTAACGTTCAGCATACGTCCTTCAAGTTCGCAGTATCCGAACTCACTGTTCAGTCTGTAGCTTACCATCTCTCTATCTATGCTGACCTCTATGCTCTCTACGTACGGCTGCACAGAGATACTATCTGATATTGCTTTTTCCAGACTGTCTATTGTTCTCATGTTAACGGGTGAACCGCTAAATTGATGATATAGTGCTCCAAGTTTGATCCCAGCTTCGAATAGAGCATTATCTCTTTCAGTTATACTGTTCATTATACTCATGAGGATCCTTTTCCATGTTCTTTATGAACATTGGTGAGATAATATAAACGATCATTACCATTATTAAAGGAATTGTGCACAACCTTGTAGTTGCAGGATCGACTAAATATGATACTATAGATAGGGCAAATATAAGAGTTAATGGGAGGGTCTTCCTTTTTCCCCTGATTTTCATGTAGGGTATACTGCTTATCATTAATGTTCCAAGTATTATGCATATCATGGCTATGAGAGTTGGCTGCAGATGCTCTTGACCCACCAATATTATTGTAGAAACTGCTATTCCACCTGCTGTGATCGGTAAACCTTTGAAAAAGGAATTATCAGGTTTGGATATGTTAAATCTTGCAAGCCTCAGAATACCACAGATCAGATAAAAACAGACAGCTACAAATACAAAAACTCCGCCTGTATATGAGATTATCATTATTGCAGGTGCCACACCAAATGATATCACATCCGCAAGGGAGTCGAGTGACTCCCCAATATCACTTCCTCCAATATATCTGGCCAGGCTCCCATCTAAACCATCTGCAATTGCAGCCAGAAGGATCAATGTGCATGATAGTTGAACCATTCCATACTGTGTTACAACTATTGCTCCAAAGCCACACAATGCGTTGAGAAGAGTGACCATGTCAGGCAATCTCAGGGTACTAAATATGTCACTCACTCCTTCTGTTTTAATCTTGCTATGGACGTTCGGCCAGCATATACCTTGTCGCCTTTATTACATTCGATCACAAAGCTTTCCGGAACTGTCACATCCACCCTGGAGCCAAAACGGATCATCCCTATGCGCTGTCCCCTCTCCATAAAGTCTCCTTCCTTTATGTAAGGTACTATCCTTCTGGTAATGACGCCTGCTATCTGGACAACCTCTACTTCTCCGTATTCCGTATCCATGTATATGTGTTGTCTCTCGTTTCGGTGTGAGTCCTTACAAAAAGCAGGTATATACCCACCTTTCTTATATTCAAGTGAAGTGACCTTTCCTTTTAAAGGTGCTCTGTTCACGTGAACATTCTGAAAGTTCATAAAGATACACAGCTTTCTGCCCCTTATATCCACTATTCTGCCATCAGCTGGAGATAGCATGCACTCGTTACCCTCCACAGGATAGCGTTCAGGATCACGGAAGAATATAAGCAGGAATACCAGTACCAATATCCCTATTAACAATCCTGTCTTTGCATATGGATGTGCTGTGAAATAGGTTACTAATGCAAAACAAAATATGATCCATAAAGTAATCAGTATCCAGGATAGTGAACCTTTGGCAAGCATTTAATTTTTTTCCTACACTTTTTTCATTAATTTATTTATTTTTTCGGTGGTCATGTTCCAAAGGCCATCGATGAGTTCCAGGATCTCGGGTAGTATACGCATGACAATATATGCGATCACAAACAGAGCTATTCCTGACCCAGCTTTTGCTATCATATGGTGAGCGATCTCAAAGCTGTTTGGTCCAAACCACATTTCACCATATGCGACCACTACAAATACATCTCTTAATATATTAAGTATATAGATGATAGGAACTGATACCATGAATGCAGATAGCAGTTTTTTCATTGGTGCGCTCACAGAAGCTATCAGGCCTATAAAAAGGGCAATGCTCTCAATGGCTGTACATCCTAGGATTATCTCTACGGTGTGCCCGTTATATGTTATCATGTTACCTGTCCTCTGAGCCGCAATACCTAGCATGCCCAGTGTCCACATCACATTGCTCGTTACCGTTCCTATCAGCCATTCTTTCAGTACTGGTATCTCAGCAAAGGGAAAATAGAACATGGATCCTATGGCAATAGCATTGGTAGCCATGTATGTGATATCGATCTCACCTTTGGCAGGCATGTACCTGTTCGTATATTGAACATACATTGTGTGTGCTATGAGCAAACAGAACAAACTCATCATTATTGTAAGGGCCACGTTCACATAATCATCTATGGCACTATAATGCAGGGGTTGTTGGATCCAATGGATTGAGAAGATAGCCCATCCACTTGCTCCTATTAATCTTTTATATCTGTTTTTTACAGATAGGATTACACTGAGAAGCATCAATGAAATGGAGATCCATAGTATGACAGGCATTAAAAAGCACCTTTAATTATATGGACTTATATACTTGTCAGCCATAATAAACTTGTTGTCACATGAAGCCAGTAACTCCTCTTTTAACTGTGGATACGATTATAATAACTGGTCCAAACATAGTACTTGTCAGGCGCAAAAATGATCCATTTAAGGGCATGTTCGCCCTTCCCGGTGGATTCGTAGAGGTTGGAGAGACTACTGAAGAGGCTGCAGTGCGTGAGGCACTTGAGGAAACTGGCCTATCGATAGAAATAGTTAAGTTGATTGGAGTATATTCTGAACCCTTGCGTGACCCAAGAGGACATACAGTGTCTATATGCTATCTTGCAAAAGGAATAGGTGTCCCTAAGGCAGGTTCTGATGCCGCGGAAGTTGCCCTTTTCACAATAGATGCCATACCCAAGCTGGCATTCGATCACAATAAAATAATAGATCAGGCAAGAGTTGATATTAATGGAGTTCTGTCCCAAATGTAAGTCGATGATGTTCCCGGTCCAGGGTTCTTTTGTATGTAAGAAGTGCGGCTATGTCAAAGGTACTGAAGTGATTTCTGATGCCCTTGTGTCAAAATCCCAGCGTAAGGAACGTGAAGTTACTGTTCTCGAAGGGAATTTCGATCAAGGTCTTCCCACTACATCTGCCAGATGTCCTGAATGTGGGCACAATGTTGCATATTGGTGGCTCAGACAGCTCAGATCAGCGGATGAGTCCGAAACACGCTTTTTCAAATGCACCAAATGTAATGCCACATGGAGAGAATATGACTAAGTTCATCTCCAGGCATATTTTTATGAGCTTTTATATAGAAAACCTTTATTACTTAAAGGATATAATGAAGTGGTTATTCAGATACCGGATGGAGAATTAATATGTTCAAGGCAACGATTGATGCGGATATTTTAAAAAGTTCCATAGAAACGCTTTCTGTACTCGTGGATGAGGCTCGGTTCAGGATATCCACAGAGGGGCTCTCTGTTAGGGCAGTGGATCCGGCAAACGTGGCCATGGTAAGTTTTGAGCTTGCAGCAAGCGCCTTTACTGATTTTGCTGCTGATGACTGTGAGATCGGTATGGACCTTACCAAGGTCAATGATATTTTCGGGGTAGCAGAAAAAAATGAAAAAGCTACGTTGGAGCTGGATGAGCTGTCACAGAAAATGTCCATATACATCGGTGGTTTCTCTTACACTCTTTCGCTACTGGACCCTTCCACCATCCGTGCAGAACCGCGCATACCACAACTTGAGTTGCCTGCTGAAGTAGTGCTCAACGGCAAGGAACTTCAGAAAGCTGTCAAAGCAGCAGAGAAGATCAGTGATCACATGTCCCTTGGTGTGGATGGGGACATCTTCTATATGGAAGCTGAAGGGGATACTGATAAGGTCCGTCTGGAAATGCCCCGGGACCAGTTGATAGATCTGAGATCAGGAGAGGCCCGTTCTTTGTTCTCTCTGGATTATCTCTCGGACATTGTAAAACCAGCCTCAAAATCAAATGAGGTCACTCTTGAGCTTGGAAAGGATTATCCTATTAAGATAGGTTTCACTATAGCTGAAGGTGCAGGTAAGATTAGTTATCTGCTTGCTCCAAGGATCGAATCAGACTGATCTATGGAAGAAAGATATCTTGCTCTTTATCCTTTTATTACGGAAGCTTCAGCATACGTATCAGGCCTAGGTTTCAGCCTTGAACGGCTGATCACCTCTCGGGCCATGGACCCTGCCCGCTCCCGTGGGGTTGAAAGAGTACTTCAGGCTTTGAAAGGTGATATTGAGAAGCCTCAGTTTTTAGCATCTGATGACCGCAAAGTTCTCATTGAACTGCTTTCCTATCCCTTTTCAAGGATCTTGGTATCCTGTATAGGTGATAATTTTCTTATACGCAGGTATGCACTTGCAGAAGCAGTTTCCTGTTACAAGCTTTTGCATTCAGAACCATATGAGTTCATATGCTCAATAGCATCTGATTTTCATGTGGATGTTCTTTTCTCTGACCACCTGTTCGATATCCATTTCACCGATTATATCCGGCTTGCAAGTTCCATGAAAGCATTGGAGTGGAAACTTGTCAATCGCAAGATGCAGAAAGGTCATGTTTATATTTCAAAGGAAGAACTTGCAAGGTTGCTTCAGGAGGCCATACGTGACCGGATCCAGGGCTCTCTTCCTCTGGATGTATCTGAAGATATCTGTCAGATGTGTGCTCCATACATTTCTCAGATACAGACCGAACTGCAGCAGATAAAGGAAAATTTTGGCTCAGGTGATTTCGGTGCAGTGGAGAGTAGTATGTTCCCTCCCTGCATGGTGCACGCCATGGCCAATGTAAGAGCTGGAGTAAATCTGGCCCATTCCATGCGTTTTGCCCTTACTTCGTTCCTGCTTAACGTGGGCATGCCAGTAGATGATATCATTGCTATGTTCAATGTATCTCCTGATTTTGATCTGGAAAGAACGAGATATCAGATAGAACATATCTCTGGTTCATCAGGTACGTCATACAAGCCTCCTTCCTGCTCAACTATGCGCACTTATGGAAATTGCTACGGTGCAGATGAACTATGCAGCAGGATAAAACATCCTCTTAGCTACTATAGGCGAAAGACATGGTTTAATAGACATAAGCATGAAGCTTCTCAGCAGCTTCCATTCTCAGAGAAAGATAATGAATAGAATATCCTCTTCATGTTTTTCCTTAAACTTTATATGATTTAAATCATATCATAAAGTAGCAAACATATCAGTTGAGATCACAAGGAGTAAAAATATGGGTTTATTCGATCGCATGAGCACAGTTATCAAAGCCAAAATGAATAAAATCACAGATAAGCTAGAGGATCCCCGGGAGACCCTTGATTATTCTTATGAAAAACAGCTTGAACTGCTGCAAAATGTAAAGAGGGGTGTGGCTGAGGTCACAACATCGAAGAAACGTCTGGAATTGCAAAAAGCAAAGTTGCAGCAAAGTATAGACAAACTGGACCAGCAGGCAAGGGATGCTATCAAAGCTGACAGGGAAGACCTTGCAAGGCTTGCCCTTGAGCGTAAGGCCGCGCTTGTGGTACAGGCTCAGGGACTTGACCAGCAGATAGCGGAATTAGACCAGGAACAGCAGAAGCTTGTAGCTGCAGAGAAGCGTTTGTCCACAAAGGTCGAGATATTCAGGACAAAGAAGGAAACTATCAAAGCACAGTATTCCTCTGCGGAAGCTCAGATAAAGATCAACGAATCTATTTCAGGTATCAGTGAAGAAATGGCCGATGTGGGGCTTGCCATGGAGAGGGCCGAGAACAAGACCGAACAGATGAAAGCACGTTCTGCAGCCCTTGACGAACTTATTGAACAAGGCACGCTGGAAGATGTTACTGGCAGGCATGATGATATAGACCGTGAACTTGCAAAGCTAAGTTCTCAGAACATTGTCGATGCAGAGCTTGCAAAGCTCAAGCAGGAGGCAGGCAAATGATAATACGTATCATGGGACTGGGACAATTTAAGGTGTCTAGCAGCCTTTTTGACGAGCTGAACGCTATTGATAACCGCATAGTTGATCATGTGACCAAAGGTGATGAGAACGCTTACAAGCAGGACCTGTTAGCTCTTATCTCAAAGATCAAACAAAATGGCAAATTACTGGATGCTGAAGAGATAGTTGAATCGGATATCATAGTGCCTCCTGAGGATCTGACATTTGAGGAGGCAAAGAATGTGTTCACAGGCAGCGGTGTCTTTGAGGACTGAGCTTTACAGGTCAAATTTAAAATGGTATTCCCCACAGAGGATACCATTTCTCTACATCCCTTTCTATGGGCAGTTCTCTTTCCATCAGGGCCTTTAGTCTGAACTCTGTGGAATTGTCCCTCTCTTTATTCCCTTTCGGCACGAAGGGGTAGAAACTGTCCTGCTTGAAATTGTATATCCAGTATACAGTACTGCTCCCCTGGAACTTATAGATGGCACATAGCAACTGCTCACCAAAACCATGTTCTATCATTGTCTGGCTTACAAGATGTATGTTGGTGACAATGTTCTCAAATTCATGGTCTTCAAGGATGGTCCATAAAAAGTTGTATTCATCCATTTTGAGCCTGTATGATGTTCCGGTTTCCTGAGAACTGTATCTTAAGAGATCTTCTATTTCTGTACGTGCAGTTTCATAGCGGGATGATTCAATGGGTTTGAAACATATCCCTGCCACAGTAGCAGGCTTAATACCCAGATTTGTTTCAAGGGTGATGCTTGCTGTGGAAATAGCGAACAGCCTGTCGGTTTTTGCTTTTGGGAGCTTGCTCCTTCCAAGTATCGTATCAAAAATTCCCATCAGAGTCCCATTTCCCTTTCTATTTTCTCAAGTGCCGCTAATCTCTTTTCTGTGGAAGGATGTGTGGACAGCAGCTGCATGATCGATGAGCCGGATATTGCAGGGATGATAAAAAAGGCGCTCATGCCTTCAACCTTCCTTAGGTCATCAGATGGTACTTTCTGCATGGTACCGCTTATCTTCATAAGAGCGGATGCAAGCTTTGATGGCTTTCCGGTTATAATTGCAGCGCCTCTGTCAGCAGAGAATTCCCTGTATCTTGAAAGGGCACGTATGAGGAGAAAACTTATTGCCCACACAATCAAGGAAACTATCCACACCACTATAAGTCCCCCATTTCCTTCTCTTTTATTGCCGTCCCCGCCAAAGTACAAGGCGTATCTCACGATGAAGAAAGCAACAGTGGAAAGAAAGCTGGCTATGGTCAGTACTGTCATATCCCGGTTCTTTATATGGGTCAGCTCATGTCCTATAACAGCTTCAAGCTCTTCCCGGTCAAGACTTCGCATAAGTCCAGTAGTGACGGCAACAACTGCGTTCTTTTTGTTCCTGCCTGTGGCAAAGGCGTTAGGCATCATGGTATTCATGATCGCTATTTTCGGTATTGGGATATCTGCGATAGCACAGAGCCGTGTAACGATCTCGTGCAGTTCAGGTTCCTCGCTTGCAGATACAATTCTGGCTCCAGATGTCCATAATACCATCTTGTCAGAATAGTAGTATTGCACGAACATCATTACTCCTGCGAACAGGAGTATGAACATGGAGTTTACACCGCTAGCAGCTAGAAATGCCAGAAATGCCAGATACACAGCTCCCAGCAAGAACATGGTAAAGAGCATCCTGCTCTCCAATCCTATATCATGCTTCCATTTTCTCATGGCATATACCTCTTTGGAATTATGTGCAATATTGATCCCTTGAATGTTGTCATCTGCTTATATCAACTGCGCTTATATTCCCTGCACATATCTACGAATGCCTTTACAGGGAAACTCACTGGATGAGCATGCTGGTAACATGCCAGAGAATTGTGCTCCTCAATACCATCCCATCCGTCTTTGATCCCTTTGCCGCGTTTCATCTCAAAGGTAAGCCGGGCATCATCATCACAATATGTAACAGAATAATGGAACTCATGTCCTTTTACAGGTCCTTTTATGAATGCCCCATGTGCGTAACCTTCCGTATATCCCAATGCCTGAAGCTTCTTTGTAAGCACTGTACGGGCTGGAAATATATCTGCCATCTTATAGACAACATTATCGATCTCATATGAGGTGGAAAGATATTGTAATCCACCACACTCTCCGTATATAGGCATTCCATCTGCTGAAAGGTCCTTTAAGGATTTCGTAGTTGCAGAAGTTTCAAGTTCGCACGGATACAGTTCAGGATAACCTCCGCCAAAGTACATGCCGTCCACATCCGGTAGTTCTCCTGCCATGGGGCTGAAGAACACAACTTCTGCACCGTTTTGCCTGAACTCGTCGAACATGGCAGCATAATAGAAACAGAACGCTTTGTCCATGGCCACTCCAATTTTAAGGTCCGTTTCCGGTATTTCCTTTTCTTCGTAGACATTGGTATTGGGCTCCCTTGCCATCTCTATGATGGTATCCAGATCTATGTTTTCTTCTATGAAGCAGGCAAGTTCCGTGGTATCGAACTCACATTCAAAAGCCATGTGCAATCCCAGATGCCTGGAAGGCACGCTTATTTCCTTGTTACGTGGAAGTGCTCCCACAATGGGTATATCAGGAATGCAATCCCTGATCATTTTTGTATGCCTTGGACTTCCTACTTTGTTTAGGATCACACCTGCGACCTTCACATCTGGATCGAACTCAGAATAACCTTTTACAATAGCTGCAGCACTACGTGACATCCCATGGACATTCAGCACCAAGATCACGGGTACATCAAGGGATTTAGCTACATGTGCAGAACTGGCAACCTCGGTAGAATCCATGCCGTCAAAAAGTCCCATCACACCTTCTATCACCGAGATATCTGACTCACCAGAAGTACGGACAACTTCTCTTTTTACACCTTCTGCTCCCATCATGAACGTATCCAGGTTACGGGATGCTCTTTTACAGATAGCTGTATGGTAGGATGGATCTATATAATCTGGACCGACCTTATAGGGTTGGACCTGCAGCCCTCTTTTGACCAGTGCAGCCATCATTCCCATAGAGACCGTGGTCTTTCCAACACCGCTGTTCGTTCCTGCTATCAGTACCGCTTTTGTCATGGGTTTTACTGTGTGTGTAACGTATATATATCATTATGTCCGTTTAAACGTTCAAAGGCTTTTAAAAAGGGTATCCGCATTTATGAACGCTCCACACAAGTCGGATCTCCTCACGGACGCTTACGGGCGCACTATAAAGAGCTTGAGGATATCTGTTACTGACCGATGCAATCTGAATTGTATCTATTGCCATAACGAAGGCAGTAAAGGTACTGCAGGAGAGATGTCGGTGGGAACTATTTCTAATATCGTGGCCACAGCTGTGGATTTTGGGGTCAGCAGGCTCAAGATATCCGGTGGAGAACCACTATTGCGCAAAGATATGGAGGATATACTTGTCTCATTACCCCCTCTTAAGGACGTGTCCATGACGACCAATGGCGTCCTGCTCCGGGAACGCGCACTATCCCTGAAGAACGCGGGCCTTGGCAGGGTGAACATAAGCCTTGATTCTCTTAATGAGGCGAACTATCAATACATAACAAAGTGCAGGAATGGTGTTTTTGAGAAGGTCATAGAGGGCATTCGTGCTGCGGTGGATGTCGGTCTTACACCGGTGAAACTGAACATGGTCTTGCTTAAAGATATCAATGAATCTGAGATCGAGGATATGCTTTCTTTTGTAAGGGAATTCCAAGGGAAAGTAATATTACAGCTTATCCAGCTTATGGATTTCAGGGATGTGGACAGTTATCATGTAGATGTGGATGAGATCGAAAAAGAACTTGAACTGAAGGCAGGATGCGTCCAGGTCAGAGAGTTGCATCACAGAAAAAAATATCTCATCGATGGTGCTGAGGTTGAATTGGTCAAACCTGTGGACAACACTGAATTCTGTGCCAACTGCAACAGGTTACGTGTAACGGCGGATGGAAAACTTCGTCCATGCTTGCTTGTAAATGATGACCTTGTGGATGTTTCAAATGCCCCTGTAAAGGATATGCCCTCTCTTTTCAGACTTGCCGTAAGCAGAAGGGTCCCATATTACAGAGAACAAAAGGAGATATGATGATGGAAGTAAAATTAACGATCGATGGAAAGGATATAGAGATCAATAACTTTGTACAGAAGGTGCTTGCAGGCGCTGTGGTCGGTGCCGTGGGTACATTGAAAGGTGTGGAAGAGGATTGTGAAGAGATATTGCTGAAAATAAAAAGATAAATCTGCTTATAGCAGATGTTCTATTTCTGAAAAGTCAATAGGTGAAGTGGAATCTAAGGAGATGGGAGTTACAGACACATTTCCTTTTTGTGAGATGACATGTACATCAGTACCTTCTTCTTCTTCCATTATTGAATCCCCTGCTATCCAATAATAGGGTTTACCCCTTGGGTCATGCCTTTCTTCTACAGCTGTTCTGAATACTTTTCTGGCAAGCCGTGTGATCTCTATTTCAGTATTCTCTTCTGCATGATGTGGGATGTTTACATTTAACATATCTACATGCTCAGGCAATCCGAATTTTATTACATTTTTTGCAATTCTGTTCACGATCTTCACTGCAACTTCAAAATCATGGTCATATTCCCAATTATCATCAAATTTGTCCTTTTCTTCCTTTGCCTGTATCGAAGCAGCAATAGCAGGTATCCCATAACTGGCACCTTCAAGGGCAGCACCTATAGTTCCGGATGTTGTGATCGTATCTGTGCTAATGTTCTCACCAATATTGAACCCTGATAAAATGAGATCAGGCAATTCTTTCATCACAGCGAATATTCCAAGTATCACGGCATCAGTGGGGGTGCCGCCAACGGCATAAACATTCATCTCATTGATCATGGCCTGATTTATTCTCAAAGGCTCAAAAATAGATATCGATCTTCCCACTCCACTCTGCTGCATGGAAGGTGCACATACAGTTACTTCCCCTATATCGTGTACACTTCTATATGCTGCACGGATGCCTGCAGAGTAGACACCATCATCATTTGTAAGCAATATTTTTGGCATAGGTCCTTCTTTGTCGGACCTTGCCTTAAAATTAATCCATGGGAACTGGTAAAAACAGTTTGATATAGGAAAAAGTGATTAGATCATAGTTTCACGCATTTACGTACACTCTTCTATGACCTCTTTCCAATCCTCGCCCATCTTCCTTTTCCTGCATCTGGGCCATGATTTTTATTTCTTCAAGGACTTCTATCTCATCACGTATCTCTTTTAGCCTGTCGATGATGGCTTCTATTTCCAGGTTTTGTTCAGTTGGGATCTTTGGATCATTATTTATTATTTCCAGCAGCAATGATGCATCATCAAGCACTTGTGCGATAATGGTCCTGTCCATATATTCTTTAGCTTTACTGCTCTCTCCATATGTCAGGCTATTATTAAAATCGCTCAGTTGCTCTTCGAATAGACCAATGTCATAGTGTGCAGACTTAAATAATTTTTTAACATAATCTTCCCGATAAACCTGCTTGGCGTTTTTAAGGATACGGATGAATTTTTTATAATCCATTTTTTTCACGTCGTAGATCAGAAGTTATTTGTAATAAGGTGTCAATATTATTTGCCAATATAATCTACCCATTGGCTCCTCATAGGCAACTTTATTCAGACCAGTCTTCTTCCATCATGGTCTTAGTTCTTATCGGCTCTATGCTCTTTGGTATGCATACGGTTTCAACGAACTGTCCACCGTTGACCTGATAGGAATAATCCACTTCAGAACCATAATTCTCTTCCTCATCAGGAATAATGCAGTCACACAGGTAGATATGTAAACTTCCATCTCCATCCATAAACACTGAGGGTCTTACACCGGCATTATCATATTCCTCAACTATTCCTCTAAAAACAAGTGACATGTATCTCTTTGCGTCCATTTGCCATCACTACACTGAGATACACGTGTACACGCATTTAAGTATGATGGCCTTTTTCTACGTGTTATGTTCATAATAATTCCTTTTATGTACAAAAACAATTTAATGGATCTAATTTTTATACCGTCTATCTATGTACCATATACGATCTTTTGTCCCTGCATATAGATATTCATAAGAAATGTTTTTAAGCCTTGAAAGATAGGTGCTATGATAAAAACACATTTCAATTATCAGATGGTATTATTATGCTTGAAGGTGAATATCAGCTTGATTTTTTCAAAGATAATGACTTTGTCAGAAAACAGTGTCCTAAATGTGGTAAGTTCTTCTGGACCCGGGACTTTGAAAGGGCTACATGTGGTGATGCACCCTGTGAGCCCTATTCTTTTATAGGCGACCCAGTGTTCAAAAAGGATTTCGATCTCTTAGAAATGAGGGAGTATTATCTGAATTTCTTTGAGGAAAGAGGTCATACCAGAATGAGCAGATATCCTGTGGTTGCTCGCTGGAGGGATGACATATACCTTACCATAGCATCTATTGCTGATTTCCAACCATTTGTCACATCTGGTGAGGTTGCTCCTCCATATAATCCTCTTACGATATCCCAGCCATGTATCAGGCTTTCTGACCTTGATGCAGTAGGCAGGACTGGCCGTCATCTTACAACTTTCGAGATGATGGCCCATCATGCATTTAACAAGCCGGATGCTGAAATATATTGGAAGGACAGGACTGTGGAACTTTGTGATGAACTGTTGAACTCTCTGGGAGTGGATCCCATGGCAGTTACTTATAAGGAGGAGCCGTGGGCAGGAGGCGGAAATGCCGGTCCATGTGTGGAAACCCTTGTAGGAGGGCTGGAAGTTGCCACACTTGTGTTCATGAACTTGGAACAAACAAAAGATGGTCCCATTGAAATAAAGGGTGAGAAGTACCGCAAGATGGATAATTATATTGTGGACACTGGCTATGGCCTTGAACGTTTTGTATGGGCCTCGAAGGGTTCTCCTACTATATATGATGCGGTTTTCCCCAATATTGTAAAAGAACTAGTGAACCTTGCTGGTATAGAACATGAGCTCGAGAACCCGGAATATGCCAATATACTTGCCCAGAATGCAAGGCTTGCAGGACTTATGGATGTAAGCGAAAAAGCAAACATGATAGAACTACGCAGACAAGTGGCATCCAGCATAGGCACAACTGTTGAAAAGCTCTCATCTATCATGGAGCCAGTTGAAACAGTATATGCTATCACTGATCATAGCAGATGCCTTACTTTTATGCTTGGGGATGGTATAATCCCTTCCAATGTAAAGGCAGGGTATCTGGCGAGACTTGTACTTAGAAGGACCCTTCGTATGATGAAGGACCTAAATATTTCGATCCCTCTTAGTGAGATCGTGCAAATGCATATTAAGAACCTGCCGGAATATCCGGAATTCGCCGAAAGGTTCGAGGTGATAGAAGATATCCTCCACCATGAAGAGATAAAGTTCCAGGAAACACTTCAGCGTGGCAGGAGAATGATCAGTAAGTCTGCCAAGCATTATAAGCAGACCGGTGAGAAAATTCCTCTGGAAAAGATCATCGAGATGTATGATACTCATGGTATCCCGCCTGAAATATCAAAAGAGGTTGCATCAGAAGAGGGTGTCACAGTAGATCTTCCGGATAATTTTTATTCCCATGTGGCAGGAAGACATAGCAAGGCAGAAGAAAAAGAAGAAAAGGTACTCCCTTATGCTGAACGTGTTTCCCGTCTTCCCCCTACCAAGAAACTATTCTATGATGAGCCCAACAGGATGGATTTCGAGGCTGTTGTACTTGATATTTTTGACAATTATATTGTATGTGATAGCACTCTTTTTTACCCTGAGGGCGGTGGGCAGCCTGCAGATCACGGAACATTCATACTTGAAGATATGGTGTTGAACGTGGTGGATGTCCAGATCATAAAAGATGTGGTAGTTCATCAGATAGATACTATGGAGGATCAGTTACATATGCGCAAGGGCGATATTGTTATCGGTCATGTTGATGAGGACCGCCGCATGGCGCATGCATGTCATCACACTGCTACCCATATTGTCAATGATGCTGCAAGAAAAGTACTTGGTGATCACATCTGGCAGGCAGGTGCCCAGAAAACTGAAAACAGGGCCCGTCTGGACATTACACATTACAAGCGTATCACAAAAGAGCAGCTTAATCAGATAGAGCTTCTTGCAAATAAGACCGTCATGGATAACCAGAGGATTACTGCTGAATGGATGGAACGGAACCAGGCTGAACAAAAATATGGCCTTGGTCTTTATCAGGGAGGTGTTCCTAAAGGGAACATGATCCGTGTGTTGAAGGTCGCTGATGATATAGAAGCATGCGCTGGCACTCATTGTAGTAACACAGGTCTCGTTGGGCCCATTAAAGTACTAAAGACAGAGCGCATTCAGGATGGGGTGGAACGCATTGAATATGCTGCAGGTATGGCAGCTGTGAGAGCTATTCAGGAATCAGATTATTATCTGACGACTGCCTCTGAAACCCTACGTGTGCTCCCGGAGCAGCTTCCTGTGACCATTGACCGTTTCTTCAGCGAGTGGAAAGATTTCAAGAAGGAGAATGAAAGGCTAAAGGAAGAGATAGCTCAGCTGCATGTTGTTAAGATGCTTGGTCAGGCCCAGGACATTAGCGGTTTAAGGCTTGTTGCACAGCACTTGGATCATGCTGATACCGATGAACTCGTCAAGATCGCTGGCGAGCTAACTCAGGACGATGATGTAATTGCTCTTCTGATAAGCGGTTTTGAGGGTGCTAAGATCGTTGCTGCCGCAGGTACAAAAGCTATTGCAAAAGGAGCAGATTCCGGGAAGGTTGTACGTGAGATGTCCAAGGTAGTGGGAGGCGGTGGTGGAGGAAAGCCAGACATGGCCCGTGGCGGTGGTCCAGATTCCTCTAAAGTTGCAGAGGCCATGGAAAAAGGTATTTCCATGGTCAAAGCTTCTCTCAAATTTTAAAATTGGAACTCTGGCACAGTGATGGATCTCTTCTATCACCTATATTTTTAAGAGGAAGTTCATGTTGGGGATGCCGTATAGCTTTTCTGGTAAACACATGTAAGGTAAAGAAAAAAGTGCTCCCTTTATCCTTCTTGCTCTCTACCCATATTTTTCCTCCATGCTGTTCAATGATATCTTTGGCAACGGTAAGGCCAAGTCCGTTGCCTCCATATCTTCTCTTGCTGCTGGCATCTTTCTGATAGAAGTGATCGAAGACCTTATTAAGGTCTTCAGGTGCGATTCCTATACCTCTATCTTTTACCTCTACAGTTATGAGCTCTTCAGATGCTGTTGCTTTTATGATCACATCCTCCCCAGGTCGATTGAATTTAACTGCATTGTCCAGAAGCTTGATCATTGCATAACAAAGTTTATCCGGATCAGCTTTTACACAAATTCCATGTTTGATCATATTTTTGATCTTGATGTCAGCTTCCAGGGCCTTTGGTGTCACTTTTTCCACAGCTTTTTTTACAACATCATATAACTGTACACGATCATATTCTCTCTGTTTAATACCTTCCTCTTTCATAGCGACCTCTAAAAGGTCTTCTATTATCCACTCTTGTCTTCTTACAGCTTCCAGGGACTTTTGAAGGTACTTGTTACGTTTTTCTCTATTCTCCTCTTCTGAGGCTATTTCTATGAAACCTTTTACTATAGTCAAAGGTGTGAGCAGTTCGTGTGATAAATTAGAAATGATATTGTTTTTGATCTCATCGATTTTTTGCACTTCTTGAGCATTCTTGATCACACAAACAAGTTCTTTTGGAGCATAGAGCCCTACATGTCCATATCTTACTGCTACACGCTTTTCAGCTACTGTTTTTAGGAGCATGTCAGCATCTAATTTGTCATTGTAATTGTTTTGTGTGTCGTTTTGTTCCAAGCGGAACAAGCAACCTTCGTGTGGAGATAAAAGAGGGTTCATATACTTTCCAACGATCTCATCTTCCACAAACCCAGAATTGTCCAAAAAATTTTTGTTCACATATTCTGTCTTACCCATGTCATCTGTTGCAAAAACAATATCATGGGTAGTAACTGTTATTAAATCCAGGCTTTTTCGTATATCTAATGATTTTCTGAACGTTTGTTCTATTCCGTGAACGAGTTTCTGCATCTGTGCTTCAATTTGAACATAAGTAGTTGAAATATTAGATCCTATGCTGTTTTTCATATACAAAAAGTGATTAATCCTACTTTTATTTAGCCCGAAAGACTCTTTTTCAGGCGGGCTGATATGTGAAAGGGAGAACATTATTGTACTGTATGCTATCAATGAAGCAACAATTATCAAGGGATCTGTGAAGACTAAATATTCTTTGATTTGAACCCAAATGAAGTGTTTTTGGATATTATGGGATGTGACAACTAAAATCCCTATTAAAGAACTTATACTGACAAGTACCAATGACCTCTTCTTCATTATCAAGACATATAATTCTGAAGATGCTAACCTGTAATTCCTGCCGGACATTTCTGATACGCAATTCACTACTTTTGGAAATCAGGGTCCATAAGGGATCACTGATCTTATTTTTAATATTGTTTTGCCTGATATCTCAATATTCACTGAAAAGTATACTTTATATTGTATTCATAGTTTATATTTTTAATGCTCTTATTAAATATAGTGTAACAGAGCAGGGTACCAAAGTTTAATATGAGAACGAAACAGATATTTACTATCATATTAGACAAGGTTAACATGATGAATGCGGACGAAACACACGACATTATTTATACTTTAAGAGAGGGCCTAAGGTCAAGGTCCGTTCTTTTCCTGGCTCCCTTAGATGTTGCTGTAGGACGTGTTGTTTATTTTTATATATACGATCTGTTGCAAAGCGATCCTCAGCAAAAGGTGGTCTGGCTTTGCCTGAAAACCCCTTGGAATAAAGTTCTAGGTACGTTTCAGGAATACCAATACGACATCGATACAGAACGGATCAAGTTCATAGACCTGCTTCCTCCAGGTAAAGAACCATCTGAAGATGTTCTTTATTTCTCTTCTTCATCTGATCATACTAAGATAGCTTCTCATGTGGTACATCTATTCGATAAGTTCCCAGGCTCAGTTTTAGTTATCGACAGCATGACCGTGCTGGGCACAGATAATATGCAGGTCGTAGAAAGTTTCATTAATTTCATCCACACAAAAGTCTCTGAAAAGAATGGTTCTGTTATTGCCATATTGGGAAAGGATACTCTTAAAGATGAATCAGAAGCTTTTATCAAATCTTTCTTTGAAATAATCGTGGAGCTTACAAGTATAGGTGAGATCCATGCAGAGATCGGAATGAAGACTCTGGATGCAAGGTTCCATGTTGAAGATGGGAAGTTATCCTTTGAATATATACAAAAGAAGTTAAAAAGGGGTCGTCTCAAGATCCTTATTGTGGATGATGAGCCAGACATCCCTGATCTACTGCAGTTATCCCTTTCAAATCAGCCATATGATTTTGTTGTGGCATATAATGGACAGCAAGCCATCGAGGCCACGCTGAGGGAGCGTCCTGATCTGATCCTACTCGATATAATGATGCCTGATATGGACGGATACGAAGTCGTGGAACATCTCAAGCAAAGTGTAACATCTGCTAATATCCCCGTGATAATGATCTCTGCAAAGACCGCTGTAGAAGATAAGGTAAGAGGCATGGAGTTGGGAATTGATGATTATATTGCCAAACCTTTTGATAAACGTGAGGTCAATGCCAGGATCAGGATGGTAATGCGTCGTTTTGGCTGGACCGAAGAAGAGTGATCAAGGTAGATCTTAGATGGTTTCCCATAGTATATGCAGTAGATCATTTTTAAAAAGGTATATCAAACTATTTAAGTAGAGATTACAGGATCTTTTCGCAGAGGTAAGCTTCCTTTTCTCTAGCAAAAAGAATTGCCTTTCTTTTTCCTTTCAGTCCTTTTTCCAGTTCCATGCGAACATCCCAATACATAACGGGATCTACCTCTGCTCGCAGCAATACTTTACCATATCCTTGTTTTTTAAGTTCACTGTTTATGGTACTGGGTATGAACTCAGCACTAAATACCATTCTATAGGCATTCTTCATCATGGGATGGTCCACAAGGATGTTCGAAGTGAGCATTAAACGTTTGTTGTCCATTCGAAAGATAGATACTTCTCCACTTAATTCTGTCATGAGCTCAGGAAGTAGTTCAGCTTTTACTATGGATGGGTCGGGCTCATACAAGTATATTCCAGGTTCTTTTGTATCAGTTATCTTGATCTCTTCGATATGCTCGCCTTTTCCGCATAGCTTTATTGGACCAGGCAATGCAATTGCAGACCTGTTACAGGTCTTTATATTCCCAAAGTACAGGTTCAGACGGTTAAGTTCTCCATTTAGGGAAAGGTATTCAAGCTCACAGTCAAAAGGTATCCTTTCAGGGGTTAATTGAGGAGGGACCTCAAAAGCAAAATTATTTGACTTTTCAGAATATGCTTTCAAAACATCAGGTATATGTGGGGTCAGTTTATATATATCACGCTTATCTTCTGTTGCAGCCCTTGCAGGATCAGAGAATACGACATCTACTGTAGGTATCTGTCCAATCACATCTTCTGAGAGTGCATCCCCGCAGATGAATTCCACGTTGTCCAAGCCAAATAGCCTGCAGTTCTTTCTGGCAAGCTTAATTTTAGCAGGTTCTATCTCAATTGCATAAACGACATCGCACTCCCTTGCAAAATAGACTGTTTGCCCCCCAATTCCACAGCTTATGTCCACAAGACTGGAACACTTTAGCCTCTTTGCTCTATATGTAGCAACTGCCCAAGGAGTTGCAAAGCGTAGACCATCTTCATCAGAAAACAATTGTTTTTCAAATATTTTTTTTCGTGTCACCTAGATCAAATCATCAAGGGCTTTAATGCATTTAAAACGATTCATCTGCAAGTAACTGTTTAATGTATATTTGCTTGGAATATAATTATATATTATTAAAAACATACATATAAAAACTATCATATTCAGAATATATATTGCGATACGGAATCCAAGCAAGTACTAAAGGTCTAAGATGGCAGGGCTTAGCGACCAGATCAAGAACATATTTTCTCTTCTGAAAAAAGGAGGAAAGAATAAATTGGCCGATTCTCCATTCAGTGGCAACTCCGACCCATTTTCCAATGCACCCCCTGGCCTTGGTCTGGTACCTGATCTTTCAGCAGGTTTACCTTCTTCTCAAGGTGGTACCTCTTATCCAGGGATACCTCCAGGTATCCCATTTCCTCAAAAAGCTGGTAATTCCGGTCCAATTGGTGTTTTTCCTCCTGGCATGCAAACCCCAGCAGAAAAACCATCTGTTGATGCTGCGGCATTGGAAGCTAATAATAAGAAAATAAAAGAAATAGAAGGTAAAATTGCAAAAGCAGAAGTTAGCCTCTCAATGGTGCAGAAGGAGAATGAAGAAGTAAGTAAAACAGTGGCGAAGATGGATAAGAATATCCTTGAACTGTTATCTTTGTACGAGATCGTCTCTAATCAGGTGAACCCTTTTGTAGGTGATGATGCCGGAGGGAGGGCAACACTGGAAAGGTTCGATAAGACTGAAAAAAGGATAAATGAACTAGGCAATATTGTTGTGATGCTGAAGAACGATCTAGATTCATTCTCGCAGCACATGAGCTCATCGGGGGCTACAGACTCGGTTATTGAAAAGATAAAGGATATGGAAACGAAGTTCGATGCTTTTGCTGATGCAATGGCTATGATGCACGAGAGCCTTAACAATATTTCTGAACAGACAAAAGAGCTAAGTGAAAAAAATGTCCAGGTGGACAATAACATTATTGAGCTCTCAGAAACTATTAGTAAAATATCTCTCAGGGTAGAGGATATAGAAAGGAATGAGGCACAAACGCTTAAAAATCAGGTCTCTGCATCTATATCCCAAGATATTCTCCCAGGGGAGTCAAATACAAATGATCAGGAGAAGCTTCAGGGGAAGAATCCCCTGGTAAGACTGGATGTCTTACGTAAGGATCCCACCAGTGTTGTTGTTCTCCTCAACTGGATAGAGTTCCTTATGGAAAGAGTGGGAAGGAACAATTTGATGGATGCCCTTGACTACTATGTTGACATCGGATGGATAAGTGATAATGTACGATCTGATATAATGGCCTATGCAAGAGGGATCGATTATTATGTAGAGAAACCCACATGGCGCCTTTTACCGGAAGACCACACTAAATCCTTGCTTTTTATAGAAAGGTTATGTGGGCGCAAGATAGACAAGAACATGCTAAGCAGTGTTGATCGGGAGATGTCAAAGGTGAAGCATGGACTGGAGGAGTTATATGGGCTTTGAGACATCTGTCGTATTGACAATATTCTTTGTATCTGCACTGGTCATGGCCACAATGTCATATACCACTATAAGTTCTTCTAATGACTTGCTATCGTCTTCTGCTGATGAACATTATTCCCTAATCAATAGAAAATTGCATACCGATGTACAGGTCGTTGGTTCAAGTGCCATTATTCATAATTCGACCTACCAACTGTCTCTGGAGATGATTAATACAGGCAGTGAAACCTTGAGATCAGATAAGTTAGGGGTCCTTGTTGATGGTGTCTATAAGCCTTATTCGATCACATCCAATACTACTTCAATATGGAATCCGCAAACCACAATTTTCTTGACCATCTATGATCTCTCAGGCTTTGGTGACCATAGGCTAAAAGTAGTTACTGAGAATGGTATTTGCGATTATTATTCTTATAGTATTTAAGCAAATGTTCTAGGAATCAATATATACTAATAATTATATTAATTATATCAATAATATATTTCTGTTGTATTATTTTACTATATGTTTGATCATCCAGAGGTTGATAGAACAGTGTTCAGTACAGGACAATTCAATAAGTTCTTTGCAGACAGGACAGGTGAAACTGCTATTACCCATATGATATTCTTCATAGCAGCTGTTATCATAGCAATTGGTGTTGTTGCTGTGCTTTCGGTAAATGTCCAGTCACTTACAGGAGCCACTTATCTAGGAGGTAAAGTTCTATCCGATCAGATCCGTACAGATATTACGATAATAAATGACCCTGAGATAATACCTTATGACAGTTATGAGAAACGCTATACTTTCTATGCAAAGAATACAGGGGCTTCTGAACTTAATACTGAGTTTATCACCGTCCTTGTAGATGGGATGCTCATAGAGCCTTCTGATATGCAAAGCAGTGTAATGGACGGGGATGTGGTATGGCGTCCGGGAGATGTGCTGGTCGTCAACGTAACAATGTCATCAGCTCTCAGCCATGGTGATCATCGTGTCCAGATCACTGCTGAGAATGGAAAGTCCGGGTCGATGAGCTTTATAACATGAATGTGAGGTATGTATTTGGCAGACATTTATCCTTTTAGCATTTCCAGGGATGAGTTTAATGATAAATTGGGTGGAGGTTTTCCATCTGGTTCCTTTGTAGTAATAGAAGGTGGCAGTGGTGGGGGAAAAAGTACCATTACCCAACGTCTGACATATGGGTTCATAGAGAACAAGATAAGTGTGACTTTGGTCTCTACACAGCTTACTACCAAGGGGTTTATAAATCAGATGTATTCTCTTGACTATCCCATTGCTCCTTATCTTCTGAATGGTACTTTGCTTTATATACCTGTTATCCCTCTTGTTCAGGCTGCAAAATCTCGTCTGGACTTTGTTGAAAGACTGATGAGCGCAGAAGAACTTTTCGATAAAGATGTGATAATAATAGATACCATATCCTCCCTTATCAAATACAGTGCAAACATTGAAAAAAGTCTGGAACTCATCTCCTTCTTCAAGAAGCTCAATGGTATTGGCAAAGTGATAATCCTGACAATAGAACCCAGCCAGCTTAGTGAAGAAATTACTTCTATGTTCAGATCAAGTTGTGATATATACATTACGCTGAAGTCCAGGCCTATGGCCAATGAGGTCAAAAGGACCGTGGTTGTAAATAAGTTCACTGGTGCTAAGGGACCTGTAGGACAGATGATAGGCTTCAGGATCGAACCCAAAGTTGGCCTGGTAGTGGAGATTGCTTCTGTTTCATGATACAGGAGGTTATATGAATGGATGCTGATTTCCAGAAAGCCATACAAAGAAATCCTCATCTTGGTGAGTATATAGAAAGATTCAAGAAAGAAAAAGATTCAGATGTAGAACCCCAATTCCTTGTAAGTTTATCAAAGGACCTCGAAAGTGATAATGTCAATGTCATACTTCCCGTGGGGGACCCTATCTTCATTCATATCTATGGTACTCCTGAAATGGGTGAGATCAAATACTATACCATTGAGCCTAGCCTGTCGGAGAAGGAAAAGAAGAAATATGACACTGTAATGGACCTTATTCTGGAAAAATCTGCAAAGGAGCCCGTACCACAATCAGAGGCAGAGCTAAAGGAACTGATCACTAAGCTATTGGACAGTTCAGTTGTTGTGGGTGCAGGAGGTGATATCGAAGAAGATACAAAAGGAGTAGGTTTCATCCAAAAGCTTATTCCTGTGAAGAAAAAAGTTCCGGTGAACCAGCAGGAATACAATAAGATTCTGTACTACATAGAAAGGAACATCATTGGCTCAGGTCCCATAGAACCTATTATCAGGGACCCCTATCTTGAGGATATCCACAGCATAGGTGTAAGTGGCGTTTACATAGTCCATAAGATATTCGGAATGCTTCAGACAGATATTACCTTTGGGGATGATGTTGGGCTTGATAACTGGTTGCGCAGTATGAGTGAGCGGATAGGCCGTCCTGTAAGTGATGCCCGCCCGATAGCAGACGGTGCTTTGCCTGACGGTTCACGTATCAACATAATATATAGTCCAGATATCAGCCGCAGAGGTAGCAGTTTCACAATGCGTAAGTTCATGGAGGTCCCAGTGAGCATAGTACAGCTTATCAAATGGGGAGCCCTCAGCGCTGAGATGGCAGCTTATATGTGGATCAGCCTGGAGAACGGTCAGAGTGTTTTCTTCAGTGGGGAAACAGCAAGCGGTAAGACCACAATGTTGAATGCATGTCTATGCTTTGTTAATCCAAAATCCAAAATATACACTGCAGAGGACACAGCAGAAGTGCAGCCCCCACAACCTGTATGGCAGCAGCTGATCACACGTGAAGATGGACCTGTGGATTCAAGGGTAGATACTTTCGTACTGCTGAAAGCTGCGTTACGTTCAAGACCTAACTATATCATCGTAGGTGAGATACGAGGCGTGGAAGGATCAGTAGCTTTTCAGGGCATGCAGACCGGTCATCCAGTAATGGCAACTTTCCACGCATCAGCAGTTACCAAAATGATACAGCGTCTTACTGGAGACCCTATCAACGTGCCTGTGACCTTCATCGATAACCTGAACATTGCCATGATCCTTTCTGCAGTGTACAGGAAAGGTAAGTTTCTCAGGAGGTGCCTTGCTATAGAGGAGATCGAAGGGTATTATGAAGAAGCAGGTGGTGTGGTCACAAGAGCTGTTTTCCAATGGGACCCTGAAACTGATAAACATATTTTTCGCGGCCTTAACAATAGTTACATTCTTGAAAACAAGATCGCTACAAAATTAGGTTATGATGATAAACGTAAGATCTATCAGGACCTGTTACTCCGTGCCAGGATATTAAATGAAATGAGCTCAAGGGGCATAGAGGAATATTATGAGGTGCTGGAAGTCATAGTCAACTTCTACAAACATGGTGTTGAAGGCTTACCATTCTCAGTATAAAGGTGTATTTTATGTATAGTAAGGCATTCCATTGTATGGGTGTGGAACCGGCAGCTTACATGAAAAAGATCGCCATCCCCGTCATTACATTTGGTTTTATCTTCTCCTTTTTACTTTATGCCGCACTACCTACTTTATTTGAGGGAAGTGCCAGGGTTATTCCCATCATGATACCTGTGATCTGTATTCTTTTTGCAGTATATTATCCGCTTTCCATCTATGGAGGGCAGGCATCCCGCATTGATAACAACATGCATTACTATATAACTCAAATGGGCTCCGTTGCCACTGCTGAAACGCCACGGCTTGATATCGTTAGGATAGTTTCCGATAATCGGGAATATAAGGAGTTAGCCGCTGAAACAAAAAAGATCTATGATCTTGTCACTGTATGGAATATGAGCCTTGCTGAAGCATGCAGGTTCATTTCAAAGAGAACACCATCTGTTATATTCGAGGACTTTCTGGACAGGTTCGCTCATGGGCTACAGTCTGGAGAAAATATAAAAACGTTCCTTTTTTCGGAGCAGAATGTTGTCATGAACGAATATGAAGCCATGTACAACAGTGCAATGTATAATATTGAGATCATCAAGGAGTTGTTCGTTTCTTTGGTAATGTCCCTCATATTCCTTGCATCGTTCGCTGTAATCATGCCAGTGATAACGGGTATGGATGCAGTGTTTCTCATGGCAATGGTGGTGGTGACGTTCATAATTACGGATCTTGTGATGCTTCTGTTCACAAAAGGTAAGGTGCCAAAAGACCCTCTGTGGAGCAAATCCCACATAATCCCTGACTATAAGCTAAAATTATATCGCTCTATCCCCATTTCCATTGGAGCATGTGTTCTTGTTACCATTATTGTTATGCTTTATGGAAAGATCGTCACACCCATTGCTATTGCACTTTGCTTTACCCCTCTTATCTACACTGGAAAAGTATGTCGTAAGATAGAGAAAAATATCAGGCGCAGAGATGAGAATTTTCCTGCTTTTATCAGGTCTCTTGGAAGTTCGGCAGGTGCAAGGGGTGGGGTGATAGATGAAGCGTTGAAAGCATTGCGTATACATGACTTTGGTCCTCTTACCAAAGATGTGAACGAACTGTACAAGAGACTTAACACCAGGATCGACAAGTTCAAATCATGGGAGTTCTTTTCCGCAAATACGGGCAGTCATCTTATTCAAAGGTTCTGTGTTATGTTCGTTGAATCAACTAATCTTGGAGGTAAGCCCGAGATCATAGGTGATATCATAGCTACTAATTTCCACAGGATAGTGACTTTAAGAAAAAAGAGGGTCCAATCTGCGTCAAGCCTTGTAGGGGTATTTTACGGTCTTACTGCCGGAATTGGTTTTACGATGTACATTTCTGTTGGTGTGATCGACATGATGCAGAGTATGTTCGCCAGTGTGGAAATGCCCGCAGGGATGTCCATGGGCATGGTGATCTATACCAATGTAGGGGACGTAGAGGTATTATCATTGATGGTGCTGCTCATTATGATAGTACATTCTCTGATGTCTGCACTTCTGATCAGAGTTGTGGACGGGGGTCATTTCCTTAGCGCCACCATCGATTTTGTGATAATGGTCTGGATATCTGGCATTACTGCTGTGGTCACAAAGGCATCCATATGGTCGCTTTTGGGCATGGGTTGATAGAAGCTTAACAGAAGGACCTGTATCTTTAGCCAATAAGCTGCCGAACACGGTCTGCAATGGCCTGCCCCACTTCTTTTGTAGTGGCCTTGCCTCCAAGATCGGATGTGACCATTTTTTGATTTATGGTATATTTTATGGCATCCTGTACTGCTTTTGCTTGCTCGGTCAATTCATACCATTCAAGCATCATCTTCATGCTTAGGATCGCAGCAATAGGATTAGCTATACCTTTTCCAGCTATGTCAGGAGCACTTCCGTGTACGGGCTCAAAGAACGCGTGTTCTTTTCCGATGTTCGCACTTGGTACCAGTCCAAGCCCACCAACCAGGGCAGCAGCCATATCGCTAAGTATATCCCCGAACAAGTTCGTGGTCACTATGACATCATATCTGTTAGGGTGTACGATAAGGTTATAGGCCATGGAATCCACCAAAGTGTCATGGTGATCTATATGGTGTGAGGAGGCCGTTTCACGACATACGTCCAGAAACAACCTGTCAGATTTAATCACGTTGGACTTGTGGACTATTTCCAGTTGTTGTAGCCTGCTTCTGGCAAGTTTGCAGGCATATTCCGCTATTCTTTTGGACCCTTTACGGGTAATTACCCTTTTAGTATACGCAGCGTCTTCATGGATCTCTTCGATACCGGAATACATGCCTTCTGTATTCTCCCGTACTATCACCATATTAAAGTCATTTCTTCCGGTGACACCTACAATGCCTTCTATAGGTCTTATAGGACGGATGTTGGCATACATATCAAGCTCCTTTCGTATTGTGAGGAGCACACTCTTATAAGCAGGATCATATGGTGTTGTAATGGCTCCAAATAGGATACATTCACATTCCTTCAGAGTATCGAGGTCATCGTCTGTGATAGCAGAGCCTGTTCTTTCCCATTTTCCGTATCCAAGTTCCACAGGTACCTTTTCCACAGGCAGGGCAAGGGCATCAAGAACATCTATAGCAGCAGGTATCACTTCTTTGCCGATCCCATCTCCTTCCACCACTGCGATCTTCATTTTCCTTCACCTTTTTCTTTACGGATCTGCTCTACAAGTTCCCTTATTGCTAAAGCCACTTGGAACTCCGACGCTCCCCAATGGACCACAGCTCCTTTGATCCCGTTTATTGTAGCAAGGCCAGATCTTTCGGATAAGCAGCACCGTGTCACAAAAGGACCTTGTGGCGTATAAATATCAGAACGGTAGGGACAAATGTTAATGAACTCATATTTAAGACCAGGGAACCTTGATTCAAAGATCTTTTTGGATATCTCACAACCCACGAGCAGTGATCCATCTTCAGTAATAATATCAGAGTCAAGACATTTTCCATCAAGCCCTGATGAAGAACATGGGAATACGGTTCTTTCCCCTTCGAACTGCCTGAGGTCCTTTGTATTCTCTTTGAACCGTATGCTCATGTCCCCAAAGATACCGCTTGCTTCGAGCTTTCTTACCATCAGACTAAGCCAGGAAGGTTCGGGCGGGACCACATCCACTATTTCAATATCGATTATTTCAGAGATATCAGGATCATGTACAAATGTTACGTGCTTGTCAAATCCTGTAAAAATGACTGTGTTGACATCTCCTTTACAAAGCTCCAAAGCTTTTTCTATAAGAAGCCTTCTATCTTTGATATTCAACTCTTTGCCATACCTTATTACCTGTTTTCCGGATGCTATGAGTTTGACATTTGTGACCTTTCTCAATAGCTCCTCTCCGGTATGCTCAATCTGAAATATAGAATATCCTTGTTCAGCCCCCATGGGCTGCTCTACTATTATATATCGACTAAGGAAATATACTGGCTCTTCATGTGCATCATCCGGATGGACCTTTGTAACTCCCACATATTTGTACTCTTCAGGGAATATCATTATAACCTCTATTTATTCTCCTGTATTGTCTTGCGGTAGGGTACAAGTCCTCCGCTGCTGAGTATTCCCAGAAGGAAATCGGGCAGCTTATTACCTGTGTATTCTTTCTCATTAACAGTGACCTTTCCATTTTCCAGATCAACTTCTATCTCATCACCTTCGTCGCACTTCACATCGGCTTCCATCAGGGGAAGGCCAACGTTTATGGCATTGCGAAAGAATATTCTCCCAAAGGACTTGGCCACAACACAGGCCACTCCTGCATATTTAAGTGCTAATGCAGCTTGTTCTCTTGAAGAACCACAACCAAAGTTATTACCACCGACCACTATATCTCCAGGCCTTACCTTTTTAGAGAAATCAGGGTCTATTCCTTCCATCGCATGGTCAGCAAAGACCTGCATATCTGTAGTACGGAGGTATTTACCAGGTATAATGACATCTGTATCGATATCATCTCCAAAGACCCATGTTCTTCCTTTGATGATCTTCTTCATATTTTTCACCTTAAGCTGTCCACTTAGTTGCCATTTGCATATCCAAGAGCTTACACTTTTATCGTATTACCTTGAAGCACATCGGTTTCTTTTACCCTCACTTCTGTTGTGGTGCTGCCATAGCTGATCAGGTATGGTGTTGTGGGAGCTACATCAAATCGGGTCTGTCCGGGAATAGGTCCTTCCGTAGAATACGGAACTGTGAACGAGTATGTCCCATTCGATATAGTTGTCTGTGAATATGGGAATGAGCGGCCTTGACTGGTGTTGATCATCGTACTGATGGTGACATGCTCTCCTACAGGCGCAGTTCCTGTTATCATTGCTCCTTCAACATATTCGAATATCTTCACATAACCTGTGTTATCTTGTTTGATCTTCCCGCCCAGCAGGACATTGTACACGTTCTTATATCCGATCTCCTGACTTTGCATATTGGTACCGGGAGATTCATGGACCATACGATATTGCTTAAGACCATTGCCATCAAAAATATGCAGCTTTGCTTCCATAGAGTTGAAGTAACGCTCATAAGGTACTGTCACTACTCCCTGATCAGTTTGCACAGCTGTGTAATAATTATTTGTATCCAGTGTCCAGGAAGCCATTGCATAGAACTTTCCGGTGGCCATTTCCACATCTGATACAATGTATCTGGCTCCCATCTTATCAGGGTCAGGATGGATGGCCTCAAGAACTGCAGTTGCTTCTTCTTCAGAAGAGGCCGTAAAGAATGTGGATGCTCCTGGAAGGTTCTCTTCCTCTATACTATTTATGCGCCCGCCAATGCCTTGCTGGAAGGGATTGGCATTTGGTATCCTGCGTCCAATGACTTCTATCCAGTGTCCATAATCCCACCAGGACATCACTCCATAGGCTGTATCAGGATATGGATATACTTCCCCACTTGCAGGAGTTTCATACATCTCATAAAAATCAAGTCCGGGGTCAGGTGTATTATCCCTCATCCAGCTCAGCGCTTCCAGCCAGTATCCGTTTGGTCCTCCAGCGTATCGGGCTTGTTGTGTTGCCAGACTGTAATTGGGGAGGATCAGTACAACAATGACTATGACAAGAGATATGATGTGGATGGGTTTCAGTTTGTGATCTCTTATATCTTTTGCTTTGCTGGCTGATCCTTTTTTTGTCTTTTCAGTTGCCATCAGACTGCTCAATCTGAGGTCTTTCCAGCCTGCAATGTCAAGGAACTTGACACCAAGGTACGCACTTAGTATTGCTGCATTTACTGCATAGTAATAGGAGAACCGGTTCTGCTGCAACATTGCCCACAATATCATGAATGTCCAGACAATAAGGAATGTTTTCTCCTGCGTGTTCTTCTTTTTCGTTGCCTCATAAATCAATATCGCAAGCGCAAGAATGGAAACAATACCCATGACTGCAAAATAATAGTAGAACGAACCATCGAAAAGATTAAGGGGTGCTACTTCTCCTATGGTCAGGGCACCTCCCGTTCTCTTAAAGAACCCGAACACACTGATAAGCATTGTATATAATGAGGGGGATACGACCTTTGATATCAGTATAACCGCTGCAAAGCCAGCTAATATGGTCAAAGGATAGATCTTCCTGTCCATTTTCCTTTTTTGCATTTCAATAGAAAGAAGTGTTAAAAGAGGAAAGGCCAGTATACCAGCCAACAGTCCTTTAACATGCATTGGCTTGGTATTCCCAACCGCAGGTACCATTAGCACCATCAGAAGCGTGATCGCAAAGATGATCAGCCCACCCACTGCCAGATAGTCTGTGGACCTGTTGTGCATATGATCGACCACATGCTGAAATGTAATGTAGAGGCCAATGATCAGAGTGAAGAAAAGAGCTCCTATCCAGGTAAGTGTATAGAGGCCCATGGAAATGCCAGTGAGTACAAAATAAGGCAATACCGGTCTGATGGTCTCAAACGGCGCCCTTTTCATATTAGCAAATGTTATCGGGTGTTCCCTTGCAACCTTTACTGCCATGACAAGGAAGGCTGCTGTCATTGTGCTGAACAACACCTCTGCAATATGGTGATCATTGAAACCTATGATAGACCTTGAGAGTATTTGTCCGGGTGCCAATGCTATGAGTATGGCAGCCAGCAATCCTACCCTTCTGTCAAATATCCATTTGGTAACGAAATATGTAGGTATGACCACCAATGCGGCTATAAACACAGGGTAATATGCAGATACCGTGTAAATAAGTTCCTGGCTTGGATCTCCCAATCCTAATATCCATATGATCGATGCAAGGAACCAATCGAACAAGGGTGCAAAGACCTGGGTAGTACCAAAAGGATATTTGGTATAAGCATCATACCACAATACATGGGGGTAATTTGCTAATATTGATTCAGTGTTTCTCAGATGATACCATGGATCGTTCTCACTGAACCTTACAAAGTTCTCAGCTATAAAGACCTGTGCTTTTGGGATGGTCCTTATATAAAAAGTTACAATACATGAGATCAAGATCCCTATTGCATAAGGGATGCTCTCTTTCAGGTCTCTTTTGGCAGTTTCATCTGTAGTCATGGATTCAGCTCTTTGTTCTGCTCAACTTGAATTGACAGATAGTCACTATGTTCAGGATAAAGTGATAGGTGATACATGTAAGTTTCATTTGCTATATATTATTGTTTGAAGGTGGCACGACATTCTCTCTGCTCTTTGGTGCCATATATCCGCTCATGTCATCAGATAAATGTTTCCACATCATGTTATTTATTATTGGTTGTTATATTTACATTTATATCTGGCATCTTCGACCGCTTCCCATGAACCGGACGTTGGTATAAGGAATGAGAAGTTCATTATCAACTGGGTTGTCACAAAAGATATTAGTAGCTCTCCTATTTTCGGTAGGAGTAGGAGTAACAATAATCCGAGGTACCATGGTTCTTTAAGTACGACCAGAGGATAAAAGAGAACTATGAACAGAACGACCAGTGGGGATATAATATGAGTGAGAAGTGCATAAGGAAATATTATTTTTCCAAAGCTTCCTTTTCCAAGAAGGTCAAGGTTATTCAGATAGACTTTTCTTAGACCGTTAATCCTTTTCATCTTCTGGATAGTACGCCCTTTCAGAGTAAGTGGAACGCGTTCGAACACTATAGCTTTTTTATCATATACCACCCTGTGACCCAGTTGAATTATCTTGAACAGTATGTCCGAGTCATCTGCATAGGCATCAGGATCAACCTTTATTCTTTTCAGCAGATTGGTTCTAAAGCTCATCAATGGGCCATTGCATACGGAGACAGATCCTATTTTGCTCTCTCCTTGTCTCCACAGATCAAAATAGGACCTATATGAGTCTTCTTGAGATTTGGATATTCTTCTTTTATCAGATATTATCATTATTTTTCCTGTAACTCCACCTATCATGGGGTCAGAATAGTTCTTTGTGATCTGCAATAAAGAATCTTCTTTTAGCAGTGCATCAGCATCGGATATTACAGTTATTTCATTGCTGACCTGCGGGAATATCCAGTTCAAACCTCTTGCTTTTCCTTTTCCACCTTCGTTCTTTACAACTTTTGCCTTCAGGGAGGTTTTGCTGATGGCATCCTTTGAAATTTTTATAGAGTTGTCTTTTGAGTAATCATCTACTATTATGACCTCCAGTTTGCCATTTGGATAATCAAGAAGAGCCGTGTTCTCAATCTTTTCCCGGATAACTTTTTCTTCGTTATACATTGGTATTATCAATGTAATACTTGGCAGATCACTATTTATGGGATTTTCCTTTTTTTCTTCTTTTCTGGAATAGATGTACATGATGAAAGTGTACGAAGTGAAAAGAACAACTTCAAACAATATTAAAAGTTGCCACATAAATACAAGATCGATCATAGGTAATAACATTGACTATAACCTTTTATATTTTTTCTACTACTTCCGTTTTGTAGTTCGATGCTTTTAGTAGCAGAGCACGGTCTGTTCAGGAGATATGTAGTTTCCATTTGATCTTCCTTATCAGATACGCAAAATTAAAAATTAATTTCGAAAACCAACTTTTGGCCAGAATCTGGGATTTAAGTCTTTCGATATGTGGATCTTTGAGATATATACCCATGAATGTTCCATGTCTTACCGACTCAGGTTTGTAATAAACATATTCATGTCCATAGGACTTTTGCCAATATGCAAATTTAATGGCACCTGTCACTTCCATTGGTTCCAGTTTTTCATTGATAAGAGCTATCATCTCCCTGCGATTCCTTGGTATGTAACATCCTTTCATATCTTCATAGATCGCTCTGCCGATAAGGATCGATGGCTTTCCCCAGAACACGCTTTCAATTCCCATAGTTGATCCAAAAGTAATTACTTTTTCACATGCATCCATAAGTTGATAAGAATCAATTTTTGAATCAGCCGGAATAACATATAGGTTCAGAGCTTTTAACTCGTTCAATTCTCTTGTCTGTGTATTTTTCAGTCCTTTTAAATTAGGATGTATCCTTAAATAGAACATTATATTTTCATCAATATCAGAAGTTATCAGGTCTTTGAGAGCAGAGGTCTGATCTTTATACAATTGGTTTTTCCATCCTGTTATGGCTTCAAATTCGTCCTGGGATGAAATATAAATGGCAATATTCCTTCTTGAGGGATCAAAACCATCTGGTAAATTTCCTTTTATCTGAGATCTAGTAAAAGAGTACCAGCTTTGATCCTTCCCACCTCTGCGTTCCTCAAACCACTTTGTAGCGATCTCTTTTTTTTTTGCATCGTCTGGTTCATTATCCCAATTTCTTTGGATCTGCTTCTTCTGATATTCGATGTCGTGTGGATATGTATTTTCTGTCAATGAATATCTGTTAAGGACACCAGCCCTCTCATGAACGTATGTTCTTACTTGCATGGTCTGGGCAGCTCTTAAAGCTGGTCTTAATGATGCATATCTTCCATTAAATAGAAAGAACATGTCTGGCTTTATTTTGTCCAGATGGTACCTGATAGCATCATAAACAGCTATCGACATTAATAGGTTCTTCTTTATAAATGGTTTATATTGTGTCACATTCGGGTTAGGTTCCCGTACCATACTGATAAGTGAAGAAGCAACTGCCATTCCCGCATCCATTCCTTCAACTTCAAAGCTCTTTAGCTCTTCCATGGATGAAAAATCAGGTATATCCAGCTCTCTTGTAAAGTTATATAAGGCAAGATCATGTCGTTTTTCTATTGGCAGATCTATTATGTTCAATCCTTTATCTCTTCTGGACCTGCACAGGGAACACCTGAGTTTAAGATGGTTTGGATTAGGCTCGCAGGCTGGCAGATCCCCTGAGCACTGTATTATATGGACCTCATCACCTGCTTCTATGTGTTTGGCGGCTATTTCAAGGTCCGTTGCAAAATGTGGGACCCAATCTGCAAAGGGCATATAGATAAGTATTTTCATAGCTAGCCTCTCTCAATAATTAATAATGTATTATATATAAATATCTCTTGAATTATGGCCGTATTTTTATGCAGTTTGTCTGAAAAAACTATTTGGTCAATAATTCATATTTTTATTCGAAATAAGTATTCTTTACCAAAAATGATAGTGAGGATCACCAAATACTTGCCAAAATTTAATATTCATTTTTTTATATATTTGAGCTAGGTAAGAGTACCTGTTATTCTCATTAAATTTTATTAATATATTTTTTTATTGAGCAAAGTTCAAATACAACACTTCACATAGTTGTTTGGGGATATAGTTATCTATGATTTTTTGTATGCTATACATATAACCCCTATTTTTTTTAAAAGAATTAAGTTGTTTATACCCATTTATATTCTAAAAGTGCATTCAACATCAGCTCTGAAAAAACTTTTCTTTTTCAAGATTCTTAGTATCAACACATTGTTTTTCTTCTCAACCTTGATAGGAAGTATCTCAATACGTTGTCATACCTATCATCAGTCTTATTAACTAAACCTCTTTTTAGCTTTTTAGTTTCTTTAATCCTTGACCAAATTTCTTTATCTATTGACTATATTTCATTTTAAATTTCTATGAATTATGCATATTTTTAAGAAAAGCTACAGTTCTTCCTTTATAGCAAAGTACAAAGAACAGGGGAATTCAACAGAGAATAGTTGATTTTATTAATAATTCTTTATTTTAGTTCTCAGTAATTTATATTTAATTTCAGCAATTTTCCAATCCTCTTCATTATCAATGTCCTGAACTTCGGATTCTGGTAAAATGATTGGTACAGTATATTCTGCAAAAAGTTTCATTTGTTTTAGTAGACTTTCTACTCTCATACAATAGAACTGCCCGCAATCATGATAAGTTGGTGCCAGGTCCTGTGATCGTTTAGCATAGTTTTCTGACCATAGCATTATTGCTCTGTCATTTTCTATCTTTAATGCCCTCTGTATAGGATAACTATAGCGTGTAACGGGCAGTACACAATCCGCACCCGTTTTTATGAGGAGTGACATTGCTTCCTTAAGCCTTTCTGGAGAAATGAACGGGGCTGTAGGAAATATACAGCATAGGTAATTATAGTAAATTCCATTTTGTTCATATTTTTCTATAACTTCTTTAAGAACATCTGCAACAGTTGCAAAGTCATTAGAGTTGAATTCTGATCTCAAAAAGGGAACCTTTGCTCCATATTTTTTTGCAATTTTTGCAATTTCCTCATCATCTGTGGAAACCATAATTTCATCAAAACATCCTGACTCCAATGCAGCATCAATTGAATATTTTATAATAGGCTGTCCACAAAAAAATTTAATATTCTTATGTGGTATCCTTTTGCTCCCACCTCTTGCAGGAACTATTACTATACTTTTTGGTTTAATTTCAATCAACCTCAGAATGAGAGACTATTACTTTATTTTCATAATTCATCTTCAAGGAGACTATAAAATAAAGAATCATGCCATTTACCTTCAGACCAATGTGTTTGTCTGTGGCGTCCTTCGATCTTAAATCCCATTTTTTCAAAAAAATTTATTTTTAAATCATCAAATTCATAGATTTCAGTCCATAATCTGTGTAATCCCAGCTCATTAAAGGCATATAGGGCCATTGTACTTCCTGCATCAGGTGCATATTTTTCATCAATGTACAAATCATCAGCTCCAATATATATTGAAAAATCTGCATTTCTATTGACCCAGTCTATATAACACAACCCACATGCTCCAAGCAAGCGGTCATTTTCCAGTTCAACAATGGAAAACATGATGGTTTTTGGATCTTTCATCACTATTTCTTCAAACCAGAAATTTTGGTTTTCCGTACTTAATTCACGATATTCCCTGAAATAGCGCCTATATTCAGTTCTGTTACGGTATTCCAGCAGTATTGGTAAATCAGAGCGCTCAACTGCACGTAGTCCTGTAAATTCACCTTTTAGCATTACAGTTCCTCCAGAATATCCTTTTCATAAAGAGCATCTCCTGAGGACTTTGAGCATTTCAGAGTTTTGCCGATCACCTGTTTGATTCTATAAGGCTCAATGGAACCTTTTGGAGCAGGACGAAGAGATTCAAGTTTATCACTATTGATTTTATCTCCAATATTCATATCACATGTCAAACGTAAGCAACGGCGCTGAACGATCACAGTATCCATTTCATTTTGCTCTATGCGCTTTATTCCATCACCTAAAGACATCTCAAGTTCACGGCTGCGCTCTACCATCTCTGTCCATGTTTTTGGATTCATGGAGAAAGCATGATCAGGCCCGACTCTGTTATTATCATCTGTGAAATGTTTTTCAACAACTCTGGCTCCCAGAGCAATAGCTCCGAGGACTGTAGCATGTAATGGAGTATGGTCTGAAAGGCCAATGACCATATTAGGGTATTTGGCAGCAAATGTTCTCAGCACTTTTAGATTAATAAACTTAAAATTCTCAATATTTCCTGTGTAATTGGTATTGCACTGTAACAGCACAAGTCGGGAATTATGTTTAAGAACAGCTTCAACAGCTCTTTCTACATCATTTATACTCGATGCCCCGGTAGCCATTATAACCGGTTTGTTCTTTTTTGCAATCATTTCTATGAAGTCTATCCATGTAATATCCCCGGATCCTATTTTATATGCAGGGATATATTTATCAAGCAATTCAATAGCTTCAGCATCGTACGGTGTGGTCAGAAAATCAATTTTTGCTTCTTTTGCAGTTTTTGCCAGTTCTGTTGTCCAGTCCCTGTTACACTCATATTGCTCATATACTTCAAAAACTGATCTACTCCATGAGGCTTGATGACCCATTTTGCTGTCAAGATGTTTGAAACCATAGTCACTAACGATCATTTCTGCTTTGAAATGCTGAAATTTGACAGCATCCGCACCTGCTTCTTTTGCAAGCCATATCAGTTTTTTAGCACGTTCTAGATCACCATCATGGTTAGATGCAACATCTGCAATAAAATATGTAGGTGCAGAAATAGAAATTTCTCTTCTTCCAATATATATTACGTCATCATATCTCAGTTTTGACACCACCTTCATATTCATCAAGAATACATGTAATTACATCATCCAGTGTAGGCAACTTGTATCCCAGTATATTCTCTGCTACTTCAACATCAAGACCATTGCTCTCTGCCCTGACTACCTTTCCTCCTACATCCCGGAGACTGCCTGTGGTTGTATTTGTCAATTCAGCTCCCATCTTTTTTGCAAGAGCAGTTATAAATGCTTTCTTACTAGTAACTTCACTGCTTGCCAAGTTCAATACACCTGTATGGTTCTTTTCAATGATATCAAGCAGTGAAGAGGAAAACTGTTTTACATGGATGCTTGATGTAAAATAATCGTCAAAAAGGGTCATTGGAGAGTTGCTTTCGATGTTGTGGATGACCCACTCTACAAATGTAGGTGTTCTATCTTTATTACGGAAGCCCACTATATTTGTACGCACGACAAGTGAATTCGGGCATATCAATGCAAACTTTTCAGCAGCATATTTAGTCATAGCATACTCATTTAGTAATCTGACAGCTTCGCCTTCTTTATGCTTCAGGTTTCCATCACCTGTATAATAGTGGTCAGTTGATATCTGAACGAAGTATAGGCTCTTATTTATTGCAATATTAGAAATGATGGAAGCAGGGCGAGCATTTACCATATATGCATATTCAGGTTTCTCTTCACATTTATTCAGATCCACCATTGCTGCACAATTGATTATGATATCCGGCTCAACACAAAAAATGTTTTTTTCTAAAGATCTTTTATCAGCAACATCACAAGCAATATCTGCTCCACTGCGTGCCATACCTATAACATCTATTCCGCGTTTTTTTATTTCACAGGTCAGTGCTTGTCCAAGCAGGCCTGTAGAGCCGATAACTAAGATTTTCATGTATTCTGCTCGTTCTTAATTACCTTTCATCCAATCTCTCATATATTCAATACCCTGCTTAAGCGTTGTTTTTGGTTCCCAGTTCAACAGTCTTTTGGCTTTTGAATAATCACACACAAGTTTTGGTATTTCACTTTGTGGATGAATATGTTCAACATGTTTTATCCTTTGCCTATCGTTGCATATCATAGCAGCAAGGTCATTTATGGTTATATCTTCACCAAGGCCAGCATTTAGTATTTCTCCATTTACAGAATCTGAATATGCCGCTTTGACGACAAATTCAGCACAATCTTCAACATACATCAAATCTCTTGTCTGTGTACCATCACCATAAATGTTCAGAGTTTCCCCATTGAGATCTTTTTGAACAAATACAGACACAACTCCACCTTCTCCGGTTGACTTTTGATATGGTCCATATGTATTGAAAGGACGAATTATGACGGTAGGTAGGCCATATGCATAATAATACGATTGTACCATGTTCTCACCGGCAAGCTTTGCACCTGCGTATGGAGATGCTGCTTTTGTCGGGTGCATTTCAGAGATTGCACTTCCTATCGATGCGGTGTCATATACCATGCATGTGCTCGTAAAAATAAACTTGGTATTATTTTTCCTCGCTTCCTCTAGCACATTGAATGTACCAACTACATCATTGTCAAATGTTTTTTTAGGATTGTCTATGCTATCTTGTACTATTATACTGGCAGCCATATGAATGCAAATGTCAAAATCATTCATGAACAACTTAGTAACCATATTTGTGTCCATGATATCTCCAATAGTCGTTATGAGATTGCTGTTATCTTTGAATTCATCAAGGTTCTCAGCAAATCCATTAGATAGGTTATCCAAAACATACACTTGATTTTTGTCTTCAAGTAATTTTTTAACTACCCAGCGGCCTATAAACCCGGAACCACCTGTAACCAGTATTCTCATTTTATCCACCATTGAATTTATGTTTGTATTAAATAAGTTCTTCCTCATAAAGAATAGTTCTTATTTCATCTTTTGTAATTGGGACCACGTCCTTTGAAATATAGTCCTTTGATTGGATTTTTTTAGCATTGTACGTGTGTTCGGTGCGTCCAGACAGTTCATCCATTATCAGTGGGGTTATGATAAACATATCTTCTCTTTCTAATGACCTCGTTGCTTCATCTTCTGTCATAAGCTCTTCATACATTTTTTCTCCGGGCATCATCCCGACCACCTTTATTTCTATGTCATTAGTTTCATAATTGTATCTGGGTGCTAATTCTTCCACAATCACTTCTGCCAAATCTATTATTTTTATAGTGGGCATTTTGAAAATGAATACTTCTCCACCGTTGGACAGTTCCAATGATTTGAAAACAAGTTTCACTGCCCGAGACATTGACATCATGAATCTGGTCATTTCTTTATCAGTAACCGTTACAGGCCCACCAACTTCTATTTGCTGTTTGAAAAGAGGGATTACAGACCCTCTCGAGCCCATTACATTTCCAAATCTAACGCTTGCAAATGTACATTCTCTTTTTCCTTTATAATAATTGGCTGCAGTCATTAGCCTCTCAGCCAGAAGTTTTGTAGCACCCATGGTATTAGAGGGATTAACAGCTTTATCGCTGCTTGTAAAAATAATCTTTTTACAATTGTTAATGATCGCAGCATCAATAACATTTTGAATACCGATTATGTTCGTTTTAATTGCTTCAAAAGGATTGTACTCGCATGCCATTACATGCTTTAAAGCAGCTGTGTGAAAAACGATATCAACATCTTCAAAGGCTCGTATTAGTCTATCTCTATCACGAACATCTCCAAGTAGAAACCGAACTTTGTTTTTATGTTCCTTTAATTCGTGACTGAACACAAATTGTTCCGTTTCATCAACATCAAATACTCGAACTACTTTTGGATCATGCTTGATCACTTCACGGACTAGCTCACGTCCAAGTGACCCTGTTCCTCCGGTAATGAGAATTGTTTTATTGTGTAGTATTTCATAGATCATATTTATCTGCCTATTGTATAATTTAAATATAAATTTCTACTGAACATCAATGTTTTATATATTTGTATTCATTTTTGTGTTGAGTATCAGATGTATTATGTTCTTGCATCCGATTGTATCACAATGTAATGGTATTGGTAGCGTGCTGCTCAAATAGGCAGTACGAGTTATATATCCACAAGACCGGTACAGCCTAAAGTATTGAATCAAATAGTTCTAAATTTTCAGTAATATTTTTACAATTACCATGTAAAGCTTTCCTTTATTGTAGCCACCGAATTTTCAATTGCACATTCTTTGCGTAATTTCAAGATATTTTTTCTGAAATTTTGGAATTCAAGACGATACGCTTCGTAATTTTCAATTATGTCTTCCATTTTACACACAAATTCTTCAAGACTGTCACAACAAATACCTATCGGACCATCGGGCATGTTGAAGGTATTGATACAATCATTGTCGAAATGTAAGATCGGTTTTGTATAGGACAGGGATTCGAGGATAGAACCGGTGCAACTGAGCCTATAGCGTGTTTTGTCATATAGTATAAGAAATATGTCAATATCTTCGGCATATTTTTCCATTTCACTTCTATCAAGCCTCTTTCCAGGACTCGGGCATGTGACATTTGGAAACCCGGCAGTTCCCCTGTTGTCCATCCCTATGATACGTATCTCGTACTGGCGTTTGATATCCTTTTGTGATAGCTGGACCAGTATATTGTGTAATACCAATGGGTTCCCATAACCGAAGATCGCGAATTTGACATATTCGTTATCCGGCTGAGCGGAAGGTTCTTTAAAGACAGTGGGGAGTACCACTGTATACATGTTCAACTTTTTTATGTCTATGTATTTTTCTGCATTCCTTTTTATATGGGGTGCTAAAGCAATATATCTATAGTCAGGCGAATGGTTCCATTGTAACATTCTTCTATCTGTGAAGATCCTTTTGTATGTCCAATGCCAAGGCATAAAACGATCGATAAAAGGTGAAATTACCATAGGTAGTTCTGTTAATTTAGTCTGTCTGATTATTTGGAGTTTATATTTAACATCATTTTGGTTTTTTATTTTTCTAATTGGCAATGATAGTTGAGTTGGTTTATCATATCCATTTGCAATAGTTTCAAAGCTTCCATGAAGCACGAAAGTGAACTTCATTTTGTTAAATTTAATTTTTCTTTTTAATTTTTTTATTACATAGAGGATCGTAGGATTAAAGGATAAGAAGAATATTTTGTTAACCTTAGCTTCTATGGCATCAGATAAAATTTTATTGAAGAGGGAGGAGTATGTGAGAATTCCCCTTATACCATAGAGACCTTTAAATTTGACAGGAACATATTCTATATCTTCGATCATGATCTTGTCATGGTCCATTATTTTCTTAATTGCCTCAATATGTGTTATGTCTGCATAAAATCTGATCTTTTCATGCGGATAAGCCAGACGTAATCCATAAATAAAACCACTGTTGAACTTTTCATGGGTCGTTCCTCTGGCAATAGGTTCACAAATTATGATCATTTTCGTCACCGTCATTATATCAGCTAAATCTGAGTAACCTGCTGTATCTTCATTTAAATAGACAGAGGAAAGTATACTCCAATCAAGCCTATGTTTTTAGAAGCAACTTAAAAAGATAATGTCCTTAGTATCTATTTATGGCAATTATGTTTATTTCATTAATTTTCTAGGTGCCATTTCCCAGTAGAATTTTCAAATATCCGATGCTTAATTAATTCTTTTTGGATCCAAAAAGAATCAGATTGTATACCATCTTCTTGTAATTCAAAATGAACTAATTGAAATCCGTTGTTTGATAATAAACAGGATATATCATCCCATGTTTTCTGTCCGACCCAAACAGGCATATATTCCGCTTCAATTTGAATTGCTTTCACACGGTTCAATTCTTTCCCAAAACCAGTCAATACTTCATAAGCAGCTCCTTCAACATCAACTTTTAATAGATCGATTTCATCGATCCCATTAATTGAGATAAAGCTATCCATTCTGATCGCTTCGACCTCGATATCATAATAGTCATCGTCATTATTGAACTTGCGTCTCATTAAAGAAGAAATTCCGCTATTTGCAGATTCTAATTTGATTGCATGAAATATGACTTTCTCATTTTTATCTGAAACAGCAAACGGAAAACAATTGAATAAGAAATATTTTTTCACTTCGCTTATTATTTCTGGATGTGGTTCGAATATATATACGTCTGAATCTTTCAAACCAAAATTTCTTCGTAAAAATTCAGCATCCTGACCATAATTTGCTCCAATTTCAAAAATATTTTTTGGTTTAAATGTGGCAAGCTTTTCAATATAATCTACAACAAGCGACAAATAGGCAGCACTAAATTTTGAAGCTTTTTTAATCCTTTTAACTTTATGGACACCAATCTTAATATATATACTAGTCTGTGTTGTGTCCTCAATAAACGAAATTAATTTGTAGACAAATCCACGCATAAATCGTTCCTCATTGAAGCTTATTATTTTGCCACAAATTAAATTATTTCTATTTCTGGCAGAGGGAAAATAAACTTGCCGCCACTTGCCATAAACTCTTGCTCACGTTCTAATATGCTATGTTTGAAATGCCATGGTAATACTAAAAAGTAATCAGGGTTTAGCGCCCTTGCTTCTTTTTCGGGCACAATAGGAATATTCGTTCCAGGTGTAAATGCACCAAACTTATCCTCGTTCACTTCTGCAATACAGGATATATGCTTTGTTGTGAATCCACAAAACTGAAGCAATACATTTCCTTTTGTGCTTGCACCATAACCAATTATTTTTTTCCCATCTGCTACCAAAGATTCTATCAAATCTTTAAGACTTGCTCGATGTTGAAATACCTTCTCTGCAAAATCAAGGTAAGGCTTCGGGGTGTCCAAACCCATGACTTTCTCCTGTTTTAGCACCCAATTAATAATAGGCAAATTAGATCTATATGGTCCCTTTTCCTTGCATGCTGTCACTGCAAAACTTCCACCATTTATCTGGTTCATCTGCACATCAACAACCCTTAATCCACAGCTTTCTAGCATATTTTTTACTACTTTGAAAGAGTAGAATTCTAAATGCTCATGGCAAAAATGGTATCATAGGCATGTGTTCGAAGCATACTGGGCATATAGCTCTGTTCAAAGTGCCATATTCCATCATCAGCAAGAAGTGCTTCAATATCTTTTACAAATGCGATTGGATCTTCCAGATCATAAAACATGGCTATAGAGGTAATGATTTTTGCTTTTCTGTCCGAAAACTTCTCTTTGAACAGTTTTGCAGAAAAAAATTCTGGAATCAGTGTGATATCAGTAGTATAATATTGTCTGAACTTTTCCCCGGTGGGATCAATTCCCACTTTTTGGAACTTGCCTGTATATGCTTTAAGCGATGTTGCGTCATTGCTGCCAATATCAATAACCAAATCGGAATCTTTCGGCTTTACTAGTTGCTCTAATGTACGGATTTTCTGTTGTAGATGCTTTACCATAGAATTATTCAAGCCTGAACGGTAACCATAATTATTTCCATACATCTCATCCAAACTGTATGATTGTTTCAGTTGCAATAAACCGCTATCAGAACACCATACAAGGTCCAGTGGGCCTTTTGTGATAGGTTCTTTTGGTGATCTGGGAAATACTCCGGTAAGGCATTGTTCGCCAAGTGATAACACGGTAAGCAGATTTCTGCTGCCACTGATGCGGCACTTTTCAATTTCTTTGTACATGCTCCATACCTCTCATCCTTATTTAAGATATTTCGCCCTCAACTTTACCAATAAGGTTCGCGGTTTCCTTAGAAGTGACCTCATTATTTTGTACGATAATATATTTATTTCTTTCATTGAAAGTTCATATATATTTCCATCCTCGTATGAAACAACACCATCCCACCTTGAATAATTCGAATTGATCACAACACCAAGATACCCTCTGGCAATATCGTCCAATGTGATCCCTTTTTGTAAGTATTCCAGATGATGGTTCTTGTGGTGAAAAACTTTCATAAGCGGTTCTCTAAATTGGATTTCAATGGTCTTATCTTTTTGCAACCACATATTATACCAGGAAAATTCATAAGGTGATTTGCTTAGCAAATCTCTATATGTTAAATTTTTTGGCAACAAGTATTTTTTATGAAGTGACTCTAAAACTTTACAGGAAAGTATGGCAAATCCGTGACAGGTTAGCATTCTCTTATCTACTAATCCTATTTCCTTTTGGATCAAGCGAATTAATTTCTCTCTTTCTACCCAGTGTCTTTTATAATATTCTGGTTCTACTATTAGTTCATTGTCTTCAACGAGAATAGTATATGGAGTGTTCTTATCATACATGAAATCAGAGATATAGAAATCTTTAATAAACTGACCATCTGAGTCCATACAAAAATAATTCTCACATAATCTCTTTTCCCAGAAAGCAAGCTTAACGATCTCTTGGTTAATGTACCCTGGCCGGATGCCACGGATACTATTATCGTGTACTAAATTATCTGTGATCGATTCATAGGTCAGTAATTTAATATTATAATTTTTAAATTTTTCAAAAGCTTTTATGTCAGAAGCTGGAACTACAATATATAGTGCTATATTATCTCTGTTGTATTTTATATAGCTAGGGATTAATCTTTCCACATACTTGATATCTCCAATATAGGTTACCAATAAAATTGCGATTTTATGCATTGAACTATCCCCTATAATTATTCAACTTAAAACTACATACTTAAAATTGCATGGTATATATCCATCTGATATATACAAGTTCAAAAACTCACATGTTCATCTGCGCTATAACACCTTTTAGATCTTTATAAATCCCCTTATCAAAAGTTAGCAACAGGACTAAATAAAGCATTCCTCCGATCATAACTGGGACCAATGTCAACCATATGTTAGACAATGGTATTAGCATACGATATACCATTATCAAGGATCCCATCATAACAGAAGCCTTTAAAATGTTCAGTAAACTATCTATTTCCACTGCTATATTTAGGATTTTTGACAATATACCCATTGCCAGAAATGCATTTAGTCCCATAGTAAAAAGTGTGGCAATAGCAGCTCCCAGAATACCCATCATTGGTATCAATAATATATTTAGTGCAATGTTTGCTGCAACAGACAGGATAGTGATCTTAAAAAGGTCTTTGAGGTGATCCATTGCAGTCAGATAAGTTGTAAAAAAATGGTGGAATATATTTATAATTTGGACAATGAACAATACCACCATCGTTATGTAGCCATCTGCAAAATCTGGTCCATAAAAATAATACAGAAGCTTATCACCAAGTAAAACTCCACCCACTGACATTGGTATGGCCAAAATGAGCGAATAGGTAAATGCACGTGATAGAGACTTTTCGATTAATGTGATGTTCCCGGTCTTTCCCCAACGGCTTACCCTGGGGTAGAGCGTTGAGCGAAGTACAACCGTCATAAATGTGGCCATCAATGTAAATTGTAGTACTATACGGTATACGCCTACATTTGCATCATTTAGAAAATAACCTATCATAATAGTATCTGCGGTTGAAAACACTATCATTCCACTTGATATTAAAAAGATCCATACTGAAAATGTTGCCAGGCTTTTAATGTGCGTCCATCTGAAACGAACAAAGCGCAGATCAAAAAAGCGCAGTTGTACCATAGAGCATATTATCATCCCAGCCACAAAACCACCTGCAAGGCCTGCTACTCCATATCCTAGAACAACTGCGATCACTTGAACGATTATTCTAGAAGTGTTGTTAATGAATGTAGCTGTTGCCGCAATTCCTACTTTTGCACAGCCAAGTATACCACTTGAAACAGCCCCGTAAAAAATTCCTACGATCAGTGACAATATAAGCCAGATGAATGTCCCGGAATCATTGAGATCAACAAAATATCTCTGAAATGTAATTAACACAATTACTACCAACACTACAAAAATAGAACGAAGTAAAACAAAAGCACTAAAATATGCGTTCTGCTCTTCTCCTTCACTTATACGTTTGATGGCAGCATCACCAAAGCCACCATCAGCCACCAGATTAATAACACTTAAATATGCGATGAAAAGGAAATAGCTACCCAATACGCTTGCACCCAAAGTCTGTGCAAAATAAACAGTGCTTAAAAAACCAAATAATGTTTGCCCAATTTGCCAGATTAGTGACACTATACTCTGACGTTGGATCTCCCCTACGTTCAGTATTCGTGAGAACAAGTTCTTTAAGACCATAACGCTTCCAGATCATTGGGAATCTATCTGACAATCTGTCTCTGATCAATACATTCAGATTATTATAAAAGGATTTATAACAATTCTTTTCTGAGCCTACAACTGTCTGAAATATCTAATTGTTTCTTTTAGTCCTTCCTCCAGGCTAATCTTTGGCTCCCAGCCCAACAATTTTTTTGCCCTGCTGATGTCGGGTCTTCTTACTTTCGGATCATCTACTGGCAGATCCCTATATACAATTGCTGAACTACTGTTAGTGATCTTTATAATTTCGTTTGCAAATCCTAATATAGAAAGCTCAGTAGGATTTCCAATATTCACGGGTTCATTAAAGTCCACTGTCATCAATCTGTATATTCCTTCTATCAGGTCTGAAACATAACAGAACGAACGTGTTTGTGATCCTTCACCATATACGGTGATGTCTTCATTGTTCAGTGCCTGATTTATGAAGTTAGGAACAACCCTTCCGTCCCCAGCTCGCATTCTGGGTCCGTATGTGTTGAATATGCGGGCAATTCTTGTATCCACTTTGTGGTGATTGTGGTATGCCATTGTGATAGCCTCAGCATATCTTTTTGCTTCATCATATACTCCTCTTGGCCCGATCGGGTTAACATTTCCCCAATAACTTTCAGGTTGCGGGTTAACAAGAGGATCACCATAGACCTCAGATGTGGATGCAAGTAAGAACCTTGCACCCTGCTCCTTTGCAAGACCTAACATATTATATGTGCCAAGAGCCCCAACTTTAAGGGTCTGTATTGGCAGTTCAAGATAATCTACAGGAGAAGCAGGACTTGCTAGATGGAATATATAATCTATCTTATCTCCAAAATATATTGGCTTGGTGACATCATGTTTCAAATATGTGAATCTATCTGAGGTTATGTGGTCGATATTCCTGATGTTGCCCGTTACGAGATTGTCAATACATATAACATCATGCCCGTTTTTGAGCAGCAGGTCGCATAGATGTGACCCTAAAAAACCTGCACCGCCGGTTACTATTGATCTCATGGTCCCACATTTTAGAACTCTATTGAAGAGCAGTCCCCTATATTTAAGGAATTGTGTTTGCCAAAGACATTTGCATCATCACCTACTATTGATGTTTGCAGGTTCATATTTGATATTTCTGTCCTTGAGCCAATGACACTGTCCGATATAATGGAGTTCCTTATTATTGTCCCTTCTGATATAGATGTATACGGACCCACAACCGAATTGATGATCTTTACATTTTTTCCAATTGCAACCGGGTGTATTATCATGGAGTTCTCATTTTCATAGGTGTTATCGACATCCACTTTTTCATTCAGCAGCACCTGGTTTGTTTCCAGTAGGGATCTTGCATGACCACAATCATACCAGCTTGATACTTCAAATGTCTTCAGCTTGAGCCCACATTGTATCATCTCTTGTAATGCGTCTGTCAGCTGATATTCACCACGTGTTGTTTTTCCGTTATTTATCATTCGTTCTAAAATATTGAATAACATCTCTGTATCTCTTATAAAGTATACTCCGGCAATTCCTAAATTCGATGTCGGCTTCTCTGGTTTTTCCTCAAGTTTCCTGATACAGTAAGAAGTGTGCTCGATTTCAACAATCCCATATTTCCTTGGTTCATCAACTTCCTTTACTCCAATAGAACCTGAACATTTTTTGTTTTCAATGTGCTTTTGATAGAAATCGATATACCCAGCTTTAAAGATCATATCTCCAAGTGCTATCATTACATCAGAACCTTCAACATATTCACGTGTTATGTATACTGAGTGTCCAAGGCCAAGCCTTTTTTCCTGCTCCACATATCTGATGTTGAATTTCTTCCCATAATGCTCATTTACATAGGACATCAACTGCTCTTTATAATATCCAACAATAAGTACGATCTCTTCAGGTTCAAGGTCTGTCATCCTATCCAATATATGCCCTATGATTGGTTTTCCTGCAATGTATACCATAGGCTTTGGCTTGGTATGCGTGTGAGGGAACAAACGTGTTCCTGTACCTGCGGCGGGTATGATCACTTTCATATATATTCCATATGTTCATTTTATAATATAGATACATTAGCACTTTCTCTGAGGAGCTTACTCCTGCACCCATTTTTTATGTGTTTTAAAGATTTCTTCATGCTCTTCCATATTCATCATCAAAACGCACGATATCATCCTCGTCCACACATTCTCCAAGTTGTACTTCTATGAGTTCCAGAGGCAATTTCCCTTCGTTCGAAAGCCTATGCTGCATGCCGGCTCTGATGAAAGTACTTTCTCCCTGCCTCAGAAAAAAGGTCTCATCACCTATCTGTACAGTTGCCATTCCCTTGACAACTATCCAGTGTTCACTGCGATGGTAATGGAGCTGCAGGCTCAGCCTTTTTTTTGGCTCCACTGTTATATTCTTTATTTTATGCTTATCAGATTTCTCCATAACGGTATAGGAGCCCCATGGCCTATATACCGTCTGCTGCAGGTAAGCCCTTTCATCATTTTTGCTGTGCAAGGCATCAGCCACCTGCTTTACTTTCTGACTGCTCTTTCTAGGACATACCAGCAGAGCATCCGGTGTATCGACAACTGCCATGTTCTCCACATCTATCAGAGCCACAAGCTTATCACACTTTGAATAAACGAGGTTGTTCCGTGAATTGATAAGAATGTTCTCGCATTCATAGATCACATTCCCGTTATCGTCCTTTTCTGACTCCTCATATATTGCATTAAAATTCCCCAGATCGCTCCATTTATGTTCCAGGCGCACTACCACGACATTCCTGGATTTTTCCATGATCCCATAATCTATGGATATCGTTCTTATTTTTTCGTATGCCTCTTCGATCTTGGCATCAGGATCAATTCCAGGATCAAAGGCCCTGGAAAAAGTTTCCTCATGTTCCTGTAATTCTCTGAAGAACACATCGGTGTTAAAAAGGAACATTCCGCTGTTCCACAGACATCCTTCTCTCAGATACTTCAATGCATCTTCATGGTTTGGTTTTTCCCTGAACTCGGCTACCTTGTAGCCAGTTCCTACCTTTTCAGCTGGCTTTATGTATCCATAACCTGTATGTGGTGAAGTGGGCACTATTCCAAAAGTTACCAGGTGTTCCTGTGCAAGTAGCTCTGCATTTTCTATTGTTCTCATTGCATGGATGTCAAGTACATGGTCTGATGAAAAGACCCCCACAATAGATCTTCCGAACCTTTTCACTATTTCCCTCATGCCAAAACTAATTGCAGGAAGGGTGTTCTTTGGTTCAGGCTCTATCAATACGTTCTCAGAATGCAGGTCATATCCCAGCTCTTTAGCCTGGCCGATGACAAACAATCGCTGTGAATCATTTGTCACAACGAAAATCTCGGATATATCAGAGACTTCCAGACAGCGCATTAAAGTGTTTTGAAAAAAAGAAGTATCTTCGAGTTTCAGGAATTGTTTAGGATTATGCTTTCTGCTTAGTGGCCATAACCGTGTTCCAGACCCACCGGCAAGGATTAGCGATTTAATATTTCCATCCCCTTTCTTTTACAGTATACACTTTATTGGTCAGCCCCTTTTACGGGTCATTTAGGTTGTATACCAATCGATCATATTTGACCTTTAGTTGTTCGTCCTGATTTATATGCTTAAAAAAGCTTATTAATATATATCAGTTACTAACATTCTCTCATTTCAATCATTTGCATCTGTCTGCAAGCTCCTGGGATCAAGGTTCCTTATAGCATATTATATTAAATATTATATTAGATCATATAATTTTATCTTAGTATTTATTTTGATATATTTATATTGTTATGTCGTAAGCTTGAAGCATTTATTTTATATCATAATTACTTTACTAATGATGCATAATTAAATATACCTTTCATATATAAAATGGACCAGAGTAATCATATGTCGGCTCAAAGGCAATCATCTGCTGAAGAAGTTTCATATGCGGATCAGACCTCAAAGATAAAAGGGAAGATATCCCAATTCATTGACAATATAAGGTCGTTCAGAGAATTACAGCTGTTATTAGCAATAATTTTCATAGGCGCCCTTTTAAGGATCTATCAACTTGGAGCAGAATCAATATGGCTTGATGAAGCAGCCACCTATTTCTTATCATCTGATAACCTCTCTGGAATATACGAGGCAACAAAGAACGATGTCCATCCCCCACTTTATTATTTTGTTGTTCATTTTTTCCTGCTCACTGGAAAATCTGAAATACTGTTACGCTTTCCATCCATGGTGTTCGGGATAATTGCCATCCCATTGCTCTATATGCTTGGAACACGCATGTTCACTGTAAAAGAAGGTCTCATCAGTTCTTTTTTGCTTTCTGTTTCCTTGTCGCATATCTATTATTCCCAAGAGGCAAGGATGTATTCAATGATGGTATTCCTTACCCTTGGTTCCATTTTCTTTTTTTATTCGGCAATCGAGGATAAGCGTAATGGTTTCTGGTTTTTGTTCGTTGTTTTTACAGTGCTGAACATCTATACTCATTATTTTGGTTTCTTCATATTTCCTATAGAGATATTTTATTTTTTGATCCTCCTTTTTTCTTATGAGAACAGAACATTACATTTCAGATCAGAGATCTTACCGCAGGTAAAGGCATTTTTTATCAGCGCAGTCTCCATTGTAGTTCTTATAATTCCCCGCATTCAGGTTTTTTTTGAACAGGCGGCTTCAAGGGTTGGAGGAGAGGTGACATGGGGTGTGGACCAGACCTATTTCATTTCAAGCTTGCTCTCTCATTTTACGTTTTCCCCATCTCCTTCTCTGCTTTACCTAACCTTTTTTGCACTAGGTGCTATAGCGATGGTCCTATCTAAACGCAGGCAGGCTGTTTTACTTTGTTCATGGTTCTTCCTTCCAGTTATAGTGAGCTACTATCTTTCAGATATAATGCCTTTTCATCCAAGGTATCTTCTTTTCATCCTGCCTGCCTATCTGCTTATCATAGCACGCGGTTTGACCGCTACTTCCAGTTTCATATTCTCTGTGAACACTTCACCAAAAAGCAACAGGCACTTATCAGAGAAAAAAAGTCAAGTTCTGACTGTCATATTTGTGTTTGTTCTTTTACTAAGTTCACTGGGCCCCCTTGTAAACTACTATTCTTCTCCAAAAAAAGATGATTGGAGGGGCGTGGCATCTTATATGACCACCATTACTAGACCGGGGGATATAATAGCACCACTTCCAGGTTATATCTCAAAGCCATTTAGGTTCTATTATGATAACTCTACTGATGGGACTTTTATAATAGATCCTGGATCCAGTCAGCAGGAATTGGATTCTTTTGTGGATGAGCAGACAAATACCATTTTCTTTATACTTACAGGAGATATCAACGCGGCAAATCCCAATGGGACCGTTATTAGCTGGCTTGGAGAGAACGCTGATGTGGTAAATATCATTACCAATGTGTACATATTAACTCCTAAGAAGTGATATGGTCTGTTATAAATGAATGATAAGAACTTGATCTTTTTGACCATATCTGATTATATCTAATATCTTTAATTTTTACTCAGTTTCAACTGAATTTTTAAGTACTATTACTCTTATCCTATGCAACATAAATCCTCCAATCCAGTCTGAAATGTGATCAAATGTCATACAGGATAATCGAGAAACGGGATATGGTGCATCAGGTGCATTTAATGAAGGTGTTTGCACCTGATGTGGCAAGAGCTGCAAAGCCCGGGCAGTTCGTGATGATCAGGATCGATGAGCAAGGTGAAAGGATCCCTCTCACTATTGCAGACCATGATGTAGGGGAAGGTTCTGTGACCATTATTTTCCAGGAGATGGGAAAGACGACCAAACAACTGGCCACATTGAATGCCCAGGATGAGCTTCAGGATTTTGTAGGACCACTGGGCACTCCTTCTGAAATAGATAAACTTGGCACTGTTGTGATGGTGGGAGGGGGTGTAGGAGTGGCTCCTGCTTATCCCCAGGTGAAGGCCTATAAGGCCGCAGGTAATAAAGTAATAACTATCATTGGTGCCCGGAGCGAAAATTTGCTGATCCTTGAAGAAGAGATGCGGGCTGTCAGTGATGAACTGCTGGTATGTACCGATGACGGGACCAAAGGTCATCATGGTTTTGTGACCGATGTGCTCCAGAAACTACTGCAGGGTGGTGAGCACGTGGACCGGGTAGTGGCCATCGGACCACCTATAATGATGAGGGCAGTGGCAGGAGTGACAAAAACTTTCGGGATACAGACGATCGTCAGCTTAAACCCCATAATGATCGATGGCACTGGTATGTGTGGAGGATGCCGTGTTTCTGTTGATGGTAAGACCAAGTTTGCCTGTGTGGACGGACCTGAGTTCGATGCCCATAAGGTAGATTTCAATTTGCTCATGAGCCGACTTGCATTTTACAGGGATGAAGAGGGTACTTCTATCAAGAAGCATGAATGCACTTGTGGAGGCGAACAGTAATGGCATCAAGACAGCCCATGCCATTACAGGATCCGGAGGAAAGACGCAAGAACTTCAATGAGGTAGCGCTGGGCTATACTGAGGAACAGGCGGTTGCTGAAGCCACACGCTGCATTCAATGCAAGGACCCTAAATGTGTGCAAGGTTGTCCTGTGAACATCGACATTCCTGCTTTCATTGCCTGTATCGCTGAGAGGGATTTCGATGAAGCCATCAGGATCATCAAGCTGACGAACGCCCTTCCTGCGGTATGCGGACGTGTCTGTCCCCAGGAAGTACAATGTGAGCAGTACTGTGTGCTTGCAAAGAAAGGACAACCCATAGCTATTGGACGTCTTGAGCGTTTTGCTGCCGATCATGAGAGCATCTCGGATATTGCAGCACCTCATAAAGTCAAGCCCACAGGTAAAAATGTTGCCGTGGTGGGTTCGGGTCCGGCAGGGCTTACAGCAGCAGCCGATCTTGCGAAAGCAGGGCATTCAGTGACGATCTTTGAATCACTCCATGAACCAGGAGGGGTTCTTACCTACGGTATCCCTGAGTTCCGTCTGCCAAAGGCAATAGTACGGCAGGAAGTGGACTATATAAAAAATCTTGGTGTTGATATCAAGGTAGATCATGTCATCGGCAAGATCAAAACTCTGGATGAGCTGAGGACAGAGTTCGATGCAGTATTTTTAGGAACAGGTGCAGGACTTCCTAATTTCATGGATATCGAAGGAGAGAACCTCAATGGTGTATATTCAGCTAACGAGTTCCTGACCCGTGTGAACCTCATGAAGGCTTTCCGCTTCCCTGACTATGATACTCCTATAAGGCGAGGTAAGAATGTCATAGTTGTTGGTGGAGGAAATGTGGCAATGGATGCTGCAAGGTGTGCTCTTCGGCTGGGCGCTGATGAGGTCAGTATCGTCTATCGCCGTAGTGAGGATGAACTGCCAGCCCGCAGGGAAGAAGTGGAGAATGCTAAAGAAGAAGGCATTATCTTCAGACTGCTCACCAATCCGGTCCGCATCCTTGGTGACGATAAAATGAATGTCAAAGGTGTGGAGTGTATCAGGATGGAGCTTGGTGAACCAGATGCTTCAGGTCGCAGAAGACCTGTGCCTCTGAAGGGTTCAGAACATGAGATCGAAGCCGATATTGTGATAATCGCCATAGGCACTTCCCCTAACCCGATCATATTTTCCGGGACCGATGGTCTGAAGTCCACTTCAAAAGGGACTATAGTTGTTGATGGTTCAGGTATGAGCTCTCTTGCAGGCGTGTATGCAGGCGGTGACGTGGTCACAGGTGCTGCGACTGTGATAAGTGCTATGGGTGCAGGAAAGCTGGCAGCCCGGACCATTAATGATCGCCTTGGTGGACAATGACAGCATGACCGGATCATTCACTTGTTTTAACGGGACCATATGAGAACCGCAAATAAATACCATACAGCTAAAGAACAGCCTTCCAGCGGGAAGCGTGTTAGTTCACGGGTCCGGTCAAAACCTGCGAGGTCATGGAAACAGCATGGTGCTGATCTACAGCATCATATTTTCTGGTGTTATCATTGCAATGTACCTCTGTTAAGATCTACGTGTGATGTCTGTCTGGCTGAGGGCAGCCGTCTTGATCTGTTCCCTCCTGGAGACATAAGGTTCTGTTCACCCTATGAAAAGGAACTGATACACGTTCTTTTGTTATCGGCCTTCGGATGTGACCCTATCGGGAGCAGGATAATATTACTTAACAAAACCACAGGTGACGACAGGACAGATGGGATCATAGTTGACGGTTTACATTTCGGCGTACTTCGTTTTGACATGAGGTCTCTGAGTCATGTTTTAGATCTGTCTATTGAAGGTGCAAAGGTACTGGCAGAGAAAACCACTAATAGAACGGTAGTTCTGAGGAAGGCTTCCAGCCATCTCAGCGGCAAGAAGATAAAAGCTGATCAGATCCTAAATTTCACAGAAGATATAAAAAAAGGAGATACCGTTCTGATCAGATGTGGTAATCTTATAGGTTTTGGCATATCCCTTTTGGACCATGGACACTTTAACAGCTCACAAGATGCTGTATTGAGAGTTAAGAAACTTGATGGGCGCAAAGTTTCGCTAAACCCGCGTATCTCTTCCATGCAGGATATAATTGAAGCAAATAAAGGCCACATGGGGAAAATATCCATGGACGCTGCCAATGTGATCAAGGGTGTTGCCAGTCGCAGGGAATACAGGGACCTGCCAGTGCATGTTTCTTTCAGTGGGGGTAAGGACAGCCTTGTAGTGCTCGATCTGACAATGAACGCTCTTAAAGGCAGGGATATAAGGGCTTTTTTTTTGAACACAGGCATCGAGTTTCCAGAAACAGTGGAATTTGTGCGACATTTCTGTTCAGATAAAGGTATCCAGTTAAAGGAATCAACTGCAGGAGATGCCTTTTGGGAGAACCTTGAAAGGTTCGGTCCTCCTGCAAAGGATATGCGCTGGTGTTGCAAGGTATGCAAGCTGGCACCTGCTAACAGACTGATAGACGAGTCTTCAGGTGAAGGGCAGGTATGTCTTACCGTGGACGGCAAGAGAAGGTACGAATCTTTTTCCAGGGCTTCCATTTCTGCAAGTGAGAGGAATCCCTTTGTACCTGCGCAGCTCAACATTTTTCCTATTCGCGACTGGAGGGCTCTCGAAGTATGGATGTACATATATGGAAAAAAACTTGACTACAATCCTCTTTATGACCTTGGGTTCGAAAGAGTGGGCTGTTATCTATGTCCTGCTTCCCTGTCTGCTGAACATCAGATCTTTTCCCGATTGCACCCTGACCTTTATGCACGCTGGAATACATATCTGATGGAATGGACCAGCAAAAAAGGTTTGCCAGGATCCTTTGTGGAACATGGATTGTGGAGATGGAAGGAACCTCCTCCAAAGATCCTTAAGCTCGCAGAAGAGATCGGGATCAAGTATGATGTTCCCATGGTCTATGAAAGTTTCAGTGTGGAGTCGGTCAGTGGCGTTTCCCCCTGCACAGGTGGAGGTTTTACAGTTGAAGATAACATAAGGGGCATCTCTTTGCAGGATGCAGCAGATGTACTGCACATAATAGGCCCTATCAAGACTTCAAAGAACATAGGAATGCTGCTTGTAAGCACCGATGATGCGACTGTCAAGTTCTTCTCTTCGGGTAACCTGCTGGTCACTGCCAGTGACAGAGAAAAAGCTGCTGGAACATTCAGGCAGGTCTTATTGCAGCTTATGAGAGTTTGCATGTGTACAAGATGTGGTATATGTCAGGGAATTTGCCCTACAGGTGCTATTGAGGTCGATGATATGCGGGGCCTGCATATCAGTGATGTCTGTATCAGATGCGGCAAATGCATAGGATCATGTGTTGTCTTAAAATATACTTCCCGTAATTTACCTATGATCGATCTTGGCCATCTATAGATGGGTGAAGCTTTAATACTTATAATTTTAATTATATAACATTTACAAAATAGTTTCGACCAGATGTGTACTTATGCAGTTAGGCCAATTAGACGGTATATCTTTCCTAATATCCTCCAGAATGAAGATAGCTGTTATCTTGACCGCTATACTGCTCTCAATGGTCCTTGCGTTTATTTTTCTTCCCCTTGCAGATGGGATAGTTCTGGGTCTGGTCCTTGCGTATATAGCAAGGCCATTATATCTCAAGTTACACCGGCATAAAAGGCTTGGTGCGCTGATAGCCACTCTTGTCATTGTCATGCCTATTGTATTGATATTAGGTTCAGGCATATTCGAGATCGTGAGATTCATCGGCTGGATCTTTGATAATCAGGATGTGTTCATTAATTCGCTGTTCGATTTTGTCAAGTCCATCGATGTGCCACCAGAGTACAATGAGCAGATCCGCCAAGCTATATGGGATATGTCCACTTCTTTGCTGCCTTTTTTAGGCGGTTTCGATTTTATATCCTATGCAATGACAATTGTAATGTTCGCTCTCAACCTGGTGATATCTGTACTGGTATGCTATTTCCTTCTGGCTGACGGGCACAAGGTCTATAATAATATCATGGCCTTCATGCCTGTGGATAATAGACCATGGGTCACAGAATACATACAGCATCTGGACCTCATACTTAAAGGTGTGTTCATAGGCAATGCTTATGCTGCCCTGTTTGTCAGTGTAGCTTCTCTGATAGTCTTTTATATTTTTGGTTTCTCTCATATATTGGCTCTTGCCACTCTTATTTTCATTGCATCTGTCATTCCATTGTTTGCCGGTTATATGGTGCTCATTGCCCTTGCCGTGCTTCGCTATTTCCAAATAGGGCTTGAGGCAGCTGTGATCTTTTTTGTAGTGTCCTCTATTGTCATTTACCTGCCACCAGAGTTCATCCTTCGTCCATATCTTGCCAGCATGCATTCACGTGTGCATCCAATGCTTATCATGCTCTCTTTCCTGGGAGGCGCTTTTGTAGGAGGTATCGCCGGTTTCTTCATGGCACCTATAATCCTTGCTTCTTTGATCGCCGCATATAGGGTACATATGAGAACCCCAGTCTACGGTGAGAAAAAGAAAACAAAACTCCCGGGTTTGAAATGACTACAGGGTCGTATTGAAAGACGGCCATTTTTTCTTTAAAAAGGTTTATAAGTATTGTTTAATCTAAGTCTACAGGTAATTTTGCAGGTGAAATCATGCAGCTATTGCTCATCCATTCTGATTATATCGAATATGAGGTCAAGAAAAGCACCCCGGTGGCAGAGAAGATCGAAGATCCAATGAAGTCTGGCAGGCTGGAGGACGCGCTCACAGTTTTCATTGCCGTTGAAAAGGCAGATGAGGCAAGTCCCGATGAAATGGTCCTAAAAGGTGTCTCTGAGATCGAGAAGATCGCAGGGCAGGTAAAAACAGAAAATATCATGCTTTATCCGTATGCTCATCTAAGTTCAGATCTGTCTTCCCCAAAAGTTGCGGTCTATGTTATGACCGCCATGGAAAAGGCACTTTCGAAGAAGTATATGGTAAAAAGGGCTCCCTTTGGCTGGTATAAAGCATTCAGGATCAGCTGCAAAGGTCATCCTCTGTCTGAGCTGTCCAGGTCGATATCTTTTGAAAATAAAGATGGTGTAAGCGTTGCGTGTACCCCTGAAAAAAGACCGGAGGTAGTTTCTGAAGCTTTGAAAGCTGAAAGTACCGCAAGATCATACTGGCACATCCTCACTCCAGACGGTCAGCTTCATGAAATGGATAGCTTTGATCTTAAAGGACATGAGAACCTCAGTAAGTTCGTTGACTATGAGATCTCCAAGAAAAGAGAGGTTGATAAGGCGCCTCCACATGTTGAGCTCATGCGCAGGCTTGAGATAGCTGACTATGAACCAGGATCTGATTCCGGTAACATGCGCTATTATCCCAAAGGCCGGCTCATTAAATCCTTACTTGAGAACTATGTGGTCGAGGAATCCATTAAAACGGGGGCTATGGAAGTTGAAACCCCTTTAATGTATGACATGAACCATCCCACTCTTAAGAAGTATCTTGACAGGTTCCCTGCAAGGCAGTACTCCATAGAGTCTGATAAAAGGCAGCTTTTCCTGAGGTTTGCTGCTTGTTTTGGCCAGTTCCTGATCAACCACGATATGACCATGTCCTACAGGAACCTTCCTCTGAAGATGATCGAGCTTACACGCTACAGTTTCCGCAGGGAGCAGAGGGGAGAGCTTGTGGGACTGCGCCGCCTGCGGGCGTTCACCATGCCCGATATGCATACTTTGTGCCATGACATGGACCAGGCTATCGCTCAGTTCGATGAACAGTACAATATGTGTATCCGTATCCTGGACCAGATAGGTATCAAGGTTGAAGATTTCGAGGTCGCCATCAGGTTCACAAGAGAATTCTACGAGGAGAACAAGGATTTCATTACCAACCTTGCCCGTATTGTGAACAAACCGGTGCTTGTAGAGATGTGGGATACGCGTTTCTTCTACTTCGTGCTCAAGTTCGAGTTCAACTTTGTAGATGCTCTTGCAAAGGCAAGTGCTCTTTCCACAGTGCAGATAGATGTGGAAAATGCTGAAAGGTATGGCATAAGGTACATCGATGTCACAGGTGAAGAGAAACGTCCTACCATCCTGCACTGTTCCCCAAGCGGTGCTATCGAGCGCTGCATCTATGGTCTGCTGGAAAAAGAGGCCATGAGGGCAGAGCGTGGGGAGGTGCCCATGCTTCCTGTATGGCTTTCCCCTACACAGGTAAGGTTGCTTCCTGTCTCTGAAAAGCATCTGGAGTTCGCAAAGCAGATTTCAGAGAAGCTGCATTGCCGTGTGGATATCGATGACAGGGAAGATACTGTGGGCAAACGCATACGTGAAGCAGGACGTGAATGGGTCCCATATGTGGTTGTTATCGGGGACAGGGAGGTTGAAACCGGTAGGATAAATGTGACCATAAGGGCGGAATCCCAGGCCAATCGTCCAAAGACCATGGAAATGTCGACCGAAGAACTGGACTCCCGCATACGGGCAGAGATCGCTGGTTTGCCATATCGGGGGCTGCCTCTTGCAAAGATGCTCTCGATGAGGCCAAAGTTCATATAAGATGGTTCCTGAATACCCTTCCATGGTTATTGGGAACGTACTTGCCGAGGTCCATGTATGTGGAAGGGTACAGGGGGTCTTTTTCCGTCAGTTCACAAAGAACACTGCACAGGAACTTGGTATTGCAGGTTATGCGCGTAACCTTTCCGATGGCTGTGTACAGGTCCTGGCCGAAGGGTCCAAGGAGTCTGTTGAACTGCTCCTTCAAAGGCTCAAGGTAGGTCCTCCTATGTCCCGTGTGGATTCACTGAAGGTCGAATGGAAGGAGGCTTTGGGTGAATTCAATGGCTTTGTCATAAAACGGTAAGCATGTCGGTCTTAGTACAATTGAACCTTCTTTATCTATAAGTTATATCAGATCCATCAGAGAACAGTGGGACGATGAACAACGTAGTAATTGTCAGATATGGGGAATTGGCACTGAAAAGCCCAGGTGTCAGAAACCATTACGAAAAGGTCCTTATGCGCAACATTGCGGCTATGCTTGATCAGCGCGGTGTGAAATACTCAGGCCTGAGCCGGGAATGGGGTAGGATATTTATCAATACTTCCGATGAAACAGCAGCAAGTGTGGCAGCTGATGTTTTTGGTGTGGTGTCTGCATCTTTTGCAACTGCTGTTGGTGCAGACCTTGAGAATATATCCAGGAAATGTGCGGACATTGGCGCAGTTTTTATTAAGGATGGTGACTCCTTTGCCATAAGGGCCCGCAGGACCGGTAATCATGATTTTTCTTCCCAGGACGTAGGAACCAAATGTGGGGATGCTGTCTGGGAGCGCTTGCTCTTGGAGGGCAAAACTCCCATAGTGAACCTTACTGTGCCGGACAAGGAGATCTTTGTAGAGGTGCGTCAGAAGGAAGCTTATGTGTTCACTGAGAACTTCAGGGGTGTTGGTGGTCTTCCGCTGGGTACTCAGGGAAAAATGGTTGCCCTTGTATCCGGTGGCATCGATTCTCCTGTAGCTGCCTGGCTCATGATGAAAAGGGGTGTTGAGATCATCCCTGTTTATTGCAATAATGAACCCTTTGCAGATGGTTCTACCAGACAGCGTGCATTGGACAGTATAAAAGTTTTACAGCAGTGGGCCCCTGGTCATCCGTTCAGGATATATGAGGTCCCACATGGATGTTCCCTGAAGGCTTTTGTGGAACGGTGCTCCAGGAACAAGACATGTGTGCTGTGTAAAAGGACCATGTACAGAGTTGCCTATGAGATCATGAAGCGTGAAGGCGCTGTCGGGATCATTACGGGTTCATCTTTAGGGCAGGTAGCTTCCCAGACCTCTGCGAATATGTACGCTGAACTTTACGGGCTTGCCATACCACTCTATCATCCATTGATAGCCTTGGATAAGGCGGATATAATAGATATTGCAAAAAGGATCGGTTCTTACAATATATCGGTCAGGCCTGTAACATGTTGTTCGGCTGTTCCGGAAAAACCCGCAACTATGTCAGAATGTGATTCTTTGCTTACTGAGGAGAGCAAAGTAGATATCGATAGTTTGGTGAACTGCTCTGTTTCAGGAGCAAAAATGTTCAAATTATGATCAGTGCCTTTCTTGATGTCTCTTTGAACGCCTTCACTTAGTTTTTATCTTTATGCAGTATATATTTGCACACTACACACATAATCATCATTATGATGATAATCAAATTCAATGCCCTATTACGCTTCATTTACTTTGGACAAATGCAAAATCCTTATATATTTTGATAACGTATGCACATTATAGGCGCACAGAGTAACAACAACATGAATTTCTAGCACAAATTTCATCCTTTATCTCTCGTCCATTCCCTCAAATTTCATGTGCGCCTTCTTTTGACCATCCTGTTCTGATCATCATTCTGTTTTTTAATTCAGATGAGGTTAATCAATAAGTTTTATATAAATACATGTATAATTTATATTAGTTAATTCAAACCTAAACATCTGAAGTTGAGACTCTATGAGCAAATTTCCATGGGAAACGGCAGACCAGAAGAAGGAAGAAGAGCAGGATACTGATGCAGATACTGTATCAGGTCCACCACCCTTCGCTCTTGGTGCTCAGGTACCAGATCTTTTCCAGAAAGCTTTTTCGGATTCAGCCATACAAGAGGAAGATATCGATGTGTCTGAAAAGAGCTCATCTTCATCTCTTTCCGAGCCATCTGCACCGTTGTTCTCGATGGAATTGCCTGATATCAGTTCTCTTCAACCGGATCAGGAACTCGCAAGTGTCTCAACTACCCCTTTTACAAAGGATATGGGGCAAGGACCTTTAACTCCTTTGTTATCTCAGGACCCATCAATGGGGTCCACAGCGGCTCCTGCAAGAGGAGCACAGGAACTGTCAAAAGCACAGGTCACCAGGAATAAAAAACCTCCTCTTTTTGAACTGGCATTACATGATGATGTTCCCAATGGCAGCAGTTCAGTGCAATCCCATGAAAAGCAGGGGATCAGTTCACCAGATCCTTCAAAGCTTTTTGCTCAGGGTCCTAACATAAATGGTCCCAGTTCGTTCAACTCACCGGTTTTTCCGGTGCCTGATGGAAATATTTCATCTTCTCCTCAGCAGTTCCCTGCTTTTGATGCTATGGTCCCACCTCTTCAGACGTCTAGGTCTTCGGACCATCCTTTCCCCGGAACTTCCTCAGCCTTCGTTCCTCCTGTTGCAGAGCCCGGTCTGTCGCAGAGTTCATCTGCTGTCTCCCGTGATCCTTTTGCTCAGGGCGCCTCCTCACCAGCCTCTGATCCATTTGCAGGTCAGACCGTTCCATCAGGTTCCCCTCCTTTTCCGTTCTTCGGACAGAATCCTCCGTTCCCAGATGGCTTTACCCCCGGACATGTGCCCACAGCATCAGAGAAAAAAACTGGTATCGGTGAAAGGGTGACCGGTGTTTCCGGCAACCTGGCAACGAGCATAAGCGAGCTGGCAAATTCTATATTTGCTAACGTCAGAAGCCTTACTAAAGGCAAAAGTTTGCTGGAAAAAATGGAGAAAATAAAGGAAGGTAATGTTCGCGAAGAGGATGATCCTTTTCAGTTGCCTGATGATCCGGTATATGACAGCCGGATGCAGGCAAGGGACAATACATCATCGATCGCTTCTACCTCTTCACCCTTTGATCGGGTACTTTCAGACACATCGCCTTTTTCACCTTCCAAAGATGCTGCTGGCCTGTCGGTGCCCTCTCCACGATCTGAACAGGTTGGTCTGTCAGATGTTCATGATAGTAGCATTTCTGCGGGTGATTTTGTAAAGGTGACCCCGGTGGAGAATCCTTTGTTCGATTTTCCGCAAGAGCTTAAGATCGATAATGAACCCCGGGCACATTTTCCTGTTCACAGTGATCTATCAGGAGCTGGTGCAGATCCAAAACAGAGCTCATCCGACACTCTTTCCCGGCATGGGAAAACAGATGAAGGGGTATCTTCTCCTGCAAGTACCAGGGATTCTCAGGGGTCTGCTCCGATCGTGTCCGGAGAACTTGATGATCTTAGAGAGAAGCTGGAATTATCTGCAGGGAACATCTCCCAGATGTATGGTATGTATGAGGAACTTTCAGGGAATGTGACCGTTCTTGGTGACTCTGTGAAGTCTTTGCAAAGTTCTTCTGATGATGTAATGAAGGCTACGGGTATGAAATTCGATGATCTGGATGAGCGCATGGTCCGGCTGGAATCACATCTGTCGGGTATGGAACAACAGGTGGCCCATGTCCTGTCCGAGAACAAGGATATCCTGTCAAGCCTTTCCAGTATAGAGAAGCATATTTCAGAACTTGTGGGGTCCTATACGGCCCTTGTTTCCAAGATGCAGGAAAATGCGCAGGAAAATGATGACCGTTTCTCTGTTTTGTCAGCTAAGGCTGATGCAATGGAGGAACTCGTGCCACGACTCATGGGTATGGAGAGGTCAGGTGCGGAAATGTCTACAGCCATGCAGGATATGAAAGGCAACGTTCTAAAGCTTGGGACCGAAGTTTCAAGCGTTTCGGCTGCACAGCAAGGGATAAGGGATGAAATGACCGAGCTGTCAGGATATGTGGAGGGGGAGCTTAAAAGGATCGGTGCCAGGGGCAGACCTGGTCAGAGCATACAGCTTGCACATATCATGAAAAATTCCTCCAGCGTCAAGCTGTGTATGGAATGGCTTGAGTTCCTTATGGAGCTTGTGGGGAGGAACAATCTTCCTGATATTCTCTCTTACTATGAGGAACTGGGCTGGATCACAGAGGAAGTGCGTATGGAGCTTATGAGATACGCCGAAGGCATCGATTTCTACATGGAGAAACCTGACTGGAAACTTACCCCGGACGACCATGTGAAATCTATCTGGTTCATTGAGAACCTTGCAGGGATCAAAGTGGACAAGAATAAACTGTCGGTTATCGACAGGGATATTGAAAAAGTAAGAAAGAGCTCTGAGATATATAATATCTGAAGTAACAATACCTGATAGCTCTTCTTTTTATGTCATCTTGGAGCCAGGGACTGTGTCCATTAAGTGTCCGCACGGCTGATACGGATAACAGGTCGCAGGATACAAAAAAAGAAAAGGACTGTGAAAACTTTCACAGGCTGGTCTCAGACCTCTGATACGGTAGCATCCTGCACATTCATTTCAGGCTTTGCGCCTGTTACCATGGGGAGTGCAAGGATAAGCATCAGCATTGTAAAGGGCATCGTGAGGATGGTCCCTATCCATATTGCGCTGCCGATGGCATTGAGGACCATGACCAGTACTACCAGTATAATTGTGTCCTGGGGATTGGTCTTTGCCATTTCCAAGCTCTCCTTCAGGGAGTCCACTGCACCGGTGCCATTGACCACCATCAAGGGCAGTGCATAGAGGAAAATGATCGCAAAGGCTATGCTGATTATAATTCCCGGAATGACCAGGAGCAGGAACCCTATAAATATGGGTATCATAATTATCAGGAACAGTAGCCAGCTCTGTATGAACTTATCGAGCTTGAACCCTGCGAAGACATCAGTTACCTCTATTTTTTCTCCTCTTGTTCCCTTTGCAGCCATGTGGGCAAGACCATAGGCCAATGGGGCAGATGTTATCAGGATGATCGATCCGAAGATCGTTATAAGCGCACCGATGATGTACGTGACCAGATCCTTCTGGAAAATGTTCCAGGTGTTCTTTAAGAGAGTTTCTATCTCCATATTGTTGCCTCCTGTGAATAAATATATTACTTTAAATAAATATTATTATATGATATATATACTTATCCCAAAAAAAATAAAAATGCCTTGTTTAGGCCGTGATCTGTCTCATCCCTCTATATAGGCCACTGGCTGACCGCTGTCCGCCAGGTTCTTTGCCGTAAGGGTATAGCCTATCTGACTAAGCGGGATCGTGATGAGCGCCCCGATCATTATAAGGCTGCCGATGAGGTTGAGCGCGAAGAACACAAGGAATACGATAACAGTGTCCGTGGGGTATTTCTGTATCAGCTCAAAGTTCTCCCTGAGAGCATCTGCTCCTTTGTATCCTTTTATGACCAGAAGCGGCAAAGCATAGATCATCAGTATCCCAACAATACCTCCTACCCTTCCCAGCAACATGGAACCTGCGACCATCAGTGCCAGATATATGATGCCGACCACCCAGCTCTGCACAAAGGCTCCGGGCACTTTGAACCCTGCAAAGACATCGCCTATTTCCACAGTTTCCCCTCTAATAGCCTTTGCTGCCATGTATGTGACACCGTAGAACAACGGTGCAATGGTCACAATAAGTATTGATCCTATTATTGCTATAAGTGTACCGATAATAAACGCAACGATGTTCTTCTGGAATATCCCCCAGCTATCCCTTAAAAGCTTTTCAATTTCCATGACATAAACCTCCTGTGCGTGACATTATGTATTAAATAGAATTGTCTTTGTATTGTATATATACCTGTTGAAACCGTCATTGAAGATCATATACCGGTCTCATACCCGCACCAGGACGCTCTTTGAGGTCTGACTGAAGAAAGGAAGGATATCAGCATGGAAAGAAGGAGGTTGGCTGACACCTTCCCGGGAAGTTTTAGGGATCATTGTCCCCCTATGGATAGGCCCCAGTAGTTTCCAACCGGGATCATACTATTTTATGAGGTGAACGTATTTAAGAGAACCTGAATATAATTCATGATATGCATCATAATATTTCAATGACCGTGAATTATGAGATGGGTTACGAATTTACCATGGGTACGTTAATATTGTGAGAACCGGCTGTTGAGAAAGCCGATATTCCATGAATTCACCTATCTGGCATTTGCCTCTTCCGATGCCTGTAATTACTTTCTCTATTAATATCCTTTATACAGAAAAAACACATATTTATATAAACCATAAAAATTAATAGATTTATATGGAAAGTAAACAACTAAAAAGAGTAAAAGCAGGAGCCGTAATTTTAACATTTGGTCTGATCTTCTCATTTTTATCTGAAACAGATGCCCTTCTGATCTTCTCCTCTTTTCTGATACTCATAGGAGTATTCATCATAATCAAATATTATGCATGATGTTTTGCAATGAGCATATCCAAGGGCATGCCCGGGAATATAAGCTCATACAGATGCCGTCACTTCCCGACCCTGTGAGAATGGACGCTCCTTAATGTACGGCCTGCTCCGAGGTCATCCCATGACATTTCACAGATACTGTGGCATAGAATATGACATCTGTAAGGTCATCAGAGCAATAAAAAAAGTCAGAAAGGACAAGGGGTGTATTGCTACACTCTTATCCTGTGGTTTTCATGTGTTCAGTTTTAGAACCTGACGTTCATGTCTGCAATCATCTGCTGGCTTGTGACATCAATGATAAGTACATTGATTGTCTCACCACTTGTTGCGATAGGTAGCATTTCTGTGACTTCATTAGCGTTTGCACTTGTTCCGAGTTCGAGTTTTCCATCATTGTTGTATACATACAAAGTATCACCAGCAGTGAACTCTTCAAGGGTGGGTACGATATTCACATCTCCACTATAGGTAGCATTGCCAGATAATGTGACTTTAGTATTTGTTGACATTAACGAAATTACGTCTCCACCTTGGTGCTGAATTTTAACTGCGGCAAATGAATCTCCTTCTTCATCTTTAACAACATCTCCGCTCGCCCTCAGGCTCGCCTGTGGTGCCTGTTTCGGTGGTCCCATGCCGAACACGAACGCAGCAATGACTGCTGCAAGGATAACAGTAATTGCGACCATCAGGATTACGCCGATGACCGGGGATACTGCATCCTCTTCCTCGAGGAATTGGTTTGCTTTGCACATTACGTGTTTCTCTCCTGTTTTTGGGTTTATATGTTTTGAGATTTTTTCTTCTGGACGACCCTCTCTAATTTTTTCGCCCACATCTTATCTCCGAGGTCCGTGTACTCACACTCAAGATAATGCCGGACAGCGATGCTAAGAGCCTCCTTGGTAGAAGGCTCGTTACATTTCTTTTTCAAAGCTTCAAGTTCCTCTTCTGTCAGCACGGTCTGAGCGTGTACGATTTTCACCATTATATCTTCCTGATCAAATTTTTTTGAACATGCCATCGCATGCTTTCATCATCATGATTATCATAAATTCTGTAATATAAAAACTTTGTGTTTTGTTCCAGGTCCTGAGGTGCTTCAGGTATAAGATACATAATAAATATTATTTTATTTGTATATTATTGTAGTAATGGGAATAAAATGTTCTCACAAAGAACATATTTTTACTCAAAACCAATTAAGATGGATATCTGTGCCATAAATGCATTTTGTCCGGTGAAAAGTCCACCATTTAACACCTATCATTTATATGTACGTTTGCGCAAACTACTTAATCCAACCGGTAGTTGAACATCCATTGATCTCTCTGTGTCCAGCAGGTGCATTACCATGAGCTCAAGCCGTTTTATCATTACAGTCATAGGTATAGACCGAGTAGGTATAGTGGCCGGCATCACTGCCGTGATGGCCAGGCACAATGTGAACATAGTCGACATCAGCCAGACCATTATGCAGGACCTCTTCACAATGATCATGCTGGCAGAGGTTAAGGATAAGACCTTCGACCTTTCCGCATTCCAGCACAGCATGACCGAAGAAGGCAAACGGCTGGGCGTGGAGGTCAAGGTACAGCACGAAGATGCCTTTGCATGTATGCACAGGATCTGAAGGGTGAAATCATGCTCATCCATCCTGAAGAGATACTCGAGACCATACAGATGGTCACCACCGAGAACCTCGATATCCGCACGGTCACCATGGGCATAAACCTGCGGGACTGCTGTCACCCGGACATCGATGAGTTCAACTCGAACATATACGAAAAGATCACCACTTACGCAAAGGACCTTGTACCGGTCACAGATGAGATCTCCCGCCTCTACGGTGTGCCCATTGTCAATAAAAGAATATCTGTGACCCCAATTGCCATCGTGGCAGAGGCATGCAAATGCGATGATTATGTTCCCATAGCAAAGACCCTGGACAAAGCAGCCTCCAAGGTCGGTGTGAACTTCATAGGCGGTTTCAGCTCCCTTGTGCACAAAGGCATGACCCATGGGGACATGCGGCTCATCAGCTCCATCCCCCAGGCCCTTGCCACCACAGAGAAGGTCTGCTCATCCGTCAACGTAGCAACCACCAATGCCGGAATAAACATGGACGCGGTAGCCCTCATGGGCGATGTGATCAAGCAGACCGCAGCCCTTACAGCAGACCGGAATGGCATCGGATGCGCCAAGCTCGTTGTCTTTGCCAATGCACCGGAGGACAACCCCTTCATGGCCGGGGCTTTCCATGGTGTGGGTGAGGCCGACCGCTCAATAAACGTAGGCGTCAGCGGTCCCGGGGTCGTTAATGCTGCGGTACGTGCCCTCAAGGACCCCACACTGAACGAGATCTCCGAGACCATCAAGAAAACAGCTTTCAAGATCACGCGCATGGGCGAGAAGGTAGGGCGTGAGGTCTCCTCCCGCCTCAATGCACAGTTCGGTGTACTGGACCTTTCCCTGGCACCCACCCCTGCAGTCGGTGACAGTGTGGCTGCGATACTCGAAGCAATGGGTCTTGAGAGATGCGGTACCCACGGCACCACTGCCGCCCTTGCCATGCTGAACGATGCTGTGAAGAAAGGCGGTTCTATGGCCTCCTCCTCCGTAGGCGGCTTAAGCGGTGCGTTCATCCCTGTCAGCGAGGATGCAGGTATGATCAGGGCTGTACAGGATGGCTCCCTGAGCCTGGAAAAGCTTGAGGCCATGACCAGCGTGTGTTCAGTAGGCCTGGACATGATAGCAGTGCCTGGGGACACTCCTGTCTCCACCATATCCGCCATCATAGCCGATGAAATGGCAATAGGCATGATCAACTGCAAGACCACAGCAGTACGCCTGATCCCAGTGCCAGGCAGGAAAGTAGGCGATGAAGTGGAGTTTGGCGGTCTTCTGGGAAGGGCCCCTGTAATGCCAGTGAACCCTTTCAGTTCAGAGAAGTTCATCTCCAGAGGCGGAAAGATACCTGCGCCCATACAGGCCCTTAACAACTGATCAGGCAGGGATATACCATGAACATCACGCTGATAGGTATGCCGGGGTCAGGAAAGACCTCCATAGGCAAGGAAGTTGCCCGGGTACTTGAGTATGACTTTGTGGATATCGATAAGCTGATCAGGAAAAAGTCAGGACTTTCTCTTCAGGACATTATAGATTCCCAAGGGGACGGAGCTCTGGTACAGATGGAAGAGGAGATCGTCCTTGGTCTTGGAATTGCTGATGACATGGTCATCTCTCCCGGAGGCAGCATAGTATATTCCGATAAGGCAATGACACTCCTGAAAGAAAGGAGCATCATCATATTCCTGCACACCCCTCTTTCAAGGGTGCAGCGGCAGATCAATAATCAAGACTCCCGGGGTATCGTAGGTCTAAAAGGGCGAAGTCTTGAGAAACTTTTTGCCGAGAGGTTCCCTCTTTATCAGAAATATGCTGATATGAGCATTAATATAGGCGACAGGGACACCATCGCCTCGGTAACCGCTAAAATAGTGGAAGCTATCCGCTACGTACCTGAAAAGTGACACATGTCAGTTAGCTCTGTAGAGATCCTCCTTTTTGAAAGGGGATCAAATCGACACAACCTTTTCCAACATCGGGTGGGTGATCGCAGTATCAATGGTTTGCTGATCCCTATAAATGAGCCGGTCACTGTATACCACTACCTGCTGAATTTAAGGTTCTGCATCATGTGACATGGTTCCCGACAGCCAGGATCTGGTCAGCAGTGAAGAACACTCTTTTATTCCAGATGACTTGCAAAACCATCCATATCATCCGCATGCACTGATATCTGTTATTGCAACTTATCTTTTAAACAAGGTCGTGGGGACACAAACTTGTAATTCCCTTCTTTGCACCATAGCTTCTCAGCTCTTTTGCTTGATAACAAGCCGTGAAAGTTGGTTAAGAAAGCTGATCAAAAAAGAGCCCCGTCAGGTCATATATTATTTTTTTAATAGTACATTTCTGTTGTTATTATTTTTCAAATAGTTGTTACCATCAGTTATATATAGTAAAATAATAAAATAAAAGTGTTACGATAGCCATAGTTATTCATACTTTAACAGTATAGGAGGACTAATATGCATATACCTGATTCATTCATCCCCCTTTCCCAGGCCATCATATACTGGATAATAGCGCTGCCTTTTATTTTCATGGCCCTCAGATGGGCAGGGAAAGAAATGGACGACACGAAAGTTCCTATACTTGCTGCCCTTGCTGCAGGTATTTTTGCCATTCAGGCCCTGAACATCCCTATAAGTATGGGTACCAGTGGTCATATGGTGGGAGCCACGTTAGTTGCGATCATATTCGCAAGTCCCTGGGCTGGGGTGCTTGTGCTCACCCTTGTACTGCTGGTGCAGGGTTTTGTGTTCGCTGATGGTGGTATCACCACTATGGGCGCTAACATACTCAATATGGGGGTCGTCTCAGGGTTCGTGGGCTATTATACGTTCTCTGCTCTTATGAAGCACAAGCTTAGTCTTCAGATCTCGTCTTTCGTAGGCGCATGGCTCGGTCTGCTGGTATCGGCCCTCGTTTGTGCGGTACAGATGTATCTTGCAGGCACTTTCCCCCTGGTGCCAGGACTTGTTGCAATGGGTACATATCACTTCATCATAGGCCTCATAGGCGAAGGTCTTATCACTGCTATTGCAATTACGGCAATTGCAAGCTCAAGGCCTGACCTCCTGGAGAACAGGTCACTTGCAAGAGGTGTAAAAACATGAGCAGCCGATCCAATATGAAGTTCCTTTATGCAGGCTTAGTAATAGCCCTCATAATTGCTGTCCTTGCTCCCTTCATTGCCTCCTCTGATCCAGATGGTCTGGAAAGTGCTGCCGAAGGTGTTGTAAGTGAGGAAAAACTTGCAGAGATGGAAGAAGCAGGCTCAGTGTTCTCCTCTCCAATGCCCGATTATGCCATCGAGGGCATGGGGAAATCCGGTGAAGTAGCTGCTATCGTTGTTGGTACTCTGCTCGTGCTGGGCATAAGCTACGGTTTAGGAAAAGTTATAAAGAAATAAACTTATTTTATTTTTTTAATATTTTTATTAAAAAGATCTCTACATACTGCCCTCAGATCAAAAAGTAGGAAACTACAAGAACTGCCAATGTTGTTCCTGAAAACAGCATATCCGATATTTTCAGGTCCTTTTTGCGTATTTGGATATCACCGTTCTGTCCATATCCTCTGCACAACATACTTATGTATGTTCTTTCTCCCTGTTCATAGGCCATTATAAAGATCGAGCTGATGGTATATCCGATCTGCTCCAGTATCCACATACGGCGGACATTCCTATTCCATATGTTGAACAAACGGCACTTCTGAGCCGTACGGATACGCTTAAGCACGCTCCAGAACAAGAACAGATATCTGACCATCATGGTAAGTAGCACTGCGATCTCCTTTGGAATACCCAGCTGTCTTGCAGATCCTACGATATCATGCATCTTCGTAGTGGAAGAGAGCAATATTATAGCACTTATGCATACAATGAACTTTGCCAGCAATGTTATGCCAAAGGCCAGACCTTCGTACGTCATTGTAAGTCCCAGGGGCAGATCAAGTGGATATTCCGTAAAAGAATCAAAGAAAGGCTGTCTTACAAAAGGCTGGACCACTATCATGCCAAGTCCAAAGGGGAGCACCACAAGGAAACGGACGATCACATACACAGGGTTCAGCTTTGACAAGATCATCAGGGCAATAAGATAGGCTTCTACGAAGGCCAAACGCATCATATTGTTCTCATGTACCCTGGGCAGGCTAACGGTAAACAGTATTATTATGATCACTGTAAGTAGTTTTACACGACCGTCAAGACGATGCACCGGACTGTTCTTATACGCTTCATTTTCAATATCTGTAAGCGTTATTTCCATGTAATTGCCTTCTATTGGTTCCTGTATACATTCAGCAGTCTCAATATCTCGTCCCTGGCTTCCACAGGTGTGATCATTGTCTCCACATCAAGGCCTTCTGCCCTGAGCAGTTCGAACACTCCTGCTATCCTGGGCATTCTCAGATGCACATGTTCCAGCAGCCCCGGCTGTTTGAATATCTCTTTCACAGTACCTTGTGTTTCTATCCTGCCGTGGTGCATCAGAAAGACCCTGTCAGCAAAAAGAGGTACCATGTCTACATCATGTGTAGATAGTATTACCGTTATTCCCAGGTCACGGTTCATATCCTCTATGACCGTCATTATGTTCTCAGTTCCCCTGGGGTCAAGTCCGGCCGTAGGTTCATCCAGCACTATGACCTCTGGTCTCATAGCCAGGATACCAGCGATTGCAACACGTTTTTTCTGTCCACCGCTAAGATGGTGTGGTGACCTGTTCTCCAGTCCTGTCATACTCACAAGTTCCAAAGCTTCTCTGACCCTTGAATCAACCTCTTTTTCGGACAGACCCATGTTCACAGGACCAAATGCCACGTCCTGCTCCACTGTAGGTGCAAGTATCTGGTCATCAGGGTTCTGGAACACGATACCCACTGTCTGGCGCACCTTCGAGATGTTCTTTTTCGATATGGGCTCTCCGTGGACAAGTATTTGTCCGGTGTTTGGTTTGAGTATTCCGTTCAAATGCCTGAAAAGCGTGGATTTTCCAGCACCGTTGGCCCCCAGGAAGGCCACTTTTTCTCCGGCATATATTCTCAGGCTCACATCCTTAAGTGCCTCTGTCTTACTGTTCCTGTAGGAATAGGATATATCCCTCAGCTCGATGATAGGTGTAGTGGATATCATGTTGCCTTGTTTGATGCTTCCTGCATGTGATCTTTTTTTATTACCCTGTTTCAGAAATGACCGTTATAGTATGAGAAATATCCCTTATCTTATTACTTTAAGCGTGACGAATATGCAATAATGAACCATCTATTTATGCATGGTGGTAAATCATGAACGGATATTGTTTTTATATAAGGTTTCTATTAGATATGTGAATATTATGCAGGACATATCCATTCGTTCAGGAAACCATCAGCAACCTTTGATCGATTTCAGGAATGTCACCGTTGCCCGTGATGGACGCAGGATCCTCGATTCCATTTCCCTTCAGATAGGTATAGGTGAGAACGTTGCGATCATTGGTCCAAATGGTTCTGGAAAATCATCTCTCATCAAGACCATTACCAGGGAATACCGGCCACTGGCCAATTCTTCTGGTCTTGTATGTCGCATCATGGGAAAAGAAAGGTGGGATGTGTTCGATCTTCAGCGCTCATTGGGTATAGTCTCAGGTGATCTGCAGCAGGAATATACTAGGGACATTTGTGGCTATGAGGCAGTGTTGTCGGGTTTTTTCAGCAGTATTGGTATTTATACTAATCATCATGTTACCTATGAGATGAAGTGCATAGTTCAGTCAGTAATGGACCTGCTGGAGATATCTCATCTCAGATACCAAATGATCTCTCATATGTCCACAGGTGAAGCAAGGAGGGTTCTTATTGCAAGAGCACTGGTACATGACCCCCTGGCTCTTGTGCTGGATGAACCTGCCAATAGCCTTGATCTGCACAGTCTTCACAAATTCAGAGAAGTGATGCGCAAGATCGCAAATGCTGGAAAAAGCATTATCCTTGTGACGCACAATCTTCAGGACATAATTCCGGAAATAGAGAGGGTGATCCTGTTCAGAAATGGCAGGATCTTCATGGATGGACCAAAAGAGCAAATTCTGATCTCTTCTAATCTATCCCAGTTATTCGGACTGCCTGTAGAGGTGCAGAAAAGCGATGGATATTACCGTGCTTGGTGCTGAAGGTTCTTTTTAGGAAAGTTTTTGTTGATACCTGTTCTTTTTCCTATATTATGATCATCTCTGGGTATTTCTTTTTCCTCCTTGAAAAAATGCGGAGCAGGCAAGATGTGTACGTTAATTTGATCTTTGAATTTACCAGACCTTTCAAATCTCCTTTTGGAAATAATTGCCTTTTCTTTCTGTTTTTCTGAATGGCAATATATGATGGATGTATGGTGGTCCTTTTTTTCTTCTGCCTTTAATGCATAGGCAGGATCATGCAGTTCCCAGAACAGTTCCAGTAATTTTTCATAGGGGGCTATCTTTGGATCAAATACGATCTGTACGGCCTGTACAAGGCGTTTTTTTTCCTTTGTCTCTCTTTCAAGTCGGGGATAATGTACTTCATCTCCCGTATATCCAGTGGCAGTAGCAATTATCCCTCTGGCCTTATTGCGAAATACTGCCTCTACTTTCCAGGATGCTCCAAGAGCAAAGGTTGCGATCTCGTATTCGTTCATGGGGGTATTTCCAGGCTTATTCATTCTTATGCTCCCGTTTTTTATCAATGCCCAGACATTGTTTTTTAGAATATATGGTGGATTGAACTCATGTTTAATTATAAATAATTAATTATATTAATTTTTCCCAACATTAAGCTAAACGTTTTCTCAATATATACTGCTCATTTTATCTCTTCTCCATTTCAATGAACCAATGTTCCTCTTAGGTGTTTATGACTAGCATGAGCTTCTTTTTAAAAATCATAGAGTATGTTTATATATCAGAATGTCTCTCTATATCCACCCCCAGATCATTGTCAGAGCTGGGGTCTATATCCATAGGGGAGGTACACTCCATGCCTCCTCACTTCCCTAAGGCCCATTAAAGAAGCTTTGATCAACTCATATGGCCTGAACTATTTATAAAATACCTGATCACTGATCTGCATCTCTCTTGGCACACATTATTTGACCGGATATGTGGTCTTCCTTTTATGGTATATTACTATGTCATGCCTTCACCTCGGGGAAGAAACAAATGTAGTAGCGTTCACATCAGAAGCATAAGCTGGAAGGCAAAGAGTTGATCAGGTTAGGATATCAGGCATACCAAAAAAAAGTTGATGTGGCTTGTGTTATTTCTAAATGGGATTATTACTTGCTTTTGTGCCATTTACAGGGATCGTGAAGGTGAACGTACTGCCTTTTCCAGGTTCACTTTCAACCCATATCCTACCTCCATGAAGGGCAACAAGTTCATTGGAAAGCGCAAGCCCAAGGCCTGTACCCTCATATTTTCTG
>MPPA01000021.1 GCA_001896725.1 Methanococcoides sp. EBM-47 | reverse complement strand
ACCAGTCCTGCAGGCTGTCCGTCGAAGAGGGGCTCACCGCCCTGTTGATGGCCTCAACCATGACGTACTGCCCGACCGACGCACCTTGTTTTCTCTTCGTTGCATGGGCATCCATGATGTCCACAATCCCCAGGCGGGCGAAAAGGTCGTAAAGAAGCACGACATCCCCGTATGACTTGATGTGCGAATAAAGCGCCTCATCCTGCAGCGGGGCGGAGGCTTGGTTCTTGAGCTTGAGCAAGGCCTCCGCCGTGCCGAGGTATTTCTGGTTCACATTTTTGGGCTTCCCGTCTATCCGCTTCGACTCGACGTAATAATAGTAGATGTTGCCCTTGATCGTCTTCTTCCTGAGAGTACCCATAAGCCACCTCCTGAAAATAAGGCTATACAAATATGCAAGGGCAATTCCTTTTAGGGCAAAAAAACCCCAAACGGGGCAGATAACTTGTAAACTCACGCTAGGAGCCTTTGGGTAGCTGCCACAATGGGGCTTTCCCCAAAGCCATGCTATACTGCTGCCAGGGCACTTTCCATAAGGGATATTGCAGTAAGGAACAACAAATGACTATAACGAGAATCTATGCAGACCAAAACGGCAACTCACATTTCGAGAATCAGGAAATTCCTGTTACTCCCTCAGGACCTTTGGGCTGGATGTCTTCACCTATTGCAGTCCAGTCCATGATTCTTCGGGAGAATCCACCGGGATACCACTATCCTTGGCATGCCGCACCCTGCAGGCAGTACATCATCATGCTGGAAGGATTGGTGGAAATTGAAGTGGGGGATGGGGAGAAACGAACATTCGGTCCTGGTTCAATCGTCCTGGTGGAAGACACGACGGGCGTAGGACATGCTTCAAGAAGCCCGGATGGAAATGGCAGACGATCATTATTCCTTCCCCTTTGATACGCAAAACGGTCCCATCTTATTTTAGATGGAACCGTTTCTTACAGGGTTTCTTGTTCAACTTGTTCTTTTCAGTCGCGTATAGACTCACTGTCAGCCCTCGGACTTGGTTATATCCTTTGGTCTGAGAATTGCGTTGAGAATAATACCGAAAATGGCAGCAAGGCCAAGACCTGAAAGCTGTACAGGACCCAATTGGAAAGCGGCCCCACCAAGTCCCAACACCAACATGGCTGCACTGATGATCAACAACTTTGGATTGGAAAGGTTCACCCTGGCGTCAACCATATTCTTGATACCGATTGAACTGATCATACCGAACAACAAAATGGAAATACCGCCTATTACCGGGGCAGGAATAGTACCGATCAAAGCGGTGAACTTGGGAATCAGGGAAAGGAAAATCGCAAACACAGCAGCTATTCTCATGATAATGGGATTGGAGACCCCGGTAAGAGCCACAGCCCCGGTATTCTCAGAGTACGTCGTGTTTGCAGGACCGCCGATCAAACCGGCCAAACTGGTAGCAAGACCATCACCAAGCAACGTTCTCTTGATGCCCGGATCCTTGATGAAATCTTCACCGACTACATTGCCGATGGCCAGTACATCACCAAAATGCTCGACCATGGTAACTATTGCAATAGGCACCATGACCGTGATGGCACTTACGGAGAATTTGGGGAAGGTGAAATGAGGAATACCGACCCAAGCGGCTTCCCAGACTGAACTAAAATCGACAATACCGACAACGATGGAAAGCAGATACCCGAATACCAAGGAAATGAGTACCGGCAGATTGGATGCAAACTTCCATCCGAATTTCGGGAATCCTACCTTGACGAATACCCCTGCAGCGAAGGTGAGCAAAGCAATAAGCCAGCAACCATTTTGCCCTATTGCTTCAGCGATTCCGGGAGAGTTCGTCCCGTTGGCATTCTGAATGGCAACAGGCGCAAGAATCATTCCAATCATAATGATCATGGGCCCGGTTACATGGGGAGGAAGGATCTTGTGGAGGTTCTCATATTTTACATACCTGAAAATAATTGAAACTACGATGTAGAGTCCACCTGAAACTACTATACCACCCAATGCATACGGCAACCCTTGCGTAGTCCCGATGGCGACAATGCCGGGTATATAGGCAAAGGAACTTCCCAAAAACACAGGAACCTTGAATTTGGTTATCACATGGAACAACAATGTTCCGATACCGGCGGCGAACAATGTCACCCCGATATCCAAGCCGGTAAGAATCGGGACCAATACCGTTGCCCCGAACATGACAAAGGTATGTTGGAGTCCAAATACAATGTTCTTTCCTGTCAAATCTTTTTTATTCACAATCTCAACAGTATCAAGTTCCGAATCAATAAGGCAAAAAGCTAGTCTTTGCTAGAGAAGACCTGCCAGAAGCGCCGGATTTCTGCCTTGTTTCAGAGCCTT
>MPPA01000004.1 GCA_001896725.1 Methanococcoides sp. EBM-47 | reverse complement strand
GAAGTACAATTTCCTGATCATGGCCAAGGGCCGCAAGAGCCTGGTCTCGTCGCTGGTGCTGGGCGTCAAGGGCGGCTTCGAGGACAAGAGCGCGAACACAATCTGGGAGTACGAGGTCAACGGCACCACCGTCGAGGCGAAGCTGTACAGCGACGACAGGAGGACCCGGTGCTTCCACATCTACTACTCGGCGCAGAACCATGCGGCCGAGAGGAGTGTGTTCGAGACCTGCATCAAGAAGATGGCGGGGGCTCTGGACAGGCTGCTGGGAAGGAAATGCGACAGGCTCAATCTCAAGGCCTATGCGAGGTTCTTCGACCTCACGTTCTCCGACGACAGGGACAGGGTCCTGCTGGCGTGCCCCAAGAACAACAAGGCCATCGACGACTACATCGGCTACTGCGGCTACTTCTGCCTCATCAGCTCCGAGAGGATGACTGCAAGGGACGCACTTCTCCTTTACAAGTCAAGGGATTACTCGGAGAAGCTGTTCAGCGCCGACAAGACGTTCACCGGAAGCTGGGCCGAGAGGATCCAGAGTGTGGAGGCCCTGAGGTCGAAGATATTCATCGAGTTCCTCGCACTGATCCTGCGCAGCCGCCTGCACCATGCCATCAACGGGCACATCGTGGCGACGGGAAAAAGGCCCAACTACATGAACGTCGTATCGGTGCTGGGCGAGCTGGAGAAGATCGAGCTGATACGGATCGGCGACGGCGTCTACCATCTCGACCATGCAATCACGGCGAGGCAGAGGGACATCCTGTCGGTCTTCGCCCTCGGCGTCGACGACATCAAGGACCGGTGCAGGGCCTTGTCGAGGACCCTGGCGGCGATAGACAACAGGAATGCGGAAGGCGGCAGCCCGGAAAGCGATGTCCGAGATGATTCCGCCGTAGAGACCGAGGAGGAGGTTTGACATGGCCAGGCCGAGGAAGCAGGAGAGCATTGAGAAGAAGATACTGGACGTCGAGACCCGCGTGGCAGCACTGAAGAAAGAGTATGAAGAAGCCCTTTCACAGCCGAAGGACCTGCGCGAGCAGCAGAGACTCGTGCAAGCCCAAAGGCT
>MPPA01000032.1 GCA_001896725.1 Methanococcoides sp. EBM-47 | reverse complement strand
CTTCTTCCTCAAGGCAAGGACAGAGAGTGGCAATTACATTGCGTTCTACAGCTCAGAGTGGCCAAATGCTGCACAGAGACCAAGGTTAACAATTTCAACAGCTTAAGGCTCCAGCCAAGAGGCACGCACTGACTAAAAATAAGTAAGTTAAAAACAGCTCTTGGAGTGAAAACAGCTTCACTCCATCCTTTTTTATTTTTTGTTATTCAAGAGCAAAGCATTTCTTATTTTTTTGATACCAGATATAAGCCCAATGAACTGATTTCATATCTGGAAATTTCAAATAGGTGGGAGTATGGGCAGCTTCTGTAAGCACTGTGACAAGTTTTTTACCGTTCTAATGAGGAGCCAATATTAAAGCAGCAGGATCAGCACCGGTATGATCAGAAGGAGCATTACATTTGCTTTTTTTCCATATTCTTTGTATTCATATAGAAAAGCTGATATTTTCAAAAATGTTATGAATATCGATGAAAAAAGAGGAATTTATTAACTTGAGATCATGGTTTAAAGATTATGTGAGATCTTTTCATTCTGAAGATATGCTGATATTCCAAAACATCAAGCTCAAAGAAGAACACACCATCCGGGTATGTGAAAATTCCTCTCAGATAGCAATATCTGAAAAACTTGATGAAGAAAACTATTATCTTGCCGTTACAATTGCACTTCTCCATGATATAGGCCGTTTTGAACAAATAAGCAAGTATCGGACATTTCATGACTCTGAATCCGAGAACCATGCTCTTCTGGGTGTAAGGGTACTGCGATCATCAGGGGTTCTTTCATTTTTATCTCAAAAAGAACGAGAGATTATTTTTGCAGCTATTGAAGATCACAATCTGCAAAAGATCCCGGATGGACTTGGCAGAAAAGCTCTCCTTCATTTGAAACTGGTGAGGGATGCGGACAAATTAGATATTTATAAAGTTTTAACTGATTTCTATCTTATAAAGGATATATCCCCAAATCCTGTCCTTGAGCATGGATTATCTGATTCTGAGGGATATTCATCACATTTGATACAGGATATTCTCAATAATAAGATCTCAAGCATAAAAGATGTCAGAAACTGCAATGATATGAACTTGATCCGCCTTACCTGGTTATTCGATCTGAACTTCATTGAAACATTCAGACTTTTAAAGGAAAGAGGCTATATTGAAAAAATGATCTCCACTCTTCCGCAAAACAGTGAAATAAGTGCTGTTCATGTTCACCTGAACAAATATCTGGACTCAATGCTGGATAATAATATGTAACATGATCAGATGTGTGTATTGTATGGCAGATATTTTCTATTTAAATGGATTTCTCTTATGTATGCAAAGGTGTGGCTATCGTTCATTAGCAGTTATACGAATGTGTTATGTCTCATAGATTAAGGATCATACCATGCCTTAGCGGTCAGGTAGCTGTCTGAAGTATTCGTTCGGTTTATTGTAAGGAGCATCAATATCTGTTCACAATGCTTCTCTTTACACTTTCCCCAGCAGAATAGAACTTTTTGCACAACATATTATCCTTTGTTCATTTTCTTTTTCTATAATAGGTATACACTATCTTTCCTACCATCAATGTTATAGAAAGCATAGTGAACTTTAAAAAGTACCTGTATTTACATACAGAAGATCTCTTCTGGTCTTCAAATGAACCTATATCAGTATAGCATGTTGTCAGTACAGCACTTTGATCAAGAGATTTTATTTCATTATCAGCTATATCAACCTCTATGTCAAATACTTCATTTTTAACCTCTTCCGTTGCTTTAATCGCACTGATGGCAAAAGGTGAAAAACCAGGTGTTTTTGACTCAAAGTATACATATTTATCATCTTCGTTCATGATCCTTGTAGGCAGTTCATTCCACGTACCAGAACTGTATCTGTACAGTCTGATATATCCTTTTTCAACATCATTATTAGCCATCCATGTTCTTGGCACCTTGAATCCGATCACAGGATCAGCTATATTATTTTCTGTAGCAAAACCAGTTTTACCTACCCAGATGTTCACATTCTGATAAACCTTGCCGGGAGCCTCTCTTCTGGTAAAAGATGATCTGTCGTTCAATGTTTCTACAACAGCTGTTATTTTACCGGAGTTCTTCAAAGCTGTGAACTCCACATATCTTATATTGTTCTTTTCTTCAGTGAACTTGTATTTTATGTTAGTGTCCTTGTTGATGAATACGGTTTCAGTTTCCTTCAAAATTATATTCATAAGGCTTTCCCCGCTGGTCCCTCCTCCCCCTCCGTCACCACCCCCACCACCCTTACTTCCACTACCTGATGAGGAGCTAGAAGATGCTTGCTTTTCCACACTTATGCTGACCGTTGATGTCAAAGTTCCGGCATATACTGTTATGTTGGTAAACCCCTGTTCAAGGGCTCTGAAATACCCAGTAGAACTATCTATTGTCGCAACGGCAGGATCACTGCTTTTCCATCTGAGCGGAGCACTGATAGGATTGTGGTTCGCATCAAATGCTTCAGCTTTGAATGTTGTGTGACTTCCGGTATAGTAAATTGTCTGCTCTGGTGTAAAACTCAGGGAATCTATTGCATCAGCTGCTCCACTGACAACTATGGCGCAGGGCTGTGGTCCCATTGGGACAGACTCACCAATCACTTTTACAGTGTACCAGCCAGTTTCAGGTTCTTCAAAGACCAACTGTTCTACGTTATTGATTGTATCATTTACTACAACTTCAGTACCATCAGGCTGCATTGCAAGAAGCGTAAGATCGTTCACAAGCTTTTTTTGTGCAGTCTCTGTACCGTAATAATCGGTCCATACAAGTGTGACCTTAAATGGTTTTGAACTGCTGCTGACATAATAGTTTTTTTCAACGGCATCTCCTGTGGAGAGTTTTACGTTATCTGCAAAACATGTGGTTATGCCTTCAGGGTATAATGATGCCCTCAGATCAAGTAGTCCCCATCCCTGGTTGTAATCCGGATGTGTTGTAACATCATTGCCATATTGACCAGGTCTTAGGTCTTTAGCACCATTTATGAGCGTAGCTTTTAACAGAGCTGCAGAAGGTGTTATGTTCAGATTGTCCACATAGTTCTGTCGTATGAGTGCAAGGCTGCCAGCTGCAATGGGGGCAGACATGCTGGTCCCACACATATAAATATAATTCTTACAGTCTTTGCTTACTTCTCCCCACCCCTTTGTATCGGACACACTGGATCTTGCGGAGATGATCATAGTACCCGGTGCAACAATATCTGGCTTAATACGCCCGTCATCTGTTGGCCCTCTGCTACTGAATGCTGCAAGGCCTTTCGGATTGTTGGCAATGGGGTCATTAGTTATTGGTGCCTTTGGATAGCCCAAGGGGGCAATATATCCCCAGGTATATGATACTTCTTCTCTATTGTTCTCAGATGCACCAACAGTAAGACAGTTCTTTGCAGTGCCTGGATCTGAAATGGACTTACTGTCGATTATGCCATCATGGTCACTGTCAGTTCCATAATTGCCTGCTGCAAAGACGATCAACATATCTGGATATGTCCACATGAATTGGTCCACATCTTTAGATAAGGTCGTGTAAGAGCTAGCTCCATTCCTACCCCAGCTATTAGAATGGATGCGAGCTCCAAGTTCATAGGCATCCTTGAAAAGCACGCTCAGATTAGGAGGTAAGACCACAGTTCCATTCTCATGACCTATTGACTGGAACACTAATTGTGCATCAGGAGCAACACCTTTGTATTGTCCATTGGACAATGACCCATTACCCACCGCGGAGCCGGCTACGTGGGTACCATGTCCATTCCTGTCCTGGGGTCCATCACCTCCTATGAACCGGATATCTAATATGCGTCCATAAAAATCAGGGCTCATTGATATATTATTGACCCCGGTGTCAAGGCCGGTATCAGCAATCGCTATTATTTGTCCTTTTCCGGTGAGATTGTAATTCTCAGTGACATAAGTGGCATTGATGATCCCCCGGGCAATATCATTGAATACGATCAGCGGTTCGTATTCTTCTATCCATTTCACATTTCTTATGATGGAAAGAGATGCTATCTTTGAACTTTTGATATTGAGGTGTATCCTGTCATTACCAGCTTCATCCAGAATCGTTCCTCCAAGAGATACGATCTCCTTTGCTATTTTTTCTTTTATGTCCCTTTCCTTTGCTGGCTCAAAGAAGGAAACCATAAGCTCCAAGGAAATATTTTCTTCCATTTTTGCTCTAAGAGCAGGATCTATTTTATATTCGGGAAAATACTCGCCTATCCATTGTACCTGCTCAAGTCTTGAGACCGTGGACACAGCTGACCCGTTCATTCTGACAATAAATGCGTTGTCAGGTATGTAATCAAAGAGTTCTGCACCCACTTTGGCTATATCCTGTTTCCAGAGCTCTTGTACAGTATCATTGAATTGGATAATATAATATTTATATTCATCAGGATTTATCATTGCCTGTTCGGTAGATGAAGTACTATGAACATTCATTGAATTTACCCGTGGTCTGGAAGCAGATCTTGTTTGTATTTTTCCTGCTTTCAGCATTATTATATCTGTCTGACCTTGAGCGTACCTTTTTCCATCTCTCTTAGACAAGTCATAATGAACATGAGTTAAATTGTATTTAGAATATATTGTATCTGATCTTGTTATGTCCAAATTGGAATTTTGATCATCCTCACCATTAGTTGAATATGTGGCCATTCCTGCAGTTGCGAATAATAAAGTTATGTTCAAAAATAAAATGAAAAAGATATTCTTTTTAATTGTCTCACATCCGTTTTTTTAAAGAATATTGTATACTCTATGGAAGTCAAGAACAATGACGCCGACAATAGTTAATATATTTATTTTCTTATATTTAATGGTTTTTGAGATATCCTGTTGCAGTAAACAGAAACATAAGGAAGATCAACCTGAGCGTCCCTGATATTATGAACATTTGGGCGGTTTTGTAATAGTAACATTCATAATCCAAAAGTAAGTCATAAGTACTGTCCATTCAGAATATCAATACTATAAATATCAACTATTCACTGATCAATATGAAACTATACAGCACTAATCTCCAGGCAGCGGAAGTGTCCTTTGAGACCGCTCTTATCGAAGGTCAGGCCCCTGACAAAGGTCTTTATTTACCAAGGTCTCTTCCTCTTTTCTCAGGGGATGACCTCATGTCCCTGAAAGATAGATCTTATCCAGAGGTAGCTTTTCATGTATTGCGCAAGGTTCTGGAAGGGGAGATAGATGAGCCTTCCCTAAAAGAGATAACTTACGATGCTTATAATTACGATGTACCTCTGGAAAAGGTGAACGAGAACACCTATATCATGCGCCTGGACCGCGGGCCCACTGCTTCCTTCAAAGATTTTGCAGCACGCCTGATGGCAAGGCTGATGCAATACTATCTTAAAAGGGAGGACAGGGAAATAACCATCCTTACTGCTACTTCCGGGGACACAGGAAGTGCAGTTGCTCATGCCTTCCATGGGCTTGATAATGTGAGGGTCATCGTGCTTTTTCCTCGTAATGAAGTTTCTGACCGCCAGCGAAAACAGATGACCACCCTTCAGGAGAACATAAGTGCAATAGCTATAGATGGTAAGTTCGATGATTGTCAGTCTATGGTCAAGAGCGCTTTCTCAGATGAACAGCTCAGACATCTTAACCTGTCATCGGCCAATTCCATAAACATTGGTCGTCTCATTCCCCAGTCCCTGTACTACATTTACGCTTATTGCAAACTATGTGATCATCCTGAAGAGATCATTTTCTCCATACCCTCTGGCAATTTTGGTAATATGATGGGTTGTGTACTGGCAAAGACAATGGGTCTTCCTGTAAAGAAGATCATCGCTTCTGTGAACAGGAACGATGAAGTTCCATCTTTCCTCAGCAGTGGCGAATATCATAAGATAGTTCCATCCGTTAATTGTATTTCAAATGCCATGAACGTAGGCCATCCGAGCAACCTGGCAAGACTTATTGCAGTTTATGGAGGTCAGATGGACGAGCAGGGTAATATCAACAAGATGCCGGATATGGTACAGCTTAGGAACGATATCCATTCTATTTCTGTAAATGATGAAGAAACAAAGGCAACGATGAGGGAGTATTTGGATCGGTATGGTATCCTCATTGAACCTCATGGAGCTGTAGGCATAAAGGGCTTGGCTGACTACAGGACCAACAATCAGGACAACACGCTTGCAGTTACACTGGAAACTGCACATCCGGCAAAATTTCCCAGAGAAGTAGAAGCAATAACAGGTATTGATCCCGACCTTCCAAATAGCCTTAAAGATGTGGAATCAAAAGAAGAACATATGGATTTCCTAGACACGGACTATGAAATGTTCAAAGAATATCTGCTATCAAAGCTTTCCTGATCTTCAATACAAGGTATTTTTTCATTACATTTCAAATATCGATGTAAGGGTAGGAATATGCCTTAAAAAAGGCTGAACTGTATAACAACTATTAAGGTTTGCAGGCAGTGGTAAGATAACAATGTACTTAAAGATGATAATATACGTATGTAAGATGTGAGGATAAATGATAATTATTGTACATACCACCACAGCTAACTTGGATGAAGCTAAGAACATTGCTAATGTTCTTGTAGGTGATGGTCTTGCAGCATGTGTCAATATGCGACCAGTAACTTCTGTCTATAAATGGGAAGATAAGATTGAAGAAGAAGGGGAGATCGAACTTTCCATCAAGACAACCTCAGAAATGCTGGAAAGTGTGAGGAATACTATACTCTCCATGCATAGTTACGAACTTCCAGCACTTATATGGTGGCCAGTAGATGGATATATAAGATATGTAGAATGGATCGCTGAAAGTGTAAAAAAAATAAAGTGAACACAATACTTTTTTAGATCCTTGAATTGAAAATATGTTTTTTAGCCTATCAGGAAGTGTTTTTCCTTTTTATGTGTTACTTTTAATAAAATATTATCTGTTGCATGATGGAATTTATTTTCACAAAAAGATCGCTTAGGTTAGTAGCACAAATTAAATCAAAAGTATTAAATAATGGGTTTTATGTATATCAAACGCTTATTTAGGACTTATGGATATAAAATTACGTATGTTATTATATTGTGATTTATATTCATCTTAAATAGACAATATAGTATAACATAAAAATAAACAAATGGTGGAAATCAATTTAGGAGCGATATGATGAAAAGATCGTTGAGTCTTTTATTGATGGGAATACTAATAATTGGTGCAGTTATGATATCCGGATGCACAGATAACAATGCAGGGGAAACGGATACAGAGGTAACAGGTGCAGATGAATTGACCGCAGCTGTAGGAACTCATGGTGGAGAACCTGCAGCAGGCTTTAACCCTATTACCGGATGGGGGTATAACCATGAACCATTGATCCAGAGCACTTTATTTAAAAAAGACAGTAATGCGGATCTGATCAACGATCTTGCTACAGGTTACACAGTTAGTGAGGATGGATTGGTTTGGACTGTTAAGATAAGGGACAATGTTAAATTCCATGATGGGGTACCACTGACTGCCAAAGATGTAGCCTTTACTTTCAACACTGCAGCAGGTGCAGCTGGTGACGTGGACCTTTCCATGCTGGAAAAAGCTACGGCGATCAATGAGGATACCGTTGAATTTAAATTGAATGATAACCAGGCTACATTCATTCACAAACTCTCTGTGATCGGGATAGTTCCAGAGCATGCCTACAGCGAAGCTTATGGTCAGAATCCTATAGGTTCGGGTCCGTATGAATTTGTACAATGGGACAAAGGGCAGCAGGTGATCCTCAAAGCAAACCCGGACTATTATGGTCAGCAACCATACTTCAAGAAGCTTACAATAGTATATATGGAAGCAGATACTGCCTTTGCAGCTGCAAAATCTGGACAGATAGATCTGGCTGAAATTCCATCTTCTTATGTTGATCAGAAAGTAAAAGGGATGAAAGTAGTATCTTTAGACTCTGTTGATGCACGTGGAATAAGCTTCCCCATGCAGCCAAATACAGGTAAAAAAACAAAGGATGGTTATGTTATAGGAAATAATGTAACTTCTGATGTTGCAATAAGAAAGGCTTTGAACATAGGGATAGACAGGCAGGCTCTGATCGACGGTGCATTGAACGGACAAGGCCAAGAGGAATTCACCGGTGTGGATAAAGCTCCATGGGGAAACAAGGAAGCTATTTTTAAAGATGGGGATCTCGACGAGGCTAAGAAGATCTTAAAAGATGCCGGATGGGTAGACACGGATGGTGATGGTATCGTTGAGAAAGATGGACAAAAAGCTGAATTTACTGTGCTATACACACCAAGTGCTCAGGAAAGACAGGCATTGGCTGTCTCTGTTTCAGAAGAGGCCAAAAAGATTGGTATAAACATTAAACCTGAGGGTGCAAGCTGGGATAAGATCGATACCCTTGCCCATTCAACTCCAGTGGTCTTTGGATACGGGTCGCTTGATCCTACTGACATGTACTTGAAATACTACAGCAAGAGTTACAATCCAGGAAGTTATAATAATATAATAATGTATAATAATTCTGTTGTAGATCAATACTTGAGAAAAGCAATAACAAGTACTGATCAGAACATTGCCAATGAGAACTGGCAATTGGCTGCTTGGGATGGAGAAACAGGTTTCTCTCCAAAAGGGGATGCTACCTGGTTGTGGATGGCAACTATCAACTATGTATACATTGTAGATGAGGACATAGACATGGGAACTCCAAAAATACAGCCTCATGGCGCTGATATTTTTGGGAATATCCTTGAATGGAAACGCATGTAAGTTCAGGAACAGGTATGTCTGTTTCTAGCACAAACCTTTTATAAAGGTTTATGAGGCTGAGGGAATTCAAACCCTCAGTTACTATTTTTTTTTGGAAGCTATATTCAGCAGATGTTCTTAGGAAGTATGATCTGAAATTTAATGGAAGGGCAAAAATGAAACATAGGAAATTTGGGATATTCATTGGAAAAAAGATCATCAGGCTACTTATCCTTTTAATGGTTGTTTGTATTGCCAGTTTCTGGCTTATTGAACAGTCCCCGATAGACCCTGTCAGGGCTTATATCGGAGAGATGAGCATACAACCAGAACAAAGGGCATTATTGGAGGAATATTGGGGCGTTAACACTCCTTCACATGAGAAGTTCTTTAACTGGGCAAAAAACCTTCTCAATGGAGATTTTGGGGTTTCACTGATCTATAGAATGCCTGTGACTCATGTAATTAAAGAACGGTTTACAGCATCTCTGATTTTAATGGCTTCTTCATGGCTTTTATCAGGGGTCGTGGGTTTCATTTTAGGGATAATAGCAGGAATGAATAGTGGCAGCCTGATAGATAAAGCAATAAAGACCTATTGTTATGTTCTGATCGCCACACCAACATTCTGGCTGGCATTGATCTTGTTACTTGTATTCTCAGTGTATTTGGGTTGGTTCCCTGTAGGTTTAAGTGTACCCATAGGTCTTACAGCTGAAGAAGTTACACTGTTTGACCGTATACAGCATTTGATCCTTCCTACCCTTACTTTGAGCGTACTGGGTGTTGCCCAAATTGCAATGTTCACTCGTGAAAAATTAATTGAGGTCCTTTCAAGTGATTATGTATTATTTGCAAAAGCGAGGGGAGAGAAGGGATTAGATCTAGTACTGAGGCATGGTGTAAGGAATGTGGCACTTCCGGCCATTACACTCCAGTTCTTAGGGTTCAGTGAATTGTTCGGAGGAGCAGTTCTGGTCGAGCAGGTGTTTTCTTACCCTGGTATAGGGCAGGCCACAGTAGCAGCAGGTTTGAGATCAGATGTTCCCCTTTTATTAGGGATTGTTCTGGTCAGTACTGTGTTTGTCTTTTTAGGGAACCTGATCGCTGATATCATATACGAGTTCATTGATCCCAGGATAAAACAACAGGAGGCAACACAATGACAGCTTCTGGAACGATCAGCAAGGGCTTGTTCAGAGGATTCAATTTAAGGCAGAAAACGATCTTGTTAACAAGCTTTATATCACTACTACTGATCGCAATCGTAGCTTCCAATTTTTTTATAGATAATAGATCAATGTCTACTGATTTTGAGTCAAAGAACCTTGCTCCATCCTTTGATCATCCCTTTGGAACCGATTGGATGGGGAGGGATATGTTCATAAGAACTCTCGGAGGGCTGGGTTTAAGCATAATGATCGGAGCTATTGCTTCTACTATCAGTACTATACTGAGTATAATACTGGGCTTACTTTCAAGTGTGGGGAAAATAGAGGACTCCTTTGTGTCCTGGCTGGTGGATGTTTTCCTTTCAATACCACATCTACTTTTAATAATCCTTATTTCCATTGGATTGGGCGGAGGCGCCACAGGAGTAATCATGGGAGTTGCGTTCACTCACTGGACAAGTTTGACAAGGATTGTAAGAGCAGAGATCAAACAGCTAAAGACCCAGGGTTATATCCAGGTATCAAGAAATTTTGGCAAATCCAAATGGTGGATAGCTGTAAAGCATTTTATGCCTCATTTGATCCCTCAGTTCATTTTAGGTACGATCTTAATGTTCCCACATGCTATCCTGCATGAGGCTTCGGTCACTTTTCTGGGATTTGGGCTTTCGCCGCATGAGCCAGCGATCGGTATAATTTTATCAGAGTCTATGAGGTATTTATCAGCAGGATACTGGTGGCTTGCCTTTTTCCCGGGATTATCACTATTGATCGTAGTCCTGTCCTTTGATATGATAGGGGAAAACCTGGATAAACTGATGAACCCGAAAAAAGCTCATGAATAAACGGCCTTTAGAGATCAGATCATAATTTATCATAGAATATGGATATTAAACTGAAAGGGATGAAGTATGACAAGTAATGCTGAAATAACTGTTGAAAGAACGAAGGGGGATGAGGCTTTATTAAAGGTCAAGGATATCTCACTTTCTTTCTCCCAATATACTTCTGGACTTAGAAAAACTGAAATCAAAGTGATCTCCAATTTAAGCATGGAAGCATACAGTGGGGAGGTTTTAGCTGTTGTAGGCTCAAGTGGGTCAGGTAAAAGTCTTCTGGCACATGCTATATTAGGGATCCTGCCATCAAATGCAAAACTTTCTGGCAAAATGGAGTATAAAGGGCAGGAACTGACCCAGGAGAGAAAAGAAAAGTTAAGGGGTAATGAAATAGCTCTTATTCCTCAATCTGTAAACTACCTGGACCCTTTAATGAGGATATCTGATCAGGTAATAGGAAATGTTGAAAAGAAAAGTGAGAAATTAATGAAGGAGCTTCAGAGGGATATTTTTCATAAATATGATCTAAAGTCAGATGTTGACAGAATGTTCCCCCATGAACTATCGGGGGGTATGGCCAGGAGGGTCCTGGTCTCTACTGCCTTAATGAATTCCTCAAAACTCGTGATAGCAGACGAGCCGACCCCCGGACTTGATGAAAAAAATCTGAACGAAACGCTGAGCTACTTCAGGGACATGGCAAATAAAGGATGTGCAGTGATACTTATTACTCACGATATAGAAGCTGCATTAAAGATCTCTGATAAAATCGCAATATTCTATGCCGGCACGATATTAGAGGAAGCTAATATTGAAGACTTTAAAAACGATGGAGAGAATTTAAGGCATCCGTATACACGGGCTCTGTGGAACGCCCTTCCCCAAAACAAATTCCAGGCAATAAAAGGCCATCAGCCAATGCAGGATGAGGTAATTGACGGGTGTTTCTTCTATGAAAGGTGTTCCATAAGGGACGAACATTGTTCAAAAGGTACTCCTCAGTTGAAAATGATAAATGAGGGACTGGTGAGGTGCAACAATGTATCTTAAAGCTGAAAATATAAGTTTTGGATACAAAAAGGACAATTGGATATTAAGGAATGTGAACATATCATTAGGTAGTGGAGAGGTGCTAGGGCTCATCGGAGATAGTGGGAGTGGTAAATCTACCTTATGTAAGATACTGTCTGGTTATGAAACTAATTATAATGGAACTGTAAGCCTTGATGGAAAAAAAATCCCATCAGGCATATATAATCCTGTCCAGCTTATCTTTCAGCACCCTGAAAAAGCTGTAAATCCAAAATGGAAAATGAAAGATATCTTAAATGAAGGACATATTGTTTCACAGGAGCTTTTAGAATCCTTTGGAATAAAGGAGAATTGGTTAAACAGATGGCCAAATGAGCTTTCCGGAGGAGAGCTCCAAAGGTTTGCTCTTGCAAGGGCTTTAGGGCCAGGAACTAAGTTTTTAATAGCCGATGAGATAACCACAATGGTTGATGCCATTACTCAAGCTCAGATATGGGAGAGTATTTTGAACATAGTTGAAGAGTTGAATATAGGGGTTCTAGTTGTTAGCCATGATAAAAATCTAATAAACAAATTATGTCATGATGTTCTGCACCTATCTGATATAAATACTGGTTAACTAAGAGGAGAATATGCCTTCTAATCAGTCTTAATTTATCCCTCATTCTGGGTACACTATGTGCATCTTTATGCAGGGACATCATACATGTGTTCCCACATTTAGTTCGTCATATTCTCTTCCGTTCTCTTTATATAAAGGGTACGAGTCGGGAAGGGGATTTCTATGCTCTCTTTTTTAAACTCTTCAGAAATCTGGCTATTGACCGTGTCTATTAGCTTCATTTTGTCAGAGGGACTTTTTATCCACATATAAATCCCGAAATTAAGGCTTGAATCTCCGTAATTCTCTAACCGTACTGCAGCAGCAGGGTCATCAAGGACCAGGTCTATATCCCGGATTATTGCATATAAGACCTTTTTTACCTTCTCCACGTCAGATCCATAGGCAACACCCACAGTCGTCTTCACCATCATTATAGACTGAGGTGAAGTATAGTTTATGATCTTGCTGTTTGCAATTATGCTGTTAGGTATAATTATCATGTTATTGTACAGGTTCATTATTCTTGTAGTCCTTATACCCACTTCATGGACGATACCTATCTCTCCACTTTCCAGTTCGATCCTGTCTCCTTTTATAAAAGGCTGATCGAAATATATGGAGATACCACCAAAAAACTGTGCAATGGAGTCCTGTGCTGCAAATGCCACGGCAATACTTGCTATCCCCGCTGATGCGAACAGGGGTGTGACATTAATGTTCCAGATGACATTCAATATCGTTAAAGCTCCGATGAACACAAGTGCTGCATTTATTATTCCTTTAAATAAAGGCAACAGCTCATCATCGACCCGGGTTTCTGTTTTACGTGTCAGGTGCGGGAACACCTTATCAAATAGGATCTTATTGATCCTGATTAAAGTGATCATCCAGATAATGCACAGCAAAGTGAGGCCTATGCCATCAAATATTGTCATATAGATAGTTGTAAGGCCCGTATAATGCAAAGAGAAGAACATACCATTGATAATAATGGTCAGATACATCGGTTTCCTTAGTGCATCTACAATGAGAGGACCAGATTCGAATTTTGTTTTTGCCGTATAATATAGGAATCCCCTCTTAAAGAGAAAATCAGCGATTGTGGCAATTACAATAGATAAGAACATTATAGCTAGGGATATTGCAAGGCGTGACTCAAATGATCCTGCAGGAGTTCCCAATAAATTGTTCAGATATAGAGAGGCCTTATCGTTCATTATAAATGTTCCTTATACCGATGGTATATTTTGTTTAAATGATCTTTAGGTCTGTAAGTCTTTCAGGCAGATATCTGTCGGTGACGAAATCCAAACCTTTACCTGCAAATGCCTGCTGTTCGGCCTTCTTATTGATCTCAAGCTGCAGGTTGATCTGCTCTTTCCAATAGTCTGTAGCAAAACGCGGATCGCTAAGTTCGCTTCTAAGGGCGTTCACATCCTTTTCAGTCAGTTTATCAGTGGATAGTTCGTATTCCACGATATCTGAGGGCTGAACCCCTATGAACATTGCTCCAGGTGTTGCCATGTGTTCAGAAAGATGTGCACTTTTGATGGCACCATATGCCACGGACGCAAAAATACGGTATGACCAAGGGTCCCCATCAGTGAACACCGCAACGGGCAGAGATAACTCTTCGTTCATGCGTTTTATTATACGTCTGGTGGACCTCGCAGGCTGCCCTTTAAGATGTACAAGTATAGCATTGTATTTTTCATCGAACCCGTTCTCAATAAGCCTGGCATACATACCACCTGTTTCAACAGCTATTATAAAATCAGCATCATGCTCAAGGAACTCTATGTTCTCCACATTGAACGGTATCTGATACCCGCTTTCTCCGATGTCTTCCTGGCAGTGGATCGTTCTTGCTCCCCTTTTAGTATCTTCCCGGATCCTAATAGGTCCGAACATGGTGGCCCCATCCTCTTCTGGGCGCATGTGAAAATATTCTCTCTGCAGTCCTGTAATGATCTCCAGGTCTTCTATGAGCCTGTCACTTTCAGGCTGTTCACGGAACTTGGCAATATCCCAGTTCTCGGAGATGTAATAAAGTTCCCTTAATGTGGATCCACGGTTCTGATAAAGATGGTTCTTGATCAGGAAGTCAACAGTATGTACAGATTTAAGCAGCTGGAAAGCTCCCTTTACGGTCTTTGCACTGCGTTCGCTTTCCCGGTCTCCATATACCCAGACCTCAGAGTCATCGTTGTACTCTATATTGTTCTTGGTCCTTGTTGGCATGCTGACAGATGGCACTTCTCCATCCAGGAACTGTTTATATATTGCATTTGCCAGGCCATAAAGACGACTGCTTGCAAGCTCATCATGTTCTTTTTTTTGTTGTGATATTTCCTTTGTCATTCAAACAAGACCCCTGATAGCCTTTGCACCTGTTACGAGTTCTTCATCAAGTCCTTCCACGATCACTTCAGGAAACTTTGCAGCTTCCGCATCGGATAATGTATCCACTACATAGCTTATGGCCTTCGAAGAACCAGAGGGGACTGATATCTTCCATACATAATCAAAGTCATTGCCCATGGTTATTACCTTGGGTTCTGGTATTGTTTCTCTTATTTTGAAAGGGACTATTTCGTGTACGGTACACTCCATGGCCTTACCTGAGAAATTCTTGATCATTAGAGAGATCCTTGCACTATCATCAACATTGCGGCTTATTTTTCTGCTCACGAGCAGGTTACCCATAATCCTCGCAACAACAGGATCGATATCCGGCACATCTTTATCCAGTGTTTCTGCAAGTTTTTTTGCCATCTTTGGAAGTATTTTGGTAATTATTATCTCTTTCTCTCTGCGTCTTTTCAGGTTCTCCTGCCGATTCATATACATGTTGAGCTTACGGCCGACTTCCTTTATTGCCAGCTCGATCTCATTTTTTATTTCAGGAATACTGGCTATGGCATCCTTTGACTCAGAAGTGAAAGGAACATTTGTTGATGCTACGTGAACCAATATGGCGACTGGTCCAGTGGGCAGCCCTCCCCCAGGCTGGTTGAGGCCATATTGTTTCCACTTTATGGATTCTATGGCATGTGTGGTCACGCACCCGCCTTGCTGGTACAGCAAGGGTACCCTGTTGGCAAAGCGCAGGATATCCACACGGTCTTCTTTCTGCAGGTCACCTCCATAGGCCATTCCTACTTCCACAAGAAAAGGATTTCCGGAATAGACCGATGGTGCTCTGCTGGTAGTTACAATAAAGTCCACATTGAACTCCTTTTCCAGGCCTTTGAAGATCAGATCATCACCTATAGGAGAAAGACAATCGGTAGGAGGGGCCATGATCTTTACCTTGCCAAAGGCATCAAGCAATTTCTTTGCCTGGTCCCTGTTGATCTCATGGGGGTCCATTTCTCCATCAAGACCAGAAGCCTTACAGATCTCTTCTGCTGTAAGGTGCCCTATCTTTGAAAAGGAGTATCGCAGAAAAGGTGTCAGTTTTTGTCTCTCAGTATACCTGAGCATCTTCATGAGCGTTCCCAGTTCAATTCCATGCGGGTGAGGAAGAATTTCTTTTGCAGCCTCTGGTATCTTATCAGTTGCCCTTTCGAACAGGATCTCATTTTTGTCAGGTTCTATAAGCTTTATACGTGCATGAGGATTTACTATGGCCGTTGATCTCAGATACTCGGTCACTGACTGTCTTCTTCCCTTTACATAAGAGGCTTCCATCTCCAGCTCGATACGCGTTCCATGATGCCGGTCCCAATCAAGTATTTCCTCCTTCAGTATCTCAGGTTCATTTGTACCTGTGTTGATCATTAGCTCATAATAGTGCGCAGGCTTTCCCTCCCCGATCTTTGATATGATCCTTGTGGGATGGCCTGAAGTCAACTGAGAGTATAGTACAGATGCGGATATACCTATGCCCTGCTGTCCTCTGCTTTGTTTCAGAGCATGGAACCTTGATCCATACAGCAGCTTTGCAAAAACATTTGGTATTTGCTCCTTTATTATCCCTGGTCCGTTGTCCTCAACAATGATCACTAAGCTGTCTTTGTCCGACCTTTCCACTTGTACGAGGATATCAGGAAGTATCTCAGCTTCCTCACAGGCGTCCAGGGAGTTATCCACAGCTTCTTTTATAGTGGTGATAAGGCTCCGGGGAGCTGAGTCAAATCCAAGTATTTGCCTGTTCTTCTCAAAGAATTCAGCTACACTAATTGATCTCTGATTTTTTGCAAGTTCTTCTGCAATTGGGATTTCCATGTACTATCATCCTTAGTTAAGCCTGTCAGCTAAAACCTTTCATTATATAAAAAGTAACTAAATATAAATATACTGCACCATCTTTATTTCAGCTCGGCCCCAACTATGGTCTGTGTGGCTGTAACAAATTCGTTTTCTCTGATGTCATCGACTATACTGTTCAATCTGCTGAGGTCTTCAACATCCACAATTATAACAAAGTCGTATTCTCCAAAAACATGATAAATATCCTTGATGCCTTCAATGCTTTGTAGTTCTGTGTAAGCTGACCTTTCTTTTCCAGGCAGCACATTTACCATGGTCACGCCAACTACGGTAATACATCATCCCTCCTAATTTATATATTACGGATCGGATATTTCTGCATGATCCGATGCGTACGGTGAGTTGTTAAGCATGAAATGGGAAACATTGGATAAATACGAAACGGTAAAAACGTGGTTAGAAGTCATTGACCCAAAGCTGAATTGCAAAAATTATATTAAAATGTAACTGAATCTATTGACACAATAAAATCTTATCTAAAAAATGGAGAAATACTGAAGGTTGAATGAACAAAGCAAACCGTATTTTTTTATAGAAAATGTTAAATGCCCAAAAAACATTAAACTGTACAAAATCAATCATCATGATGGCAGAATTTGAGTATAGATCTAAAGATGGTGTTATGAGAGACTTGAGAGACTACGTAAGGACTAATGAAAAACTGGCTGTGCTAATAGATGCAGATAATGCTCAGCCATCGATCATAGAAGGATTGATGGATGAGATTGCAATTTATGGAATTGCAATTGTGAAAAGGATCTATGGAGACTGGACAAAACCAAACCTGAACTCATGGAAAAAAATACTGCTTGATCATTCTATGCAGCCAATACAGCAGTTCGCCTACACCGATGGTAAGAATGCAACAGATAGTGCTCTTATAATTGATGCTATGGACCTGCTTCATACAGAAAGATTTGATGGATTTTGCATTATATCAAGTGATAGTGATTTCACACGCCTTGCACAAAGGATTCGAGAATCAGGCGTTAAAGTCTATGGCTTTGGGGAAAAAAAAACGCCTTCTGCGTTTGCTTCAGCCTGTGATAAATTCATTTATACTGAAAACTTACGAGGGGAAGAGGCTAAAGTAATAGAGGTATCAACTCCATCATTAACGGACATAAAGGATAGCAATAAACTTAAAGGGGACTCAAAGCTCGTAAATCTTTTGAGAGCTGCCGTGGAGGATTCTGCAAATGAGGATGGATGGGCTTCTCTAGCAGAAGTAGGCGATAAAATAATAAAACGCAGTTCTACTTTCGATCCCAGAAGTTATGGATACAAAAAACTTGGAGATCTTGTAGTAGCAATAGACCTTTTCGAGATTGACAGAAAAAAACAGCAGGATTTGGATAAAAGTGTTATTATTTATATAAAAGATAAGAAAAATAAAAAGAGTGTTTTTTGATTGGATTTCTTCTATTATTATGCACGATAATCAAAGATCATGTCCATAATTATATATTCACAAGCAGGGCATAGGAATACTGTTAGAGTTGTCTCATAGTTCTTTAAATTCAAAGAAACATTTCTGTACCCAAATTCAATAGCAAGCTCTTCTATTGACTTTTCGCTCTTCTAGTTCGGACAATAAATTTTTAAACGCGTCTAAAATGGGCTCTGTAGAATTCCTCTAAAAATCAGTATCATTAGCCTGAAATATCATTTCTATACCTATATATACAGGTACATTATTTAAAAATTTAGATTTCTTTTGCTCATCAAAAAAAACGATTTCTACAGAGCCAGGTCAAAATAAAATCAAGAGTAGCTTTTCTACAAAGCCTAAATTCTTTTATTTAAGTCCAATGTGCAATTATTCCTAGAATTGCAAGTATCGCATATTTTTACACTGGTTGCATTTGACTTTATAAGACCCGATCTCTCCAGTTTAGCTATTATATCATATTTGGTTCGTTGTAAGATATGAGAAATCTCATCGATACTTTTTTTTCATGGAACATTTCTACTAATTTCACAATATCCTCTTCGTTCCATGGGGTAAGATATTTTGGAAATCCCTTTCGCACTTATTCAGCTGATGGATAATTGTCATTTGTTTTTTTCAATAAGACCTAAGTCCACTAGCTTCTTTTCAATAGCAGAAGGTTTCCGCTTCAGGACATCTGCTATATACCATGTAGCTAGATCTTGTGAGAATAATTTGGCCAATCTGTTTATATCTCTTTTAGACCAAATCTGGCCATGTTTTGGATATTTTTGACGTATCAACTGGTTATTTATGGATGTAGTTGTTTTCCCAAGCATTTTTGCAATCTCTTCGATTGATGTTCCTTTGGAATGCTCTTCAGCCAGTTTTTTGTTTTCTTCAACTGACCACTTTTGATCATAGTGCGTGCATTCTTTAGAATATGTACATTGCTTACATTTGTAAAAAGATCCCTTTTGTCTGGCATCTCTTTCCATCTTCCAATACATGCTTGAATATGTAGCATCTTTGAGAAAACGAGAGTGATCTAATTCTATCCTGTGAATGACTGCTTCGTATGGGAGATATTCTTGCATTTTTTTAAGAGAAGCTTCATTTAATACTTGATTATTTGTGATAAGTTGTTCAATCCCATTGGTCACAATATTTATGCATTCTTCTCCATATAACATGGCTGTTAGTTTATTAATAGAGATTATGACAACGCATAAGTTATTGCAATCAAAACCCATGGTTTCAAGAGCAAAAGCATATGCTTCTGCTTGTATTGTTTGGTTTTTGTAAAGAGTATATGGATTGCCAGATGTTGTTTTTAATTCAATGAGCAAAATTGGTTTACCTTCTGAAAAAATTATTCCATCTGGAATACCACAAAAGCTAATTCCGTTTATCTCAAAATACAAAGGGAAAACGCATGCATAAAAACTACTGTTAGCAATCGATTCAATAAGTTGTTCTAAATCTACTTCTTCAGTGGCAAATACGTTTTCATGGATAAATGTTCCTTCTATCTCTTTTTCTGAAGTTTCTTTCCCAACACTATATTCATAATCTAGTTGTTTTTCACAGAAATACTGTTTAGCAAAGTGAGATATCGGTACATAAGACAAGTCAAATCTTATTTTAGATTTACAAGGCTGCGCTCCCTTTCTTAAAGAATCTTCCCAATTGATAATATTCATGCTATCAACTACAGTATTTTATTTATAGTTAAAATATAGTAATTAATATTATAAAAAATATTTAAGTAGTAGGATATTCAAACTTTTCAAATATCTGGATTTCTCCAGATCAATGTCTCTTTGAGTTTGCTTTGGAACAATTGAGGATAAGCACCATATACAGGTATCAGATGGACCGTTTCAGGATATCTGGGATCCTCGCCAAGACCCAAGCAGATATAGACATTTTTGCCGCTGTTTTTCTCTACTTCTTTATATCTGTCTAATTGCCAGGGTTTGCAGATCTCGCAGACAAACTGTCCTTTATCATTTTTAAAAAGCCCGTTTCGGTATTTGGCTTCGATCCAGAACTCTTCACCGGTCCTTTTATCCCTGAAACAAAAATCAGGGTTCATGCTTCGTTCTTCAAATCTCTCTTTATTTGAATTAAAATCTCTTGTCGCCTCTACGAGATCAAATAATTTATCGTTGAATATCTCTTCAGAAACAAAGCTTTCAAACCTGCTGCCTTTGATTTCAGGTCTTTTAGCTTTGCCTGTCACATCTTCAAGTAATTCTCCAAGGAAACCCATTTTTCACACCTTCGTTTTTTGATCAAGTAAATTTACATGGAGCAAATATAAAATATTATTATAATTATATTATTTATATCTTTTGCCATTTTTTTTGATTACAGAGCTCTATAATTTTTGGATGGGAAATGTATATTTCCGCTAGAGTTTTTGGGCTTGGAAGATCTGGGTAAGATTGGGATGCATGCCATCTGTGGCAAACAGTCCTTAATCGTGTACCTAAGGGAACGGATGAAAAAAGCTACTGTCACCGCGAAGCGGCGCAAATGCGGGGTAGGTGGGGAATTTGTTGGAGGATGGGAAAAAGGAGAAACGATATTCACAGGCCATGTATGGTGCATATTCTATTTTGTGATTGCAGTCCCAAACATAGATTTGTTATAGAAGAGAACTATAGGTACAAAGATAAATCTTTATATTGTAAAATCTAAATTATTTATTTAGCAACTCTTGGAGGAAGAAAATGGCTAAAAAGAAGGTTTTCATAAGCTGGTCAGGCGATAGCAGTCAAAAAGTGGCTGAAGCTTTAAAAGAATGGATACCTTCTGTAATTCAAGCTATTGATACTTGGGTTTCTTCGCTTGATATTAAGGCCGGAAGTAGATGGTCAGATGAAATTAAGAGTGAATTAGAAGAAACAAGTTTTGGGATAATTTGTTTAACAAGTGATAATTTAAAATCTGATTGGATACATTTTGAAGCCGGAGCACTAGCAAAGTCAATGAAAGGAGACTCAGAAGTTTGTCCCTATTTGTTTCAGGTTGAAAAATCACAAGTTACAGGTCCTCTAAGCCAATTTCAAATGATAGAAGCAAACAAAGAAGAGACTTTTAAGCTTCTAGATAGTTTGAATGAAAGTTTACGTGAAGAAAAATTAGAAAAGCGTACTTTAGAAAAAACATTTGGACATATGTGGAAAGAGCTTGAATCTGAATTAAACAAAATTCATATTGAAGGTGGGGAGAAGTTACCTGTACGTAGTGAAAGAGAAATATTAGAAGAAATATTGGAACTAGTACGTGGTATGAGTCGTTTAAAGACAATAGAATATGATGCCTCATATAAGCAAGCAATTAAAGATATTATGGAAAAGATAAATAAGCAAGTAATGCTTGATAAATCAGACAATTTCTATATTCCGATGGTTAAAAAATCAGATACTGATACAGATAAAGGGAACTGTGCACCAGCTCCATAATATTTACCCATAGCTCAGTTTTTATTGAGTAATTTTTTATGTAACTAAGCCATATTTTTAAGTATAGAATTATTTATTTTGGGACTTTTGAGTGGATTATCTCCCCTTTTAGAGAGCCATAGCTCTTCAGGTCCACCCGATCACACGGCTATACCTCATCGTATTCCCGTTTGAGACTACAGCGATCTTGCAGGATATACCGAGTTCTTTTAGTTCTTTGGAGAGCCTGTTGGCTTCCCGGTAGGTTTCGAATATGAGAGGGGGTTCGGTGGGGTATTGATGCTGTTTAACCGGTTTTAGGTTCTTGTTACGTTCTCGGAAGGATCGGATGATGCCTGAGTCTACGAAGTATTGGCCGAAGATCTTCTTGAAGCCGATCTTAAGGATACTGCACAGTTCCACGAAGAGTTTTCAGGCGGCTTCCCAGAGGGAGCGGATCTTGAAAAAGACCTGGGTGCACTGGTTTCTTACGGTGTCCAGGATGCCTTCGGCTTTCCAGTGGTTGATGTACCGCCACAGGGAGTGCTCCGGGATCTCGGTGCCTTCCTGAATGTCCCTGAAATTGGTGATCCTGCACGATTTGACAGAGTGATGGAACTCTGTTTTGATATTGCATACCGGGAAGTTGGGATTGTCAAGCTTAGCATTTATAAAAAGACTTTGTTATACAGCCATTTTCCTATTATAGCAAAATTTATATATAATTATTACATTATTATATAATAATGAGCGGGTACAGATTCTTTTATAACAACCCCCACTCCCCAGCCCGCTCATACTCCACTCCTGATCCTTATTTTTAATGACCAGTGTCAATATCTCTTCATTTCTTTATTATTGCTTTTGTCGTATTTACCATCATCATAATGATGAGAATAATGATAAATTATTTATATCATTAATACCTATTTTTTTATCGAGCGGGATTCTCCTCTTTCTTACAATAACCCCCCACTCCTCACCCCGCTCATACTCCACTTTTTACAAAAGATTTTCTCATCATGGAGCATATCTATTTTTTAATATAAAGTCTAAAAGTCAAATAGTGTCTTCTGTGGTTTTTTTGTTATTTCTTCTCTTTTATTATTTTCTTTAATGGGTTCATTATTTCCATTCTTTTCTTCAGAACCTTTACCTTTATTGTTGATCACATCAGCAAGTCTTGTTTGCTTCTGGTCTTCATTGATCTTTTGTTTTTCTTTCACTTTGAAAAAAGTAACTTCTGTTTCTATCTTCTCTTTTCTTAGCTCCTGTGCATCATCATAGATCTTCTGAAGCTTTTTAGTTACTTTCGATGCACCTGCCATAAAGGCAAGTTCGTCAAGGTCCAACTGCAGTTCAGCTACTACCGCAGGTGCATAATCCCGGTCTTCAAGCAATACACTGTAAATGGATGCTATGTCTGTACCTGCGTACCTCATTGATTCATGACAGTGGTCAGCTATCTTTGCAGCAATGTTATTGCGCATGTTCCTTCTGGCCTTCAGTTGTCCCATACGACGCCACAAGGAAGGGGGATTGAACTTCACAAAACCACGTTTTGGTTGGGCTTTTGATACGACCGTTCCACAGGTCATGAGCACGCTTGCATAACGCCACATAATATAGTTCTGTCTCTTTTTCACTCTTCCAAGGAACAGATCTGCACGGGATATGTACTCGTATCCTTTTCGGATCGGGCCGGTGATCATTCCCTCGTCCTCGCCAGCATATTGTATCGGAAGGTTCTCATCGATCCAGTGGATAAGGTCCTCAGGACTTTCATCAAGGTTGTATGTTGCCTCAAGGGCAGCTTTTGCATCAGTTCCTTTAAACATCCTTTCCATTACCTTGAATATGGAATCCTTGTTATCTCTTTCCGCAGTGGCAATGTCCTCTATGTTGATCTCACTTCTACCCACGGCAACTGCCTGCAGGTCATTGATGGCACTGCGCATATCACCATCTGCATTTTCTGCGATCTTCTCTATTATGCCCGCACCATACATCACCCCTTCTTTCTGAGCTATCTGCTTCAGGGCAGGTATTATAGAACGTGTCTGAAGCGCATTGAATTTGATCTCCAGTACGTTCGATCTGACAGACGATGGAATGCCATAGGCGTCATTAGCTATCAGTATTATAGGTTGACCGGTTGATCTGATTATGTTCCCAATTGCCTGTGCGCCACCACGATCGCTTGTACCATGCAAATTATCGGCTTCATCCAGTACGATAAGCCTTTTTGATTCCATGCCCACCAATGTGCCCATTCTGGAAGCTGAACCCGCTATCCTTTCGATGGCGTCGGCTGTGCGCTGATCACTGGCATTGAGTTCAATGACTTCCCATTCCATATCAGTTGCGAGGGCATGGGCCGTTGATGTCTTTCCGACACCAGCCGGACCATGAAGCAATACTGCTTTTTGTTCAGGTGCACCATTGATCCACTTCTCAGCCCACGACCTCAGTTGTTTGGTTGCGGTCAAATTTCCCACGACATCGGTAAGGCTTTTTGGTCTGTATTTTTCAGCCCATTCTTTCGGTATGGTCATTTCATCATATCCAATAGAGGGAAACTAATTAATGTTTTTACCTCTTTGTTGGTTCTACTTGATATTAATAATTGTAGGTACATGATATGCCGCTCCAGACCACGCCAGACCTTATGGATATTATCCAGAAGAAAGCTATTCAGAACCGGGCAAAAGTAGCCATTGGTATCAGGGACCCTACCAAAAAGGTCATCTCAAGTGCAGAGGAAGCACATGATCTGGGCTTTGCAGAGGTGGTATTGGTAGGTGATGAACGGGAGATCACTTCTTTAGGTACTTCTCTTGAAATAGTAGGAACCGATGAGCCTGAAAAGATGATGGTGGACCTATTGGCCTCTGGCCATGTGGATGCTGTTGTAAGGGGGACGGCCCGGGCATCTGACACTTTGTCATATCTGAAGAAAGTTCTTAAGATGGAAAAACTTCATCGAATGGCCTTGCTTACAACGGCTGATGGTACTCCTTTCTTTATTGCTCCGGTAGGTATAGATGAAGGTGAGGAACTTGCTGATAAGATAGAATTTGCAAAACTTGGGTCAGAACACATACGCCGTTTTGGTATAGAGCCCTTGCTGGGAATTATTTCCGGGGGCAGGATAGGTGATCTGGGTCGTAACAGCAGGGTAGACCGTACTCTGGCAGATGGGGAGTTCATGGCCAATCAATTGAACAATATAGGAATAAAGACAAAACATTATACCATCCTTATTGAAGATGCTATCAAAGAAGCTAATTTCCTCATTGCTCCGGATGGCATCTCTGGCAATCTGATCTTCCGTACACTTGTGTTCTTGGGTTGCGGGGATGGTATGGGAGCACCGGTCCTGATGGACAAATATGTTTTTGTTGACACTTCAAGGGTTGGAGGACATTATTCAAAAGCTATCATGGTTGCGGGTGCACTTGTTAATATGAACAAAAGTAAAGGGTGAAATTATGAAAGCAGTACTAATAGAAAGCGGTACGATCTCTTCTGCGTGGTCACGATTGATATATGAGATATATAAGAACGGTGAATATCATAAGCCAGATTACAGCACGGGGACTCGCAGATTGCATGCTACAGTTATCATTGATGATGTTAATACCGATCAGGTCAACTCCTTTGTCCCATTTGGGGAGAACCTTATTAAGAAATACAAGGAGGAACTTACTGAGGAATATGCTGATTGGTATGTATCACTTCCCGAAGATGATCGCAGGAAGTTCGATTACTGTTATGCGAAACAGCTTTTCCGTTATGGTGAAACAGCTTATGATACTCTTTCAGAGAATGTGAAGAACCTCCGGGTGGGTTCAAGGAGACATGTTGGTGTACTATGGGAGAACGAGGTTCACATTTCTAAGTTCGAGGACCAGCCCTGCTGGATAGCTTACAAGCTGGAGCTACTAAACGAAACTGATGTAAGGCTATATATCTTGTATCGGTCCTGGGATGCTTTTGGTGGTTTCCCTGCTAATCTGCCAGCCATTGTAGAAGGTTTCAAGAAAGTGTTCAGAGAAAATGCTATGCCATACAGGATAGTATCATTAGCGGCCACTGGATGGGATACACACATCTACGAAACTGATCTGCAGGCCGTGGAAAATATATTCAAAGAAGCAGAGCTTTGCCCAAGGTGTGATAACCTAGCTGCAAAACATGCTTTCATATCCACAACAAAAGGCAGAGTATGCCTGCAATGTAAAGCCAGGATGTAAAAAATCAGAATGCTTTTTAGCTGGAGCATTATCTCTTATCATCAATGGTTCCAGTTTGATCATTTTTTTCATTCTACTAAATCCAAAATATATATCTATTAGTATTGTATATTTATATATAATATTTAATATATCAGAGACGATGTGATGAAAAGATTAACTATCAGCATGTCCGATGCACTTTTTTCTAAACTGGACCAGGTGGAGAACAAGAGCCTCTTTATAAGGAAGCTTATTGAGGATGAGCTTCGCAAAGGTATCACTTACTCCTCAGATGCTACTTATGAGACCTTGGTTGATGATATAGAGGATCTGCATCATGCAATACGATCTCTCTCATCCAGATTGATGTCAATTGAAGATCAAATTGCTGATATGAAGACAAATCCCCTCCCTACAAAAGATAAGTTAGAGTTGGATCAGATTGTCAGTTACCAGATCCCTTTTCTTTCCTCTTCAGAAAATGGGATTGAAGCACCTATTATTCAAACCAATGTCATGGACAGTTGTTCAATGGACAGCGAGCCTAATGACGTTGCAGACAAGGGTCAGGATCATGCTCCCGCTAATGCTTCAGATATTCAGGCCGATCCATATGTACAGGAGAATGACAAGGTCCTACCCGTTCACACTGATGAACTACACAATATGCCATTTCGCAGTGTTGTGAATGTTGAGGTACACAAAGAGCCCATTTGCCCTATTATAAAAACCAACGAACCCCATGTCGATCCGGTCTTTATAACTCCCAACACGGTTGATAATCCTCAGGACCCCTTCCCGGCCCAAGCAGACGGTCCTTCTGCACCTTCATTCATTATTCCTGATCTATCAGACGTTGCTACTCTTGCTCCCCCAAATGTAGCTTCTTCTGAACCTTCTGTTCCTTCCTCTCCTTCTTATGTGCAACCCGAACTCTCAAATATCGTACACCCTAATATATCTCCCTTTGAGACACCTCCTGTTACACCTATGCCAGATTCAATAAACGATATACAAATCCCTTCATTTACTGCAGCAGGCCCGGAGATGCAAATGGCGCATGTACCTCTTTGTGGGCCAGATATCTTTCAAAGCCCAACCCAGAAAAATGACAGCTTTAAGGTGAGCTCAGGCAGTAGTTCCATGAATGAGCGGCTTCAAGGTAATATCCTTATGTATCTGCCACATGGTGCAAGAATAAAAAGGTCCATTATTAAAGGGCTTGTGTCCAAGAAGTTCAGTGCAGAAGAAATTGATAACGAGATTAATCTTATGGTATCAGTTCATTCCTTGCAGTTAGAGGTGGAAAACGGGGTAGAATATCTGCTCAGGCCTTAATGCACCTGTGTTCAGGTGCGACCTTCTCCATAATTGATATTAGGGCCGGAACGGCCGGGGCCAGTACATTGGATGCATACCCCCTTATCATGATCAAAGCACCGGGGACATACACTTTTTCCACAAAAACGGCAAGTGTACATTTTTCCGACCATGCCGCATACATTGCAGATACCCGTGATCTCCATAAATTACCTCAGAATTTTCTACACAGAAATTTATGATGGATCATATATAAAAAAATATGGTACAATGCAGCCCGATCCTGCACATTACTCAAAAATTGCCCCTTTGCTTGCAGAACTGACGTATTTCCTATATCTTGCAAGATAACCTGTGACCTTCTTTTCAGGAGGCTTGAACATTTCTCTTCTTTTTGCTAGCTCTTCCTCGGACACCTTCAGATCAAGTTTTCGCGCCGGGACATCGATATCAATGATATCTCCCTCCTTTACCAGCGCAATAGGTCCGCCTTCCTGAGCTTCCGGAGATACGTGGCCGATGCATGGACCACGGGTGCCACCAGAGAACCTGCCATCAGTAACAAGAGCTACTGATTCTATGAGCCCCATTCCCGCTATCGCTGATGTTGGTGAGAGCATTTCTCTCATTCCAGGTCCACCCTTTGGCCCTTCATAGCGGATGACAACAACATCCCCTGGTTTGATCTTTCCTCCAAGGATAGCTTCCATTGCAGTTTCCTCGCTGTCAAAGACCTTTGCAGGACCGCTGTGCTTTAGCATCTTTGGGCTGACCGCTGCCTGTTTGACCACAGAACCATCTGGTGCAAGACTTCCCTTGAGCACTGCTATCCCGCCCTCTTCATGGAAGGGTGACTCAAGTGTCCTAATGACCTGTGCGTTCATCTTGGGGTTAAGGATCACAAAATCTTTCAGGTTCTCATCAACAGTTTTCCCTGTGACCGTCATCTGATCAAGGTGCAGTTTTGGCATAAGCTTTTGCATTATGGCCTGTATCCCCCCGGCCCTGTCAAAGTCCAGCATGTAGTTGATCCCACCAGGCTTCAGGGATGTAATATGGGGTGTAGTGCGGCTAAGCTTATCAAAAGTATCCAATGTGAGCTGCATTCCAAAAGCGTGAGCAATGGCAGGCAGATGCAGTGTGGTATTTGTACTTCCACCAATTGCCATATCCACCATGATGGCATTCTCAAGGGCTTCCATGGTGACTATCTTTCGAGAGGTGAGTCCTTCCTTTACCATAGCCACGATACGTTCACCGGAAGTTTTGGCCAAGCGTATCTTCTTTGCATCTACTGCATGTGCTGTAGCACAGCCGGGAAGGCTCAGCCCAAGGGCTTCTGTCATACATGCCATAGTGTTGGCGGTGTACATGCCTGCACATGATCCGGCTCCTGAACAGGCGCACTCTTCAAGTTGTTGAAGCTTATCATCGCCCATTTTCTCAGAGCGGCATGCACCAATCCCTTCAAAGACCGATATAAGGTCTCTATGTTCGTCATCCACAAATCCGGGCATCATGGGACCGCCGGTCACTACAATGGTGGGAATGTCGAGCCTTCCCGCTGCCATGAGGTGTCCGGGTGTGATCTTATCACATGCCGTTATCATGACCATCGCATCTAGCTGATGTCCCTGTAGTACGAGCTCAATGGAATCTTCAATAGCTTCACGACTTGGTAGGGAATACCTCATTCCTTCATGGCCCATTGCTATTCCATCGCATATACCAATAGTGTGGAACTCAAAAGGAACACCTCCTGCACTTCTTATACCTGCCTTTACTGCTTCTGATATCTTGTCCAGGTGAATGTGTCCAGGTATCAGCTCGGTCCATGAGTTTACCACTGCAATGAACGGTCTTTCCATTTCGGCATCTGTCAGGCCGGTTGCCTTGAGCAGGGAACGGTTGGGTGCGCGCTCTATTCCTTTTTTGGTCTTATCACTTCTCATATGAATACCTCATGGTCCTGGGTTGTAAAACTAGTACGTTTAATGTGTAAGATATATAAATAGGCAACTAGGTCTAAGCATATTAGTGCATTTGTTGCCGGAAAGATTCATTTTGGCATTTTCAGAGGAAAAATGAAAGCAATTATCATTGATGGTTATGTGGACGAACCAGCCTGTTTTGGTGTTCCTCCTTACATCTCTCCTTATATCAGATATATTGCAGGGGCAATGCGAGAGCAAGGCATCCCTATGCAGAACATTTTCTATTCTGCTATCGACAGTATAAGGCTCAACCCGAAGGTCCATGAAAATATAATCAAGGAAGCAGACCTTGTTGTGATCATTGCCGGCATGACCGTGCCAGGTAAATACCTTCGCTCCACGCCTATCAGCTTAGAAGAATTACATATTCTAAGCCGCGCCGCAACAGGTAAGGTGGTGCTGGGAGGTCCCATAAGATTAGGTTTTAGCTCAGAGGGCGGTAAGAAGGCATCCAGTTTATCGGAGCTGGAAAATGTCTATTGTTGCAAAGCTGATGTAGAAGCGTTCGTGTATGATCTGCTAACGGATGGAAAGTTAGGAAACCCTGAAAATGTAACAGACAGGTTCAGGTCTGTCCAGGAGATCGGAAGATGGGGAAAGAAAGGAGCTTTCATAGTGAGGCAACATACGGATTATCCTGATGTAATGTGCGAGCTTGAGACTTACAGGGGATGTGGGCGCAGAAAACATTGTTCTTTCTGCACGGAACCTTTCTATGGGAAACCAGATCATAGGCCTGTGAGCGATGTGGTCGTAGAAGTTCACTCTCTATATGAGGAAGGTGCCCGGTATTTCCGCATTGGGAGGCAGCCTGATCTATTATCTTATCAGGCAGTGGACAGGGGAGGGGAATTACCTGTTCCTGACCCCATGGCAATTGAATCTCTTTATAGAGGAATACGTAATGTGGCACCTAGCTTACGGGTATTGCACATGGATAACGCCAACCCTGCAACAATGGCAGTTTTTCCTAAAGAGAGTGAGGCTATACTTAGGACCATAGTGAGATACCACACCTCGGGAGATGTGGCTGCCATGGGTATGGAAAGTGCTGATCCTGAAGTGATCAGAAGAAATGGTCTTAAAGTATCACCGGATGAGATGTTCAATGCTATAGAGCTTATTAATGGGATCGGGGCAAAAAGAGGGGCAAGTGGGTTGCCTGAACTTTTACCTGGCCTTAATTTTGTTCATGGATTGATAGGGGAAACAAAAGAAACCTTCAGACTCAATTATGATTTCCTTAAAAAGGTACTTGATTCAGAACTATTGCTTCGCCGCATCAATATCCGCCAGGTCATATCTTTTGAAGGAACTCCAATGTTTGGTAATGATGATGCAGTAACCAGGAATAAGAAAACATTCCTGCGCTACAAAGAGAAAGTAAGGAAGGAAATAGATCTTCCCATGCTTCGAAAAGTAGTTCCAGCAGACACAATTTTGCGAAATGTATTGCTTGAAATACATGATGGTAATACTACCTTTGGACGCCAGATGGGCTCCTATCCTTTACTTATTGGCATTCCGACAAAACAGGCAACAGGACATTATATAGATGTAACGGTGATTGACCATGGATTCCGTTCTGTAACTGCAATACCATATCCTCTTGATGCCAACAATGCAGAACTGGAACTTTTGCAAAGAGTTCCTGGTATAGGCAAAGCACTGGCTGCAAAGATATTCAGGGAAAGACCTTATAATGATGCTTGGGAACTAATTGCCAGAACGGGTGCTAATTCAGATATTCTGAGATATATTGAGATATAAGTCCTTGGTTCATTTGAACATGCGTTTGATGTAATCGGTGTCTTTTATTATCTTCAGGCTAACTACACCCCCTAATGCCAGGTTCATGTAGAATGTTATCGCCCTCCATGCCACAACAACAATTCCTATTATTGAAGGCCCTACAAAAAAAGAGAACAATGTAGAAGCACCAAGTTCAGCTACTCCTCCAGCACCAGGGGTGATCGATACTACCATTATGACCATTAGGATTATTTGGGAAGCATAGGTTACAAGAGGCTGGAACTGCTGGTTCAGTCCAAGTAGAAGTACTGGGAGCACTGCAAAGTCCAAAGCCCACAATATAACGGTACATCCCATTCCTAAAAGCAGACCTTTTCTTCCCTCTCTTATAAATATTGCAACACTGTTGTGTAAGTGTTCTAGTTCTGTATCAACACGGTCCAGGATACTGGGCAGCATAGTTTCTATTTCTTTTCCAAATAAACGGCTAAAACGATGAACAAAGAAATGCATGGCCTTATGGGTTCGTTTTGGCTTCCAAAGCCCGTAGATCAATATTGAGAACAGACAGAAAAGGAACACTTCGCAAATCATGAGGGCTGTATCGATAATTGAGTTCGTACCAGGACCTGTGAGAAACTCTTTCATCACGTATAAAGAAAAGGGGATAAGCGATATTATCAAAAGTGCATCCATCAGTCTTTCTCCAAGGATCACAGCAGTTGCCTTTCCAAGAGGGATTGATCTTCTGTTTAGCAGATGTACACGTAAAGGCTCTCCTGCCACTGCTGCGGGGGTGATGGCTGCTATAAACATGCTTGAGGTGACGATCTTTGTAGCTTCCTTTATACTAACGTCATATCCTAAAGCCCCGCACATCGTTTTGATCCGGATGCCCTGTACGAATAAAGAAAATAAATGTAATAGCACAGCCAGGATAATGTATTCAGTTCTGATCTGAATGATAGCCTCCAGCGTGCTGGCATCAAAAGTTAATGCTATTACCAGGATCCCTGAAATAAGGCCGATGAGAAGTGATATTGTGATCCATTTTTTAAATTTGTTCATGTTTGCACAACTCAAAGAAAGAAACAAAAAAGACGTCAGAAGAGACCGATAATATTTTCCTTGACGTCCGATCCTTCCTTAATTGTTTGCTTTGGCCAGATCTTTACATTAGAATGTATTGTAGCTCTACTGCCTACTATTACATCGGGCCCTATGACAGTTCCATTTTCCAGGCTGCAACCGTTGCCTATTGTTGTGCGGTTATCGATGACACTACCAGATACATTTGTGTTCTTTCCGATGGTCACATCATTGAAAATGTAGGACGATAATATCCTGCTATCATCACCTATCGTACAATTGGCACCAATGGTAGTATACGGTCCAATGAGTACGTTATCCCCAATAACTGTGTTCTCACCTATAATTATAGGTCCCACTATCGCTGAATTAGAGCCAACGGACACATCATGACTAAGATGTAAGGGGCCATTGATTCGGGCATCTTTGGTGGTAAAGCGTCCTTCTATAATCGTCCCAGGCATTTCTGCCAGCATCCAGCGTTGTGCCTGTCTGTAGGCAGCAGGACTTCCTACATCTGTCCAGTTTCCTCTGGCAAGTACCCCATTGACCCTTTCCCCATTTTTAAGGAGCTTGGGGAACAGATCACGGGCAAAATCATATTCCTTTTTTTCAGGTATCATGTCTAGAATATCAGGATCGCACATGTAGATGCCGGTACTTGCAAGATTACTAAATATTTCACCAGGTCCGGGCTTTTCCAGGAAGCGGTGTATCCTGTTGTTCACATCCATATCTGCAATACCGAACTCGCTCGGATCATCGATAGATAGGAGGGCAATTGTAACTTTAGCATTCATCCGTTCATGGAATCTGTATAGCTCCCTTAGGTTAAGGTTTAGTACATGATCACCACCAAGTACAATGAACGGTTCCCCTTTCAGATACTTTTCAGCGTTCTTTACACCACCTGCGGTACCAAGCTTTGAATCTTCATATACATAATTGATATGTACACCATATATCCGGCCATCTCCAAGCTGCTCTTCTATTTTTTCAGCCATATATCCAAGGGTAATAACTATATCATTAAATCCCTCGTTAGCCAGATGTTCAATAAGATGCACTACTGAAGGCTTGTTCAGTATAGGAATACTTGGTTTAGGCCGTTCAAAGGTCAAAGGGCGCAGCCTTGTCCCCTCTCCGCCACACATGATACATGCTTTCATACTTTTTAGAATGTACTTTTTACATATATGTTTACCGGAAACGCTTAATATTGTATTGTTCCCTTATCAAAGCAGTTCAACACCGTTCACATCCATCACCACGATTTCCAGCTCACCCTGATATTCCTGGACCTCGCCGATCACCCGAACTTTTCTATTTTCAGCAATAATAGAAGATATCTCCTTTGCTCCTTTATCTCTGGGTACAAAGACCTTTATCCTCTCTGAACCCCGCTCCACATCTATCAGTAAATGATCACCGGTTTTTGTAAAATGTTCGGATGCCACGGTACCCTCAAAATATACTATTTCTCCTGGTCTGGAAGAGCCACTAAGTTCCTGCATCTGTGCTCCATCCAGATAAAAGGTCACGTAGGCTACGGACAAAGACAAAAGCACCATCATAAGTAAAACTATCATTACCTTCTCTTCTTTTTCTATTTACGACACCTTCCTTAAGCATCTAATCACACGTTCTCAATAAAAGTACCTTTAATTTAATTACCTTCAATTTAATTATAATTATTTAAATATATTGTGTGCAAGGTGTTCAAAAAAAAGAGTTAGTAAATTCTATTTTTATTTTTTAGCCTTCTCTATCGAAACCACTGTAATATCGAATGTCAGGTTCTTGCCAGCAAGTGGGGAGTTAAAGTCAAGTGTTACATTAGTATCTGTGATGTCTACAATGGTTGCAATTCCCATTAGTGTTCCTATCTGCCTACCTATTTCAGGTACTATACTATTATTTTCAAGATCGGATCTGGGTACAGGGACTAAATATTCTTCCTTATACTCTCCATAAGCCTCATCAGGTGAAAGTTTTAAGGTTTTGTTTTCACCGATCGTCATGTTAAGTACACCGTTGTCAAAACCACTGATCATTTGCCCGGCCCCGACAACAAATACAAGAGGCTCATAGTTTCTTGAAGTATCATATATTCCTGCCTTTTTTGCAACATCGATCAAAGATGTGTCAAAAACAGTACCATTATCATACATTCCTATATAGTTCACACTGATATTGTCACCTTTTTCTACTATTTCTGACCGACCGTTGTCTGCACAACCGCTTGAAAAGGCTATGACGGCCAATATAAGAATTAAATAGATTCTCTTCATTCTTTCACCTCAACTAAATATAGACAGAGGAAGAGTTTATATGATAAAAAGATGTTGAGGACATCCAATAAAATTTCACCAAGATGTATAAAAATTGTGTTATAAAATATGAAAATATGTGGTATAAAAGATAAATTAGAACGCCGCCCTTGGTGAAGGGGATAAGCACAAAGGTTGTGTGAGATAAAGCTGCATATCCGAGGAAATACACTAATCTAAAAGGATCATCGATCTTAAAAATATTGGCAGCCATGGTTAATGGCTGCCCTTGGTTCAATTTAGATATTTTTGTTTTAACTTTTATACCTCTTCATATATTCGTATCCGACTACAAGTATGCCGACAAGAAGGAAGGCCATGATGTATGTCCATATCCTTGATTTTTCAGTTTTAGTGTTCTCCAATGCAATGTCCTCTATAGTACTATTTTCACCAGTACCATCGATAGAAGCAGCAAATTTCTTTCCCGCTGTGATCGCAAATGGAGAAAATCCAGGTGTCTGAGCTTTGAATATAGAATAGCCGGTATTATTGCCTTCCAAGGTAGTGGGCAGTATTTCCCATGCACTTCCATTATACCTCTGCAAACTTATGTCATCAGCGCTTATTGCCATCTCTTCCATCCATGAGTTGCTCACTATGAACCTCACCTGTGCATCTTCAATGTTAGCAGGTGTGGCAAATCCAGCCTTTCCTACCCATATATTGACATACTTATACAGCAACCCTTCTGGGTTCATAGATACAAGCTTTGATCTGTTGTTCAGTACTTCTATAGTGGAAGTGATCTCACCTGAGTTCTTAAGGGAGTAGAAGCTGATGGACTGGATAGGATTGCCCTCTCTTGTGAACTCATAGGTGGCATTAGCATTCATTCTCAGATATCTCGTAGCTACATCTTTCAGTGCAACGTTCGCAAAGTCCTCAACACTGCCTGCACCGCCTCCTCCACCGCTACTACTACTACTACTACTCTTTTTACTGCTACTTCCTCCACTACTTCCTCCACCACTGCTGGAAGAGGATGTTGCAAGACTAATACTTATTGCTTCACCTTTCAATCCATTTTGATTGAACGGGACCAGGGTATAATTGTAAGTTGTAGACTCATTCAGGCCGTTATGGACATATGTTGGTCCAGTTACAGTATCAAGGAGAATGCCATTCACACTTATTTGTACCGTTGCAGTATCTTCAGAAGCATCCCATTCCAGTGTGATCGAAGTAGCCCTTATGTTCCTACCGGCGACATTTGAGATCACAGGCAATTTCAATGTAGTTGCTGTATCACTTACCTGTGCAGTATTAATGTTCCCTGAAGTATCCACAGTTTCGATAGCTATAGTATGTTCTGCTCCGTTGCTAAGT
>MPPA01000023.1 GCA_001896725.1 Methanococcoides sp. EBM-47 | reverse complement strand
CAAGCCTTCATTACTCATTTCAAGCAGTACATCTGAAAAACCGATTATTGAGTTAAGGGGTGTTCTAAGCTCATGGCTCATATTGGTAAGGAATTCGCTCTTTGTCCGATTGGAGGTCTCTGCAATAATTTTTGCCTCTCGCAGTGATCCTTCTATTTCTTTCAGCTCAGTTATGTCATGTAAACAAAAAACCCTTCCGTTAATTATTCCATTTTTGATGAACGGGCTTGAATACCACTCATAGTAGTGAGTGTTCTTGTACTTTAAAATGCCTCTGCTGGAGTCAGAGGTATAGAATATGGACTTTACTTTCATGTCCAGTTCATTTGCATTGTTCGTTCTGGAAAGGATTTGATCGAATATTGTACATATGTACTCACCTATTCTCATCTCTACCGGCAGATCGAGCATATCGGCAAACTTTGAATTCATCACAATGATCTTTTTATCATTATCAACTACAATGATACCATCACCATTTGAGTCGATGGTTGCTTTAAATAGTTTCTCTTTATCCTCGAGGGACATCAACATTGCATTTATGTTTTTTGCAAGATTAGCGATCTCATCGTTACCATCTATCTCTATACGGGATGAATGGTCTCCCTTCACTGTAATATCATTTATACATGTATCTAGTTTTGACAGGCGCGATGTCACTGATCTCTCGATGGCTATAGCCAGCACTGCACTATATGTCAATGCAATAAGGAGTATGGTGAAGTACAGGCATTTGGCAGTGTTATTACCCAGATCATGAACATTTCTTGGTATTTCAATAACTAGCGAGAGAATTGGGTTTTTGTCAATATCGGACAGCAAATTGGATGCTATCAAATTATTATTATGTTCGTCCAGTGAAATGTAACTTGCATTTGGAATGGTTGCTATATCTAAGGGCTTGATCTTGATAGTCAGGTCTATAGTATCTTCAAAATATCTAATTAATGTGGGATCCAGGGATCGCACAAGTACCAATGTTCCGGCAGTAGTTCCATTATATTCATTTTTTGTAATTGGTTGAAAACTGATCAATAAAGGCCCCTCAGGAGAGTTTAAGATCCCTGAAACACTGTCGTCAGGTTTAGAGTAGGATGTGATCTTGTTCTTTGAGGCGATGTACTCCACTAGATCTGTATGTACTTCTGCTGATCTGCCAGTGTCTAAGTCAACTGCTTCAGCATAGAATAGCTGGCCAGATGAATTGAACAACAGTATCATATTTATATTGAGGTTCACAAGTGATCTCGCACCAAGGTTTGCTTCAGGATAATCTGAATAGTTCCCTTTGACAAAATGGTATGTATCATCCCGTTCTCCCCAGTCACTTGCAAGCATATCCAATCGACCGATCTCTAAAAAAAGTATCTTTTTTGCCATTTCCAGACTTTTAATTGCTTCATCCTCTTCTATTTGGTCATAACTGTTCTGTACCACCTGGATAACAATGAAGCTGATGAAAAGGAATAGAAGGATCGATGTGATCCCTATGATCGCCAGTGTTTTTATTTCGATTTTCATGAAACCTCTTTTTAGATCATGTCAATCATGTGTTATTTCAGGAATGGTATTGGTGCTGATCATATATTGGATCTCGAACAATAGTATTCTATGTTTTTTGTTTCCATGATCATTCTGTACTGATACTCGTAACTTTGTTGTGCGCTATTTTTCTTCAATGTATAGTATAATATATATATATATATATATATTATACTATTTCTTAGTAAAATTAAATTTTCTATCTTTTATTGGTACTTAAAACTTACTATAGGACAATCTGCCTCTCATGATATTTCATCAGGAAAGACAATTTCCCAACGGCAGGAAAGCAAAAAGACCTTATGCGGCTTCTTTCCTGCAGACAGGTAAAAAGTTTTGGTGTTCCGGACATTTAAGGAAATGCATTTTGTAATAATGTTCCTATGGTCTTTGTTCAAAATGATGTCTTTGATCAGGATCTTAGATCTCTTTCAGATATTTTTATAAAAAAGTTTACAATGCTCCGATGGGGATTCGAACCCCAGTCGCAGGAGTGAGAGTCCTGCATGATTGGCCGTGCTACACTATCGGAGCATTATTACATTTGATTTGATAGCATACCCACAATACACTTAATGAATATTAACTTTTCGTTCTGAATGGACATGCCTGCCTTATGCGAACATACCTAACGGAGTGTTTGTCTCTTCTTCGGAAACCACTTTTTCATAAGCATCTATCATATCTTTCATGGTGACCTGCTCCCCACGGCGCCTTAGGACGAACATACCTGCCTCTTTAGTAATTACCTGTAGGTCTGCACCACTCAGCCCAGCTGTCATTTTGGCAAGCTTATCAAAATCGATATCATTTGTAAGTTTCATCTTACGGGTATGGATCTTCAAGATCTCCACTCGTGCCTCCAGGTCAGGCAGGGGTATCTCTATTATCCTGTCAAATCTACCGGGACGTAAGAGTGCCGGATCTAAAAGGTCTATCCTGTTCGTTGCAGCAATTACCTTAACGTTCTTTGTAGCATCGAATCCGTCCATTTCAGCCAGTAGCTGCAGCATAGTCCGGTTCACCTCAGCTGAACCGGTGGTCCCATCATGGGTGCGCATACCTCCTACAGCATCGATCTCGTCTATGAACAGTATAGCGGGGGTTTTATCACGGGCAAGCTGGAATACATCTTTGACCAGTCTGGCTCCCTCGCCGATGAACTTCTGTACAAGATCAGAACCTGACATGCGGATGAACGTTGCCTTGGCACTGGAGGCGACAGCTTTTGCTATCAAGGTCTTTCCAGTACCAGGTGCGCCATACAGTAGAACCCCATTTGGTGGCTCTATTCCTATTTTAGAGAACAGCTCAGGTTCTGTTAGTGGAAGCTCGACCGATTCGATAACTTCTTTGATGACCTCATCCAGTCCTCCTATCATATCATAGTCTATTCCCGGAGAATTGATAAGTTCCATAACCTGTGCCCTGATATCAGTGCCTTTGCGTATGATAGATATAATAGAAAAGGCCCCATTTACGCTAACTCGCATTCCAGGTTCAAGTTTCCCGTAAAGTGCAGGCGGGATCCTTGTCATTACTTCCTGATTGTTGCCATGCTGCCTTATCAGGATCATATTGTCTTCGATCTCCATGACACTGGCAATGAACAAGGGAGGTGTTGTAAGATGCTCGATCTGCTTTTTGAGCTTGCCTATCTCTTCCATGTAGGAGTTGTTCATCATATTGGCTTCAAGCAGTTTTGCCCGCATGTTCTCATTGTTGACTTTCAGCAGTTCGATCTCGTTGAGGAGTGACCTTAGATCTTCTTTTTTAAGATTCTCGAGCTCTGTCCGATCATTGCTTCTGGATGGGCCGGTATCAACGGGAGTATCTGCACTCGTGTTCGTCATAAGACCGTCCTATGTTCATCATTTGATATAAAATCTACTGAATTCTGATTATATATTGTTTTCAAATCTTTCGATTTTGCGTTATTCTTCATAATATAATTTATTTTTTATTTTTATGTCGCTTACTTCACTTCCTTTTACAGATCTGTTCTATTGTAAAGGATAATTTATGTAGATGATTAGTAATAAGACGTGTTAGATCAATTTAAAGGCATAAAAACAGTTTTTAAAAGTAAAAAAGCAACCCCTTCATTTCCATTGGAAAATGGAAAGAAACATTTATCTATCAAGTTCACATTATATACTAGTGTGGTACAACTAATTGGGTAAATTATAGCTTATTTAGTTAAATAAAGCTTTATTCATACTTTAATTATGTTGTAGACAATTCAATACAACTATAACAGCACAATATTTATATATTATCAGTAATATGTATATCATTGTAAGCACAGAAAACCAATGTGTTATTTTGTGGGTACAAACGATCAAGATAAAAACCATTGTCTGAGGGGATATATGGTTCGTGGATCCATCGATCTGAGGGGATGAATGGATACACAAGGCACAGAGGCAGAACAATGAAGGTCCGGCTCGAAATAATAGATGAAGACGGGACAACGCATGTAAATGTTGAATTTACAGGGGATGAATGGCAAAAATGCCTGGTTTCATTCATAGAGTCGTTCACAGGGAAAGAAATTCAGGCATCAGGACCTTCTTCTGCTTCCGCTGCTAATTATAACACTTCTTCTTGCCAGCCAACGGTTTCACAACCCCCACCACAGGTTGTTTCACATCCTTATCAACAATCTTCACAGGTATTTCAGTTGCCACATATGGTACCACAACCAGTTGTGCAAACGGTGTCGCCACAGTTTTTCCCACAGCATCAACCTTTGGCGTATCCATATACACTGTATCCGCAGTACCAGCAAATGGTTCCTTCGACCAATTTAAATTACTTTCACCCTCCCCAGGTCCAATACAACTCTCCATCTCCTAATGCATCAGTTGTGAACCAGTATATGCCAGTGAACAACACTTCACACCAGTCTGTACAAGAGCCACTGGTCAGGCAAGAACAACAAATATCTTCGGCACGCAAAATGCCTTCTTTCCAGGAAAGGGTCGGAGATACTAAGCTCACTATCAGTGAAAGGCTGGAACTGTTCCTGAAATATGAATATCCACACATCTGGTTCTCATCTCAGGATGTACAGAAACACTATGAGAAGATATATGGTCCCATAAAGCTCAGTACCGTATCTACGTATCTGTCCCGTATGTTCGGCAAGGGACTTCTTGAGCGCAGAGGCAACAGAACACAGCGGGAATACATGTATATTTCTGATGAACCTGCAGACCTTCAGACATATCAGGGCATTCCACACCAGAATATGGTCTAATTATAGTTTCTATTATTTTCCTATGACATCTTCCAGAAACATTATCAGGATCGGCTACCTTCTTATCGCTCTTGGGATACTGCTATTGTTTGTAGGTGTTTTCATTTCCATAATGATGCATAGTGGTAGCTGTAACGTAGGCTTGGGTGGGATTATACTGATCGGTCCGGTGCCAATAGCTTTTGGATGTTCTCCCCAGATCACCACTTTTATGCTTTATGCAGGGTTCTTTATGTTCCTCATGTATATTCTCATCCGGGGGAAAATGTAATGATGGCACAATCTCTGATCTTCCTGGGAATTTTGTCCATGGTCATTGGTTCCATTCTGCTCCTTATCGGTAGCTTGATCCCCTCAGGAGAGGGTAGTAGTGAACAAGGATATAACACTGCACGGTATCAGGCAAGTGATAACAGTGAACAGATCCGTAAGGGTCAGGAAGATGTATACACAAGACCAGAAGTGCGGAGCGCAGGTGTCATTATGCTGGGTCCGATACCAATAATCCTTGGTACGGACAGTAAAAGTGCGCAGGTCCTCATACTGTTTGTAATAGTTCTAATGCTCATTTCTTTTTTTCTTTTCAAGTAAATCCTTTATATGTATCAGATCCTCAGGTCATACGATCCCATCTGTTCACAGGTTCTACATATTTACTGAAAACATGTGATCATGTTTTTGTGTGAACGCTTTTGTCTGTTCCATTCAAGCGTGAAACCTGATAATGTTTTACATATACATACTTTTATAGTCCTGTACTAAGATACAGCAAAAATATGCGTCCTTTCACATTAGTGTCTGAATACTCTCCTAAAGGTGACCAGCCAGAGGCCATATCCAGGCTTACTGAAAGCATTGACAAAGGAGTGAAACACCAGACATTGCTGGGTGTTACGGGTTCGGGTAAGACGTTCACGATAGCTAACGTGATCCAGAACGTACAGCGCCCAACTCTTGTAATAGCGCATAACAAGACCCTTGCAGCGCAATTGTTCTCTGAGTTCCGGGAGTTCTTTCCTAACAATGCTGTTGAATATTTTGTCAGCTATTACGATTATTATCAGCCCGAAGCTTATCTCCCTACTACAGATACATATATTGAAAAGGATGCTTCCATCAATGAAGAGATAGAAAGGTTGCGTCTTTCTGCCACCAGATCCCTTCTGGAACGCAGAGATGTTATAGTGGTCTCAAGTGTTTCCTGCATCTATAGCTTGGGCTCACCACAGGAATGGCGTTCTATGACCGTGTCTATCGCTGTAGGCAAGGAAGTAGATCGGTCTACTTTGTTCGCAGATCTCATCAATATACAATATGAGCGCAATGATATAGAGCTGGCACAGGGCACCTTTCGCTCAAAGGGCGATACAATAGAGATATTCCCGGCTCAGGAAAAAAGAGGCGTAAGGATAGAACTGTTCGGTGATGAGGTCGAAAGGGTCTCCTATTTTGAGCCGCTCACAGGCAAGGTACAGGAAGAATTGGGTATGGGGGATACCCTGACCATATATCCTGCGAAGCATTTCGTGATGCCACAGGAGTACGTGGATAGAGCACTTATAGATATCGAAGAGGAACTTCGGGTGCAGCTTGCCAGGCTGCGGGCTGAGAACAAGTTGCTTGAAGCACAGCGTCTTGAGCAAAGGACAAAGTTCGATATGGAAATGATAAAGGAATTAGGATATTGTAGTGGCATAGAAAACTATTCACGACATTTTGATGGCAGAAAACCTGGAGAACCCCCCTTTTCGCTGCTGGATTTCTTCCCAGAAGACTACCTTATGGTCATCGACGAGTCACACGTTACCATCCCTCAGATCAGAGGCATGTATAATGGTGATAGAGCAAGAAAAGAATCACTTGTAACATATGGTTTCAGATTACCTTCGGCTCTGGATAACAGACCTCTCAAATATGATGAGTTCGCAAAGCATATCAATACGGTCATCTATGTTTCTGCCACTCCTGCAGAATATGAGGTGGGGATGAGCAAGTCCGTGGTGGAGCAGATCATTCGCCCCACCGGCCTTGTGGACCCTCAGATCACGATCCGGCCTGTGGAGAACCAGGTGGACGATCTTATCGGGGAAATGGTCAAGGTGACTTCAAAGGGCTATAGAACACTTGTCACCACTCTCACCAAGCGAATGGCTGAGGAGCTGACAGATTACCTGCATGAGCTGGGCATCAGGGTGCGCTATATGCATTCTGATATCGATACAATTCAGCGAACTGAGATCATCCGCAGCCTGCGTAAGGGTGATTTCGATGTGCTTGTGGGCATTAACCTCCTGCGTGAAGGGCTGGACATCCCGGAGGTTGCCCTTGTTGCTATCCTGGATGCAGACAAAGAAGGTTTTCTGAGATCAGAAAGGTCCCTTATTCAGACCATTGGCAGGGCATCGAGGAACGCTGAAGGCCGGGTCATATTGTATGCTGACAATATTACAGGTTCTATCGAACGTGCAGTGACCGAGACTAACAGGCGTCGTAAATTACAGATTGAGTTCAATGAAAAACATGGGATAGTTCCTCAAACCATCAGAAAAGCCCTGCAACGTGAACTTGTAGAGGTGGATGAAACAATGGTAACTGAGGCTAATTTGCTGGTGGAGGACAGCTCGGAGAGAGAAGTGGTCGATATGATCATCGATCTTGAAGCAGAGATGCACCTTGCTGCAAAGAACCTGGAATTTGAGAAAGCTGCAAAGCTCCGCGATATGGTCAAAGAGCTACGCACAAGCTATTCTTTGTGAACACAGTTTGTTTTTTAGTTGTGATCAGTCCGTTAAAAATAGAGAAGCACTTTATATCTTATTTTTGTATTTGCTGTTCCTATCGTATCAGACTTCCACAGGTGGCGAAAATGTTATATTATAAAAAGACGTGTATAAGCTGCTCAAGCGCCGATGGTCTAGCGGCTATGACTGGGGCCTTCCAAGCCCTAAACCCGGGTTCGAATCCCGGTTGGCGCATCTTTTTTTATTCTTCTTTGTCTCAATCGTTCTTTTTTGTGAAGGACCTGACATTGACCGGAAGAAATGAACGATATCTTATCCGGTAGCTTGAGTATTATGGCATGTATATGAACAATGATAAAAGCAGTGTTTTCACTTATCCAGCGATAGAACATGAGGTAAAGATCAGATAAGGAACAGTAAAACACTTATAGTGTTTGTCTAGTCTTTTAGACTATTTATCTATCATGCTCAAGTGCAACCATTTAAATAGTTGAATGTTTGCTTAAATAGTTTGTTAATTATCCAAATGATAAAAATGGTGACTGAAGAAGAACTGAGGTCGGAAAGTATCTGGAAGCTTTTCCAGAAGTTTGTTTTTCCGGCTGTTATGGGTATTATAGTAGCCGGTGTGCAGACCATAATCGATGGCTATTTCATAGGTAATGGTGTGGGAAGCCAGGGGCTTGCAGGTGTCACTTTGGCTTTTCCAGTGGTGATATGCATTGTTGCTGTAGCTGTGATGATGGGTATGGGCTCTTCCAGCCTTGTGGCCCTCGAGCTTGGTAGGTCGAACAAGTATAAGGCAGGGAAGATCATATCCAATGTTTTCCCCTTGGTGTTTGTTGTGGCTGCTGCCATTACTCTAGCAGGTCTTGCATTTGCTGAGCCGCTTTTGGGCTTGTTCGATGCGCCTGCAGTTGTACAGGACATGGCAGATGGTTATCTGCGTGTGATACTCATGGGTTCTATTTTCTTCCTGCTGGCCATCACCCTTGATCCGCTTGTCAGGAACGATGGTCATCCAATGATAGCCATGAACATCATGGTGATCTCAGTATTGATCAATCTGGTGCTTGACTATATATTTGTCATGAGGTTGGATATGGGTGTTACCGGGGCAGCCATTGCAACGGTAATAGCTTTCGCTGTAAGTGCGGTTCGTTTGTCACTGCATTTCTTCAGCAACAAAGCAGGTCTGAGGGTCCGGTTTGGGAATATGATGTTAGAACCACGGACAGTGCAGAGAATACTGGAGGCAGGATTACCATCCTTTGCTATGCAAATGTCAGTGTCCATTCTGTTCTTTGCGTATAATTTCGTATTGTTACGATACGGCTCAGATGCAGATGTATCTGCATATGGCATCATTGGCTATTCGTTCTCCATATTCTATATGCTGTTCGAGGGTATTGCTGTGGGGGTGCAGCCGATCATAGGATTCAATTACGGTGCTGGTCTGTACGGACGGGTGTGCAAGACCCTACGGCTTGCAATGACCGCATGTGTAAGCGTGGGTGCTTTGGGATTTTTGGTATTTTTCATGTTCCCGGGAAAAATAGTGCAGTTCTTCACTTCAGGTGATCCTCTTCTCCTTGAGGTTACTGTGGGTGGTATGAGGATATTCGTGCTTTCATTGATCGTGCAAGGCGTGGTGGTCGTGAATGCCACATATTTCCAGTCCATAAACCGGGTCCGGTCCGCTCTGTTCATTCATCTGGGCAAGATATTCATCTTCCTGCTACCCCTTCTGTTCACATTGCCCATGGTATTCGGACTTAAGGGAGTATGGCTCGCAACCCCCGCAGCCGATTATCTGATGTTCTTCATAGTGATGGTCATGCTCACTGAAGAATTGAAGGAGCTACAAGGGGAGAACAAAGTGTGTAGTTACAAGTAACCTGTCATACAACGACTTGATATTTGCCTGATTCCGTAATATTAATATGTGAAGTATCTATTTACAACATGTTCTTTTTGTGCGGGGGTTGCCCAGCCAGGTCAAAGGCGCAGGGCTTAGGACCCTGTTTCGTAGGAATTCGTGGGTTCGAATCCCACCCCCCGCATGTGAAAATTAAAATATTGTTATTCCTAATTCTTTATATTCAAGTGTATAGGTATTACAATACATCCGCATAAAAAAAGTGATTGTCCAGTTATGTTTGTCGTTCACTTATACCGCAATAGATGTGTAGGTGCATGGAGAAGCAGCATACACGTTGGAAAAGATCTGCGATCCAGTGATGTTGGTCATCTCGTAAAAAATTCTGGAAGGTCTTGATAGCTACTTTTGTCGTCAGGTTGTGGGTACACTATATATATTGAAGATACAAAAAAATACTATATTTAATATATATTTATCATATTTCAGTTAATTTATTTATCAGAAAGCTGCAGATGTATTGGCAGGATATAGGAAAAGAATGATCATATAATGATCTTTACATCTACTTTTCAGATAATATTTCTATTCTCACTCATATATCTAATATTTTTACATATATGCATAATCTTAAATCTTTATGTCACTTAGTATTTATATCATTATTTGAGGCAACTCAGGACTTGAAGCTGAAAGATTCCTTTGGTTTCATGAGAACTAAGCCAATATTAAATCTATATATTACATCAAATTTATTCAATAAAACCTAATAAATTTTATATTGAACTGCAGCAATTCTTTTTTTCCACTAGGTAATAAGGATATATAATACTTTATTATAGTTAATGAAGCTTTATATCGGAATAATTTTCCAATAAAATGTGTATAATATCTTTAAAAATGATTTGTAATGGCTAATAGGTTTTTTTATCTATTTTCATTTGTTTTTGAACACCAAGAGGACTTTAACATACTGTGTTTTTTTTATATTTTTTTTATTGTTGACTTTAAATAAAAATTATATTCAATTTAATTTAAAAAAGAAACACAATTATATATGTATTCTATATTATTTTTACTAATACTAGTAATATAGTAATAAAATGCTTGTTTTTGTCTTATTTTTTAAATTTAAGGATTAATAGCTCTTTTTTTAGGTAAGTATGTTTATATATCTCAAGCGTAAATGCGAACCTATGCGAAAAACGGAGTTGCTGATAATCGAACAAGCAACATCAACACAAAACTGGTGAGCTCGAAAGAGCAACTGAAGGATTTCTTTTGATCTTCAGATTACAGTTTAACTAAATGAGAAATAAAATGAAAGGTGATCATTCTCCCAAAGATTGCAGGTTCCGAAGCATGAGGACATTGGTATGTTATCCAGATCCAGAATATGTTCTGCTGCACTCAATCTTGCATTTGAACAGATTGCCGAACTGAGATCAAACGAATGTAAGAGGTGTCTAAATTATGATTGAAAATATATGTTTTAACATCTTCGAAAGATTTAGTACCCATAGATGGGCTAAATCCCGTCATACTTCATTATGGTTATGGATAAGTAGTTGTTTCTTTTCATCAAATGCTGCTTTCTCTGAAAAAGACCGTGACGTTTTAACAGTTAAAAATAAAGATAACACAACATTTAAAAAAGCATCAGTTTTTTTCCTTGGCTTGTCCCTTTGCTTTCTATGTTTTTCCATAGTCGGATCCGGTCTGTCCTCAGCAGCGACTGTATATGTTGCTACGGATGGGAGTGGTGACTATAATTGTGATGGGGCGAATGCTCACGTTGAAATAAATAAAGCATTGGCATACATAGACAGTATTGGTGGCGGTACTGTTTATCTGAAAGGCCCAAATACATACTGGATACGCAGCACTCTTAACATCGGTGCAAACACAAAACTCACTGGCGATTCGAGTGCTGAAATAAAACTAGTTGCAAGAGCTGGATGGTCCAGCGATGTTCCCATGATCCGTGGTAAAGTCGGAGCGAACAATATCGTGATCACTGGATTCACTATCGATGGAAATAGTGAGAACCAAGGCGTTCCTTTTGGGAGCGGATATTATAATCTAATATATCTAGAACGTTCTAATAACGTAGAAGTGTCTCGCATGCATTTTAAATGGGGCTGCAATGACGGATTAAAGGTAAAATGGTGCAACAATGTTGTTTTTACTCGTAACAATGTGCACAAAATGGGTCATGATGCTTTTTATGCACTTTACTGTAATAATGGTGAGGTTGCATACAACACCATTTACACACGAACAAATAGTGCATGCAGGTTATCGGGAGGTGTATCCGATTATACAGTCCATGATAACACATTTTACTCTTCAGCAGGAAGCGACTCTTCAACAGGTCCAGCAATAGAAATCGATAAAACCGGGAGCTCAACAACTCTCCCATTTAATAACATCGAAATATATAAAAATAATATCCATACCATGAAGGGTTCAGGCATCTGGATGTTCGCAGCCTATCCTGACAATGTCATAAGAGCAAAAAACGTACATATACACCATAACACATTTACCAAAGTGGGACAGCACGCTGTAAATACTGGATATACCAATGCAGCGATCACAATGCAGAACTTTGATAATACTATCATAGAGAATAATGTATTTGATAATGGTGGTAATGCTGCAATAAAATGGTATGTATGGGCAGGGCGCATCGCACAGCAAAGGGCACAGTTCACAACACATGTAAGGAACAATGTCATAATGAACAATGCCGGAATGAGCGGAGTCACTGGTTCAGGAGTGGGTATATGGAACACACAACCATCATATGCGACGTTCATTGTTCAAAACAATAATTTTTATAATAACAAGAATGGAGATACGTATGGTGGGGGTTGTGTAATGAGCAATAACGTAAATTCTGCTCCATCAACAGGTGGCTCAGCACTTCCTAATCAGGTAGATGCTGCCCCGGTAGCCAATGCCGGTGCTGATAAGACCGCTACCGTAGGTTCCCCTGTCACTTTCGATGCAAGTGGCTCCACCGATGATAAAGGTATAGCCTCTTATTCCTGGGACTTTGATGCTTCCAAT
>MPPA01000039.1 GCA_001896725.1 Methanococcoides sp. EBM-47 | reverse complement strand
GAACTTCTCGGTTACAGATGGCAAGGAACTCGTTTCTGAGAACGCTATTATCACAGTAACTGCTGCAAACAGAGCTCCAGTAGTAACTAATTTTTCAATCAGCCCAAATCCTGCAACCTTAGGCACTACGATATCCTTTAATGGAAGTGGAACTGATGAAGATGGTTCAATAATTGCTTATCTGTGGACACTAAACGATACCAACCTCAGTACATCAGCAAGTTTCAGCATTTCATCTATTCCAGTTGGAAACCATACTATTAAGTTCAAGGTTCAGGACAATGACGGAGCATGGTCTGATGAAGTGAATAGTATTCTGAATATCACTAAAGCTCCAATGCAAGTGCCAAGTGGAACTAGTGTTATTTTAACATTTGACGATGGTTGGAAATCAGACTATTCTTTTGTATATCCGCTACTAAAACATAGAGGTATCCGTTCAACTCATTACATTATTGCTTCTGCGGTAGGCACAGGCTCATACATGTCATGGAACGATATAAAAAATATGTATGAGGATGGTTTTGATATACAGTGTCATTCAAATACACATCCATCTTTTCTTGATTCATCCATAAACGTCACTGATGAATTGGTGAAAGTTAACGAGGCATTTGAAGCCCATGGTCTGCCAACACCCAGACACACTGCGTATCCATACGGTGAGTTTGATAATGATGTAATAGCCATCGTTTCACAATACCGTGATTCAGGTCGTGTTGTATCTTGGTACAATGACACTCCTTATCATACAGAGTATCCTACAGCATCACTTAAACTCCCCTACGAGCTGCCCAGCTATCCGACGGACTTCCATGACACCATCACCCAAATCGACGAGGCTATAGCAGGAAATTACACTTTGATTCTCTGTATCCATGCAGTAAATGATATCCCCGGTGAGTATAATATGACAACGTCTGAATTCACTTCAATAATCAATTACATTGAATTGAAGCAGATACCCACTCAGACAATATCAGAATACTACGACAAGACTTTTGCTGCTCCAAATGTTGCACCGGTATCTAGGATTGATATGATTACTCCAAATCCTACAACTAAAGGTAATTTCGTGTACTTTAAAGGAAACGGGACTGATAAAGGTGGAGCAATAAAATCTTATCTCTGGACATTAGATGGTAAAGAACTAAGTACGGAAGACAGTTTCATTACTTCTACTGAAAATCTTACAATTGGAAAACATACTATTACTTTCATGGTTCAAGACAATGACGGGATCTGGTCTGAGGCAGCAACTTCAAACCTGACCGTCACTGAACCTGAGCCTTCATGGGAAGTACCAAGTGGAACCAGTGTGATTTTAACATTTACTGGGGGGAGGATGTCTGACTATAAAACTGTCTATCAGACGCTAAAATCCACTGACATCTGTTCAACTCATTATATAATTGCTTCCTTTGTTGGTCAAGATTCAACACGCATGTCATGGGATGAAATAAAAGTGATGTATGATGATGGTTTTGATATGGAGTGTAATTCAAACACCTTTTCGTCCTTCCTAGACGCATCTACAAATGTCACCGACGAGATGATAAAAGTTAATGAGGCATTTGAAGCTCATGGTCTGCCAGTACCCAAACACACTGCGTATCCATACGGTGATGTTGGTGCAGTGTCCACTGTTCAACAGTACCGCGATTCAGCCCGTGCCGTAGCATGGGGCCAGTATTCATCTTCATTAGGATCCCTTAAAAGCCCCTATGAATTACCCTGTTATTTGACAGAACGTGGTGATAGTCTTACAGAAATAGACAACGCAATAGCTGGGAATTACACTTTAATACTCGGTTTTGGTCAAGTGATTGAAAACCCCGGCAAATATGATACATCTGTAGCTGAGTTTGTTTCAATCATCAATTACATTCGATCGAATAAGATACCCACTCAGACAATATCAGAATACTACAATGGGAACTTTTGAAGAATGGAGTTAATCATGACATAACATTTGGTGGTGGAAGAAAACAGAATCGAAGGTTGTCTATATGCTGCTGAACCCCTTAATGTGTCATTTATACGGATTTAGCAGCAATATCATCGTCAGTCAGTTTCTAATTGGTGAGCCTATATCAAAACTATAAATTCGCTGCTTTGAATTTCATTTTATTATAATAATAATAATAATAATAATAATAATAATAAAATGATATTTAAGGAACCCTTTGCAATGGAAGTTTATGAAGCCATACTTACCATCACAATCAATTACTGGAAGAAAGGGAGCTGATGACCGTAAGACCATCAATGATATTCTCTCTGTTCTTCTGATAACTGGTTGCAGATGGGAAGATATGCCAGACGTGTATGATTCCTAGACAACTGTCTGGAGAGGGCTGAAAAGGAGGTCAGAGATTATATAACAATTCTTTGTATGGTTGAAGATGGAATCTAGAAAACCAGCAAGCAAATATGAACATCTTAATATGGAGATTTTCTGCACCAGACTGATGTAAGTCCTTAATTTCCATAACCTGATTCAAGAACCAGGTTATGAGGATTCTTACAGCATCTTCACTATCGACAAAATAATCTTCTAACAGGTCTTATAAGATTCATTGTTCTGTACCTTCCTAGTTGTTCACAATATTCTACTAAGATACAGAACTATCATATTTTACAGCAAAATAGATACACTGCCGGTAACTAAAAATCGTTATATACTTTTAGGAGTTATATCTTTACAGGAACTGCCCCAAATGCAAATGCCTTAATCATAAAAAGAACGGGAAAGTAAGTGGACGTCGACGATACAAATGTCATAGTAGAGCTCAAATCAACAGCTAGCTCTTCTTTTGTTAAAAGACAGGCTTTGCAGGCTATATCTTGAAGGATCAGGTTTTCGTTCAATAGGACGAATTTTAGGAGTAAGTCATGTTCCCTTCCAGAAATGGATAAAGAAAGAGGAACAGAAACCGGACAAAGACTCTGGGAACACTTGAGAGAAAAGGGATTGAAAAGTGGTGACCGAGCACCGGAAGGCATATGCAGAGTTCCTTCCGGATACGATCCAAAGCTGAAACTATACAGTTGAAAAATATAACAGCACATTGAGACTCTTTCTGGCAAGGTTGAGAAGAAAGACAAAGTGTTATACTAAGAGTCTTGAAATGCTGAAGTACTCTGTTCTTCTATTAATGGAATACAGAAATAAAAAGCTAACTATATTTAGTTAACAATACCTTATTTTGTTATAAATAAAATATTTATGAAATAATTATTATATCCCAAAAGTATGTTTTTTAAAAAATGGCGTATTATTTATATAATATAAAATATTAATAATAATAATAATAATAATAATAATAATACCCTAGTATTTATTATGTGATATTAGATTCCAATATGAGAATCAATCATTAGGGAGATTTGTTTGACAAAAGGGTTGCGACCAATTTAGATTTTGAATGAAGGATGTATTGCGGATATGAATGGTGATGTCTGATAGGAGAAATAATTATGATGAAAAGGAGCATATTATTAACAACGGTTCTACTTTTTTTAGTTTTTTCATTTACATCAGTGGCTGCAGCTTCGGTGGATGCAAAAATTATATCATTTAATCCAGCATCAGGGGCATATTATCCCGGTGACACCGTTACTTCTTCCATACAATTTAAAAATACAGGTACACAGACGTGGACATACTGGATAAGCTATAGTGTTAGGGATGAAAGCGGTAAGGTATACACAGTATCGCCTAATTCTGTAAAATTGAGGCCGGGAAAAACAAGCATTCAAACTAAAAGCTGGACAGTTCCAACAGATGTGACATCGAAAACTGGAAAGTACAAGGTGGTAATGTCTGTATGGAAATATAAGTCATCTACCAGACTAACATACATTGAAAAGCGAGATGCATTCACAGTTTCTATGGACAATAGGCCATCAGAAACTTCAGAAGAACCACTTTCTGAAAATCCAGAAGAGACTTTCAGTTTAGTAGATAATTTTGACACATTTGATACAAACAAGTGGTCAAAGTCATCGTTCAAGTTAGAGCGCACATATTTCCAGCCTGAAAATATTGATGTAAAAGATGGGAACCTGAGAATTAAACTGCCAGCCAATACACTCAACGGTGGGGAGATTGAATCCAAAAGCCTTTATAAGTATGGTACATACCGTGCAAGAATGAAGCTTCCAAACGCACCATCATCAATAACAGGTTTCTTTTTGTACATG
>MPPA01000025.1 GCA_001896725.1 Methanococcoides sp. EBM-47 | reverse complement strand
TCGGCAGCGGCGCGATTGAGAGTAGCAACAAGACGGTGCTCCAGCGTCGGTTGAAGCAGGCCGGCATGCGTTGGGACGCGGCCACCGCGCAGAACATGGCCACCCTCAGGGCGAAGGCCGTTTCCGGGAAATGGGTCGAGGAGGTCGAGCAATATGTCCCGCGGTTCTTTGCGGACCTGGACTACAAGGATATCAAGTCGGTGCCTGGATTCTGATGATGGTTTCACATTTACCCCGAAAATCTATCTACACCCGCATGTTGAAGACCGGAATCCGCTAGATAGTACTTTGACTGTGTCTTGAGTACACGTTTCTGTTTGATGTCAAATCGATTCACTTTTGTGATCAAATACGAGCACTGCAGTGCTTCCAGGTATGCATAGACCGTGGCTGGATCGACGGGTGTGAAATAATCAGCTATGCGTTTTGCAGAAATGGTACTTCCAACTGTTTCGGCGATAAAGTTCAGAATTCTTCGCAGCAGCTCAACATCCCGTATCTTGTATCGTTGAACTACATCACGCAGGACGATTGAATCGAAGATGTCATGAATAATCATGTACGTTGCTTTCTCATCGTAATTGTCAGTCAGATGGACAACAGGAAAACCTCCTCTCCTGATATAGAGCCAAAGCAGGTTTGCTTGGGTTTCTTGTTGGTCCGATCTGAACCCCAGCATCTCTGTAAAAGACAATACCTGCATTTCGATGTGAATGAAGCGGCCGGTGAGCAAGGTAGAGAGTTCGGATGAAAGCAGCTGTGAGTTGGAAATGGTGATGTACATATCTATCTGGAAATCGAGGAACAAGGAGTTTACTGCTTCTTCCCACTTCTCTACGATTTGGATTTCGTCGAAGAACACATATGCAGGGCTCTCCATTGTTTTTAGGAGGTCAGACACGTAGGTATATAAAGCAAGTGAAGTACGCAAATCGTAGTACTTCATGCTCTCAAAGTTGATGGAGATGATCTGTTTGCTTGCAACTCCTTCTTCCTTCAAAACCTAAATTTTCGAGGATTTTGTATGATTAATTCCCGGGCTCACTCCTGAGCTGCATTCTTGTTCTTCCGGCCTGTCTTGGAGCTGACCTTCTTCTGTTTCGGGGCGCACCCCTCAGGAACCTCAAGGCCGTAATACTCGCAGATCTTCAGC
>MPPA01000028.1 GCA_001896725.1 Methanococcoides sp. EBM-47 | reverse complement strand
TGCCTCCTGCAGGCCTCCCCCAGACTTTGCTATGTCTCTCAGAAATCTAAGCACATCGAGGAAATTGGATTTTCCCGATGCGTTGGGCCCGACAAGAAAGACTCTTTTGGTAAGATCCACATCGATCTCCCGGAAATTTCTCCAGTTCCTGACGGATAGATGGGAAACAAGCACTGAAATCCCTCCAATTCAGAAAAAGCTCAAGAGAATTATATCATCGCATTACTTTCTCATATTGTGGCAAATGGAGACCCCACTTATTATAGGCTATCCAATTTGTGTCTAGCTCGGTGGACGGATTCATTCTCCCGAAAATAGGGACTCCATTTTTAGAAACAAGAGCAGTTCCTTGTTCCGACGCTTCGCGTCCAGGTTCTTGGCTGAGAGTGAAGGTCATAGTTCTGGTGCTTCGCACCTAGGTCCAGACTTGGCCGACAAGTCCGTCAAGTTCCGGACGGTTCCGACAGGCGCGGGAAAAAAGGGACATAAGGAACCTGTCAGTCCCTATTTTCGCTTCTCGTCATCTCGTGGTTTTTAACTACGATTTCGGTCTCCGGTGGCTCTCTCTCTCGCTCTCGCTTCTCGGTGGACGGTGGACCGTTGACGGACAACGTTGTTTTGAGCAGCGTTCAGCGGGTTCTTGTTCTTAAGCGTACAGCGGCTTTTTCGGTGAACGGGTTCATGATCTTGAACGGTCAACGGTGAACCGTATTTCACAGCGATCAGCGGGTCTTCGTTCTTAAGCGTACAGCGGATCTTTTTGCCTGCGAAGCGGAACTTGCCTTTGCGAAGCAAAGACTGGCCGCACGAAGTGCGACTGGCCTGCGTTAGCAGACTGGCTCCTTTTTTGCCTCCTGCCGAAGGCAGCATTGCGTCCTGGCGTGATCTTCGCCAGCATTGCGTCCCCGGATGCTTCTCCGGGCATTGCGACCTGGGCCGTTCTTGCCCAGCCCTGCGTCTGATGTTTTACTCCAGCATCACTTCCCGACGAAGTCGGAATCTCAATACCATTGTCGCTCGGTAGCAAAAATGCGAAGGCCGCCTACTTTGGGCGGCCCTCTTCTGAACAACCTTCATTGTGAAAGGAGTGCTTCTAGAAGACTACTTTGCCTTGTAACCGTCGTCTCCAAATATATGACCTTCGTCGTATCCCACTGCATTAAGCCACCAGTCAGGGTATCCTGCAGAAGATCCGACGTTAGGAACGTTGATATATCCATCTCTGTACTTCGTTATCAGGTACCTATTGAAATCCCAAACGTCTTCCATGACTCTGTTAGTAACATTAGCCACGTAATCGGTGAGAAATTCCTTACAGAGTTCGGGGTCAACTTCGTAGAGCTGTGCTGCAGCCGCTTCGATCGCCGGCTGTACTGCAAAGAGCTTTCCTTCGATTTCCTGCTGAAGAGCCTGTATCTCGGGATACATGTAGCTGAATTTTAGCTCTGCCCAGTTGCCCATGAAGTTCATGGCCCAACCTGCTACGTCGGCATCAAATTCGTGAAGATTACCATGATCAAATGCGTAGGGAACGTCGTTGATTCCACAGTAAAGAGGAACGAGAATCGATTCATGAGGTGCTGCCGCTCCGAACCATACGACTCCACCGATAGGATCTGGCAACCAGTTTCTGACCTGGGTAACAAACACATAATCACATCTGAATATTGAGATTGCTCTTTCCCAGCTACCCTTTATTAGCTTGCTCGATCCTGAATAACGATTAGGATTGCCGAAAGGTCCCGCTGCGAGTCCTTCAGTCAGGTCAAATTCCGTGCCTTCGTAGAAGTCTCTGAAGAGAGAGATTACGTCTGCAACGGAAAGCTTCTCATCAGGTACTACCGAGAACGGGTAATCAGTCGTGAATCCATCTTCTACCCAAGGAGAGAATTCCTTAGAGGGTGCTACCCTGTCAAGTACTCTCCAGATTCTTCTCAAACTGTAATAGGGCTGAGAATACTCGCCTGTGCTGACCGTTGCCATCCAATCGATAGGACCGGTACTGGGATCGTACCAGCCTGCTTCTGTAGCAACTTCAATCAAATTCGGAGAGAACATGATGTCGGGATTCTCAGGATCCAGCTCCCTGATTCTGAAAATGTTGGCCTCGACGAAGACTTCTCCATCCGGAACCTTCTTCGCTGCCCAGAGAGCGCTCTTTTTGTCTGGTGATGCGCATACTTCAAAGACCCATGCTTCGTTGGGGTCTGTAACCGTCAAGGTTTCGCCCCAACCGTAATAACCGTACTCAACGGCGAGGTCTCCCATAAGCTGAACTGCGTCTCTAGCAGTTGTACATCTCTCGAGTGCCACTTTTGAAAGAGCGGCAATATCGAAGATACACTCGCCTGCTACAGGCTGGGCGTAGACCTTTGCCGAACAGGTACATTCGCCGATCGCAACCTGATGTTCGTTGATGACGCCGTATGCCGCTTCATAGTAAGCAAATGTGTGTTCAACCTGATCGATGTATCCAAGAGGTTCGTAAGGTGCGAAGTTAGGATCATCGTAAGTCGGGCCCATATCTTTACCAACATAGCGTGGATAAGGTTCGTGGAACGGATATACAGGTCTCTTACTACCGGCTTCGAAGTCGGCCGCTGGAATGTAGACATACCTGAAATCACATTCACCGCAGTC
>MPPA01000043.1 GCA_001896725.1 Methanococcoides sp. EBM-47 | reverse complement strand
GGCCCTTCCTTATGCAATCATCTTCAGATCCTCTGAAGTTCTCGATTCTCTATACTTTGACAGCTTTGGCCAATCCCACAGGAAAAGTGATTGACCCATTTTATTTGCATTCATACAAAGAAAGAGGCATAATTGAGTTGAAAGTTAGTCAACATGTAGACGTACTTTCAACCGAGGGACTATGCATATTCAGAGAACCAAATACTTGGAACAGCTTAAGGCTAGCAGATTTAATGGTCAAGTCAAAGTAATAACAGGATTAAGAAGATCTGGAAAAAGTTATCTTCTCTTCAAGATTTATCGTGACTATCTCCTCGAGGATGGGGTGAAAGAAGATAATATCCTACAAATTGTATTGGATGATGATGTATTCGAGAATCTGCGTGATCCAAAACAGCTCTCCCAATTCATTCGCTCGCGTATTACTGAAAAGAACCAACAATATTATGTATTTCTTGATGAAGTACAGTATGCAATTTCGCAAGAAGAGATAAAAAATCCTGACAAACCTATTTTGCTGTACAGTGTTCTTAATGGGTTATTGCGCCTTGGAAATGTTGATCTCTATGTAACAGGGAGTAATTCAAAATTCCTTTCCAAAGATGTCATGACAGAATTTCGGGGACGAGGCGACGTCATTCATGTCCTTCCATTATCATTCAAAGAGTATTATTCCTACATAGGAGGAGAAAAGGCTGAAGCATATGAGCAATATGCAATGTACGGCGGTATGCCCTTTACCCTCTCAAAACAATCCGATGAGAAAAAGGGACAATATCTTTCAAGTCTGTTCACTGAAGTATATTTTAAAGATATCATCGAACGGTATAACGTTGAGCTGCATGATGTCCTGAGCCAACTAACAGACAACCTCTGCTCTTCTATAGGCTCTTTAACAAATGCAAATAAAATATCAAGAACACTATCAAGTGACAGAGGCAGAAAAATCGCCTCGGAAACAATAGCGAAATATATCGAATATCTACTCGATTCGTACCTTTTCAAAGAAGCTAAACGTTTTGATGTAAAAGGAAAACACTATTTCCAATATCCCAATAAATACTACTGCACTGATATCGGACTCAGAAATGCAAGACTCAATTTCAGGCAACAAGAAGAAAGTCACATCATGGAGAACATCATCTTTAATGAATTGGTAGGAAGAGGGTATTGTGTCGATGTTGGTGTAATTGAAATCACAGAGACAACCGGTGAGGGAAAAAGGCTTCAGAAACAATGTGAGATTGATTTTGTAGTACATTCCGGATCTTCAAAGTACTATATCCAAACAGCGTTGAATCTTGAATCCGAAATGAAAAAAAAGCAAGAATTGAGACCGCTTCTTGGCATCAACGACTCATTCAAGAAAATATTGATAACAAAAACATACGCAAAGCCTTGGACAGATGAAAAAGGTATCCTTCACGTAGGACTGTATCAGTTCTTACTTGACGAACATTGCCTCACGTTGTGATGAGTTCCCCGTGTATAGTAAACCCTATTGCATAGAGCCGATGCCGATGTGTGCAACCTCAAGGTGAAAAACTCCTTTTTGATTTGACAGCACTATATCCTCGGCTATAGTAATAGATGATTGCCACTCTATTCCAACGGAGGTTGTATGAAACCGAGAGACAAAAGGAAGATCTACTTCTGCCCTCGCTTTCATGTTAACTTCTACCACTCCTATCGCGGCGACAGCGCCGATGAGCAGGGTTTCGGCAAGGACATACGCATTATCAGAGGCATCTTGGATGACCTGGATGCACTGCGAAGAGAGGGCCTCACCGTCCACTGTGCCTGGGATTTCGATAATGTATTCTCGTTGGGCACCCTTATCCCCCGACATGCACCCGACATTCTGAAGCGTATCAAAGAACGGGTGGCTTCAGACCTCGATGAAATCCATGTGATGTCCTGGAACAACGGCCTGTTGAGTGCTCATACCACCGAAGAGTTCAAGCTGGCCATCGAATGGGCGGTGAGGGCCCCCGATGGGTCGGGAATCATCGATGTGTTCAACACCTGCACATCCATAGCCAGGCCCCAGGAGTGCATGGTAACGCCCTCTCATCTCAAGCTCTACAAACAGTTGGGGATCGATACCATCTCAGTCTATTACAGCGCCATTCCATTCAACGGATTCGGCTCATTCGTACCGAAGCTTGGCGTCGGGCAACGCTACAACCCACTGCTGTTGGTGGATGAAAACAGCGGGGAATCGATCCGCCTGCTGCCGGCAATCAACCAAGGGGACTTGGCAGAGTATGGACTGAGTGCCCGCCGCATGCTCAAGCATATCAGAAAAGAACAATTGGACCTGACAAAGCCCTCCGACCTCATCGTTGTCCTGGATATGGATGCCGACGACACCTTCTGGGAAGGTTTCCTCCCACCCTCCCTCGGCTTTGCCATCCCCTCTTTCGCCGGTCTCTACCGCCTGATCAAAAGTATTGCCGGCCTTGGGTATGTCTCATTCATCAAACCGAGCGAATATCTGGCCGAATGTGAGAACGCAGCAGCGATTTCCTTCGGGCAGGACCTGGCCGATGGATCTTTCGACGGCTATGCGTCCTGGGCGGAAAAATATGAAAACCATCGCCTTTGGAACATGGTCACCCAAGCAAGAAGCTGGTGGGATGCGGCAAAGAACCTGGTTATGGCATCCGCCAACCTCAGTTTTTCAGCAAAGGATGATTTTCATCAGTGGAGCTCGACCCTCCCGGAAGAACTTCAACAACTCGCCATGCAAACCATACGCATCAGATTGCAGGTTTTGAGCACCACGCACTTCGGATTATCGGCCCCGGTGATGAATGTCCGTCGCCTCCAGACCGCTATTGCCCTGGCTCAGGAATCCATTGATCTGGCAAGGACACTGCATGAGCGCGTACTGGAGCTGTATGCACCTGCTACTCCTGTCATCGAAACGACGGGTTGGAAGAGTGCTCCCCTGAGCTTGGAAACAGAGTCTGAGGGAACGCTTGTCCTGCAAACACAAATCGGATCCTCTACACTGAGTCATGCAATCAAGGCCCCCTGGGTTGTGTATGGCAAGCGCCTGTGCAGCAGCACCAATGTCGTCTGGCAAGCATCCACCGCCAACGGGATCATCACCATCGGCGGTGAAGGGTCGGAACCTGTGCGCTGGAGCCGAACAGCCAGACTTGATGAGAAAACCCAGACCCTCTGTCTTGATTGCATGATTGAATACCCGTCCACCACCCGGCAAGGATATGGGAAATTAAAGGCCCAGCGGCTGGGACGAACCTGGGATGCAAAGTGGGAACAAACAGCCCCCTGCGAGATTGTCGCCTTTGAGAAGCTGCCGCTTGCAACCACTGCAACCGTATGGAAGGAGGATTTCGGCAAAGAACTTGGGAGCTATCCTTTGGACTACTACGCCTATGGGAAGAACAACGGCCTCTGCTCGATCAACAACCATGTCACACCCAGCTGGCTTGCCCTCAGTGATGGATCGTCGGGGATTCTCATAGCGCAGAGTTGCAAACACCTCCATGGTTTTGCATTCTGCCCCATTCGACAATCGATCCACGACGGCAAGCAAACCATCTCTGCAAATCCTTTCGGCACATATTGGGGAAAGCAATACCGTTACCCTGCCGCCGTCACGGGCTGGGGACGAACAGCCGCCTTGCTGACCGCCGAGCACCTGCACTCCTCTGCACCCTCCTATGAAGG
>MPPA01000020.1 GCA_001896725.1 Methanococcoides sp. EBM-47 | reverse complement strand
TAACATCTACTGCAAGTTTTGCTTGAAGGATAATATCTATCCGCAAGTATAAACTGAATTTTATTCCATGCGCACTTATATTCCATTTGCCTTTTAAATTCATGGAAAACCTGTTCTTGTATAGCTTTTGACAGTTTTCTATTTTTTAACATTCCGCAAGTATTTAAGTCTTCCATTACCACATACTCCGGCTTGGTTCTCGCTAGAGATGTAGTTATCTGATGAATATAATTGCGCCTAATGTTTTTAAGCCTTCTATATGTTTTTAGAACAAGGAATTCTAACTTTTTAATGTTTTTAGTTTTTCTGTAACGGTATTCACCTCCCTGTGTGTGAGTTTTATTTAGTTCGTATTTTTTAGATAGCTTTCTTTGAAGCCTTTTGAGTTTCTTTTCAAGTTTCCTAACTTTCTTTGACTTATTGATATTCTTAAACTTCTGTCCTGTGCTTACTACCGCTAAATCCTTTACCCCTAAATCTATGCCAATGCCTTGTGAATATTGAGCGCTGTCTTGCTCTAATTTTTCCTTTACTCCTATAGATAGCCACCAATTTAAGCCATCAAAAGTTATGCGCGGATTTAAGTATTTGATATTTTTACCTGTTGGTATTCTGCCTTGTTCCGCTAATTTAACCCAATTAAGTTTTTGTTTATTTTTCTTCTTGGAAGTGGTTAATTTCTCTAATTTTACATAAGTATCTGATATGACAATTTTAGCTGTATCTTGATAAAAACTTGGTTTATTTCTTTTCCTAGACTTAAACTTAGGGAATTTAGCCATACCTTTAAAGAAATTCTTATAAGCATTACAAGCGTCCTTTACTGCCTGTTTTGTAATGTTGTTTGAATAATTATTCAGCCACTTGTATTGTTCTTTATGTTTAAGTCTCGTTAATCTTTTTCTCAATACCTTATCATCTAAGAATTTGCCGCCATTTTTATAGTTAGTTTGTTGTTGTTCTAACGCCCAATTGTACGCCCACCTTGCAACACCTGCGCACTCGAATAATTTTGTTATTTGTTTGTTATTTGGTAAAAGCATTACTTTGTAGGTTTTAATCATCTAAATAATATCTAAATCAGATGGTGTTATATAGGCGGGTTTTAAGATATTATTTTTATCCC